>NZ_JBEZFY010000009.1:0-276071 GCF_040649765.1 Micromonospora sp. NPDC048894 | reverse complement strand
GAGGGTGTGGGAGAGTAGGACACCGCCGGACAATCTTTGGTTGAGGCCGACCCTTCGGGGTCGGCCTCAACTGTTTTCACGCCCCGAACACGCCACCGGGTCACACCGTCCACCGGCACGGCCGCGGGACCGGTGCAGCCTGGCAGCACGAGGGCCCGCGTCCAGAGCCACGGGGGCCCGCGTAGAGCCACGGGGACCCGCGTCCGGAGCTGGTGCCGCCTTCGGTGAATCGCCCCGAGCAGCGGGCTTCACCTCGTACCGTCGATGCGGGACCCGGCTCCGGAGGGACCCACACCCAGCATGGCGGGAAACGTGACGTGGAGTACGTCGTGTCCGCAATCGCAGCGGACCGGGCGGGGTACCTGCTGACCGTACGACCGGAACTGACCGTCGGGACCGGCGGAGGCAGGAGTGGTCATGAAGATCGGAATCATTGGTTCGGGGCACATCGGCGGCACCCTCACCCGGCGGCTGAGCGCCCTCGGGCACGACGTGACAGTCGCGAACTCGCGGGGCCCGCAGAGCCTCACCGAGCTGGCCCAGGAGACCGGGGCCACCGCCGGCACGCTGGACCAGGCCGTCCAGGACGCCGAACTCGTCGTGGTGGCGATCCCGCTGCTCGCGGTGCCGGGGCTGCCGCCCCAACCGTTCGACGGCAAAATCGTCGTCGACGCCAACAACTACTACCCGCAGCGCGACGGTGACATCGCCGAGCTGCTCGACCGCAGCCTCAGCTCCAGCCGGTGGACCGCCGACCATCTCAAGGGCGCCCGGGTGGTGAAGACCTTCAACAACATCCAGGCCGCGCACCTGATGGACCACGGCAAGCCGGCCGGGGCCGGTGACCGGATCGCGCTGCCGGTGGCGGGTGACGACGACGACGCCAAGCAGGTGGTGATGCAGCTCGTCGACGCGCTCGGCTTCGACCCGGTGGACGCCGGCACGCTGGACGAGAGCTGGCGGCAGCAGCCCGACACCCCCGTCTACGGGACCGACCGCGACGCCGAGGGCGTCCGCCAGGGACTCGCCGACGCCCGCCCCTGACCGGGGCCGACCCGAAAGAGCACGAGAGCCCCGCCGGTGTCGCCGGCGGGGCTCATCCGTGCCCAGCCCACCCGGGTCAGAGCGGGCGGGTGGGGAGAGGTGAGGGGGATCAGGAGGGTTTGGGACCGCAGACGAAGTTCGGCTCGGGGTCGTAGGTCCAGCTGAACTTCTCCCGCTTGACGACCTTGCCGTCCTTCTTGATGACCCGGAACGCGTCCTGGGTGAAACCGGTGCTGCCGGCGGCAGCGATGCACGTCGGGCCGGGCTCCAGGTAGACGGTCCTGGGACTGGTGACGTTGCGGCGTGGGCCGTACTCGGTCTTCACGCTGTCGTAGATCTTGGTGCTCCACATCGACACCGTGATCGTGTTCGAGGTCCAGGCCGTGTCGATCAGCACCCCGTGCGGGGTGTTGTTGCGGAACTTGAAGTCGAGGTCGGGCCAGAAGATCGTCGACTCGATCACCGCCGGGTAGCGGCTGAAGTAGAACGAGTGCGGCTTGTGCTCGACGTCCTGGAGGCCGGCGTAGTAGCTGGCGTTGAACAGGGTGGTGGTGAACTGGGAGACACCGCCGCCGACCCCGGGGACCAGCTTGCCGCCGAGGATCACCGGGGCGTCCTTGTAGCCCTGGGCGTAGCCGCGCTCGCCGGTGTGCGCGTTCAGCGAGAAGGTCTCACCCGGCTGCACGATCGTGCCGTCGACGTCCTTCGCCGCCTGGATGATGTTCTGGCTGCGCGGTGAGGACAACCCGCCGGGGAACTTCGTGGAGAAGGTGGAGACCCGCTCCTTGATGCCCAGCTCGGCCAGCTTCGCCTCGGTCAGCTCGGGCTCGGCCTCCTTCAGCTGCCCGGTGACCGTCCGGCCGTCCGCCTTCGGTAGCACCGCGAGCAGGTCCCGGCTCAGCGCCGCCGAGTCGAGCTGCTTCCCGGCCCGCCCCGGGACCACCTTCGGCTTGCCGGCCGAGATGGTCAGACCGGCATCCTTGGGCGTCGACTCGATCGCGGCCAGCTTGCTGCCCAGCGCCGACCGGAGCCGCTTCACGTCGACCTTCGGCGTCAGCTTCCCCTCGTCGTCGGCCGAGAAGCGCAGCGCGCGGGCGATCGCCGCCGGTGGGACGCTCACCGACCCCTTGTCGGAGGTGATGGTGACCGGAGCGGCGACGGCCGGCTTCGCCAGCTCGGCGACTAGCCGGTCCACCTCCTCCCGGGTCGTCACCGGGTTCTTCTCCACCACCGGCACCGTCACCGGTTGCCCGGCCAGCCAACCCGTGCGGACCACCCGGGCGGACTGCTCCGCATCGAGGGTCAGGCTCGGCTTGGGGTAGACCGGCTTCGGGGTGGTGCCGGTGAAGATGATCGCCGGCATCGTCATGTCCCGGCCCTGCTTACCGAGGATCTGGCGCAACGCCGCGTCCAGCTTGGCGGCGTCCACCGTCACCACCGGCTCGACCGTACGGGAGCCGAACAGCCGGTCCACCGGGTGCGCCTGGGTGTCGGTGGCGGCGGCGACGGTGGCGTCCACGTCCACCGTCAGGCCGACGTCGGCGGGATTGACCTCCGCCCGGTTCTCCCCCACCACCACGGTCAACGGCGCGTTGAGCCTGCCGGCGCGCTTCTCCAGCTCTGCCCGCAGCTCCTTGGCCGCGTCGGCGCGGCTGCGGCCACCCAGCTCGGTGCCGAGCACGCTCGTGCCGCGCGGGACGTCCCCGGCGTACGCCCAGGCGCCCACGCCGACCACCCCGGCCAGCACCGCGGTGGTCACGCCACCGGCGAGCAGCACCCGCCCGCGTCGCCACCACGGCCGACCTCCGGTGCCCGAGCCTGCGGCCCCGCCAGCCGTCGGAGGCTCGTCCTCGCCCGGCCAGCTCACCGCGGTGACCTGCACCGTGGGGCGGTCGTCGGAGACCTGATTGTCGCCGTACAGGGTCACAGCCACCTCGATCGGACGTACCACGTGGGGGGTTGCGGCCCCCAGGGACACCTACGGTAGCCAACCGGACGGCCAGCCGACAGCGTGCGTCCGGCCATCCTCACCACCGCGTGTCGTAGCCGGTCACACGGTGTATGACCGATCGTGGCACGGTGTCCGGATGCGCCGACCGGGGCCGCCCTGCGGGGGCGGACGAATCGGCCGGGCGGGGGCGTCGCGCGGTGACCCGGAGTGGCTGGCGGCACAGTTGCGCACCCCCCGATCAGCCGGCCGCCGCCGGCCACCGCGACCCCGTGGCGTCTGCACGCCGGGGGCCGTGGCGGGGTCGGGACGTTCGCGGCGGAAGCGGAAGCGGGGCCGGGACGGTCGCGGGCAGGGTCGGAACGGCGGAAGCGGAGGCGGGGTCGGCGAGGGTCGACGCCCGCCGATCAGCGGACCCGGACGCCGACCTCCGGGGACGGCGGCCCGTCGTCCCGCCCGTCGGTCACGGCGACCCGGAACCGGTAGTCGTGCCCCCGGGCCAACAGCACCGCCTGGTGCCGGGTCTCCCACACGGGGTACGGGCCGACCCGCCACCGCTCCCCGGTGGTGGCGTCGCGCCAGTGCACCCGGTAGGCGAACCCCGGCCCGGCCGACCGCCAGGTCAACCGGACCTCGCCGCTGCCGGTGGCCGTCACGTCGAGCCCGGTCGGGGTGGGCAACTGCGGGGTGACCCGGACCGGTGCGCTGCGGGGGCCCGCACCCGCCTGGTTGGTCGCGGCCACCGTGAACTCGTACTCGTGCCCGTTGCGCAGCCCCGGCACGACGGCCCGGGTGCCCCGGGTGGGGATCTCCTCGGCGGTGAAGTCGCGTTCCCCGGCGCTGACGTCCCGCCGGTACACCCGGTGCCACCCGTCGGCTACCGAAGCGCGCCAGGTCAGCTCCACGCTGCCGACCCCGGCCTCGGCGCGCAGGTCCGTCGGGGCGACGGTGGGGGCGGTGAACCGGGCGCGGGCCCGCACCGGCGCGGACCGGGCCCCCGCTCCGCCGTCGTTGACCGCGTCGACTGTGAACTCGTACTCGTGGCCGTGGGTCAGGTGCCGGGCGACGTGCCCGGCGCTGACCTCCACCGCCGGTGGGCCGTCCTGCGGGGTGCCGGCGGTCAGGTCGCGGCGGCACACCCGGTAGGAGACACCCGGGCCGAGCGTCCGCCAGGACAACCGCACGGTGCCGTCCGGCTGCCCGACGGCGACCAGCCCCGGCGGTGGGGCGGGCGGGGTGACCAGGGCGGTCGCCCGGACCGGCTCGGACGGTGGGCTGTCCCCGCCACCACCGACCGCGACCACGGTGAACGCGTACGTGTGCGCGTGCCGGAGGAACCCGACGGTGGCGGTGGTGCCGGTGAAGGTGCCGACCGTGGTCTCCTCCCCGGTGCCCAGGTCGTGCTGCGTCACTCGGAAGAGCTGGACGAACGGCACCGGCTCCCAGCCCAGTGCGACGTCACCGGCCCGGCCGGGCACCGCCCGCAGGCCCTGCGGTGGTGGCGGTGGCGGCACCGTGGCGGTCACCCGGCCGACCGGTGAGGGTGCGCTCTCGCCGCTCCGGCCCAGCGTGCTCACCCGGAACTCGTAGTCGTGCCCGTTGGTCAGGAAGTCGGCCGAGAACCGGGGAGTGGTGGTCGGCTCGCCGATCCGGACGAAGTGGGTCTGGCCGGCGGTGACGTCCCGCCGGTGCACCTGGTAGCGCAGCTCGTCGTCGGCGCGTACCGGCGGCCAGTCCAGTTCGGCGGTGCCGGCGCCGCCCGGTCGGGCGGTGAGCGTCGACGGCGCCGGGGGGAGGTCGGCGTGCTCCGGTCGGTCGCGGGGCCACACCAGCTCGACGAAACGCGGCCGGTAGAGGCCCGCGTCGGCGTAGGTGACCGAGTCGTCGACGTCGTTGACGTTGTAGGACAGGAGCAGCCGACCGGGGCGGGCCAGCTCCGGGTGCAGGTCGACGTCGTAGACCAGGTGACCGGCGGCGGTCTCCGGGGCTTGGTGCAGGTAGTCCGGGCCGGTGAACGGGCCGGTCGGCGCGTCGGCCGAGTAGGCCACCAGATCGCCGCTGAACACCAGGTTGTTCTCCTGGGTGACCAGCACGTACCGACCGCCGATCCGCTGTACGCCGTAGGCGGTACCGACGCCGCTGAGCAGCCGGGTCGAGGCGCGGTCGTCGGTGGACCAGCCGTCACCGGTCCAGAACTCCCACCGGCCGGTCAGGTCGTCCCCGGTCACCCGGGCCAGGTGGGCGAACTTCGCCCCGCCGGCCGCCTCGGTGCCGTACACGTAGGTGTGCCCGCCGTCGCGGAGCAGCTCCGAACCCCAGGAGACCCGGGCGCCCAGTGGCAACGGGCGGACCCCGGTGGGGGTGAGCGTGGGCAGTGCGAAGCTGGCCAGTGCGGTGCCGACCAGGGTGTGGTCGAGCGGGCTGAGGCCGGTGCGCCGGTAGCGGTGGACCAGCACCTGGAGGGTGTCGCCGGAGACGGTGGCGTCGCCGATCCAGGAGAACTCGCCGGGTGCCGTCGGGGGCACCAGGTCGCGCGGGTCCTCGGTGGTGCCGCCGTGCACCGTCTCGGCGAGCCGGTCGCCCCGCTGCACGATGGCCGAGTTGTGGATGAAGGGTGCGGTGCGGGGCCGGGAACCGTCGGGGTGCACCGGGCCGAGGAACGTGTCGGAGAAGAGCCAGAGCAGCCGGCCGTCGGGCAGTCGTACCGAGGCCGTCCGGTCGGCACCGTTCCACCGGCCGGAGGTGTCGCCGTAGTCGTCGAAGGCGGCGGTCAGCCGGGCGGCAACCGGCCCACTGTCCGGCAGGGCCCGGTGCGGTGCCGCCCCGGGCACGGTGGCGAGCAGGACGAGCAGCCCGACGACGAGCAGCCAGCGCACCGGCCGGCGGGTGCCGGTCAGCCCACGGCGGACGCCGGCCAGCTGCCGGACCGGGTCGACCACCGCCACCAGAAACCCCCGTCTACCGGTCACCTACCGGCAGGGTGTCACGACCCGGGACGGCGACGGTAGCCGTCGGAAGGGTGGAGGCGACCGACGCATCCGTTCTGCGGTGGATTGTCGACACTGCGGTGCCGACGGCGGTGACCGTCGCCGTGACCAGGGCCGCCCCGGCGATACCGGCGACGGTGTGCGGCACGACCGTGGCGGTCGCGGCCACGAAGCCGACCGTGGAGATCCACAGTGGTGCCGAGGGCCACCGGGCCGACGCCGCGACCCGGGCGTTGATCAGCACGAAGACCAACGCGTACAGGGCCCCGGTGGCGGCGAAGAGCGGTGCGAGGCCGCCGTACCGGGCGTACTCCGGGCCACCGGCCAGCCCGAACGCCAGCCCGCCGGCCAGCGCCGAGGCGAGCACCAGCGCCGCCCCGGCCGCACCGACCAGGAGCAGCGCCGTGCGCAGCGTCCCCCGGTCGCCGCGGGCCAGCCGGGGCAGGGCGATGACCGTCACCACCTGGGGGGCCCACAACGCGCCCTTGGTCAGCACCGTGCCGACCGCGTACGTGCCGGAGGCGTCGGGGGGCAGGAACCGGCGGGCCAGCAGCAGGTCGGCGTACGACACGACGAGCATCGCCAGGGTCGCCCCGCTGGCGGTGAGCACCGTGCGGGTGGTCAGGGTCGGGGCCACCGGGTCGAGACCGGCCCCCCGGTTGAGCCGGACCAGCAGCGCCAGGACCAGTACGGAGGTGACCGCCCCGGCCAGCAGCGCCCCGGTCAACCCGCCGCCCAGCGCCAGTCCGGCGATCATCCCGCCGTAGCGGCCGGCGGCGAGTAGCGCCATCCCGCCGGCCAGCCGCAGGAAACGCTGGTCGCCCTGGAGTTCGCCCAGCCACCGGCCGGCGGCCACCACCGCCACGGTCAGCACCCCGAGCAGCAGCACCGCCGGGCCGGTCAGCCGCAGCCCGACGGCGGCCACCGGCAGCAGCACGGCCAGCAGCGCGGCGGTCACCGCCACGGTCAGCAGGGTGGGGCGGGCGGTGGCGGCCCGGCCGTGCCGGGCCCGGTGCACGGCCACCGCGATCTGGAGGCCGGTGCTGGCCACGCCGCCGATCGCGCCGAGCGCCAGCAGGGTGGCCAGCGCGCTCAGCTCCGCCGGGGCGAGGTGCCGGGCAGCGAGGACCGGCACCACGTAGGCGAGCCCGTTGACGAAGACCCCGGCCAGGGTGACGGCCACCCCGGCGACGCCGATCCCGACCGTCCGACCGCGCCCGTCGCCCGACCCCGCACCTGGCCCGTCGACCGACCCCTGACCTGGCCCGTCGCCTGATCCCTGACCTGGCCCGTCGCCCGGACCCCGGCCCGTGACGTCGCCGGGTCGCCGGCTGTGCCCGTCGGGGGCCTCGGGTCCTCCGACGGCCCCGGGTCGCCGGCCGTGCCCGTCGTCCGATGTTGTGCCCATCACCGCTCCGTGTCGCCGGCCGCGCCGGTCGTCCGCTGCCCGCCCGTGACCGTCCCGGGTCGCCGGCTCCGCCGGTCACCAGCAGCGCAAGTACAGTGTCGCCACGCCGGCGCCGATCGCCGGGTCAGCCTAGTGAGGAGGTCAACCCCTGCGGGAGAGGTCGATCCTCGTCGCCACCGGGCTGGCCGTCACCGCGCTGGTGCTGGCTCCGCTGGCCGCGCCCGGCTATGTGCTCAGCTATGACATGGTCTTCGTGCCCCACCAGCCGTGGCGGGCCGAGCTGGTCGCCCCGGTCGACTCGCTGCCCCGGGCGGTGCCGCTGGACGCCCTGGTCTCGCTGGCCAGCCAGGCGGTGCCGGGATGGCTGCTGCAACGGGTGGTGCTGGCCGGGGTGCTGCTGCTCGCCGCGATCGGGGCCGGCCGGCTGGTGTCCACCGGGCAGCCGGTCGTGCGGGTGGTCGCCGCCGTCGGATACGCCTGGACGCCGTACCTGGCGGAGCGGCTGCTGATCGGGCACTGGGGGCTGCTGCTGGCGTACGGGGCGCTGCCGTGGCTGGTCGACGCCGCGATCCGGGTGCACCGGCCAGGGGGGCTGCGCCGGCTGCTGCTGGTCGCGCTGCCCGCCGTGGTGACCCCGACGGGTGGCCTGATCGCCCTGGTCACGGTCGCCGTGCTGGTCGCCCGACGGGGTGCCGCCCGGACGACCACGGTGGCCGTCGGCGCGCTGCTGGTGCTGAACCTGCCGTGGCTGGTGGTCGCCGGGTTGAGCGCGGCGGACGCCCGGACCGACCCGGCCGGGGTGGCCGCCTTCGCGGCGCGGGCCGAGAACTGGAGCGGGGTGTTCGGCGCGCTGGCCGGCACCGGGGGGATCTGGAACGGGCAGACCACCCCGCTGAGCCGCTCGTCGCCGTTGACGCCGGTGGCGACGGTGCTGCTGCTGGTGCTGGCGGGGTACGGCGTCCGGACGTTGCGCGGACGCTGGCCGGTCGGGGTGGCGGACCGGCTCGCCGGGTTGGCCGCCGCCGGATTCCTGACCGCCCTGCTGGGGGTGCTGCCGGGGGGTTCCACCCTGCTGGGGTGGGCGGTGGCGTCGGTGCCGGGGGCCGGGGTGCTGCGCGACGGGCAGAAGTTCCTCATCCCGTACGCGCTGCTGCTGGTGGTGGCCGGGGCGCTCGGCGCGGAACGACTGGCCGACCGGGTCGCCGCCCGGGGGGCGACCGGTGGCGCGCGGGCGTTGCTCGTCGCCGTCCTGCTGCTGCCCGTGGTGGTGCTGCCCGATCTGGCGTTCGGTGCGGCGGGCCGGCTGCGCCCGGTGACGTACCCGGCGGACTGGGACGCGGTGGCCCGCCGGCTCGACGGCCGGTCCGGGGAGGTGCTGTCACTGCCGTTCGGGGCCTACCGGGCGTACCCGTGGAACGACGGCCGGACGGTGCTGGACCCGTTGCCCCGCTACGTCGACGCCGACGTGCTGGTGGACGACACCCTCTGGGTGGGCGCGACCGGGGTGCGGGGGGAGAACCCGCGTGCCGCCGAGGTGGGCCGGGTGCTGGCCGCCGGTGGCCCGGTCGCGGTGACCGGGGTGCGCTGGGTGGTGGTGCAGCGGACGGTCGACGGCCAGCGGGTCGACCCGGCGGCGCTGGTCGGGTTGCGCGAGGTGTACGCCGGTGTGGACCTCACCCTCTATGAGAATCCGGCCGGGCGCTGACCGGAGCGGTCAGCCGTCCCGGGTGGGCGGCGGGGCGGCCGTCGACACCGACAACGGGCGGGTGCGGGCCGAGGTCCGGTCACCGGCGCTCCGGGCCGCCCGGCGGGCCGGCGGTGATCACCCGCGCGACTCTCCCGGTGTGGGCTACTTGGTGGTAACGTGCCGCGCACGCAGCTCACGAGGAGGAAAACAGCACCATGCGCAGTGCTCTCTCGTTGGTTCTGGTCGCGGTAGCCGCGATCGCTCTGGGTGCCTTCGGCACGGTGGCGTTGGCCACCACGCTGACGGGTACGTCGGCGGCCGAGGCGGCGAAGGCCGAGCAGGCCGCCCGCACCGAGTCCGGCGGCGGCAACGGTGGTGCCAACCAGCCGCTGGTCTACGGCACCAAGTAGGACTGTTCCACCTGCGCGACCGGTGACCCTGCCGGATCCGTCCGCCCGACCGGCGGCACCGCCGGACCCGATCGCCCGACCGGTGACCCTGCCGGCCCTGACTGCCCTGCCGGCGATCCCGCCGGAGCCTGCTGCTCGACCGACGATCCTGTCGTACCGTTCGCGGCCCTCGTGACGAGGGCCGCGAACTTCTTTCCCGAGACCGGCCAGGTGAACCGGGCGGCGTGGGCGCGGGCCGCCGTGCCCATGGTGGCCCGGTAGCCGTCGTCGGTCAGCAGCAGCCGCACCTTGGCCACGAAGTCGTCGACGTCCTCGGCGAGCAGGCCGGTCTCCCCGTCGACCAGGGACTCCTCGACCCCACCGGCACCCCGGAACGCCACCGTCGGGGTGCCGACCGCGCCGGCCTCGACGATGGTGAGCCCCCAGCCCTCCTTGAGCGACGGGGTGAGCGCCACCCAGGCCGAGGCGAGCAGGTGCCGCTTGTCGGCGTCGGAGACGAAGCCGGTGAACCGGACCCGGTCGGTGAGGCCCAGCTCGGCGGCGGTGTGCCGCAGCTGCGCCTCCCACCAGCCCTGCCCGGCGACGGTCAGGGTCAGGCCGGGCAGTTCGTCACCGAGCGCGGCGAGGGTGGCGAGGGCCACCTCGACCTGCTTGTGCGGGACCAGCCGGCCGAGCACCACCAGCGACGGTTCCGGCGAGCGGGGCACCGGGCCGACGGTCATGTCGGGGGTGCCGTTGTGCACGATGTCGACCCGGGCCGGGTCGATGCCGAGGGTGGCCAGCTCGTCACGGGTGGCGGCGGAGACGGTGACGTACCGGCAGCGGCGGTAGACCCGGGGGGCGAGCCAGGACTCCACCCACCAGCCGAACCGGGCCAGGCTCGGGCCGAGCACCACCGGCCACTGCTCCCGGTGCACGTGGTGCACCAGCGCGATGACCGGCCGGCGGGCGTAGAGGGCGGACAGGAAGGGCAGGCCGTTGCCGACGTCGACGATCAGGTCGGGTCGACCGCCGTGGCGGCGGCTCAGCGGGCCGAAGCCGAGCGCGCCGGCCAGGTACGCCAGGGCGGCCCGGAGGTAGACGGTGTGCCGGCCGCCGCGCCGCAGCACCCGTACGCCGTCGGGGGTGGTCTCCTCGGCGGGGCCGGCGGGGTGGGTGGCGCAGAGCAGGGTGGCCCGGTGGCCGTGCCGGACGAGTTCCCCGGCGATCCGCTCGACGTACACCTCCGAGCCGCCACCCTCCGGATTCCGGGTGTCCCGCCAGTTGAGGAACAGTACGTGCCTGGTGGTGGCGGCAGCGGGTGCGTCCAACACTCAACTCCTACTGCCGAGTAGTCTTCGCGGTCGCGTCACACTATGGGCTGCGTCACGCACGTCGCAATGCCCGATCGGAGGCGAGATGCAGCAGTCGCCGGGCCGTCCGGGGGCGGCCGACGGGCCGGACGACACATCCAGCACGGTGTGGCGTGTGCGGTTGGTTGCGGTGTGTCTTGCTTTGTCCGCACTGGCTTTCCTCCAGGACCCCGGCCTGATCGCCATCGACACCAAGGTCGACCTGGCCATCGATCCGGCCGGATGGCTGACCCGGGCCCTGCACGTCTGGGACCCCGACGGCACCTTCGGGCAGTTGCAGAATCAGGCGTACGGCTACCTCTGGCCGATGGGGCCGTTCTTCCTGCTCGGCAAGCTGCTCGCCGTACCGGCCTGGGTGGTGCAGCGGCTGTGGTGGGCGTTGCTGCTGACGGTGGCCTGCGTCGGCGTCGTCCGGCTCGCCGAGCGGCTGCACGTCGGCACCCCGTGGTCCCGGTTGCTCGCCGGGGCCGCCTTCGCGCTCTCCCCCCGGCTGCTCACCGAACTCGGCCCGATCTCGGTGGAGGCGTGGCCCAGTGCGCTCGCGCCGTGGGTGCTCGTCCCGCTGGTCGGGCTGGCCGACGGGGTGCCGCTGCGCCGGGCGGTCACCAGGTCGGCCCTGGTGGTGGCGTGCGCCGGTGGGGTCAACGCGACCGCCGTGCTGGCCGTGGTGCCGCTGGCCGCGCTCTGGCTGCTCGGCCTGCATCCGCTGCGTCTGCGGGTGAAGGCGCTGTTCGCCTGGGGGCTCGCGGTGGGCGCGGCGACCGCCTGGTGGCTGGTGCCGTTGTTGCTGCTCGGCCGGTACAGCCCGCCCTTCCTCGACTACATCGAGACCGCGCCGGTGACCACCACCCCCACCGACGCCACCACCGTGCTGCGGGGCGCCTCGCACTGGCACGCCTACCTCAACGGCGCGTACGGGCCGCCGTGGACGGCGGGTTGGCGGCTCGCCACCGAACGACCTCTGGTGGTCGCCACCCTGGTGGTCGCCGGGCTGGGCATCGCCGGGCTGGCCCGCCGGGGCATGCCGCACCGGCGGTTCCTGGTCACCGGCCTGCTGGTCGGGCTGGCCCTGGTCGGGCTCGGGCACCTCGGCCAGCTCGACGGGTTCGGCGCGCAGACCCAGCGGACCTTCCTCGACGCGGCGGGTGCACCGCTGCGCAACGTGCACAAGTTCGACGTGGTGCTCCGGCTGCCGCTCATCCTCGGCCTGGCCCACCTGGTCGGGCTGGTGCTGCGGGCCGCCCGTACCGGCGACCGGCCCGAACTGGCCGCTCTGCTGCCCCGGCCGCTCCAGCCGGTGCGGCTGCGTGCCGGCCTGGTCACCGGCACCGCCCTGGTCGCGGTCGCCGCGGTGGCCGCGCCCGCGCTCGGCGGCGGGCTGGCCGCCCCGGGCAGCTTCACCGGGGTACCCGGCTACTGGCAGCAGGCGTCGAACTGGCTGGACCGGGCCGTCGGCGACGACCGGGTGCTGGTGGTGCCCGCCGCCCGCTTCCCCCGCTACCTGTGGGGCAGCCCCAGCGACGAGATCACCCAGCCGTTGTCGAACCGGCCGTGGGCGGTGCGCAGCTCGGTGCCGCTCACCCCGCCCGGCACCATCCGGCTGCTGGACACCGTCGAGTCGGCGCTGGCCGACGGGCAGGGCTCCGCCGGCCTCGCCGACCTGCTCGCCCGCTCCGGGGTGAAGTACCTGCTGCTGCGCTCCGACCTCGACTACGGCCACAGCGGCGCCGTCCGGCCGGTGGTGGTCCGGCAGGCGCTGCTGCGTTCCCCCGGCATCGAACCGGTGCGTGGGTTCGGCCCCGAGGTCGGTGGAGGCCGGCTGCCCGGCAACGTCGTCGACCGGGGACTGGACGTCGGGGTCCGGGCCCTGGAGGTGTACGAGGTCCGCCGCGCCGTCGACCAGATCGTCGCGTACGACGCCGCCGACCTGACCACTGTCGTCGGCGGCCCCGAGTCGCTGCTGCCGCTGGCCGCCGCCGGCCGGCTCTCCGCCGCGCCGACCGTGCTCGCCGGGGACCGCCCGGCCGGGCTGGCCGCGTCACAGGTGACGCTCACCGACGGGTTGCGCCGCCGGGAGGTGGCCTTCGGGCAGCAGCACGACAACGCCTCGGCCACCATGACCGCCCGGGACCGCCCCCAGCTCGACGCCCCGGCCCGGGACTACCTGCCGCCGTGGGCCGAGGGGGAGTCCACCGTGGTGCGCTACCTCGGCATCGGCGGGGTGTCCGCGTCCAGCTCCTGGTCGCAGGCGCAGCCGCTGGGCGGTGGCCGCCCCGAACACCAGCCGTACGCGGCGGTCGACGGTGACCTGAGCACGTCGTGGCGGTCCGCCCCGGGGACGCGCGCGCCGGGGCAGTGGTTCGAGGTGGAGCTGGACCGGCCGCAGGTCGTGCGGCAGGTGCGGATCACCTTCGACACCGGGGCCGATTCGCTGCCCACCAGGATCACCGTGACCGCCGGCCGGCAGCAGGCCACCGTGCAGACCGCCGGGCAGAGCGTCGAGGTGACCCTGCCCGACGGCTACCCCACCCGGTTCGTCCGGGTCACCGTCGAGGAGGTCTTCGACGTCCGGGCCGGCTTCGGTGGGGTGGGCATCGCCGAACTCGTCATCCCCGGTGTCGAGGCTGCCCGGACCCTGGTGGTGCCGGCCCCACCGGCCACCGACCGGCCGGCCACGATGGTGTTCGGCGCCGCCCCGGCCACCCCGGCGTGCGTCTTCGACGAGGGCCGGCCGCTCTGCGCCGGGGCGATGGCCCGCGCCTCCGAGGACAGCGACCGGATCGACCGCACCGTGCAGCTGCCGACCGGCACGGACTACCGGGTCGCACTGTGGGCCCGGCCCCGGCCCGGCGGGGCGCTCAACGCGCTGCTCGACCCCGGTGGGGCGGCGGCGGTCACCACCGGGGTCACCCCGACCGTGGCCGCCTCGACCGTCGGCGTGTCCCACCCGACCGCCCGCCCCGGCGCGGTGGTCGACGGGAACCCCGCGACCATCTGGTACGCCGCCGACGCCGACCGGCAACCATGGCTGCGGTTGACCTGGCCGAAGGCGCGTACCGTCACCGGGCTGCGGATCGCCCTGCCACCCGGTGCGGCGGCGGCCCGCCCCTGGCGGGTCACCGTGCTCGGCGACGAGGGGATGCGCGGCGGGGTGCTCGACGAGGGCGGCACGCTGCTGTTCGACCGGCCGATGCGCAGCGACGACCTGACCGTGCTGATCGCCGACGTGGTGCCGGTGGCGTCGTACGACCCGTACGGGCGGGTGACGCAGGGCCTGCCGGTGGGGGTGGGTGAGCTGACCGTGCTGCCGGACGGCCCGGCCACCCCGGCGGACCCCGCGAGGCGGGTGACCCTGCCCTGCGGCACCGGCCCGACGGTGACCGTGCCCGGTGGGCAACGCCGGACCGCGCTGGTCGCCAGCCGACGGGACCTGGTGGAACTGCGCGAGGTGCCGGCGGTGCTCTGCGGTCCGGCCGCGAAGACGCCGCTGCGGCTGACCGCCGGGGAGAACCGGTTGGTGGCGGCGGGGACCCGGCTGACCGTACCCACCCGGCTCGCCCTCACCCCGACGGACGCCCCAGCCGGCGGGACCTCCGCCCGCCCGGCGACAACCGGCGGGTCGGGGATCGCCGGCACGGACGGTGGCGGTACGGCGGCACCCGGGGCCGGCGACGCGACGAACGGACCCCGACAACCCGGGGCGACCCGGACGGTGCTGCGGGTCGACGAGTGGTCGGCCACCCGGCGGGTGCTGCGCCTGGAGAGCTACCCCGGCCAGCGGGTGCTGGCGCTGCGGGAGAACGCCAACGCGGGCTGGGTGGCCACCGCAGCCGGCCGGACCCTCACCCCGTTCGTGGTGGACGGCTGGCAGCAGGGCTGGCTGGTGCCGGCCGACGTCGCCGGTGCGGTGACGCTCCACTTCGCCCCGGACCGGGGGTACGTGGCGGCGCTCGGGGCCGGGGCGGTGCTGCTGACCGGGGTCGCCCTGCTGGCGGTGCTGCCGGCACGGCGTACCCCGGGGATGGTGGCGGTGGTGCGGCGCAGGCGCGGACGGGTGCTCGCCGCGCTCGTCGGTGGTGGGGCGTTGCTGCTGTTCGGCGGGCCGGCGGCGGTCGGGGTGGCACTGGCGGTGGTGGTCGTGGTGCTGGCCGGGAGGGCCCTGGAGCCGCACCTGCACCCGCCGGACCGGCGGGGTATGCACCGGCTGCGCCGGGCGACCGTGCGCTGGCTGCCGGTGGCGTGTTTCGCCGTGGCCGGCTGGTGGGCGGCGACCCGGGGTGGGCACACCGCCTGGCTGCCTCAGTTGGCCGCGGTCGCCACCGCCACTCTGCTCTGGCTCTCGCTGGTGCTGCGCCGACGCGGCCACCGCCCACCCCAGCGCTGGAAGGGGCGCTCCACCGCGTAGTAGCTGACCGCCGCGAGGACCAGCCCACCGGCGACGGTGAGGATGAACGTGCCGAGCGGGTCACCGGTGAACTCCGGCCGGCCGTCGACCAGGTAGATCCCCTCCAGCACCAACGGGTGCCAGAGGAACAGCCCGTACGACACCCGGCCCAACCACCGGCCGACGATGCTGTCGAAGACGCCCTTGGTGCGGGTCTGCGGCCCGAACGCCACCGGCACGATCAGCAGCACCGCGACCACCAGGTAGAGCACCAGCTTGGTGGCGAACTGGCCGGCCGTCGGCTCGGCCAGGTCCCGGGGGCCAGTGACCGGGGTGGTGGCGACGGCCAACGCGCCCAGGGCGATCGTCCAGCAGGCCAGCGGGGCCCGGCCCAGGTCGTCCAGGAAGCGCCAGCGCACGCCCCGGCCGGTGCGCAACGCGACCTGCGCGCCGGCCAGGGCCATCCCGGCACCGAACCAGCCGGCGTACGAGGGCAGCCACATGGTGTGCAGGCCGAGGCTGAATACGCCCGTACCCATCAACGCCACCCAGCCCCCGGTCACCACCGTCGCGGCCACCGCGATCCGCAGCACCCCGTCCGGGTGGGCCGACGCCGGCGGGCCCGGTGTCGGCCGTCGCCGGCCGAGCAGGAGGACCGCCAGCACCGGCAGCAGCAGATAGAACGTGACCTCGGTGGCCAGGCTCCAGGTCTGGCTGATCCCGTGCCGGAGCTGACCGTGCTGGTAGATCTGGGTCAGCGTGAGGTGCCGCAGCCAGTCACCTGTCGACGCCGGCCGGTTCTGCGGCAGCACCAGCAGGCAGACCACCACCGCCACCCAGTAGGCGGGCAGGATCCGGGTGGCCCGCCGCCACAGGTAGCGGCCGGTGCCCGGGGGCTGCTGACCCGTCGCGTGCGCGTGCGCGTACGGCCGGAACAGCAGGAAACCGGAGAGGACGAAGAAGACCGCGACCCCCACGTCGAGCCGGGACAGCCAGGCCCCGACGGCGGTGTCGCCGGTGTTGCGCCCGGTGGCGAAACCGACGTGGTGCCCCACCACGGCGAGTGCTCCGATCACCCGGACGGCGTCGAGCGCGGGCAGCCGCCGCAGGACCTGATCGGGAATCGGGGCAGACATCAACCGTCCAGAGGGTCGCGGGCCTATGTGACTCGGGAGTAACGTGCGGCCAAGTTTTACATTCTCGATCTTCCGCCGGTAACCGGCTGACCGTCTTGTTAGGGGAGGACCAGTGAAGACTCGCCTGGGTGCCGCGCTGTTCGGCATCGGCGTGCTGTCGCTCGTGGTCGCCGCGGGAACGGCGTACTACGTGGCGCCGTCGGTGACGAAGCTGCCGTACGACCTGACGTTCTGCAACGCGGACGGCAAGCCGGACGGTTGCCTGCGGGCGAGCGTCGCGATCGCCGAGAACGCCACCTACATGCAGGTGCTCAACGGGAAGCCGACGATCCAGACCGGTCAGCTCAAGGCCACCACCGAGGTGGTGCCGCAGGCGGCGACGACCGAGAAGGAGATGACCGGTGACCTGCGGGGCGAGGCGGTCGTCTGGGACGTCTACGGCACCGTCGTACGCACCGACAACGGCTCGGACGTCAGTAAGTACGCGGCCGAGTTCGCCCTGGACCGGGTGAGCGCCGCCGCCCGGGACTGGGACAAGCAGTACCTGGACACCGACGGTCCGGGCGGCACCGACGACTCGGTGACCTTCGCCGGGCAGACCTACAAGTTCCCGTTCCGTGCCGAGCGCAGGGACCACACCTTCTTCGACCGGGACCTGCGCAAGGGGCTGCCGATCGCCTTCGACGGCACCGAGCAGATCAACGGCACCGAGGCGTACCGGTACGTGCAGCAGATCCCTGAGAGTGACCTGGTCACCCCGGCGGGCTCGCTGACCGCGCTGGCCGGTGCGCTGGCCCCGGGCGCGACCACCGGAAAGGTCACCTACAGCAACACCCGGACGATCTGGATCGAGCCGGTCAGCGGCAACTTCGTCAAGGTACGCGAGCAGCAACGCAAGAACTTCGTGCCCAACCAGGGCAGCCCGGTGACCCTGCTGGACGCGGACTTCGTCTATGACGAGGCCACCATCGCCAACAGCGTGAAGTCGGCCGGCGTGACCCGGGACAAGCTCCAGCTGATCGGTCGTACCCTGCCGATCGGGCTGGCCGCCCTGGGTGCCGTTCTGCTGCTGCTGGGGCTCTGGCTGATGGTCTCCGGGCGGCGCGCGCCGGTGGCCGAGGCGCGGCGTCGGCCGGACGGGGCTCCGACCGGGGGGTCGGTGCGGGACGCGTCGACCAGGGTCGAGCAGCCGGCTGCGGTGCGCCAGGGCGGCCCGCTCAGCGACGAGATCCCACCCGCGTCGACGAACTGGCGGGCCGAGGACGAGGTCGGCAAGCGCTGAGCTGATCACCTGTCGGCGGGCGGGTCGGGCTTCCGGCCCGCCCGCCGGGTCGGCACCAGCCCGAGGAGGAATCCGTGCAGAATCGATCGACCTGGCGTTCGTCGACTCCGACACGCTGACCGCCCGACCGGCGCTGGCGTCGAGCCTCTCCTGAGCCTTACTCCACCCCCACGGTGCGTCGGGGGCGGGCCCTCGCCCGCCCCCGACCATCCGTCTCACCCGCTGGGCCGACCATCCGTCTCACCCGCTGGGCCGACCATCCGTCTCACCCGCTGGGCGTCCCCACCTGGCCGGCGGCGCGGTTCGACGCCGGCCAGCGCCCGGTGCGTGCAGTTCAGAGGCCGGCCAGCGCCCGGGGCGCGCGGTTCAGAGACGGGCCAGCGCCCGGCGCAGCGGATCGAGCCCGAGCGCGCCCAGGTCGAGCGCCTGCCGGTGGAACTCCTTGAGGTCGAAGTCGGCACCCTTGCGGGCCTTCGCGTCCTCCCGGGCCTGGAGCCAGATCCGCTCGCCCACCTTGTACGACGGTGCCTGCCCCGGCCAGCCCAGGTAGCGGTTCAGCTCGAAGCGGAGGTTCTCCTCCGGCACCCGGCAGTGCGAACGCATGAACTCCCAGCCCAGCTCCGGCGTCCACCGTTCGCCCGGGTGGAAGCCGAACGGGTTGTCCCGGGGGATCTCCAGCTCCAGGTGCATCCCGATGTCGATGATCACCCGGGCCGCCCGGAACGCCTGCCCGTCGAGCATGCCGAGCTTGTCACCCGGGTCCTCCAGGTAGCCCAGCTCGTCCATCAGCCGCTCCGAGTAGAGCGCCCAGCCCTCGCCGTGGCCGGAGACCCAGCACAGCAGCCGCTGCCAGCGGTTGAGCAGCTCCGCCCGGACGGCGGTCTGCGCGACCTGGAGGTGGTGCCCGGGAACACCCTCGTGGTAGACCGTGGTCACCTCGCGCCAGGTGGAGAAGTCGGTGACGCCCTGCGGCACCGCCCACCACATCCGCCCCGGGCGGGAGAAGTCCTCGCTCGGCCCGGTGTAGTAGATCGCCCCGTCGCTGGTCGGGGCGAGGCAGCACTCGATCCGACGGACCTGCTCCGGGATGTCGAAGTGGGTGCCGTGCAGCTCACCGATCGCCTTGTCGGCCAGCGCCTGCATCCAGTCCCGGAACGCCTCCTTGCCCTGGATGGTCCGGGCCGGGTCGGCGTCCAGCACGGCCACCGCCTCGTCGATGGTCGCGCCCGGGCCGGCGATCCGGCCGGACACCGTCCGCATCTCGGCCTCCAACCGGGCCAGCTCCGCGAAACCCCAGGCGTACGTCTCGTCCAGGTCGACCTTCGCGCCGAGGAAGTACTGCGAGGCCAGCTCGTAGCGTTCCCGGCCGGCGGCCTGCTTGTCCCGCCCGCGCGGGACCAGCTCGGTGCGCAGGAACTGGCCGAACTCGACGGTGGCCGCGGTTGCCGCCGCAGCGCCCCGGCGCAGCTCGGCACCGAGCGTGCCGTCGGCGTCCAGCCGCTGCACCAGCCCGTGGAAGAAGTTGTCGCCGTGCGGGTCGGTCCAGATGTCGCACTGCTTGGCCACCTCGGTCAGCTGCACCTTGGAGCTGACCCGCCCGGCGGCGGCGGCCTCACGCAGCGTGGTCTTGTAACCCTCCAACGTGGCGGCGAAGCGGTTGAGCCGCGCGGCGACGGCGGCCCGGCCCTGCTCACCCTCGGTGGGCATCAGGTCGAAGACCATCCGGATCTCGTGCAGGCCACTGGCGATGACGTTCACCTCGCTGGTGATCTCACCCGCGTCGTGCCGGGCCAGCTCCAGCCCCAGGCGCTCCTGCATCGCCTCCTTGGCGGTCCGTTCCGCCTCGGACTCCGGCTCGGTCACGTCCAGGTCGGCGAGGGTGCGCCGGGTCAGCTCGGCCCGTGCCTCGTAGCCTGCGGGCGAGAGGTCGTCGAGTTGGTCGTCGTAGCCGGCGATGCCGACATAGGTGGCACCGGTCGGGCTCAGTGGCGCCCAGTCAGCCACGTACCGGTTCGCGAGGTCATCGATTCGTCCCACGCTGCGACCCTACGTGACCAGCGGGTCCGGTTGTCGAGCGCGTTTGCCGGACCCGGCTGTCGGGTTGCGGCGACCGCCGGTCAGGGGCGGGGCAGCAGGCGGGCCGGAGCGAAGTCGATCGGGAAGGGCAACCGGGTACGTAGCCGCTGGTGGCCGACCGCCCGGCCGACGACCGGGTAGCCGCCGTCCTCCCGGCGGAGCAGGGTCGCGGTCATCCGGTGGGGCCGCCGGTCCAGCTCCACCCGGAGGAACCAGGGCACCCCGGCGGCCGCGCAGCGGCGTAACCGGTCGACCGGGTCGCGTCGGGTGCCGCGCCGGACGAACTCCACCGCCATCGTGCACAGGGTTGCCGGCACCCAGCGTTCCTGCTCGTCGCCGGCCGGCAGGGTGTGCAGGACGGTGACGTCCGGCTGGATCCAGCAGGACGCGGTGAAGGTCAGGTTGACCCGGCCGAGCACGTGCCGCCCCGTCGCCTCGGCCGCCGGGACGAAGGCGCTGGCCAGGGTGGCCGTCGCGACACTCTCGACAGCGGGCGGGAACGGGGTGACCACCAGCCGGCCGTCGACGCACTCGTGCCGGGTGCCGGCCAGCGCGCCGACCGGCAGGTGCCGCTCCGCCCGCCGTACGGTCCAACCACCGGGCAGCTGCGGCACCGGTCCCGTACTGCCCGTCGACGATCTCAACCACGCCACCTCCGGTCGATCAACGAGGCGGGGCCGTCGGGGTTCCTGGCGCGGCCCGGCGGGCTCGCGGTGGGGTGCCGGGTCAGGCGCGGCTACGGGCCCAGTCGAGCAGGCGGTCCGCCGGCCAGGTGTTGACCACCCGGTCGGCGGGTACGCCGCACAGCGCCGCCCGTTCGCAGCCGTACCGCTGCCAGTCGAGCTGCCCGGGGGCGTGCGCGTCGGTGTCGATGGCGAACCGGCAGCCGGCCTCCAGGGCGCGGCGGATCAGCCGCTTCGGTGGGTCCTGCCGCTCCGGCCGGGAGTTGATCTCGACGGCCACGTCGTGTTCGGCGCAGGCGGCGAAGACCGCGTCCGCGTCGAAGTCGCTCTCGGCGCGGGTCCGGGCCCGGTGCCCCTTGTCACCCGGCCCGGTCACCCCGGCGGGCCGGGACGACACCATCCGCCCGGTGCAGTGGCCGAGGATGTCCAGGTGCGGGTTGGCGATCGCGGTGAGCATCCGGCGGGTCATCCGGGCCCGCTCGTCGCGCAGCCCGCTGTGCACCGAGCCGACCACCACGTCGAGCCGGGCCAGCAGCTCCTCGTCCTGGTCGAGGGTGCCGTCGGCGAGGATGTCCACCTCGATCCCGGTGAGGATGCGGAACCCCTCGGGCAGCGCCGCGTTGACCGCCGCCACGTGGTCGAGTTGCCGGCGCAGCCGGTCGGCGGTGAGGCCCCGGGCCACCGTGAGCCGGGGCGAGTGGTCGGTCAGCACCACATACTCGTGGCCGAGTTCGACGGCGGCGAGCGCCATCTCCTCGATCGGTGACCCGCCGTCGGACCAGTCCGAGTGGGTGTGGCAGTCGCCGCGCAGCGCGGCCCGCAACGCGGCGGCCGCCTCGTCGAGGTCGACGCCTTCGGTGGCGACCAGCCGGCGCAGGTAGACCGGTTCCTCGCCGGCCAACGACTCGGTGACGCAGCGGGCGGTGACGTCGCCGACCCCGGGCAGGTCGGTGAGGGTTCCGGCCCGGTTCCGCTCGGCCAACTCCGCCGCCGGCAGCGCGGCCAGGGCGGTCGCCGCGCTGCGGAACGCGCGTACCCGGTAGGTGGCCTCGTTGGCGCGTTCCAGCAGGAACGCGATCCGACGCAGGTCGGCGACGGGGTCTCTGGCGCTCATGGATGGCAACCTACGCGCCCGCGCCGCCGGTCGGGGGACGACCGGCGGCGCGGGGTGTGGACAACGGGGACCGGATCAGGAGTACGGCAGCTTCACCACCGACTGGTTGCCGGTGCCGAGGGTGGACGGGTTGACGCCGATCGCCGACCAGATCTCCACCTTGACCGTGCCGCCGGCGAGGTTGCCCAGCGTGCCGGTGGCCGAGTGCAGGCCGGCGTTCTGCGTGTAGTGCTCGTAGCCGGGCACCGGGTCGGTGGCGAAGTACCGGTAGGTCTCCACCCGGTCGAAGGTGCCGTCCCCGGTCAGGTCGTAGGAGACCCGGGCCTGCACCCCGTTGCCGACCGACTGGCCGGCGTCGAGGAACAGGTCGAACCCGGTCTGGCCCCCGGTGTAGGCGAGGTTGAGCCGGGTCGCGGTGAACACCACCGGGTTGCTGGGGGTGCCGTCGTGGTTCGCGCCCCCGGAGCCGGGGACGGTGGTCGTCGCCGCGTTGCCGGCGGAGCCGAGGCCGCCACCGGGCAGCAGGAACCGGGTCGGCGAGCCGGGCGGCGGGGTGGTCGGCGGCGGGGTCGGGCTGGTCGGCGTCGGCGACGGCCCGGTCGGGGTGGGCGACGTCGTCGGGGAGGTGGTCGGCGTGGGGCTCGGGTTGGTGCCGCCGGCCGCGTTGCCACCACTCCAGGTGTATGCCCCGGTGGTGGCGGTCTTCCCGGCGGCCACGGTGAGACTGGTCCCGTCGGAGAACCGCACGGTCAGCGGCGCGGCGGTGATGTTGCTGGCCACATAGGTGCGTGCGCCGTTGCGGCTGAACACGGCGGCCAGCGGGTGGCTGGCGGTGACCGTGGTGTCGACCTGGCCGAGCGCGGCGAGGTTGCGGATCCAGTGGAAGGTGTGTGCCCGGCTCTCGCCCTCCTCCGGGGTGTAGCCGGGGTTGGCGCGCAGCTTGGCCAGTGCCGCGTCCGGGTCACCGAGGGCGAGGAACTGCCAGTGGATGTCCTGCCACACGGTGGGTTCGCCGCCGTTGTTGCGGACCAGTTCGGCGTAGTTGGTCCGGTTGTAGGCCGGCCGGTAGCCGAGGTAGAGGTGCCCGCCGGTGACGGGGAGCATGTTGATGCCCTGGATCATCTCCGGTTCGGCGCTGAACCAGGTCGCGTACGCCCCGCCGTCGCCCCAGACCATGCCGACGGTGGAGTGCCCGAACGCGGCCGGGTAGTTCTCGTCGTCGACGTCGAACCAGTACTCTCCGATGGCGGCGGCCTGGGTGGTGTAGATGAACACGCCCGCGTCCCGGACGGCGGTGTCGCCGGTGGCCTGCCCCCACTGGATCAGCGCGTTGGCGAAGTTCATCCCCTCCGACGAGGACTCCTGGTTGTTGCCGGCGTTGAACGAGCCGTGCCCGGCGGCCCAGTCGTGCCCGGCGTAGATGTCGAAGTCCCGCAGGTAGGGGAAGCGGGTGTCGGCCCGGTTGTAGTTGTTGGCGTCCCGGATGAGTAGGTCGACCATGCCGCCGTACTGGTTCTGGGTGGCCCACGTCGGGTCGAACTTGGCGAGCGTCGCCGCCGCCGCGATGAAGTACCCGTAGTGGAAGTGGTGGTCGTTGAGTTCCTGGTCGGACCCGTACGACGCCGGGTAGCCGATCAGGGTGCCCCAGTTGCGGTCGTAGTAGAAGACCTTGGCGGTCTTGCCCGGGGTGGCGGTGAACCAGTCGGTCAGGGTGCTGCGGATGGCGGCCAGCGCCGCGTTGCGGGTCTCGGTGTCGCCGACCTGGTCGGCGATCTCGGCGATCCGGGCGGCCCGGCCGAGGCCCTTGCCGGTCCAGTAGGTGTCGCCGCCGCGCTGGTCCATCGGGTTGCCCCGGACGGCGGCGAGCTGCTCCTTGAGCTGGGCCAGGTCGGTGCCGGAGCCGGTGGCCACGGCGGGCACCTCGGGCAGCACCCCGTGGAACTTCATCGCGGTTCGGAAGGAGGCCACCCCGGTCAGCACCTTCATCCGGCCGCGCGCCGACGGGTAGGTCTGGGTGAGCGGGGTGCTGCCGGCGAGCGCCTTCCACTGGTGCGGGTAGAGGCTGACCACGGTCTGGGTGGCGGTGCCCTCCCGGGCGGTGGTGGTGAACGAGTAGGTGGTGTTCACCGCGCTGGTCGCCGGGTCGTAGGTGTAGCCGACCCGGGTGCCGGTGACGTGCGCGTGGGCGTACCGGCCGTAGCTGGTGGCGAGGGTGGCGCGGGCGGTGGCGTCGGCGGTGGGCGGCAGCAGGGCGATCGAGAAGTAACCCTTGCCGGCCAGGGTGGAGCTGATCCGTCCGTTGGCGACGGTCCAGGTCGCTCCGGTCGGGGCGTACCCGACGTAGTCGTGGCCCCGGACGGTGAAGCCGATGGTGGCGCCGCTGTTGGACCAGACGGTGGCCGCGCCGCCGGTCGGGTTGATCTGGGCGTCGCCGCCGCTGGCCTGGAAGTAGGCGAACGGCAGTCCGTGGCCGATGGTGGCGCGCAGGGTCCGCGACCCGTCAGTCCAGTACGGGGTGACCGTCCAGTCGGACCAGTCGTCGACCTTGACCACCGGTGCGCCGAGCGCGGCCACGCCGACCCGGATGTCCTCGGTGTAGGTGTACTTGAACTCGCCCACCCCGGTCGCGGTGCCGCTGACGGTGGCGGCCGAGGGTGCCGAGAAGCCGAGCCCGTCGCTGAACGGCTGGTAGGACACCGGGTGGGCGTGCAGCGGTTCGCTGTAGGAGCAGTTCGTCTTCTTCCACAGCAGCGACGACCACCAGTCGTTGGTGGGCACCGGCCCGGCGGGGGCGTTGGCGGTGGCGAACTGGCGGGGGTTGGTGGACAGGGTGCCGCAGCCGGTGGGCAGCGGGCCGACCGGGTCGGTGGTGTAGCTGCCGGCGCCGACGGTGGCGGCCTCGGCGGGGGTGCCGGCGGTGGTGAGGGTGAGGCCGCCGACGAGGACGGTCAGCGCGGTGGTGGCGGCGAGCACCCAGGGGGCGCGGCGCCGGGGGACGGGAGGTGTCATCGTGCCTCCTCCGCGCGGGGTCGCCGGAACGACCACCTGCACGCGGTACGTCGGAATTCGGGAGGTTAGTGATTCGAGAGAGCGCTCTCTCACCTCGGGACGTTAACCGACGAGTAATACCCACGTCAATGCGTACGACCGACGACGCGACAGTCGACGCTGGTCAGCCCGCGCCGGACGAGCCACGCGGCGCGCGCGGGCAACCGTGCTCACGTTCCCACGCGGTCACCGCCGCCACCGGTGACCGGTTGCCCTTGCCCCGCCAGGAGTCCAGGTACTTCGCCGGCCACACCACGCCCCGCCGGATCCACCAGTCGTCGTGCCCGGTGCACTTCGGCGACAACCCGAAGTGCAGGTGACAGACGTTGTTCGCGTTCCCCGTCCGGCCCACCTCACCGAGCTGCCGGCCGGCGGACACCCGGACCCCCACGTCGATCCCCGCGCTGATCGCGCTCAGGTGCGACCCGTAGTACCGCACCCCGTCGTCGCCCAGCAACGACACCGACAGGCCACCGTTGTACGGCCCCAGCGGCCCCTTTTTGTCGAACCGGTCCACCCGGCTCACCTCCAGGACCGTCCCGTCGGTCACCGCCACCACCGGCTCACCGCAGTCGGCGAAGATGTCGGTGCCCGGGTAACCCGAGTGCGTCGGGTGGTAGGAGACGTTGCCCGCGCGTACCGGAAAGACCCGGCGCAGGGCCGCCGGGTCCGGGGTGGCCGACGGCGACGCGGTCGGGCCGCCGGTGCCCGAGGGGGTGCCGGCCGGGCCCGTCGGCGTCGCCGGCTGGTCGCCCGTCGCCACCGCCGTCGGAGCGTCCCAGACCGGGGGCGCGGCCGGCTGGTCCGTCCCGCAGCCGGCCAGCACCGCCACCACGACCAGCAGCGCGGGGTACGCCGGACGGGTGCGACGTCGGTCGGGCCGGAGCAGGGACATTCGGACATCCTGACAGACGGCTACCGTGGAGGTCGCACCGCCAGCAGCACCCGGCCGACAGGGTGGCCACCCGTCGGCTCCCCGACGCGGCCGGCCGGCCCGTTACGGCCAGCAGCCCCGGGGCCGGATGCTGCGGGATCCGTCCCGGCCGCCAGGGGGAGCGCAGTGACGACGAACCACCAGCCCGGCCCCGTCGGGGGTCACGTCCCGTACGCCGCCTCGGGTCTGTTTCCCTCCGGGCCGCCCCGACGACCGACCTGGCGGGAACCGCACCCGGTCACCGGCGCCGCCGTGGCCTCGGGCGGCGCGTTAGCCGCCGCCTGGCTGGTGCTCTTCGGCCTGCTCGGCCGGGACGTCGCCAGCTACGCCTGGTGGACGGTGATCGCCGGTGCGCTCGCCTGGCTCGCCGCGCTGGCCCTGGTCCGCTACGGCGACCGGGGTGTCGGTACCGGCGTCGCGATCGTCACCGCAGGCGGCTGGAGCATCGCCTTCGGGATCGTCGTGGTGCGGTGGGCGACGAGCGCGGACTGGCCGATGTGGTGACTCTGCGTCGTTGCACGGCTTCGTTTGCCGCACCATCTTGACGTACCCGCTGTGACTGGGGACGCTCTTCGGTATGGCCTGGAACACCCCGCGGCTCGACACCGAGCGGAGCCGCCGCCGCCTCCAGATTCTCGCCGAGCTGGCGGGAGCCCGCGCGGTACGCCAGCGGGAACGGCCGCAGCGGGAACGCACCGAGCGGCTACGCCAACTCATCGCCACCCGTCGCCGCGTCGCGGGCTGACGAACTTTTCCCGGATCGGCCCGCCCTTCGGGGCGTTGACCGGCCGGCTGCCGACCCGACCGGTTAACGTGCACGCGTAACGGTCGGCTGTGCCGAGTTCTTTTTTGGGGGAACCATGTCGTACTTCGCTGCTGCCGTGGTGCGCGAAGAGGGCGGCTGGAACGCCGCCGAGGTGAACCTGCGGGGTGCCACCGACATCGACGAGGTCGCCGACCGGCTGCGCGACGTCGAACCGGACGCCGACGTGTCGTTGCTCTTCGTCGAGGCCGACGACGCGTACCTGGTGCTGCTGCGCCTCGACGAGGGGGAGGACCTGCGGGTCTTCGGTTCCGACTCGGCGTACGCGGAGGAGTCCCGCCTCGGTGCGTTGCTCGTCGGCGACCTCAAGACCTCGGTCACCGGCCTCGACGACGTCGACGAACCGCCGTCGGCCACCGCCAGCGGCGACGAGGAGAGCGAACAACCGGTCGTGGACCCCGAAGCGGACCCGGTCGGTGACGCCGACATCCTCGCCGACCTGGGCATCTCCGCCCAACGTCTGCTCAAGCTCTGCGCCCACGAGGGCATGCTCCCCGCCGACGTGACCGCCGAGGTCTGCCAGGTGCTCGGCTGCGCCGACGAGGTCGAGGAGCTGCGTGAGGTCTGACCGACCCGCGCAGCCACCCGACGCCGACGATCCGGCGTCGCTGATCGACCCCGGTCCCGCCGGCCGCCGGCAGCGGCACGAGCGGTGGATGCGCCGCGCGCTGGAGATCGCCACCACCGGCCCGGCGCCCCTTCCCGCCAGCAGCTCCGGCGGGCCCGATCCTGGTGCGCCTGGTGCCGGGGAGTCGGCCGGGGTGGGCGGGGCGGTGGGGGACGTGCCGGTGGGGGCGGTGGTCTACGGCCCGGACGGCACCGAACTGGCCGTCGGCCGCAACGAACGGGAGCTGACCGGCGACCCGACCGCGCACGCCGAGGTGCTGGCGTTGCGCCGGGCCGCCGCACGGTTGGGCCGGTGGCGGCTCGACGACTGCACGCTGGTGGTCACCCTGGAGCCGTGCACGATGTGCGCGGGCGCACTGGTGCTGGCCCGGATCTCGACCGTCGTCTTCGGCGCCTGGGAGCCCAAGACCGGTGCCGCCGGGTCGCTGTGGGACGTCCTGCGCGACCGCCGCCTCAACCACCGCCCCGAGGTCTACTCCGGTGTCCTGGAGACCGAGAACGCCGCCGTCCTGCGCGCCTTCTTCCGCTGACCCCGCGTCGGGTCGACGGAGCCGGGTTGGGTTGGGACGACGGGGCCAATGTTGCGGTATCGCCGGGGCGGGGACACCCCAACATCGGCCCCGTTGCGAGCCGGAGCCGTCGGGGCGGCGGTCAGGAGGTGATGGCGGTGTCCAGGGCGATCTCGACCATCTGGCCGAAGGTCTGCTCACGCTCCTGGGCGGTGGTCTTCGCGCCGGTCTTGATGTGGTCGCTGACCGTCAGCAGGGTCAGGGCGCGGGCCTTGAACCGGGCGGCGATCGTGTAGAGGGCGGCCGACTCCATCTCCACCGCCAGCACGCCGTAGTCGGCGAGGGTGTCGTACAGGTCCGGCCGGTCGGTGTAGAAGGCGTCGGCGGCGAGGATCGGCCCGACGTGCATGGTGATGCCGCGCCGCTCGGCCACCTCGACCGAGGTACGCAGCAGCCCGAAGTCGGCGACCGGGGCGTAGTCGATCAACCCGTCGAAGCGCATCCGGTTCATGTTCGAGTCCGTCGACGACCCGATCGCCGCGACCACGTCCCGCAGTTGCAGGTCCTCGGTGAGCGCACCGCAGGAGCCGACCCGGATCAGGGTCTTCGCGCCGTACTCGTTGATCAGCTCGTGGGCGTAGATGGAGGCGGACGGCATCCCCATGCCGGAACCCTGGACGGAGACGTCCACGCCGTTCCAGCGTCCGGTGAAGCCCAACATGCCCCGCACCGTCGAGTAGCACGTGGCGTCCTCGAGGTAGGTCTCCGCGATCCACTTGGCCCGCAGCGGGTCGCCCGGCATCAGGACCCGCTCGGCGATCTCGCCCGGCTTCGCGCCGATGTGCGTACTCATGGCAAAGATCCTGCCAGGCCGGCCGGAGCGATACCGGTGCGGCATCCGAACCCGGGTTCCTGTACCCTCGTCGGCGGTGGCGTGTCCGAGTGGCCTAAGGAGCACGCCTCGAAAGCGTGTGAGGGTTTACGCCCTCCGCGGGTTCAAATCCCGCCGCCACCGCTCGTGACAAGCGAGAACGCCCGGTGCGATCCGTGAGGATCGCACCGGGCGTTCCGCGTTTGCCGGACCGGGTCGGCCCCTGGTCGGAGCCGGCCCGCGACCCGGTCAGGACGTGCCGGCGTTCCGCTGACCCACTCGGTAGGTGGCGGTGTTGCCGTCGGTGCCCAGCAGCACGGTGACCGGGCCGGGAGGCAGCGCGCAGGTGACAGTGCCCTGGGCGGCGCGGTCCGTCCCGCACGTCGACCGACCCGTCGGGTCGAAGACGGTCAGCCGGGCCCGGCCGGTGCCGGCGGTGCGCGCCCAGGTGAGGGTCTGCCGGGCGGCGTGCTGGTCGGCCGGGACGGTGAAGCAGGCCGCGAGGCGGTCCGGGCCGGTGGTCACCGTCGTGTCCGTGGTGTCCCGGGGCAGCGTCGGGCAGGCCGGCGCGTCGGTCCGGGCGAAGCCCACCGTGTACGCCAGCTGCGTCACGAAGGTGTGCCCGGTGAGCAGCGCCGAGTGCGGTGCCGGGCCGTCCAGTACGCAGCCGTGCCAGGTGTACCACCAGAGGCTGCACTCCGGCTCGCCGTCCGCGTCCACGATGTCGACGTTCAGCTCGGCGTCGACAGGCAGCAGCGTGGCGATCGACGCCCCGGACGGGGTGGGCAGGACCACGCAGTCGATCTGGCCGGAGGTGTCGATCCGGCCCCGGTACGGCGCGTCGGCCCAACCGGCGTCGGAGACGGGTGTGCACCCGGTCGGCCGCAGCGGCAGCAGGGACACCGCGAACTCGGTGGTGCTGGTGGCGTCCCTGCTGGCCAGCAGGGTGTGCCGGCCGGCGGGCAGCGGGCAGCGGACCTGGGCGCAGACCGTCCGGCCGGCGGTGTCGAGGACCCGGGCGAACGTGGTCACGTTGTCGCTGTGCAGGGCGGTCACCCGGTAGACCCCGGCGGCCGGGACGTCCAGGATCCGGCACGCGACCGGGGCCGGGGCACCGGTGGGTGCCGTGCCGTAGCTGCCGGGCCGGACCGTGGGGCAGCCCACCGGGTCGGAGATCCGCCTGATGGCCAGCGGGTACGTCTCGGGGGTGTTCCCGGTCCACTCCCGGTATGAGATCACCCGGTAGTCGCCGTCGGCCGGGAGCACGCAGCCGACCTGGTCGGAAGGCTCAGTGCAGATCCGTTCGCCACCGCTGTCCATCGTCCAGCGTGCGCCGGACACGATGACCCGTTCACCTGCCAGGCCGGTGAAGGGATGGCAGTCGGTCTGTACCCGGGCGAGCTGGCGTACCTGGAGGGCCGGTTGGTCCCAGGGGGTGTAGCCGGTGTTCGGCGCGCATCCGTCGGCCCGGTCGAGCGGGTTCAGCGCCACCTCGTACCGGTGAGGCCGGTCGGCGTAGAGGGGACTGCTGACCAGCAGGGTGTACCGGCCGGCGGCCGGCACGGTGCAGACCGGGATGCCCTCCCGGGCGCAGACCTGAGCGCCCGTGGCATCCAGCACCTGCCAGTCGAAGCTGGTGGCGTCGAGGCTGACGGCGCGGACGAGCAGCGGCCGGGCCGCGTCGGTGCTGAAGGTGTGGCAGGTCGTCTCGCCGGCCGGGGTAACGCCACTGTTCACGGCGCTGCCCGGGTCGCCGTACGGGGCGAGCGGCAGGCTCTGGCAGCCCGCCGGGTCGGACAGTCGCCGCGCCTTGACCAGGTGGGTGCCCTCCTTGCCGTACTGTTCCCAGCTCAGCAGCCGGTAGGGGCCCGGCCGTTCGAGCCAGCAGTCACCGCCGCCGTAGCTCAACTCGCAGAGCGTTCCGAACTGCCCGTCGAGGATCAGCCCACGGATGTCGCGCGGACCGCCCGGGTCGACGAACCGCAGCAGCGCGCCGCGCGGCTGGTCGAACAGGTGGCACCGGGCCGCCGCCCCGGCCGGCAGTGTCACCGTGCTTCCCGGTGACCCGAAGTCGAACAGGTCCGCCGGCAACTGCCCGCAGCTCGACGGGGTATGCGTCGACTCGGCCGCGATCGTGTAGTTCCCCCGCCCGGTCGAGTACGGCAACCGCAGGGTGATCCGGTAGGTCCCGGCGGCACCGACCCGACAGCGGTTCGCGTCCACGCCGAGCCGGCACAACTCGCGACCTGCGGCATCGGCGACCCGGCCGCCGACGGAGTCCGGCCCGGAGCCCCGCCCGAGCTGGATCAGCAGCAGATCGTCGGCGGTGGTGGTGACGGTCCAGACGTCCTGCGCCTGGTCGACGATCGCGGTGCAGGTGAAGACCCTGCCGAGGGCCAGAACGCCGCCGCAGCGGGAGCGGGGTGGCTTGGCCGGCCGGACGATGGTGGTGGACCGGGTACGTGGCTGTCCGGTGCTCAGCCCGGCGGCCTGCGTACCGGGGGCCGGGGTCGTCGCCAGTTGTGGTGCGGTCCGCTCGGCTGCGGGAACCGGCACGTCCCGGTCCGGTGTGTTCCGGCCGGATCCGGTGGCCGGCATCTTCCGGGCGGTGGCGGCCGGCGACCCCGGGTCCGATGTGGCGGGTGCCGGCGGGTGGGTCGCCGCGCTGTCTGACGTACCGACCGCCGCAGCCGGGGTCGGTGCCCCGTCACCTGCGGCGATCGGGCCGACGGCCAGGGCCGGGACGAGCAGGGCGGCCAGCGCGAGGCGTGGCAGTGACTTCCCGGCCCGGATCACCGGGCGGGACAGGACGGTACGTGACATCGATCCCCCGTGTGCTGCCGACGCCGACCGCGTGGCCAGGAGATGGTCCCATCGGGGCCGGTCGCGGACAATCCACGTCGCGGTTGCAGTTCAGCAGGGGCTGTGGCCTTCGTCGAAGAGGCGGCGGGCCCAGTCGGCGTACCCGGCGATGATCTCCCGGACGGCCGTGCCGTCGTGCAGGAAGAGGTAGCCCCGGTCGCCGTCGCGGGCCAGCAGCCCGTCGAACCGGTACGTCCGTGGTGGCGCGTGCAGCCGGACGGATGACGGGTAGCGGCTCAACACCTCGGCGACGGGGGTGCCGACCGTGATCCCCTCCGGGGTGCTCATCGGGTCGTCGAGCCAGAGCAGCACGAGCCGGTCGTCGACGAAGATCGGGCTGGCCGTGCCGTGCCCGGCCAGCGTCATGCCGCAGGTGTCGGCGTCGGCGCGCAGCACCCCGCGTCGGGCCAGCTCGGTCTCGCTGGCACCGAACTCGGCCCCGGCGAGGCCGTGCAGCCCGACCACCTGGCTGGCCCCGATCGGCCGCGCCGGGACGTCGGGCCCCGACGGATGGGTGCCGCTGCCCGACGCCGAGGCAGCCACCAGTAACGCCGCAAGCACGGCAATTTGTCGCAATTTCATGGAATCCCCCAGTCCCCAACGGGACCGGGGCGTTCAGGTTGCTGGTCAGCCGGGAATTGCTGCTCTTCCCATTCCTCGGCCAGCTCGTCCCAGTAGTCGGCGGTCAGCCCACGCCGGCCGTGCGCCAACCAGCCGGCGGTGTGCCGTTCCAGGTGCAGGCCCAGCTCGGCGAACGGGTCGAGCCACCGGCCGGGCTCCACGCCGAGCCGGGCCAGCGCCGCGTTGATCGGCCACTCCCCGCGCGGCAGCGTGAAGGTCGAGTCGAAGCGGGGACCCCAGCTCAGCCGGCCGCCGAGCCAGACCGCCGACGCCTGGTGGCCGAGCCCACCGGCGAACTCCGCCTCCAGGTAGGCCACCGGCCCCCGCCGCGACCAGCGGTCCAACAGCCCACCCAGAGCTGGCGAGATCACCAGCTCGAACGGCTGCTCGGCGGTCGGTTCCTCGGGGTGGAAATCCGGCAGCGCACCGGTCAGCTCCTCGACCAACTGCGGGGTCACCGGCAGCAGCGCGAAATCCTGCCGCAGCGCCGCCAGCACCGCGTGATCCAGGTCGGCGGTCTGCTCCCGCAGCAGCTCGACATCCGCGACGACCGCGCTGAGCTCGTAACTCATCCGATCCCCCCGCCATCCACACCCTGTGGATAGCACATGTGTGCGACGGTTCCGGGGCCGCCGCGAGTGTCCGCACCGTACCGGGGTTCGCGGTGGGGGCATGCCGGTGTTGCTGCTGCCCTGCCCGACGGGTCGGGCGGCTACTCGTCGTCTTCCGCAGGTGGGCGGGGCGGGCGGTGGTGGCGTGCCCACTCGTCCACCTCGTCCGCGTCCCAGACCGTGGTGCCGATCAGGCGGGCGAGTGGTTCGGGGAAGCCGGGTCGGCGGGTGATCTGTAGGACCCGTTGCCGCGACACGTTGAACAGGGCGGCCAGTTCGCCCGGTCCGTACAAGCGCGGTCGCTTCACCGTTCGACCGTAAGCACGGCGTCAGCTTGACTATCGCTACTTGCTGATTGACAAGTGCATGCCGGGTGGGGTGAGGTAGAGATGGCCCCTGGCCTGCTGGAGGAGCTTCCCGGCGGGTCGGGGTGCCGTGAAGACCGACCCCCACCTCGGAGGCGAGATGCAGAGACACGCACCGCTCAAACCCCTCTGGATCTGCACGGCCGATGCGCTGCCCTGGCCCTGCGGGAGGGCTCGACTCGACCTGGTCGCCGACTACGCGGGGGAGCGGGTCAATCTCGCTGTCGACCTTGCCGAGTTGTTCCGGGAGGCGATGGCCGATCTCACCCGGATCTGCCCCGAGCCGCCCGACCCGATCGGCACGTACCAGCGCTTCCTCGGCTGGGTGAAGACGACGCCCCGGTCCTGAACAGGCCGGTGTGACCTTGATCGGTCCGGGAACGACGAAGGGCCGGCTCCCGATCGGGGCCGACCCTCGCGTTGGTGCTGCTCAGACGAGCGGAGGATACGAGATTCGAACTCGTGAGGGTTTTATCCCAACACGCTTTCCAAGTCTGTCGTATAACGTTCGCTCGGACTCGTGGCGGTTCCAGCCAGCGACGTCGGTGCGGGATGGACGTCGCTGGATGACCTTGGTTGTAGCTGAACGAGACGACAACTGAGACTGCCTTGGGCGGCCCATACGCTTGGGGCCTGGACCTACATCCATACCGGATCCGCAGCCCATATGACCGGCAGTGCTGGCGCGCGGGTACCGGCGGCCTAGTCACCGGGTACGGCAACGGTGGGCCTCAGATGAGACCTTCGTCCCGACCGAACAGAGCCCCGGCCTCAGCTGTCCCGTCGCAACCGTACACAGGTTCTGCGCACTCTACGCGGGTACATCCGGGACCCGTATCCTGCTTCTACCTCGCGGCTCAACTGGACTAGCAACAGGAACCAGTGCGTCTCCGATAGGCGGGCACAGCGTTCCAGCAGCGAGGTGGCGCGCACCTACTAGATGTCATGGGGGAGCCACGGTAGATTGCGGTCCTGATCTCATCCGTTGCATGGACGGACCCTCGGCCCATCACCCCCGTGGAGTCGCTATGGAGCCCACAGTTTTAGACGCACCCGGATATTGGACGGGCCCCGAGCGTCAGTTATGGAGTGCCTTCAGGAAGGGGGAGACCCTAGTCCTCGATGGTGCGAACCCTGTAGCGAACCAGCTTCCAGTAGATTTCTGGGGGGCGGAGAAGACGATCAGAGCGAAGGTTCTGGCTGAGATTTTAATGCATAGCCCAGGTCAGGAGGCCGGTTATCCGCCACGCCTAGTGCTCGCGGGTGCGCGGATTACAGGAAAGCTTGATTTGGGGTGCGGCAGTGTGGGCCCATTCTATTTTCAAAGGTGCATCTTTGACGAGCAGCCACTTCTAAACGATGCTTCGGCGGAGTTCATCGGATTTACCTCGTGCGTATTGCCGGGACTCTCGGCGGTGCGGACAGTTTTACGCGGGCCGGCTCTAGTTACAAATTGCAAAGTTACGGGACCAGTCGACTTCGAAGACGCCAGAATAGTAGGGGATGTGTCCTTTGCTGGTACTGTTTTCGACGTATCCACCCCCGATTATATGATTGATTTGTCGGGTGCCGATATCGGGAGCGATCTGGTTTGCAGCCGAATTTCCGGGAACCGGCCAATTCATCTGCACAACGCGAGGATTAACGGCGATATCAGGCTATCTGATTCCAAGATTTCCTGCGGCAGCGAGTTCGCGTTGCTTGGTAGGCAGGTCAAGGTCGGCGGCTCTGTTGTATGCGCCAATGACTTCAATTGTGAAGGTGGGATTATTCTTGAGGGTGCTCGAATAGAGGGGCAACTGCTTCTGCCTAAAGCTCGAATTAGCCGACCGAACGGCATTTGTTTAAATATTGATCACGCGGTAGTCGCCCTTGGTGTGAGATGTGAAGATGCGCACTTTCGGGGTGCGGTTCGAATGCATCATGCTCAAATCGGTTGCCAACTCTCTTTTGATCGTGTTCGTATCTCGGACTGCGGGCGGCTTGCTTTGCTTGCAGACCATTTAGGGGTCGATGGGTCCGGCCATTTCAGGAATTTCCGCGCGGAGGGTGCTGTCCACCTCCATGGCTCCCGCTTCGAATGCAATCTTCTCGTCGACAATGCAAAGATTTCCTCGGACGCGGGCACTGCGTTGACGCTGGATGGGACGACAATTGGCGCAGCATTAGCGGTTGAAGATTGCGAGATCGCAGGCTCAATTCTATTAATCGCAGCTACGGTTCAGGGGGCGCTAACGCTTCGGAATACGGAGATATCTCCCCATGGGTCGTGGGCGGTGGATGCGCGACGAGCAGATATACGGGGCGGTGTCGACGGGGCAAAGGGTTTTACAGCCCATGGGAGCGTATCCTTCGCCAATGCAAAAATAAGTGTGACATTAAACCTGACTGAAGCAGCCATCGTAACCCCGCGCCGCCATGCCCTTATCGCGGCGGGTCTGGTTCTTGACGGTGACCTCATTGGCGATCGCGCAAAAGTCGAAGGTCTCGTGGACCTTACGGCCGCAAATGTTACCGGAAACGTGAGGCTTGCGGACGCCGAGTTGACTGGTGTGCCTCTAGAAGAATCTTCCCGAGGGAGGGAGATTGATCAGTTGAGGCGAGGCGATTGGCGGGGGGTGTCCTTGCGGGCAACCGCTAGCATTATTCACGGAGATATCGACCTTCGTGGTGCACGACTGAAGGAGAGTCTGGTTCTTGAGTCGGCGACTGTGCAGCGCTCGGTGCTCTTGGATGGCACTACGCTTGAAGTGAAGGACTCGATGGCTATCCGCGCCGATGGTATGAAGGCTGCGATGCTAAGCCTGAGATTCAGAGATGCTCCAACCGGTGGGATATCTCTGGCAGCAGCTGCGGTTGGGACACTTCGCGATAATGAGCGTTCGTGGCCGAAAAGCGCTGCCGTGGTACTCGAAGGATTTACCTACGGCCTTCTTGACACGAATCTTACGGTCGTAGATCGATTGAGGCTTCTGCAGCATGCTACGCCTACATATTCACCGCATCCGTATGAGCAACTTGCCTCGAATTTGACGGCAGCGGGACAAGATGACGATGCCGATATTGTTCGCTTGGCGTCTATTCGTAGATCACATGCCTCTTCACGTTTCCTTATCCGAATTTGGGGTAAGCTGCAAGACTATGTCGTGGGATACGGCTTCTCGCCAATGCGCGCCCTCGCGATCTTTCTAGTCCTCTTCATTGGTGCAAGCGTGTGGTTTACAGTCACGCCTTACTCGTGCGGTGAAGCCGCATACGCTGATCTCCCGATCTGTCCAATTAAGGCGGATGAGCATCCTACGTGGGATCCGTGGCTATATTCCCTCGACTTACTTATTCCGCTAGTAAACCTCGGGCACGATAACGCCTGGGATCCGACGGGTAGCTCTAAGGCGGTGATGTATGTTCTAGTGATTGGAGGCTGGGTCCTGACGACTACCATCGTTGCCGCCGCAGGTCGCTCGCTTAGGAGGTAAGGCGTAGTTGAATATCTCCAAGCGTGGGGCGGATCTCCTAGTAGGGAAATCGCGGCGGCATCTGCGATTTGGGGCAAACCTCTGGGTCTTCGAATCGTGTCGTACATGAGCGTGGGCGGGCTACGCCGATATCCCTGGGGATCAGACTACTTAACTCACTCTGCTTGTAGGGCGTCTTGATTCTCGCAGCGGCGGGTTCGTCAGCCCGTCACTAAGGGGTCGAAACAGTTCCCGACCACGTCTCCCATGCATCTGCGAGGATGTCTGTCAGTTTAGGTCTTGTCACAGTCCAGCCGAGAACGCTACGAGCCTGGCTGATGTCCGCGATCAAGTTCGAGGGTTCAGGCTTGGGCGGCTGGCGGTAAACGACAATCGGGCGGCCGGTAACCTGCTCGGCGGTGGCTACCACGGTGGCCATGTTCGTTCCGACGCCCGAGCCGACGTTGATCGTCCGGCAGACCCCGGGAATGCCGGCGTCCAGTGCCAGCCGGACAGCGGCGGCTACGGCACTGACGTGCATAAAATCCCGTACTGCTGATCCGTCGCCGTTGAGGGCCCCATGGTCGCGTTGGCCGGTGATCGCGCGGAAGACGTTGGGGATGATCCTTGCGCGGTCGGTGTCAGTGACGCCGTCGACCGCTCCGGCGATGTTGATGGGCCGGACGGTGATCGCGCCGATCGCTCCGGTCGCTGCGTAAGCCGCAACCATCTGCTCGGCGGCGACTTTCGAGGCCGCGTAAGGGCTTTCGGGGTGTGGGTCGAGGTCTTCGGAGAGTGCGCCGTGGTGCTGTGATCCGTGCACGATGTTGGTGGAGGCGAAGACCAGCGCGGCCGGCCCGGTGGTCGTCCGCGCGGCGTCCAGGGCCATGAGTAGGTTCAGGGTGCCGGTCGCGTTGACGTCGAAGTAGCTCAGTGGGTCGGCAAACGAGTCCCGGCCGCTGGTGAGTGCGGCGAGGTGCACGACTCCGCTGTACCCACCCTGCTGGACGAGACGTCGACACCACCGAAGTACATGCCGGTGGTGAAGGTGAGCGCCCGATCGGGCTGACTCCAGTCGACCCACCAGGCGACGGACTACGACGAGTGGAAACGGCTGCTCAAGCTCGCCGGAGTACGGGACGGCCGGCTACACGACGCCCGGCACACCGCCGCTACCGCGCTCCTGGTCCTCGGCGTCTCCGGCCGCGCCGTGATGGGCATCATGGGCTGGTCGAACTCGGCCATGGCCGTCCGCTACCAGCACATGACCGACCAGGTACGCCGGGACATCGCGCAGCAGCTCGGCGGACTGCTCTGGGGCGACCCGCCGACCGGGCCGGGGGAGAGGGCCACCAAACCGCCGCCCGACCAGCCGGAACAGGGCAACCGAGACGACAACTGAGACGAGAGCGACGGTAGAGACGATTCAGGGCCGGTCCCCGTGGGGGCCGGCCCTGTCGTTTTTCCTGCTCAACAGAGCGGAGGATACGAGATTCGAACTCGTGAGGGTTTTATCCCAACACGCTTTCCAAGCGTGCGCCCTAGGCCTCTAGGCGAATCCTCCGCGAGCCAGGATACAGGTCCCCGCCCGCCGGGCCACCCCACCACCCCCTGAAGATCCACCGGGGGTCGGGTAGGGTGGGCGTTACCTCCCGTGCGGCGGTATCTCGTGAACCTCCCCAGGGCCGGAAGGCAGCAAGGATAAGCGAGCTCTGCCGGGTGCACGGGAGGCCTTTTTGTCTCCGCCCACCGGTACCGTACCTGCGGGTCGGGTCCCGGGGTGGTGGGTGGTCACCCGCGCCCGACCGGCGCAGAATGGCTCGGTCGAGAGGAGGCGGGGCGAGTGACGCTGGCGCTCTACCGCAAGTACCGGCCGCGCACCTTCGCCGAGGTCATCGGCCAGGAGCACGTCACCGAGCCGTTGTCGCAGGCGCTGCGCAGCGGGCGGCTCAACCACGCCTACCTGTTCTCCGGTCCCCGGGGCTGCGGCAAGACCTCCAGCGCCCGGATCCTGGCCCGTTCGCTCAACTGCGAGCAGGGGCCGACCCCGGAGCCGTGCGGGCAGTGTGCCTCGTGCCGGTCGCTGGCCGTCGACGGCTCCGGCTCGATCGACGTGATCGAGATCGACGCGGCCAGCCACGGTGGTGTCGACGACGCCCGTGAGCTGCGGGAGAAGGCGTTCTTCGCGCCGGCCCAGAGTCGTTTCAAGATCTATGTCATCGACGAGGCGCACATGGTCTCGTCGGCCGGCTTCAACGCCCTGCTCAAGCTGGTCGAGGAGCCCCCGGAGTACGTCAAGTTCATCTTCGCCACCACCGAGCCGGAGAAGGTCCTCGGCACGATCAAGTCGCGGACCCACCACTACCCGTTCCGGCTGATCCCGCCGAAGGTGCTCCGGCCGTACCTGGAGCAGCTCACTCAGGCCGAGGGCGTCACGGTCGATCCGGCGGTCTTCCCGCTGGTGGTGCGCGCCGGTGGTGGCAGCGCCCGGGACAGCCTCTCCGTGCTCGACCAGCTCATCGCGGGTGCCGGCCCGGAGGGGGTCACCTATGCCCGGGCCGCCGCGCTGCTCGGCGTCACCGACGCCGCGTTGATCGACGAGATGTGCGACGCGTTGGCCGCCGGGGACGGCGCGGCGGCGTACGCCACCGTCGACCGGGTGGCCGAGGCCGGGCACGATTCGCGCCGGTTCGCCTCCGACCTGCTCGAACGGCTGCGCGACCTGATCGTGCTCCAGCAGGTGCCGGACGCCGCCGGCAAGGGCCTGATCGACGGCCCGGCCGACCAGATCGAACGGATGGCCGCCCAGGCCCAGCGGCTCGGCCCGGCGACCCTGTCCCGGTGCGCCGACATCGTGCACAACGGTCTGGTCGACATGCGCGGCACCACCGCGCCCCGGCTGCTGCTGGAGCTGATCTGCGCCCGGATGCTGCTCCCCGGCGTCGACGACGCCACCGGTGCCCTGCTCCAGCGCCTCGAACGGATGGAGCGCCGGCTCACCCTGGGTGGCGGGGAGCTGCCGCCGGCCGCCGCCGGCTCCGCATCCCCCATCCCCACTCCTGCGGTACGTCAGGAGCCTCCCGCCCCGGGCGCGGCTGCCGCCGCGTCCGACCCGCAGACCGCCGGCCCGCCGGCGGCTGTCGATGCGCTGTCCGGGGCGGCCGCCGCCCGCGCCGCTGCCGCGTCGGCCGCTTCCCGGCCCAGCGGGCCTACCCCGCCCGCCGCCACCCCGCCCGCCCCCACCGGCCCGCCCCGGGACGACTCCGTCCCCACTGTCGGGGGGCCCGCGACTGACGGCTCCACCCCGACGGCCGGTGGCCCGGGCGTCGGTGACCCCGACCCGGCGGCCCGTCGGGTGCCGCCCTCGGCCGTCATGCCCGACCCGGCCACCCCCGAGCCGCCGCGTCCGGGTGCTGCGACACCCGGTGCCCTCGACGCCGTCGCGGTACGCCGGGTGTGGCCGGACGTGGTCGGCAAGGTCGGCCGGAAGAGCAAAAAGGTGGCGGCCTGGGCGCGGGAGGCCACCGTCCGGGAGGTCGACGGGCAGTCCCTCCTGCTCACGTTCCGGTACCCGTTCCACGCCCAGGCTCTCTCCGCCGAGCCGGACCTCCTCCTCGAAGCGCTGTACGAGGAGTTCGGCGGTCGGTGGCAGATCCGCTGCGAGGTGGCCGGTGAACGGGGTGGCGCGTCGTCCGGCGCTCCGTCCCGCCCTGCTGCCGCCCCGCCCCGACCGGCACCCGCCCCACCCACCGCACCGGCCGGGCCGGTCAGCGGCGCTTCGTCCGGCCCGTCCAGCGGTAACCCGGCCGGCCCGTCCAGCGGCACCCCGGCCGGGTCCACCGGCTCGCCCGGCCCCACCGCACCGGGCGGTTCGCCTGGCAACACCGCCCGAAACGGTGCGGCTGGCGGCGGCGGCGCGGCACGGTCACCGGGTGGGCCGCCCGACCAGGTGGGCAGGGCGGGCAGCGCAGCCATCCCGGCCGATGCGGTCGGTGGGGGCGACGACGAGGGCTGGCCCGAACCGGCCCGCCCCGGCGGGTCCGCCAGCGCATCCTCCGACGAGTGGCCCGAACCGGCCCGCCCCGGTGGGGCGACGGCGACCGCGACGGCAGCCGCCCCGGCGGTGCCCGCTGCGCCCGCCGTACCCAGACCGGCCGGTCCGCCGCCGACACCGCAGCCGGCGCCGGCCGGGGCCGCCGGTGCGCCGGTGAGCAGCGCGATCGCGGCGGCGCGGGCGGCTGCGGCGGGTAAGGGACCTCGGGCCGCCCCGGCGGGACGCAGGACCGCCGACGCGGAGTGGGCCGGCGAGCCGCCCTACGACCCGGACTACGACGGTCCGGTGCGTGCCGGTGGGGCACCGGCGGGCGCGACCCGGGCCACTCCCGCCTACGAGGGGTTCGACCCGGGTGACGAACCGCTGGACGAGGTGATCGACGAGCGGACCGCCCGGCAGTCGAGCGAGGAGCAGGCGGTGCAGTTGCTCCGTGAGGCGTTCGGTGCCGAGAAGATCGACGAGGTGGACGCGCGCTGACGCGCCGTTCCCCGGACCGGACCACCGGTCGCCCCCGACTAGGCTGGGCGCGGCCGAGCAGACGAGTGCGAGAAGGAGCCATCCGTGCGCCCAGGTGGACAGCCGAACATGCAGCAGATGCTGAAGCAGGCGCAGAAGATGCAGCAGCAGATCGCCAAAGCGCAGGCCGAGTTGGCCGAGGCGGAGGTGACCGGCACCGCCGGTGGTGGGCTGGTCACCGCGACCGTCTCCGGCTCCGGTGAGATCAAGGGCATCAGGATCGACCCGAAGGCGGTCGACCCGGAGGACGTCGAGACCTTGGAGGACCTGGTCGTCGCGGCCCTGCACAACGCCGCCGAGGCGGCCAAGGAGCTGACCGACCAGAAGATGGGTCCGGTGGCCGGCGGCATGGGCGGCCTCGGCCTGCCCGGATTCTGATCCGCCGATGTACGAGGGTGCCATCCAGGACCTGATCGACGAGTTGGGGCGGCTGCCGGGCGTCGGCCCGAAGAGCGCCCAGCGGATCGCGTTCCACGTCCTGTCGGCGGACCCGGCCGACGTCACCCGGCTGGCCGGGGCGTTGCGCAAGGTCAAGGACCTGGTCCGGTTCTGCACCACCTGCTTCAACGTCGCCGAGTCGGAGCAGTGCCGCATCTGCCGCGACCCGCGCCGCACCGACGAGGTGATCTGCGTGGTCGAGGAACCGAAGGACGTGGTGGCGATCGAGCGGACCGGTGAGTTCCGGGGCCGCTACCACGTGCTCGGCGGGGCGATCAATCCGCTGGAGGGGATCGGCCCGGACAACCTGCGGATCCGTGAGCTGATGACCCGGCTCAGCGCGGGGACGATCCGTGAGCTGATCCTCGCCACCGACCCGAACACCGAGGGCGAGGCGACCGCGACGTACCTGGCGTTGATGGTCAAGCCGATGGGGATCGCGGTCACCCGCCTCGCCAGCGGCCTGCCGGTCGGCGGCGACCTGGAGTACGCCGACGAGATCACCCTTGGCCGGGCCTTCGAGGGCCGCCGCGCGGTCTGACGCCCGGTCTCCGGTGTCGAGGCAGTTCGTGGTTCCCAGGGCAGGCACCACGGCGACACGGTGGACATGCCGATGGCCGGCACCCCGGGCGGGGTGCCGGCCATCGTGTCGTACGCGGGTCAGCTGTTCCAGTGGTGGGCGACGAGGTCGGCGGCCTGGGTTTCCCACTGGGCGTAGTGGTCGGGGTACGCCGACACCTGGACCGTCTGGGCGGCCTTGGTCAGGGGCATGTCGTGCCAGCCGTCGACCTGCTTGAGGCCCTTGAGGAACGCCAGGGTGGCGTACTCGGGGTCGGTGATCTGCTCCACCGTGCCCCAGCCGGACGACGGGCGTTGCTGGAACAGGCCCTGCGAGTCGTGGTCGTTGCGGTCGCCGAGGTGGCCGAGGTTCTCCAGCTTCGACTCCTGCAGGGCGGTGGCGATGGAGACCACGGCGGCGCGTTCGTCCATGCCGGCCTTCTTCGTGGCGGCGATGATGGCCTTGGCGTTGCCGGTCTGCTCGTCGCCCAGGTCGATGCGGGACTGGTCGCCCTGCACGCCGTGGGGGATCAGCTTGGTCTTGTCCACGGTCGGCTTGTCGGCCTGCACGGTGGTGGCGGCGGGGCGGGTGTCGGTGGCGGCGTGGGCGTGGGTGGCGGGGCCGGCGAGGATGCCGCCGGTGAAGGCGAGGCCGGCGATGCCGAGGGCGGTCTTACGCAGGATGGTGGTGTTCATGGGGGTAGCTCCTTCGGGGGTTGACGCCCGGGGACCGACCGGGGGGTCGGTGGGCCTGCCGGGGGCAGGCGTAGCGGGCGTGGGCACCACGTCGGGGCGCTCAGGTGAGAGGGGGGGAGTTCGGGGGTCCCGGCCGGGGAGATGGGCCGCTCGTGCCGGGGTCAGGTGTAACGACCGGGGTCCCTAGGCCATTCCCACACGGATGCGGGGGCGGGCCGGTCGGGGGCGGTGCTGCGGTCGTCCGTGGGGGGTGTAACGACCGTCGGTGCCCGCTCATTCCGCCGGGGAGGCGTCGGGCCGGGCGGCCGGGGGTGCTGCTGCGGTCGTACGCAGGGTGTAACGCCTGCGGGCCGGCCCGGATTCCGGCCCGGGGGTGCCGCCGGTCACGGGACGTCGACCCCATGACACGCAGACCGCGCGGGCGGGCGCGCAGCGTACTCCCGGAACCGGACACGGCGCGCACGACGGCCGTTACGGTCCCCGACCGGTGCCCCGCCGACCGGGCTGCGGGAGGCGGTCGGGTGGGCCGGTGCCGGCGGGTGACCGGGAACGACCGCGGACTCGGATGGTCCGGGCGGTTGCGGACATATCTCCGAGGTACCGCTGTGACAGTCCTGTTTGTCGGGAGATCCGGCGGTGTCAGACCTTGCGCTTGGTGTCGGGTTGATAGCGATTGCCTAACGGGCGTTCCGCTTCGGTGTGACGTGTCATAGCCTCCCGCTCACGGACCGAGCCATGGACCGGCGTTGTTCAGGCGGATGACAGAGGTGAGAGATGCAGGCGAGAAGGCTAAGGACGGCCGTGAGCCTCGTGGCCGTTGCAGCCCTGGCGGTCGGCGCGGCCGGCTGTGCGGAGAGCGACCGCGGCGATGACAGCAGTGGCGAGGCCAAGACGGGCGGCACCTTCATCTTCGCCGGTGCCGGTGACCCGAAGAACTTCGACCCGATCTTCAACGACGACGGTGAGTCGTTCCGGCCGGTCCGGCAGATGTACGACACGCTGATCCAGCACAAGCCGGGCACGGCTGACCTGGTGGGTGGCCTGGCCGAGAGTTGGGAGCACGACCCCGACGGCAAGGTCTGGACCTTCAAGCTGCGTCAGGGCGTGAAGTTCCACGACGGCACCCCCTTCAACTCGGCCGCGGTCTGCTACAACTTCGACCGCTGGTACAACATGAAGGGCGCCGCCGCCCAGTCGCAGATGATCTACTACCAGGACGTCTTCGGCGGGTTCGCCAAGAACGAGGCCGAGGGTGCCGGCCAGGCGCTCTACAACAAGTGCGAGGCCAAGGACGAGGGCACCGCCGTCGTCACCCTCAACCAGTACAAGGGTGCGTTCCCCGGCGCGTTCGCGCTGACCGCGCTCTCGATCGCCAGCCCGGAGGCCCTCAAGAAGGGCGACGCCGACACGGTCAAGCAGAACGGCGACTCCTTCGAGTACAGCTCGTTCGCGACCACCACCCCGGTCGGCACCGGCCCGTTCACGTTTGGCGGCTGGGACAAGGCCAAGAACGAGATCACCCTGAACCGCAACCCCGACTACTGGGGCGAGAAGGCCAAGGTCGACAAGGTCATCATCAAGGTGATCAAGGACGAGAACACCCGTAAGCAGGAGCTGCGCGCGGGCACCGTCCAGGGCATCGACTTCCCGGCTCCGGCCGACCGCAAGGCGCTGTCCGGTGAGGGCTTCCAGGTCCTCGACCGCCCGGCGTTCAACATCCTCTACCTGGGCATCAACCAGAAGAACCCCAAGCTGAAGGACCTGCGGGTACGCCAGGCGATCGCCTACGCCCTCAACCGTCAGCAGCTCGTGCAGACCAAGGGCCCGGGTGGCACCAAGGTCGCCGACGAGTTCATGCCGGACACCGTGCTCGGCTACGCCCCGGACGTGCAGAAGTACGAGTACAACCCGGACAAGGCCAAGCAGCTGCTCAAGGAGGCCGGTGCCGAGGGGCTGACCCTCAACTTCTACTACCCGCCGGACGTCTCCCGGCCGTACATGCCGAACCCGCAGGAGATCTTCACCGTCCTCGCCAACGACCTGCAGGCCGTCGGCATCAAGGTCAACGGTGTGCCGCGTCCGTGGAACGGTGGCTTCAAGGACGACGTGCAGCAGTTCGGCAAGCAGGACCTGCACATCCTCGGCTGGACCGGTGACTACAACGACCCGGGCAACTTCGTCGGCACCTTCTTCGGTCGGGGCAAGGTCGAGTTCGGCGACCAGGCCATGACCGAGATGTTCGACGCGATCGCCAAGGCCGACGGCACCGTCGACGAGGCGGGCAAGAAGGCGGCCTGGGAGCAGGTCAACCGGGACATCGCCGCCAAGTGGCTGCCGGCCGTGCCGGTCTGGCACGCCCCGCCGGCCATCGTCGTCACCAAGGACGTGCAGGGGCTGGTCGCCAGCCCGCTGACCGACGAGCGCTTCAACACGGTCAGCGTCAGCAAGTGACGTCCGTCGGCTGACGCCGTAGGCGTGCATCGGCCCGGGTCGGGAGCAAGTGCCGGCCCGGGCCGATGCCGCGAACATCGAGAGTCTGGTGTGTGAGAGATGTTGCGAGTCATAGTCCGCCGCCTGCTGCAGCTGGTGGTGACGCTGATAGCGCTGTCCGCGCTGATTTTCGTCTGGTTGCGCAACCTGCCCGGCGGGCCGGTCGAGGCGCTGCTCGGCGAGCGGGCCACCCCGGAGCGGCGAGCGCTGCTGATCAAGGCCCTCGGCTACGACCAGCCGATCCTCGTGCAGTACGGCAAGTTCATGCAGCGGGTCATCACCGGGGACCTGGGCAACTCGATCCGCTCCGGTGACCCGGTCACCGACGTCATCGCCCGCGCCTTCCCGGCCACCATCGAACTGGCCGTCGCCGCCATGATCATCGCGGTCGGCCTGGGCGTGCCGCTGGGCTACCTCGCCGCCCGTTACCGGGGCCGACTCCTCGACAACCTGACCATCGCCGGCACCCTGCTCGGCATCTCGATCCCGATCTTCTTCCTGGGCTACCTGCTCAAGGACGTCCTCACCCAGGACATCCACTGGTTCCCGCCGTCCGGGCGGATTAGCACCGGGATGGACAACACCACCGTGACCGGGTTCTACGTCCTGGACGGCCTGCTCACCCGGGAGTTCGACGCCAGCGCCGACGCGCTCTGGCACCTGATCCTGCCGGCGGTCACGCTGGCCACGATCCCGCTGGCGGTGATCGTCCGGATCACCCGGGCCAGCGTGCTCGACGTGCTCAACGAGGACTACGTGCGGACCGCCGAGGCGAAGGGCCTGCGGCACCGCACCATCCGGGGCCGGCACATCCTGCGCAACGCCCTGCTGCCGGTGGTCACCACCATCGGTCTGCAGACGGGCGCGCTGCTCTCCGGCGCGGTGCTCACCGAGAAGGTCTACAACTGGGGCGGCCTCGGCACCCTGATCACCGACTCGATCAGCGGCGGCCGGGACTATCCGGTGCTCCAGGCGATCATCCTGCTCGCCGCGTTGGTCTTCGTGCTGGTCAACCTGCTGGTCGACCTCTCCTACGCGTTCATCGACCCGAGGGTGCGTGTGCGATGAGTGACCCGACCACCCGCCCCGGCGTGGGCAAGCCCCGCACCGGCGACACCCCCACCGACCAGCCCGCCGAGGGCCCGGCCGCCGACGGCCAGCCCGGCCAGCCCGGCGAGAACCCGACCAGCGACCGCCCCGCCGGCCAGCCCGGCGAGACCCCGGCACAGCGGCGGGAGCGCAGCCTCGGTCGGCTCGGCGACCGTAAGCGGGCCCGGCTCGACGAGTTGGCGCGGGCGACCGCGGACCCGGGCGGGGTCAGCCTCTACCGGGACGCGCTGCGCCGGCTGCGCCGCAACCCGGTGGCCATCGTCGGTGCCGTCATCGTCGGACTGTTCGTGCTGGTGGCGATCTTCGCGCCGCTGATCGCCCCGCACGACCCGGTGCAGCGGTTCGACGAGCTGACCCGGGACCTGACCGTGGACAGCATCCCGGGCGCCACCGCCGGGCACCCGTTCGGCTCGGACCCGCTCGGTCGGGACTTCTTCTCCCGCATGATCCACGGCAGCCGGCAGACCCTCTTCGTCGGCGTGCTCGCCACCCTGATCGGCCTCACCCTGGGCGTACTGCTCGGTGCGGTGGCCGGTGCCTTCGGCGGCTGGGTCGACGTGGTGCTGATGCGCCTCACCGACGTGATGCTGGCGCTGCCCAGCCTGCTGCTGGCGATCACCCTGGTCGCGATGGCCAGCCGGTCGAGCCAGTGGACGGTCATCTTCGCGGTGGCGATCGTCAGCGTGCCGATCTTCGCCCGGCTGCTGCGCGGCTCGATGCTCGCCCAGCGGGAGAGCGACCACGTGCTCGCCGCGCGGGCGTTGGGCGTCAAGGAGCGCAACATCGTCCTGCGGCACATGCTGCCCAACTCGCTGACCGCGGTGATCGTGCAGGCCACCCTGACCTTCGCGGTGGCGATCCTGGACGCGGCGGCGTTGTCCTTCCTCGGCCTCGGCGACCCGGACATCAACCGGGCCGAGTGGGGGCTGATGCTGGGTGTGGACGGCCAGCGCTACTTCGAGGTCCGCCCCGAGCTGGCCTACTATCCGGCGCTCGCGATCATCGTGGTCGCGCTCGGTTTCACCCTGCTCGGTGAGGCGATGCGTGAGGCGATCGACCCGAAGAACCGGCGGTGACGGCGGTGCGGCAGGTCGGTGTGCGACCCGCCCGACCGGGGGCCGGCGGTCCCGGGCCGGGCGGGCACCCGGCGGGCCGGCGACCGCAGCCGGGAGCGAACGACCAGCACAGTGAGGAAGTGACCCGATGAGCCTGCTCGACGTACGCGATCTGAGCGTGGTGTTCCAGCGCCGGGGCGAGCGGCCGTTCGCGGCGGTCGACCAGGTCAGCTTCACGGTGGAGCCGGGGCAGACGGTCGGCCTGGTCGGCGAGTCCGGCTGCGGCAAGAGCGTGACCAGCCTGGCCATCATGGGGCTGCTGCCGAAGCGGGGCAACCGGGTCACCGGCAAGGTGCTGTTCGAGGGCACCGACCTGCTCAAGCTGCGCCCGGACGACCTGCGGGACCGGCGGGGCCGGGACATCGGCATGATCTTCCAGGACCCGCTGTCCTCGCTGAACCCGGTCATCCCGATCGGGGTGCAGGTCGCCGAGGTGCTGGAGCGGCACCGGGGGATGGACCGGCGCAAGGCGCTGCGGGAGGCCCGGGAGCTGCTCGACGCGGTCGGCATCCCCGACCCGGACCGCCGGCTGACGGAGTTCCCGCACCAGATCTCCGGTGGGATGCGGCAGCGGGCCCTGATCGCCATCGCGTTGGCCTGCAAGCCCCGGTTGCTGATCGCGGACGAGCCGACGACCGCGCTGGACGTCACCATCCAGGCGCAGATCCTCACCCTGCTCAAGCAGCTGGTCGACGAGACCGGCACCGCGCTCATCATGATCACGCACGATCTCGGGGTGGTGGCCGGTCTCTGCGACACGGTCAACGTGCTCTACGGCGGCCGGGTGGTGGAGCGGGCCGCCCGGCACGAGCTGTTCGCCCGGCCCCGGCACCCGTACACGCACGGGTTGCTCAGCTCGGTGCCCCGGCTCGACTCGCCGCGGGGCGAGCGGCTGCACGCCATCCGGGGTTCGGTGGCCGACAACATCCCGTGGGTCGAGGGCTGCGCCTTCGCGCCGCGCTGCGACAACGTGGTGGACGCCTGCCTGGACGGCCCGCCCCCGTTGGAGCCCACCGCCACCGGCGGCGACCTGCGCTGCAACAACCCTGTCTCGGAGGAGGTGGCGGTGCCGTGACCGAACGGACCGGACCGGAGAACGAGGCCGCGACCCAGCGGTCGGCCACGGACGACGCCGCGACCGGGCGGGTGGGGACGGACGACGCCGCGACCGGGCTGCCGGGAGCGGAGGCCGGGACGACCACCGCGCCGGGCGACGCCGGGGCCGGGCAGCCCGGGCCGGGGGACGCCACCGGGCAGGGGCGGCCGCTGATCGAGCTGCGCGACGTCAAGGTGCACTTCCCGATCAAGAGTGGCCTGCTCTTCGACCGTACCGTCGGCTACGTCTACGCGGTCGACGGCGTCTCACTGTCGATCAACGCGGGCGAGACGTACGGCCTGGTGGGCGAGTCGGGGTGCGGCAAGTCGACGCTCGGCCGGGGCCTGCTGCGGCTGGTCGAGCCGACCGACGGTGAGATCGTCTTCGACGGTGCCGACGTGCGCGCGCTCAAGGGCGAGTCGATGCGCAAGGCCCGCCGCCGGATGCAGATGATCTTCCAGGACCCGTTGTCCAGCCTGGACCCCCGGCAGTCGGTGGAGTCGCTGCTGGTGGAGGGGCTCAAGGCGCACGGGCTGGCCGACGACAAGGAGGCGACGAGCCGGCGGCTGCGGGACACCCTGAAGGCGGTCGGGCTGCCCGCCTCGGCGTTGAGCAAGTACCCGCACGAGTTCTCCGGCGGGCAGCGCCAGCGCATCGGTATCGCCCGCGCACTGGTCCTCGACCCGGATCTGATCGTCGCCGACGAACCCGTCTCCGCCCTGGACGTGTCGATCCAGGCCCAGGTGCTCAACCTGCTGGAGGACCTCCAGAACGAGCGCGGGCTGACGTACCTGATCATCGCGCACGACCTGGCGGTGGTCCGGCACATCGCCGACACGGTCGGGGTGATGTACCTGGGTGGGCTGGTGGAGGAGGCGTCCAGCGACGACCTCTACCGGGAGCCGATGCACCCGTACACCAGGGCGTTGATGTCGGCGGTGCCGGTGCCGGACCCGCTGGTGGAGGACCGGCGGGAGCGGATCCTGCTCGCCGGTGACCTGCCGTCGCCCACCAACCCGCCGGCCGGCTGCCGGTTCCACACCCGGTGCCCGTGGGCGCAGCCGACCCGCTGCGCCGACGAGCGGCCGGCGCTGCGGGACGTCGTGGGCGGGCACCGGGTGGCCTGCCACTTCGCCGAGGACATCGCTGCCGGGCGGCTCCGCCCGCACGACGTGGCACCGGAGCTGGTCCGGCCGGACGACGGCGGGGCGCCGGGCGACACCGGTGAGCTGATCCCCACCCTGTGAGCACACGACGAGGGCCCCTTCCCGGGTACGGGAAGGGGCCCTCGTCGTGTGCCACGCCGATCGGGCGGCCGGCGGGACGGGTGCGGGCCGCCGCAGGTGCGGTGATCCCGGGCGACGCCGGCCGGACCGCTGCGGTGCCGGGTCAGCCCTCGGGACGGTGCAGCAGGGCCACCGCGATGGTGTGTACGGCGTCCAGGCCGGCCGGGTCGTCCAGCTTGGCGGTCCCGCCCGTCACCGCGTACCACTCGTCGGCGTCCTTGTACTGGACGGCGAGGGTGACCTGGCCATCGGCGTACCGGGACTTCAGGGTCAGCTCGCCGGTCACCACACCGACCTCGTCGGTCATCACCCCACCGGGGCCGGCGACCAGGTCGGCGGTCAGCTCGCGGGGCGTACCGTCGCCGCCCGCGTCGGCGGTCATTCCCGCGCCGGGCACCTCGGCCGAGCCGGCGGCCCGGCCGTCGGCGGTCATCCCGGCGGTGGCCGCCGCTGCGGCCCCGCCCCCGTCGACCCCGTCGCCGGCCGGTGCCGCCCCCTCGGGTGCCGCCCCGCCTCCGGTCGTTGCCGCCCCGGCCGGGTCGGCCCCGGCGTCGGCACCGCCCGGGCCGGTCGGTGTCAGCGCTTGCCCGCCCATGTGCACCCTCCCAACATGTCGGTGATGGCGGCCTTCTCGGCGCTGGTCACCGTCAACTTCCAGTGGTGCTTGACCTCTACCCAGTGTTCCGCGTACGTGCACCAGTAGGCGCGGTTCGGCGGTTTCCACTGCGACGGGTCCTGGTCACCCTTGGACCGGTTGGAGCTGGCGGAGACCGCGAAGAGCTGCGGCCGGGTCAGGTCGTTGGCGAAGTCACCCCGCTTGGCGTCGTCCCACTCGTCGGCGCCGGAACGCCACGCGTTGGCCAGCGGCACCATGTGGTCGATGTCCACGTCGGAGGGGTCGGTGAAGGTCCGACCGTCGTAGACGCTCTCCCACCGCCCGCCGACCACGTTGCAGCCGGAGAGGCGGATGTCCTTCCCGTCCCGCTGGAGCACGCTGTCCCGGACGTCGCAGTTCTTGCCGGTGTCCCGCCAGTGCGGGAAGCGGTCGCGGCTGTAGCCCTTCATCGAACCGGCCTCGGCGACGGTCAGCTCCGCGAGCTGCTCACCGACGTTGCCGGAGTTGGCGGGTGGCGCCTCCGGCTCGGCCACCGAGACGTCACAACCACCCGCGCCGAGGGCGAGCAGCGCGGCAAGGGCCGCCGCCACCGCCGCGCGGCCTCCTGATCTGGTACGCACAGACGACACCTTTCCAGCTTGCGGGCTTCCGGCGATCCCGCACAGTACCCAAGCACGGTTTCCGCATTTCGTGGCGTCTCCGGATGTGGGCGTGCAGATTGGTACCCATGACGGCACCGGCTCACGCGCTCCGTATCCGTACCACAGCCGGGCGGGGGACGCTGCTCGCCGCGATCCTCGCCTCCGGCATGGTGTTCCTGGACAGCACCGTGGTCAACGTGGCACTACCCCGCCTGGGTGCGGACCTCGACGCCACCGTGGCCGGTCTCCAGTGGACGGTCAACGGGTACGCGCTGATGCTGGCGGCGTTCGTCCTGCTCGGCGGGTCGCTCGGGGACCGGTTCGGCCGGCGGCGGATCTTCCTGATCGGGGTGGTCTGGTTCGCGGTCGCCTCCGTACTGTGCGGGCTCGCCCAGGACACCAACCAGTTGATCGCCGCCCGGTTCCTCCAGGGGGCGGGCGGGGCGCTGCTCACCCCCGGGTCGCTGTCGGTGCTCCAGGCGAGCTTCCACCCGGACGACCGGGGCCGGGCGATCGGCACCTGGTCGGGGCTGTCCGGCGTGTCCACCGCGCTCGGCCCGTTCGTCGGGGGTTGGCTGATCGACGCGCTCTCCTGGCGGTGGATCTTCTTCATCAACCTGCCGCTCGCGGTCGGCGTGCTGCTGGCCGCGATGCGCTGGGTGCCGGAGAGCCGAGACGAGAACGTCTCCCGCAGTGCCGGCCGACGGTTCGACATCGCCGGTGCGCTGCTCGGCGCGCTGGCGCTGGGCGGGCTCACCTACGCCCTGATCGACGCCCCGGTACGCGGGGTCGGCTCCTGGCCGGTGCTGCTCGCCGCCGGTGCCGGTGTCCTCGCCGCGGTCTCCTTCGTGCTGCTGGAACGGCACCGGGGCGAGGGGGCGATGCTGCCCACCACGATCTTCGGCAGTCGGCTCTTCTCGGTGCTGAACGTCTTCACCGTGCTGGTCTACGCCGCGCTGAGCGGGTTCACCTTCTTCCTCTCCGTCTACCTGCAGAACGTCGTCGGCTGGTCGGCGCTGCGGACCGGGCTGGCCACCGTACCGATGACGGTGCTGCTGCTGCTCGGCTCGGCGCGGGCCGGGGCGTTGTCGGCGCGGATCGGCCCCCGGCTGCTGCTGACCGTCGGCCCGGTCGTCGCCGCCGGCGGGTTGTTGCTGCTGCGCCGGGTCGGGCCGGGCGCGTCGTACTGGTGGGACGTGCTGCCCGGGGTGCTGCTGTTCGGGATCGGGCTGACCCTGGTGGTGGCGCCGTTGACCGCGTCGGTGCTGGCTGCCGTGGCGGACCGGTTCGCCGGGGTGGCCAGCGGCTTCAACAACGCCGCGTCGCGCACCGGCGGTCTGCTCGCGGTGGCCGCGTTGCCGCTGCTGGTGGGTCTGTCCGGTACCGGCTACGAGCAGGCCGGCGCGCTGACCGACGCGTTCCGGGGGGCGATGGCCTGGTGCGCCGGGTTGTTGCTCGGCGGCGCGCTGCTGGCCGCCCTGCTGGTCCGCCGTCCCCCGTCCCCGGACCGCGCCCCGGGTCGGGCCGCGCCGTCGCCCCGGGGCACGTAGCGGGATGGACGCGCCGGGGTGGCCGGCCGGTGGCGGGGTGGGCTCGGCCGGCCGTGCCGCCCCGGACCGGCAGCCGGCCCGGGGCTGGTGGTCGTGATCCGGGATCGTCCGGTGACGACCACCAGCCCGGCCGGCGCGATCAGTGCCGGGTGCGGTTGGCGGCGCTGGTGACGGCCTTGATGGAGGCGGTGACGATGTTGGGGTCGGTGCCGACGCCCCACACGGTCTGGCCGTTGATGTCGCACTCCACGTAGGCGGCGGCCTGGGCGTCGCCGCCGGAGGAGAGGGCGTGCTCGTGGTAGTCCAGCACGCGTACGGCCACACCCACCGACTGGAGCGCGTTGACGTACGCGTCGATGGGGCCGTTGCCGACGGCGGTGAGGGTGCGCACCGCGCCGTCGACGACCACCTGGGCCTCGATCTCGACCTTGCCGTCGACGGTACCGATCGTGTAGCCGGTCAGCGTGACGGCCGGGTCGACCTGGTGGTCGAGCAGGTAGTTGCGGGCGAAGATCTGCCACATGGTGCCCGGCTCGACCTCGCCGCCATCGTGGTCGGTGACCTGCTGCACGACGCCCGAGAACTCGATCTGGAGCCGGCGCGGCAGGTCCAGCTGGTGCTCGGTCTTCATGACGTACGCGACGCCGCCCTTGCCGGACTGCGAGTTGACCCGGATGACCGCCTCGTAGGTGCGGCCCAGGTCCTTGGGGTCGATCGGCAGGTAGGGCACCGCCCAGGTGAACTCGTCGATCGGCACCCCGGCCGCCTCGGCGTCGCGGTGCAGCGCGTCGAAGCCCTTCTTGATGGCGTCCTGGTGGGAGCCGGAGAAGGCGGTGTAGACCAGGTCGCCGGCGTACGGGTGACGCTCGTGTACGGGCAGCTGGTTGCAGTATTCGACGGCCCGCTTGACCTCGTCGATGTTGGAGAAGTCGATCATCGGGTCGATGCCCTGGGAGAACAGGTTCAGCCCCAGCGTCACCAGGTCGACGTTGCCGGTGCGCTCGCCGTTGCCGAACAGGCAGCCCTCGATCCGGTCCGCGCCGGCCAGCAGGCCCAGTTCGGCGGCGGCGACCCCGGTGCCCCGGTCGTTGTGCGGGTGCAGGCTCAGCACCAGGCTGTCCCGGCGGGGCAGGTGCCGGTGCATCCACTCGATCGAGTCGGCGTAGACGTTGGGGGTGGCCATCTCGACGGTGGCCGGCAGGTTGATGATCAGCTTGCGGTCCGGGGTGGGGTCGATCACCTCGATGACCTTGGCGCACACCTCCACCGCGTACTCCAGCTCCGTGCCGGTGTACGACTCGGGCGAGTACTCGTAGTAGATGTCGGTGTCCGGGGTGTGGATCTCGGCGTACTTGCGGCACAACCGGGCGCCCTGGGTGGCGATGTCGGCGATGCCGTCGCGGTCCAGGCCGAAGACCACCCGACGCTGGAGGGTGGAGGTGGAGTTGTAGAAGTGCACGATGGCCCGGCGCGCGCCGCGCAGCGACTCAAAGGTCCGCTCGATCAGGTGTTCCCGGCACTGGGTGAGCACCTGGATGGTGACGTCTTCGGGGATCAGGTCCTGCTCGATGAGCTGCCGGACGAAGTCGAAGTCGGTCTGGCTGGCCGACGGGAAGCCGACCTCGATCTCCTTGTAGCCCATCTGCACCAGCAGCTGGAACATCCGGCGCTTGCGTTCCGGCGACATCGGGTCGATCAGGGCCTGGTTGCCGTCGCGCAGGTCGACCGCGCACCAGCGGGGGGCGGCCTCGACGTGCCGGGTCGGCCAGGTGCGGTCCGGCAGGTCGATCCGGAACTGCTGGTGGTAGGGCTCGTAGCGCTGGTACGGCATCCGGCTGGGACGTTGCCGGGCGATCTGATCGGCTTCGGCGTCGGTGGTGACAGGTTGAGCCATGACGGAGTGCTCCCGTGGGTCAGGTGGCGTCAGCATTGCGAATGATGTCGGCAGGGGTCGGGCGGCGATGCCCGGACGGGTGCCGAAAGAAGTTCGGATCTGCTGGACGGCGCGGTTCGACTCCGCGACGGGGTGCCGGCCGGTCAGGCCCCGTCGCGGCGACCAAGGAGAAGGTACGCCTGCCACATGACAGAGTGACCCTACGTGATGAGACGGGGGGTGGGAAGGTCGGTCCGGACTCTGAGATCCGCATCGCACCCGCCGGGATCGGCGTCGGTTCGGCGGTGACCCGTCAACCCAGCAGCAGGGCGTGGACGGGGTGCCGGTGCCGCAGGGCGGTCTCCCGGCGCAGCAACTCCTCGGGCAGCGTGGACGGGTCGCCGAGCCGGCCGACGGCGGTCACCACCAGGGGGCGGACCCCCGGCGGCAGGTCCAGGTCGGCGGCGAGCGCGGCCCGGTCGAGGTCGCGGATCTGGCGCGTGTACAGGCCGAGCGCGGTGGCCTGGACGGTCAGGTGGGCGATCGACTGGCCCAGGTCGTACGCGTGCCGTTCCGGGTCGCCGCCGGTGTGCGCGCCCACCACCAGCGCGGCGGCGTGCCGGGCCCAGCCCTGGTCGGCCTCGGTGAGGCTGACCAGGATGCGTTTCCAGGTCTCGTCGTCGCGGTGGCCGAGGGCGAACCGCCACGGCTGGGCGTTCCCGGCCGACGGGGCCCAGCGGGCGGCCTCCAGCAGGGACGCGGCCTCGTCGCCGGTCAGCTCGGCGGTCGGGTGGAACGCCCGAGGGCTCCACCGGTAGGCGAGCAGCGGAGTGAGATCAGCCATGCGAAGAGAATCCCGTATGAGCTTTTTGACCATTTTCGTTACCCAGGCAAATGTGGTCAAGAGCACCCGTAACGCCTTGACGGGTCAGGACGTTCCCGGGCTCGGGGAGGACTGCTCCGCCTGCTGCCCCAGCGGCTCTCCGGTCACCACCGGCCCCGCCAGCGGCACCGTGTCCGGCGCCGGACCGGGCGGGCCGGCCAGGGTCAACGTGCCCAGCGCCGCCCGGACGAAGGTGGGCGTGCCGTCCGGCTGGTAGCAGTAGATCCCCACGTCCAGCGGTGGGGTCAGCGAGGCGGCGGTGCTCTCCACCGCGTAGCAGCTCCCGGGCACCCCGGGCGGGGCCGTCGCCACCGAGACCGACAGTGCGCTACGCCGGTCGGTGAGCACCGCCAACCAGTCGGTGAACGGGTGCTGCACCCGGGGGTCCAGCGGGCGCGGCACCGCGTCGTCGCGTCCGCCGAGCCGCACACAGCTCGCCGGCCCGGGACGGCCGGCCGACGGCAGCCCGCACTGGAAGAGCCCGTCCGGGGTGGCGGCGAGCGCGACGTCGGCCGTACCGCCGAGTGCGCCTCCCGGCACGTCCACCCGCCAGCTGCCGTCGGCGGCGCTGACCACCGTGATGTCACGGGTCGGGCCGTCGGTGCCGGACAGGGTGTAGCGGGCGGTCAGGTGCCGGTCCCGGGCGGCGGCGGCCAACGCGGCCAGCTCGTCCCGGGCGGTGTCCGCCACGGCCGGCGCGGGATCGGAGGGGGCCGCGGTCGGCGGTGCGGCCGGGCCGTCGGCGGCGCAGCCGGCCGGCAACGCCAGCAACACGGGCAGCACCAGCAGCAGCGGAGCCGGCAGTGTCGGCCGGGACGGGGCCGGGACGACGATCGACCGGCGGGCCGTGCGGGGGTGGGCTTGCACCGGGTCATTCTGCGCCGGGCGGCCGTCGCGGGCAGCCCCGCGCCCACGGGTCGCCGGGTCGGCGTGTCGGCGCCGCCGCACGGGAAATGCCCGTCCGGATCGGCCGCCCGCGCCGGATGGTGGGATCACCTGACCCGCTCTCGCGTACCGCCCGATACCCTGGGGAGGTCTGACACGCGCCGCCGGACTTCAGCCGGCGGCGTCGGCACGCTCAGGGTCGTCGCTGGGAGGGAGTGCGCCGTCGTGGCACTCGTGGTGCAGAAGTACGGCGGGTCCTCCGTCGCCAACGCCGAGCGGATCAAGCGGGTCGCCGAGCGGATCGTCGCCGCCCGCAAGGCCGGTGACGACGTCGTGGTGGTGGTCTCCGCCATGGGCGACACCACCGACGAGCTGCTCGACCTGGCCAACCAGATCAGCCCGCTGCCGCCGGGGCGTGAGCTGGACATGCTGCTCACCGCCGGGGAGCGGATCTCGATGGCGCTGCTCGCCATGGCGATCCACAACCTGGGGTACGAGGCCCGCTCGTTCACCGGTTCGCAGGCCGGGGTGATCACCACCTCGGCGCACGGTCGGGCGCGGATCATCGACGTCACCCCCGGGCGGCTCAAGGGCGCGCTCGACGAGGGGGCGGTGGTGATCGTGGCCGGCTTCCAGGGCGTCTCGCAGGACACCAAGGACGTCACCACCCTGGGCCGGGGTGGTTCGGACACCACCGCCGTGGCGCTCGCCGCCGCGTTGTACGCCGACGTCTGCGAGATCTACACCGACGTGGACGGCGTATTCACCGCCGACCCGCGGATCGTGCCCAACGCCCGGCACATCCGGCACATCACCTACGAGGAGATGCTGGAGCTGGCCGCCTGCGGCGCCAAGGTGCTGCACCTGCGCAGCGTGGAGTACGCCCGCCGGGCGGGGTTGCCGATCCACGTCCGTTCGTCATACTCGACCAACACCGGCACCATGGTCACCGGATCGATGGAGGACCTTCCCGTGGAACAGGCACTGATCACCGGGGTCGCCCACGACCGCAGCGAGGCGAAGATCACGATCGTCGGGGTGCCCGACGAGCCGGGCGCGGCCGCCAGCATCTTCGACACCGTGGCCGGTGCCGAGATCAACATCGACATGATCGTGCAGAACGTCTCCACCGAGGGCACCGGGCGTACCGACATCTCGTTCACCCTGCCCAAGGCCGACGGCCCGACGGCGATGGCCGCGCTCAGCAAGATCCAGGAGCCGGTCAAGTTCAAGGGCCTGCTCTACGACGACCACGTCGGCAAGGTGTCGCTGATCGGCGCGGGCATGCGGTCGCACCCGGGCGTGGCGGCCGGGTTCTTCGCCGCCCTCGGCGCGGCCGGCGTCAACATCGAGATGATCTCCACCTCGGAGATCCGGGTCTCCGTGGTCTGCCGGGACACCGACCTCGACCGGGCGGTCCGGGCCATCCACGACCAGTTCGAGTTGGGCGGCGACTCCGAAGCCGTGGTGTACGCGGGAACAGGACGGTAGCCCCGGTGGCACCGCAGCCCACCCTGGCCGTGGTCGGGGCGACGGGGGCTGTCGGCACCGTGCTGTGTGACCTGCTCTCCGCCCGGCGCAACGTCTGGGGAGAGATCCGGCTGCTCGCCTCGGCCCGCTCGGTCGGGCGGAAGGTGCGCTGCCGGGGTGAGGAGTTGACCGTCGGCGCACTCACCCCGGAGGCGTTCGACGGGGTCGACGTGGCGGTCTTCGACGTGCCCGACGAGGTGTCGGCACGGTGGGCACCGATCGCGGTCGACCGGGGAGCGGTGGTCGTCGACAACTCCGCCGCGTTCCGGATGGACCCGTACGTCCCGCTGGTGGTGCCCGAGATCAACCCGGAACAGGTGGACCACCGCCCCCGGGGGATCATCGCCAACGCCAACTGCACCACGCTGACCATGATCGTGGCGATCGCCCCACTGCACCGCGAGTACGGCCTACGGGAGTTGGTGCTCGCGTCCTACCAGGCGGTGTCGGGGGCGGGCCAGGCCGGGGTGGACGCGCTGCACCGGCAACTCGGCAAGATCGCCGGGGACCGGGTGCTCGGCTGCCGGCCCGGTGACGTCCGGCAGGCGGTCGGCGACGACCTGGGGCCCTTCCCGGCGCCGCTGGCGTTGAACGTGGTGCCGTGGGCGGGATCGCTGGCCGACGACGGGTGGTCCTCCGAGGAGATGAAGGTCCGCAACGAGTCCCGCAAGATCCTCGGTCTGCCCGACCTGAAGGTCTCCGCCACCTGCGTACGGGTGCCGGTGGTGACCGGCCACTCGGTCGCGGTGCACGCGGTCTTCGCCACCGAGGTCGACGCCGAGGGGGCCCGGGAGGCGCTGCGCAACGCCCCCGGCGTGATCCTGGTCGACGACCCGGCCGCTGGTGAGTTCCCGATGCCCATCGACGCGGTCGGCACCGACCCCTCCTGGGTCGGCCGGATCCGCCGGGCCGTCGACGACCCGCGCGCCCTTGACTTCTTCGTCACCGGCGACAACCTCCGCAAGGGCGCCGCCCTCAACACCGCGCAGGTCGCCGAACTCGTGGTCAAACCCCGCTCCCGCCCCTGACCGACCGGTCGGTCAGCCGGTGGACAGGTGCACGCGGTCCCGGCCCCGGTGCTTGGCGGCATAGAGGGCCTGGTCGGCGCGGTGCAGGGTGCGGTCGGCCGCCTCGCCGGGGTGGGGGAGGGCCACACCGACGCTGATCGTACGGCCGGTGCGCCGGGCCGCCTCGGTGAGCCGCTCGGCGATCCGGACCGCCTCGTCCGGGTGCGCCACCTCGATCACCGCGACGAACTCGTCGCCGCCGGTGCGGTACAGCTCGTCGCCGTGCCGCAGCGCCGCCTCCAGGGCCCGGGCCAGCCCCACCAGCAACCGGTCCCCGGCCTGATGACCGTAGGTGTCGTTGACGGTCTTGAAACCGTCCACGTCGATGGCGAGCAGTGCGGTACGCCCGGGGGCGGCCGCCGCGATCCGCCGCCCGAACGTGCCGGTGTGCCGCAGCCCGGTGAGCGGGTCCAGGCTTGCCTGTTCCCGCAGCTGGGCCAGGGTGCGCAGCCGCTCCAGGGCGGCCCACGCCTGCCCGGCGAGCAGCTCCATCAGGTTGACCGTGGTCGGGTCGGGGCGCAGCAGCCGTTCGTCGGCGACCAGCAGCACCCCACCGTCGTCCGGCGGACCGACCGGCACCGACACCAGGGTGCGCACCCCGGCACGGGCCAGCGCGAGATGTTCCTCGGTGGGCGGGCACCCCGCCTCACCCAGCGTGTACGCCGCGCCGTACCGGTGGGCCCGCGCGACGAGCCGGTCGAGTTGCGCGGGCGGGGCGTCGGCGAGAGCGGCCCGGATCCGCGACTCCCACTCGGTGGGGACCGTCGTGGGTGCGCCGACCCGGGGGCCGTGCCGACCGGCGAGCACCAGCACGGCGGTGGAGAGGGTGGAGACCTCCCGGGCGGCGGTGAGCGCGGCGGCCATCAGATCCCAGTCGGTGGGGGCCGAGGTCATCGCGGTGGCGTGCCGGAGCAGTTTCTCGCTGCGGCTCTCGGCGGGCGGCCCGCCCAGCGCCGCGATCCGGGCCCCGAGGCGTTCAGCGAGGCGTTCGGCCGTCTCCCGCCACGGGGCCAGCTCGACCGGCCCGCTCCACTGGAGGTCGAGCACGCCGATCACCCGCCCCGCCGGGTCCCGCACCGGTACGCAGACCTCGGCCGTGACGTCGGGGCGTAACGGCAGGTAGTCGGGGTCGGTGGTGACGTCGTCGACGGTGGCGCCCCCGCCGGAGGCGTACACCCGGCCGACGATGCCCGACTTGGGTGCGACGGTGGAGAACACCTGCCAGGCGCCGGTCGCGGCGATGCAACGGAGCCGGTCGTGCGCCTGGAGCAGGACGGAGATCGTGGCGGGGACGTACCGGGCGAGCGCGGTCACCGTCCACCGGCACGCCTCGGCAGCGGTCGACGCCATCGGCAGGCGGACCGTGACGTCCCGGACGACTCGCTCGTGATCCACGTTTTTCCAGGTGAGAAGGCCCGACGGGTGCCGGGGGCTGCAATCAAGCGTACTCAGCGGGAAGGAGCCGGTCACACTAAGATCACTTCGTTCGTACACATGTTTCATCCACAGGGTGTGGACAGGGCCTGTGGGCGATAGCGTGGGAGGCCCGGAGGCGGCGGAAGGGGCCGGGTGGAGCTGCTCTGGTACGTCGCCTACGGGTCGAACCTGCACGCCGCCCGGCTCGGCTGGTACCTCGCCGGGGGCCGGCCGCCCGGCGGGCTGCGGTCGTACCCCGGCTGTCGGGACTGCCGACCACCGCGCCGGACGCGACCGGTGCTGATCCCGGGTGGCATCTACTTCGCCGGGGAGTCCCGGGCCTGGACCGGCGGGATGGCCTTCTACGACCCGGAGTTGCCCGGCGTCGCGGCGGCCCGGGGCTACCTGCTCACCCGGGCGCAGTTCGCCGACCTCGCGGCGCAGGAGATGTACCGCCCGCCTGGCGACGACCTGCCCGCCCTCGACGAGGCGGTCGCCGCCGGCCGGGCCACCCTCGGCCCGGGCCGGTACGAGACCCTGCTGCGGGTCGGCACCGCCGACGGGCTGCCGATGCTCACCTTCACCGCCCCGTGGCGGGCCGCCGACGTGGCATGGACCCCGCCCGCCCCCGTCTACCTGCGGATGATCGCCGACGGGCTGCGGGAGGCGCACGGCTGGTCGCCGGCCGAGACGATCGACTACCTGGCCGCCCGACCGGGGGTGGCCGGGCACTGGACCCGGCACCGACTGGTCGCCCTGATCCACCCGGCGGACGAGTGTGGATCGGTGGAAGGGACGCCCCCGTCGGACCATCGCGCCACCCATGATCGCCATTAGGACCCCACTGCCGGGACTGGCGGATCTGTTTGCCGGCGCGGCGCTTTTCGAGTTAACAGTTGTCGTCCGGCACCTATAGCCTCGGCGCACACTCTCCGTGGTCGACGTCCTCATGACGGCGTCACCGACGGGAGCAAGGGCAGCTACACGTACCCGCCGATCACCGGGGGCCTGGTGACGGTCCGTACGGGAGCACCCACGGTGACCGGCGCGCGGAGGGGCGATCGCCGGCCACCGTCCGACCGTCCCGGGTGAACGGCCGGCGACTCCTCGCACCGGGAGCCGCCGTCCCACCCCGGGGCGGTCGACCCGTTTCCACCCCGACCCGGTTCCGTCCCGCTCCCGCCGCGGACCCCCTTCCGCCGCCGACCCTGGGTCCGCCTCGTGATCCGGGATCCGGCTCCGACCCCGGGCCGTCTCGGATCGACAGGTGGCCGGCGGGCGGTGGGTGGTCCGGGCGGGTGCGGTGTCGGTCGGCTCTGCCATGCTGGCCCGGTGACGGTGACCTGGCGACACCTGCCCGCCCCGGCCCGCGAGATCGCGGTGGCCGCCACCGAGGCGGTGGACGCCGCCCAGGCCCGCGACGGCGCGGCGTACGACCGGGCGGTGGTCCGGCTCGCCGGTGCCGACCGTGCCGGGCTGGTCGTCGGTGGGGTGGTCCGGCTCCTGCTGGAGCAGGCCCACCCCGACGGGCTCGACAGCGACGACGTGCGGCAGGTGCTGGAACGCTGCGTCCGGTCCGCCGCCACCTGGCGACCCGACGTCGACCCGCAGGTGGTGCTGGTCCTGCTGGCCGGGGCGCTCGGCGTCTACGACCCGGGCGACGACGACACCCCGCCCGACCCGGCCGCCGTCGCCGCCCACGCGCCGCTGCTGGTGGTCGACCTGCTCACGGTGACCGGGGCCCCGTTCGCCGGGTGCCTGGAGGCGGCGTTCGCCGAGGTCGCCCGCACCGAACGTCACGACGACTGAGCCTGCCGGCGGGCACGACGCCGCCCGCCCGCCCGCCGGGCAGGGTGGGCAGCTCAGGGCTGCGTCCGCCAGCAGCAGGGCCACCACCGCCACCAGCAGACCCGGCAGCTCGCGGTTCCAGGTGACGAGCAGCAACACCGCGAGGACGGGTACCACGATCGTCCAGTCGGACATCCGGGCGCGGCGCAGCGCAGCCCTGCCGTACACCCTGCCAGGAAGACCGGGTCGTCGTGTCGCGCCGGGCGGCGGACGCCCCCGCGCCCGGGGTGGTCACCGCGCCGGCTCGACCACCGCAGCCTCGCCCGGGACGCCCCGGTCGACCTCGACCGGCGGGTCACCCGGCCGCCGCCACGACCGGTAGTGCCGGAAGGCCATCGGCAAACCCCGGGCGGCGTACGGGTCGGCGGCATCCATCACCTGTAGGTGCAGGTGCGGCTGGGTGGAGTTCCCCGAGTTGCCGCAGTCGCCCAACTCCTGCCCGACGTCGACCGGGTCACCCACCGCCACCCGGACCGACCCGGCGCGCAGGTGGGCGAGCAGGACGTACCCCCGGCCGCCGGCCAGCTCGACGATCACGTGGTTGCCGGCGACGGCGCCCGCGCCCCGGCGGACCCGGGCCGCCTGGGTCAGCGCGTAGCCCAGCAGCGTCGTCGGCGACCGGCGGGCCTCGTGGTCGACCTCCCCGTCGTGCACCGCCAGCACCCGCCCGGCGGCGGGGGCGAGGATCGGCCGCCCGAAGGCCAGGAACCGCTGCGGCGGCTCGGTCGCCAGCAGCGTCCGCCAGTCCCGGACGGTCGCCGTCCGTCGTCCCCGCACCGCCACGAAATCGATCGCGTACGTGGTGGCGAAGAGGTCGGTGCCGTGGCTGGGCACCCGCCGGGCGGGGCTGTTGCGGACCAGCCAGGTGCCCCGGAACGGCAGGGCGAGCACGACCGGATCGGGGATCGACATCGGGCTCCTTCCCGGTCTCCCGGCCACCGACTCTAGGACCGTCGCGCTCGCCTCCTACTCCCCGCCCCACGCGGGCGCGTCGTGGTCGACCCGGAGGGACGGTCTTCGGGTGAGGGCTCCATGCCCCCCAGGCATATTCATGCCTGACAGTCATACTGGTTCGTGGGTGATCGGTGCCCCGCCCCGGTCGAGCCGTCTCACCACGGCACCTTCCCGCCGTCGTCGAAGAACCCGCCGCTGGGGCACTCCCGCCCCAACGTGGCCAGCCGCACCACCACCGCCGCGCCCTCGGCCGGCGTCCGGGACAGCTGGAAGGGCAAACCCTTGGCGAAATCCGTGTCACACGCGCCCGGCGCGATCGCGTTCACCAGGATCCCGTCCCCGGCCAGCGCCTTCGCATACTGCACGGTCAGCATGTTCAGCGCCGCCTTGGACACCGGATAACCCAGCGACGCCGGCATCCGGCTCAAATAATGGGTCGCGTCGGTCATCCACGCCATCGACGACGTGCCACTGGACACGTTCACGATCCGTGCCCCGGCCGAGCGGCGCAGCAGCGGCAGCATCGCCTCGGTCACCGTCACCACCCCGAACAGGTTCGTCTCGAACACCTCCCGGATGCCGTCCAGCCGGGCCGCCCCCGGTGCCTGCGCCGCCAGGTCACCGCCGATCCCCGCGTTGTTGACCAGGATGTCCAGCCGGCCGAACCGGGCCCCGATCTCCTCGGCGGCAGCGGCGACCCCGGCCGGATCGGTCACGTCCAGCCGGATCGCCGACGCGCCCTCGATCCTCGCCGCCGCCTCAGCTCCCCGCTCCGGGTCCCGGGCACCGACCAGCACCGTGATCCCCAACTCGGCGAGGCCTTCCGCGACGGCCCGCCCGATCCCCTTGTTCGCCCCGGTCACCAGCGCGATGCGTGCTCCACTCATGCCCCGAGCCCATCACCGGCAGCGCCTGCGGACCAGGACCGAACCGGTCCGTGGCGATACCTTGGCGGTATGGATGACGTCGAGACGCGCGAACTGCGTTACTTCGTCGCGGTCGCCGAGGAACTCCACTTCGGCCGCGCCGCACAGCGCCTCGGCATCGCCCAGCCACCCCTGTCCCGAGCGATCCGCCTGCTCGAACGCCGGATGGGCGTCACGCTGCTGGAACGCACCAGCCGCGCGGTCCACCTCACCCCGCCCGGCGAGGTGCTGCTCACCGAGGCCCGCGGCGCGCTCGACGCGGTCGAGACGGCGATCCGGCGTACCCGAAAAGCCGCCCGAACCACCCCGCACCTCACCCTGGCCCTCAAGCCCGGCGGCGACGCCGGACTGCTGCGCACCATCCTCGACCGCTACGCGGCATCTCCCGGCGCCGTTCCGGTCGACCTCGCCTTCCGGGTCGGCGAACGCGCCGCCATGGTCCGCGACGGCCGCGCCGACCTCGCCCTGCTGCACCGGCCGCAGAACGACCTGACCGGCCTGGACAGCGACGACCTGCACACAGAGGGCCAAGTCGTGCTGCTGCCCGAGGGCCACCGGCTCGCCGAACGCGCCACCGTGACGATGGCCGACCTGCACGGCGAGCCGATGCCCCGCTGGCCCGAAGCCCGACCCGGCGTCACCGGCCACCCGGTCGCCGACAGCAACCAGCTGCTGCACCTGATCCAGCTCGGCCGCCTGATCGCGGTCGTCCCGGAATCGGTAGGCGAGTACCTGCCCCCGGGCCTGATCAGCCGCCCCGTCCTGGACGCCGACCCGGCCACCCTGGTCCTCGCCTGGTCGCAGACCAGCACGTCGCGCGAGGTCGCCGCCTTCGTCCGCGCGGCGGTTGCCGGCTGACACCGGCTCGCCGCCGCAGCAACACACGCGCAGCCCTTGCCTGCCGACCGCGTCCAGCACCACGTCGACCCCGCGCAGCCGCCCGGACCCGCTTGTACGTCACTGCTGTACAGAAGCACCAGAGGGCACATCCACCGATTGGATGTGCCCTCTTACCTCTGTCGGGGTGGCCGGAACCGACGACCTCTTCGTCCCGAACTGGCGGCGAGCCGGTCGGATCGGGTGTCATCCGAGGTCATCCGGCCTGCTGGGGTTGCGCTGGGTCGGGTTCGGTGGGTGGGGCTGCTGTACTTCGTTGCTGTACTGCTCGTCGACGAGGAACTGTCGGAAGTGGGTTCGCATCTCCAGCCAGTGTTGGTGTTCGTCGCAGGGGTGGAGTCGGCCGCAGCGGCACAGGTTCAGGGTCGACTCGGCGTGTTTGGTCAGCAGGATGTCCGCGTAGGCCACCTGGGCTTTGGCGTACTCCTGGAAGGCTGCCGAGGTGTAGAGGGCTCCCATCGGTCACCGCCCCGCCCTGGGGGTGTGGCGGCGGTGCCAGAGGGCTTCGGCGACGGCGTCCATGGGGTCGATCTCGCCGGTGGCCAGGCGTTCACGGGTGACGGTGAGCCAGGGTGGTGAGGTCGGGGTGGATTCGCCGCAGGCTGTGCGCATCCCCTCCTGGGCGAGTCTGGCCGGTTGGCAGGGTTCGCGTTGGTTCGGGTGCCAGGTGCCGGTGGCCATGCAGAAGCTGGTGCTGTCGGGTCGGTGGGTTTCCCAGAGGGCGCGGGCCAGTCGCCACAGTAGGCGGTGCCGGCAGTCTGCGGGTGGTTCCACGGGCGGGTTGTCGATATCGAAGGACATGCGCCGACCATCGCGTCCGGCGCTGGGCGGTTCCATGGCCAGCGGTCATGTCACGGTGACATGGGGCGGCTCGACCGGCGTGAATGGTCGCCCTAGGCTTTCGCTCTGCACACCTTGAGTAGTCGGAACGCGACGCTGGGAGCTGCCGTGCTGCTCGATCCGCTGCGAATACCGGAGGATGCGTGGTCGCACGGCGAGGTGCTGGCCGTCCTGGCCGCCCGCGACATCGGCGGGCTGTTCCGCTGGATCACGAGTCTCACCGGGGCGAGTCAGAGCCGGATCGGGGCCGCTGTCGGGCTGGAACAGGGCTACGTCAGCCGGATCATGGCCGGACGCAAGGTCACCTCCATTGACGTCCTGGAACGGATCGCCGACGGATGCCGGATGCCCGACCAGGCGCGGACCACGATGGGCCTGGCACCCCGACAGGCCGCACCACCGGCCGCCGCCCCCAGTCGGCGCGTTCCTGACGGGCCGCCTTTGCAGCGGACCTGGCGCGACGACGTAAGCAGTGCCGCAGAGCTTTGGCGAGGTGACGTGAACCGTCGAGACGTACTCCGGCAGGTGGCCTTCAGCTCCGCCGGCTACACCCTGCCGGCGTTGCGCTGGTTCACCGCCCCCGACCCGGCCCCGGTCACCCAACCCGGACGCAGCGCGGTCGGTCAACCCGAGATTGACACCATCCGGGCGATGACGGCGACCTACCGGCAGTTGGACAACCAGTACGGCGGCGGGCACGCCCGCGACACCGTCGCCCGATACCTCCACCAGGAGGTGACCCCGCTGCTCACCGACGGCCGGTACGACCACGCCACCGGTCAACGGCTGCTCAGTGCCGCCGCCGAACTGGCCCAACTCGCCGGGTGGCAGGCGTACGACACGGCTGAGCACGGCATCGCCCAGCGGTACCTGACCCTCGCCCTGGACTTCGCCCATGCCGCCGGAGACGACGGCCTCGGCGCGGAGATCCTCGCCGCGATGAGCCACCAGGCCACCTACCTCGGCCACACCGCCACCGGCCTCGATCTCGCCCGTGCCGCCGGTCAAACCGCTCGCCGCGCTGGGGTCCCCGTCCTGACCGCCGAAGCCCACGTCATGGAAGCCCACGCCCTGGCCAAGGCCAACGACGAACGGGCCTGCGCTGCCGCCCTGCATCAGGCGGAACAGGCCCTTGACCGGGCCGACCGCAGTAGCGACCCGCAATGGCTCAGCTACTTCGACGAGGCGTACCTATCGGCCAAGTTCGGCCACTGCTTCCACGCCCTCGGCCGCAACACCCACGCCGAACGCTTCGCCGCCCGATCCCTACGGATGGACAACCGGTACGTTCGCGGCAGAGCGTTCAACCTCGCCCTGCTCGCCAGCGTCCACGCCCAGCAGGGTGAACCCGACCGGGCCTGTGTCATCGGCGCGGAAGCCCTCACTCTGACTAACCAGCTCCGTTCGGCCAGGGCCGTTCGCTATGTCCGCGACCTGCAAGCGCAGCTCGCCCCACACCGGCGGCTACCGGCCGTCCGGCACTTCACCGGCCGCGTTGACGCCACCCTCGGCCCTCGACGCTGACCGTCACAGCTCTCCCCGGGCCCTGCGCGCCACCAGCTCCAGCACCGCGATAACCGTGCCGGCACCGACGATCTCACCCCGGGACACCAGCTCGTACGCCTCTTCGAGCGGAATCCAGGCGACCTGCTCGGCCTCGTTCACGTCCACGGGCGTGCCGATGTGCTCGGCGTGCCGGGCGAGGAAGAGCAGGTTCTCGGCGTCGGCGGTGCCGACCCACGGTTGGAAGGACAGCAACGGCTCCACCGCCTGGGGTCGCCAGCCGGTTTCTTCCTCGACCTCCCGCACGGCGCACTGCGCCGGCTGCTCCTGGTCGTCGACGTAGCCACCGGGCAACTCCCACACCCACCGGTCGAACACGAACCGGTGCCGCCGCATCAGCAACAGGCGCTCCCGGTCGTCGAGTACGGCGACCATGGCTGACCGGGGAGCACGGATCACGTACTGCTCGAACCGAACCCCGTCGGGCAGCTCCACCTCGGCGATGCTCAGGCGCGCTCGGCGGGTGTCGTCCACGACCCGCTCGCCGTGGATGGTCCACCGGGTCAACTCCGTCGCCTCCTCCTCAACCATCCCGCCAGTATCCGCGCCGAACCCTCACCACGCGCCGCAGGCAACGGCTCTTGGGCGCACTGCTCGGGCCGCCGCCCAGCCGACGAGCACCCCACATCGGCCCCCGGGGGAGCCGGACACTCCTTGTCGGCTCGTGCCAATCGTTGCCGACCGCTGCGCGAGCAGCTGACGCTAGGCGTCCTCTGCTGCCTCGTGCCCACCTGGATCAAAGGCTTACTGCTTCATTGCTGCCTCCGGCTCTTGCCTGAACTTACTCTTCCTTGACGTTCTCGGCCGACGTGGAACGCGGCCGATTCCCCGATTTCAAACCGCCAGGGTCGGTCGAGTATCAGCTCGAACTCAGGCTGGTCATTGAACCGCTCATCCTCGCAGCCCCAGCCGGCGCCGACGCGCCTGACCTGCGCGCCGTTGCGGCGTAGCTGCAACACGCGTGCCTGCCGATTAAGCACGCGGTGGTTTCGGGACCGCAGAACACCACAACCGCATCGCGAACTTGCGCCGTCCACGGGTAGATCGTCATCCACGGGCGGCACTGGTAGGTCGCGCCGTAGACAGGATGACGAGTCACGGCAAGCACCTCAGCGCCATTGTCGATTCCTGCCCATCTGGAGGCCGGTAGGTCCGGGGAAGCTGCGGCGAAGGGATCGTCCATCCGACCAGTCTCCCGGCAGCGCCCGGGCTTGCGCCACCGCCGCTACGGCAGTTCAACGGGCCTCACTCAGTCACGGTGGGGTTTGAACCCTGAGCCCCTCCCGCCGTCCTTGGACTCATTGAGCTTGACACTCTTGAACCGCGATCAGACGAGCCGGCGGACGTGTACAAGGAATGAAGAGGTTCCGGGGTAAGTAAAGGTTTTTCCTTACCCCGGCGCAAGACTATCTAGCCAAGCTTATCAGTGTGAACCCAGTAGGTATTCCGGAGGCGGGTGAAATCGAAGTCCCTGCCCTGCGGGGTACGACGAACAGTTAGCAGGGAATGGGCTTCGAGTTCGGCGCGCGCCCTGGTCCAGCTGTCTTCAGAGAAACCGTACCTCTCCTTCTGATGACTGGTCAGCCATGGCGGATTCGCCTCCACTCTGTTGCTTCGCATGTCTCGAAATACGAGCAAGAAAGCTACCGCGATCGCAGGTAGCCGATAGACCCACTCGTTTTCCCAAAAGCCAATCGGCATGTTGATCCACCACCGCCCCCGCCACCCGTACGGTTTACCGTTTCCTGAAGGGCTGCGGAGTGTGACGTGCGGTGGCACCCCAGGCCGGCGATCCAGCTTGATCAGGGCCGCCTCTTCGAGCCAACTGTGGGCATCGGCAACGCGGCGAGCGCCGTTACCCACCGGGTCGGGCAAGGCAAGCATCTCAGCCCACCGGCGGGCGGGCACGTTCTTGATGTCATGGGGTGCCCCCACGGCCAGCATCGTCATTGTCAGGTAGAGCTTCAACCTGACCTCTCCGCCGCGGCCGCCTTGCAGCATCTGGGCCAGGGGTGGAACCGAACTCAGGCTGTCGTCACGCAGGAACTCAGGCGGGAATTGGACCTGCCGCCTCTGCGATCTCTCGATCGCCCTCTTGAGTAGCCGGCGGCCTTCGGGGGTAGGCGCATTCGTCGACGGTGTGGACACTGCCATGCCTTCGTGAAGGAGAGACCAGTGGTAGCAGGGGTGCAGGGTGTGCTGGGGGTACTAGCTATTCCTACCTTATAACTTCCTGGCGCAAAGGTCGGGTACCCCTGGCACCACCTCTGAGTATCCCCGCTTCATTTGGGGTGCAGTACCGGGTGCAACTCCGGTTGTTCCCCCGCAGCTAGGGCCAATTGACCCTGCTTGACCTGCAGTTATGCCTTGCGGATCATCGAACTTAAGCATGAAGGCGGGTGAGCCGCGTGCGAGCGCCCGGGGCCTCCAGAACAGAAGAGGGGGTGGATGGTCTGCCCGGACCATCCACCCCAGCGCCCCAAGTAGTGCCTGGTGAGAGACCTAGAAGGGGAACAACCGCATGGTAAGGCAGAGCGATGATCAGCAGAAACACGTCGTGCAACGCTCCCGGCGACGACAGCTGCGTGATGAGCTGAAGAGCGTCATCAAGGCCGTAACATTTGTCGCCCGCGTGGTCGTGGCGATCGCGGCTCTTGCAAGGTGGCTAGACCACTAGCGCTGGTTGACGCCATCCCGTCTGCCCTCGACCCGCCCTCCTGGGGAGCGGGCCGCCGCCCGGCCCGCCACGTCAAGACGGCCTTGACGGCTCGTACGGACGCTGGCGGGTCGGGCGGTGGTCTGCTCGGCTCGCCCGGGTCGATGGCAGGCGGGATGATCTACCGCAACCACCCACGGACCGCAAGCCGCCGACGGCCCCCGGCCATCCTGGAGCCGGAGCGCCCCCGCCGGAGGCGCAGTAACCGCAACCCCGCACCCGTCCCGGCACCCGCCGACGGAACCGGCGTCCGCTCCCCTACACCACGCGGTGCTCGCCGCGCGGCAGGCCGGCTGCCGGCCTACCACCCACCGGGAAGCGACCTGTCGTCATCCGGCGGTCCACCGGGCTACCCGCCCTCCGCGCCAGCCGCCGGGCGTGTTGCGTGGCCGGAGTCGGAGCGCCAGCGGAGCGACGGACGCGCGCCCAGGCGGCGGCGCGTGCGGCCCGCTCAGGGCCGCCTTGATAGACGTACAGAAAGTCCTCCCACACCGGCCGGCAGCCGGCTGTCCGGTCCCAGGACCTCCGTGACAGATCGGTATCAGGACCTGGGTGACACTCCGCGAGAGCGCCGAAGCGATCGGCGTGCGATCCAATCACGTCAAGTCGTCTCGGGTCGCCGATCGGCGTCTGCGCTCCTCCCAACGGGCTTGTCGTCTGGCATAGGCACGCCGCGCATCTGCCAGGCTGACCGGCCGTTCGGCGTAGGCACGCCGGGCATCCGTCAGACTCAGCGAACCGTTGGGGCCGCCGTGCTGCTCTCGGCGCTCAACCACGCCGCCACCGAGGAGTTGGTCACCCGCAACGCCGCCGCCCTGGTCAAGCTCCCACCGGTCCGTCGCCGTCGGGGCCGGGCGTGGACCAGCGACGAGGCGCGTCGGTTCCTGGAGTCCGCGCGGGCCGACCGCGATCCGCTGTACGCCGCGTACGTGCTGATCCTGGTGCTCGGCCTGCGCAAGGGTGAGGTGCTCGGCCTCACCGGGGACGCCGTCGACCTGGCGGTGGGCGAGCTGTCGATCGGCTGGCAGTTGCAGCGGGTCGGCGGCCAACTGCTGCACCGGGAGACCAAGACGCAGACCTCGGACGCCACCCTCCCGCTGCCGGACATCTGCGCGGCGGCACTCGACCTCCGCCAGCAGGCGAGGAAGGCCGACCGCGACGAGGCGGGGATCGCCTGGCAGGGCTCGCCGCTGCTGTTCACCACCCGCTACGGAACGCCCGTCGAGCCGCGCAACGTCAACCGCTCCTGGGACGCCCGCTGCGCCCGCGCCGGAGTTCGGAAGATCACCGTGCATGATGCCCGGCGTACCTGTGCGACCCTGCTCGTCGACCTGGACGTGCACCCGCGCGTCATCATGCAGGTGCTCCGGCACGCCGAGGTGTCGGTGACGATGGAGATCTATTCGCAGGCGTCCTCGGACGCCACCCGCGACGCCCTCAAACGCCTCGGCGAGAGTCTGCGGTGACCGCTGCTGTACTTCGCTGCTGTACAGAAGCACTAGAGGGCACATCCATGGATCGGATGTGCCCTCTTACCTCTGTCGGGGTGGCCGGATTCGAACCGACGACCTCTTCGTCCCGAACGAAGCGCGCTACCAAGCTGCGCCACACCCCGAGGCGTGCGGTGAAATAGTAGCCCACCCGCTCCGCCGAGCAAACTCGGTACCCCCCGGCCCCGGTCGCTCGGTGGCCAGGGGGACCCGATGATCCTCCGCTGCCCGGCTCCACCCCGCCGTCGACCGGCTCGCCGTCTGCCGCCTCCATGATCAGATTGCGTTTTTGCGCAAGTTTGACGGCGTGTCGTCTCCATTTTCGCAATCTGATCATGGAACGGGGGATGGGGCGAGGCCAGCGGGGTGGGCAGCAGAGCGGGGCAGCAGCGGAGCGTGGGCAGCAGAGCGGTGTGCGGGTGGATCAGCGGGGGGTGAGGGTGAGGATGCTGGCCTCGGGCGGGCAGGCGAAGCGGACCGGGGCGGTGGGGTGGGTGCCGAGGCCCGCCGACACGTGCAGCCAGGAGTCGGAGCCGGGCCAGCGGTGCAGGCCCTTCGCCATCGCCCTGGGCAGGCCGCAGTTGGTGACCAGCGCGCCGTAGCCGGGTACGCAGACCTGACCGCCGTGGGTGTGCCCGGCCAGCAGCAGCCCGAAGCCGTCGGCGGCCATCTGGTCGAGTAGGGCCGGTTCCGGGGCGTGGGCGAGCGCGATGGACAGGTCGGCGGCGGGGGTGACCGGGCCGGCGACGGCCGGGTAGTCGTCCTGCCCGATGTGCGGGTCGTCCACGCCGACCAGCTCGACGAGGCGGCCACCGGCCTTGACCGAGGTACGCGCGTTGTTGAGGTCCGCCCAGCCGGCCCCGGTGAGGACGTCCCGCAGTTCCTGGTACGGCAGGGCGGCACCCTCGGTGTACTCCCGGTTGGGCAGGAAGTAGGTGAACGGGTTCTTCCAGACCGGCCCGGTGTAGTCGTTGGAGCCGAAGACGAACGCGCCGGGGTAGTCGAGCAGTGGTTGCAGGGCGCGCAGCACCCCGGGTACCGCGTCGGGGTGGGCCATGTTGTCCCCGGTGACCACCACCAGGTCCGGGTCGAGGGCGGCCAGCGACGCCACCCACTGCTGCTTGCGTCGCTGGTCGGGCATCATGTGCAGGTCCGACAGGTGCAGCACGCGCAGTGGCTCGGCGTCGGCCGGGAGCACCGGCACGTCGTACCGGCGCAGGGTGAACATGTTGCGTTCGACGAGGGACGCGTACGCCAGGGTGGCCGCCCCGGCGGCGACGGTCCCGGCGGCGAGGCCGAATAGTGTGCGCTTTCGCATGCCGACCAGGGTAGTTTGACCGTCCATGAGCACGCTGAAGGACCGCCTGACCGCAGACATGCGCGCCGCCCTCAAGGCGCGCGACGAGCTGACCACCTCCACGTTGCGGATGGCGCTGGCCGCCGTCGGCAACGCCGAGGTCGCCGGCAAGGCCAAGCGCGAGCTCTCCGACGACGAGGTGCTCGCGGTGCTGACCAAGGAGGCGAAGAAGCGCCGGGAGGCGGCTGCCGCGTTCGCCGACGCCGGCCGCGCCGAGCAGGCCGACAAGGAGACCGCCGAGGGCGCGGTGCTGGACCGCTACCTGCCCAAGCAGCTCGCCGAGCAGGAGTTGGCGGAGCTGGTCGCGGGGGCGCTGGCCGCGGGCGGCTTCACCGAGAAGTCCCAGATGGGCCCGGCGATGAAGGCGGCGCAGGCCGCGGTGGCCGGCCGGGCCGAGGGTGGTCGCGTCGCCGCCGAGGTACGCCGACAGCTCGGCCTCTGACCCATATCAACTCTGGTCGTTTCCCCGGTCACCGGTTTGTCAATTCAATTTTGATTACCGAGAGTGCCTGCAATTGGCTGTTGCGGTGACGGCTGATTCGTGGAAGGCTCGTTTGGCCGGCTTGACATGCAACGGGGGCGTGTTCGACACCGGTTTGAGGACATGACCCTCGTTGCCTCGACCACTTGAGGTGACTATGAAGCCGTTGGCTGTTGCTTCCCTATTCATTTCGACGTGTATGGGTGCCGTTGTCGTCGTGCCGTCGGCGGCGTCCGCTGACATCTCCATCCAGGCCACGTGTTCCCGCACGGTCAACGTGGCTAGCAGTGCCTACAGCACGGTCGATCCCATCGCCATGCCGTCGACCGGCAGCACCGCGTCGAGCACGAGCTGTGGAATGGCGCAGGGCGCCAACAGCAGCGCTGTCGGTGCCCTGCAACGGGCGTTGAAATACTGCTATGGCGCCGGCATCACCGTGGACAACGATTTCGGCCCGGCGACCAAGTCCGCCCTTGTCTCCGCTCAGAAGCGGGAGGGCATCACCGCAGACGGCGTCTATGGACCGCAGACCCGGCTGAGCCTGACGTGGCGCTCGGTGGGCAACCGGTGCGACAAGGCCGCCGATCCCATCTACACCTGATCGGGCTCCGAGAGCCTCGACGCCAGTGGGCGGGCACCCGACCGGGTGCCCGCCCACTGGCGTCGACAGAGGCGTCAGTTGTTGCCGGGTGGACGGCCCGGTGTGTTGCCGGTGTTACCCGGCGTGTTACCGGCCTGGTTGGGGGTGCTGCCGCCGCCGCTGCTCACCTCGATGGTGACCACGCCGCCCTTGATGGTGCGGCCGTCGGGGCTGGTGCCGGCGACGGAGCCGGCCGGGCAGTCCGAGGCGATCTTGTTGTCGGAGACGACGACGGAGAAGCCGGCGTCCTTGAGCCTGCTCCGGGCGCTGTCCACCGACTGGCACTTCACGTTCGGGATGGACCGCTGGTCACCATTGATGATCTTGCCGTTGGGTGGGGTGAACTCGATGCCGGGCTTGCCCTTCATGGCGTCGCGCAGCGTCTGGTAGACCGCCGGGTTGATGCCGGTCGGCGTCTCGTCGTGCCCCATCTTCTGGTTGGTCTGCGGCCAGTCCGGGTCGGCCATGATGCCGGCTACCGCGAACTGCTTGGTCATCGCCACCAGGGCCGAGGTCTTGTCACCGTCGGTGGTGCCGGACTTGCCGGCCACCGGCTTGCCGACGATGCCCCGGACGTTGCGGGCGGTCGCCCCGACACACTTGGAGACCGACGACCGGTCACCGACCGGGCAGCGGGCCGCGTCCACGGCGGCCCGGGCCACCTCGGTGCTGATCCGTTGCTCGCAGCGCGGGTTGGCGACGTCGAGCTTGTTGCCCTCCGGGTCCTTGATCTGCTGCACCGGGATCGGCTCGCAGAACTTCCCGTCGGCCGCCAGGGTGGCGTAGGCGTTGGCCAGCTCCAGCGGGGTGGTCGAGGAGACACCCAGGGTGAAGGCGCCCCACTGGTTGGCGCCGCCCTCCTTGGTGGCCCGGCGGGCGTCGTCGCTGCTGCGGAAGGTGATGCCGAGCTTCTGCGCCGCCTTGATCACGTTCTCCGCGCCGACCTGCTGCTCCAGCGGGACGAAGTAGGTGTTGACCGAGCTGCCGAACGCCGTCCACATGTTGTGCACGCCGGCCATGCTCGCCGAGGCGTTCTTGGGGCAGTAGAAGTGCGTCCCCGAGCAGGCGGCCGGGGAGTTCTGCTGGACGATGTACTCCGACTTGAACACCGGCGGCGAGTTGATCTGGTAGGCGAGCGGGATGCCCTTCTCCAGCGCGGCCACGAGGGTGAACATCTTGAACGTCGAGCCGGCCTGGTAGCCGGTGATGCCCTGGCCGCCGCTGAGCAGCGGGTTCACCGTGTTGGGGTAGTTGCCCCGGATCTTCTTCTTGGCCTTCTTGGGGTCGCTGGAGTACTTGTTCTGCGGCTTCTTCGGGTCATCGATCTTGAAGTTCCGGTTCACCGACAGTGCGCGTACCCGGCCGGTGCCCGGCTCGATCGCGGCGACCATCCGGGCGGCCTTGCTGTTCACCCCGAGGTTCTTGCGGACGGCCCGGTCGGCACCGTTCTGCGCCTGCACGTCGAGCGTGGTGGTGATGGTGTAGCCACCGCTCTTGAGCCGCCGCTCCCGGTCGTACGTGGTGGAGCCGAAGGTCTCCTGCCCGAGCCACCAGCGGTAGAAGTAGTCGCAGAAGAAGCCCCAGTCCTTCTGGTTGGTGGCGACGCAGCCGTTCGGGGTGCGCTTGTCCTTCACCGCCAGCTTGACCGCCTTGGCGGCGTCCGCCTCCTGCTGGGTGATGGCCTTCGTCTTGACCATGTTGTCGATGACGTAGTTACGCCGGTCGAGCGCGAGCGGGTAGCCGCTGCGGGTGGTCGGGTCGTTGGTGGTGGGCGCCTTGACCATGCCGGCCAGCAGCGCCGCCTCCTCGATCTTGAGGTTCTTGGGCGACTTGCCGAAGTACACCTGGCTGGCGGCGAACACGCCGTACGCGCCGTTGCCGAAGGAGGCGAGGTTCAGGTAGCGGGTGAGGATCTCGTCCTTCGAGAACTCCTTGTCGACCTGGAGGGCCAGCCGCATCTCGCGGAGCTTGCGGGCGCTGGTGTCCTCGGTCGCGGCGACCACGTCGGCCGGGTGGGTGGCCGAGTAGGCGATGGCCAGCCGGACGTACTGCATGGTCAGGGTGGAGGCGCCCTGCTGGGAGTTGGTGCCGGACTGGTTGTTGACGAACGCCCGGGCCACGCCGTTGATGTCCACGCCGTTGTGCTTGTAGAAGTCGTGGTCCTCGGCGGCGATGATCGCCTTCTGCATGTACGGGGAGATGTCCGCGAGCTTGACGTCGCGCCGGTTCTCGTCGTACATGGTCGCCAGGGGGGTCTTGCCGTCGCTGGCGAGCAGGTAACTGATCTGTGGCGCGCGGGCCACCGTCAGCTCCTTGGGCAACGCCCCGAAGGTCTCGGCTCCGGCCTTGGCCGCCAGGCCGGACATCGCCACCGCGGGGAAGGCCGCCGCCGCCACCACCACACCGGCCAGCAGGCCGCAGATCAGTAGCGATGCGGCGTTGGTGAAGACATTGTGGTCACGTTTCCGCATCCAGGTCACCTCGACAGGGTACGCGAGTAGGGAACGAGGGGCGCCGGGGCGTTCTTTCCCCATTTCCTGCGCGCGCCGACCTCGTTGTGCTAAACGCACGACCCCCGGTGTGGGGTTGCGTGTGACCCGCGCCGAGTCTCCACCGATCGGTGGAGCCCGCGCAGCGTTTTCACGTACTCCGGCGGGGTAAGCGGCGATCGAAGGCCCGGTAAGCCGGGACTGTCCGTAATGCTGGATTTCGCCGACAACGTTGCGTAATCATGCGACTACAGAGCATGATGGTGGCGGCGACCCGAGCCACACGTCGTCCGTGCCCCCTGGGGGAAGGAACGGGCCGGACGACCGGGGGAACGACGGCTGGTCGCACGAGGTCGGTAGGTACTGCAAGGGGGGACGTGTACAGATGGGGATGATCACTGACTGGCCGTCGCTGGCGGCGTGTCAGAACGGGGACCCGGACGCGTTGTTCGTACAGGGCGCCGAGCAGAACGTGGCCAAGCGGATCTGCCGCAGCTGCCCGGTGCGCTACGAGTGCCTGGCCGACGCGCTCGACAACCGCATCGAGTTCGGCGTGTGGGGTGGCATGACCGAGCGGGAACGCCGTGCCCTGCTGCGCCGGCACCCGCAGGTGGCGAGCTGGCGCAAGATGTTCGAGGCGGCGATGAAGAAGAACGCCAAGGACCGCACCGGCAAGGACAAGATCCTGGTCACCGCCGCCGGCTGACGCCGGTCAGGGACGGCTGATCGCCGCCCCGATCGTCCGGAGCCCGTCGACGTCGTGCACGTCGGCGGGCTGCGCCGTGACCGACACCGTCGGCACCGCCGGGAACGCCTCGGTGAACCGCCGGGCGACCTGCTCCTCGCGGACCGCCTGCTGCGCCAGCGCGGCGTGCGCGCGCAGCACGTCGACCGTGGCGTCGTGCCCACCCAGGTCGGCCAGCCGGTCGGCCGCCGCCCGGCTCTGCACCGCGCCCAGGGCCACCGCCGGCCGGTGCACCCGGTTGAGCACCAGCCCGGCCAGCGGCATCCGCTCCTCACCCAACCGCCCGGCGAAGTAGGCCGCCTCCCGGACCGCGTCCGGCTCCGGTGTCGCCACCAGCAGGAACGCCGTCTCCCCTGCCTGCAGGATCCGGTAGGTCTGCTCGGCCCGCTGCCGGAACCCGCCGAACATCGAGTCGAGGGCGGCGACGAAGCCGGAGAGATCGGTCAACAGTTGCGCCCCGAGCACCTTCTGCACGACCCGGGAGAACATCCCGAAGCTCGCGGTGACGAAGCTGAACATGCTCCGGCCCCCGCTGCGCGCCGGGGCGAGCAGCAACCGCAGCATCCGGCCGTCCAGGAAGCGGGACAGCCGGGCCGGGGCGTCGAGGAAGTCCAGCGCGGAGCGGGACGGCGGGGTGTCCACCACGATCAGGTCCCACTCGCCCCGGGCGTGCAGCTGGCCCAGCTTCTCCATCGCCATGTACTCCTGGGTGCCGGCGAAGGTGGAGCTCATGGCCTGGTAGAACGGGTTGGCGAAGATCTCTGCCGCCTTCGCCGGGTCGGTGTGCTGGAGCACCACGTCGTCGAAGGTGCGCTTCATGTCCAGCATCATGGCGTGCAGCTCACCGCCACCGGCCTCGACGTCGATCCCCTTGACCCGGCGGGGGGTGTTGTCCAGCTCGGTCAGGCCGAGCGACTGGGCCAACCGGCGGGCCGGGTCGATGGTGAGCACCACCGTGCGCCGGCCGTGCCGCTCGGCCGCCCGCAGCGCCAGCGCCGCCGCGGTGGTCGTCTTGCCGACCCCACCGGCGCCACAGCAGACCACGATGCGCACGCCGGGGTCGGCGAGGATCTGGTCGACGTCCAGCACGGGCGCCGCGTCTTCGGAAGGCACCATTCGAGCGTATCGGGCCGGTGGGGTCCGTGCGCCCGGGCCGACGTGAGCTGCGCGTCAATCCGCCCGGCGGAGCAGCTCGGCGAACGCCGCCAGCCCTGCCGGGTCCACCCCGTCGGGCAGCAACGGCAGCTCGGTCACCGGTCGCCCCAGCTCCGCCAGGTCGGTCCGCAGCGAATCCTCCAGCTCCCGGCGTACCTGCTGGTCCCGGGCCTCGCCGGCCAGCCCGGCCACGGTCGCCGCGTCGGTGGGCAAGCCGGCGGCGGCCAGCCCCCGCTTCAGCTCCGCCCGGGTCAACTCCCGGCCGGTGGCCAGCGGCGGGCGGGCGGCGTTGACGATCACCCGGCCCACCGGGAAGCCGAGCTGGGTCAGCTCGGTGATCGCGTCCACCGTCTCCTGGACCGGCATCTCCTCCAACAGCGTCACCACGTGCACCGCGGTCATCGGGGAGCGCAGCAGCGCCGAGACCCCCTCGCTCTGGGTCTTGATCGGGCCGACCTTCGCCAGCCGGGCGGTCTCGGCGGTGACGTTGAGGAAGCGGCCGATCCGGCCGGTCGGCGGGGCGTCCAGCACCACCGCGTCGTACACCCGGCGTTGCCCGGCGGTGCGGGTGGTGGCCTCCTTGACCTTGCCGGTGAGCAGCACGTCACGCAGGCCGGGGGCGATGGTGGTGGCGAAGTCGATCGCGCCGAGCTTGCGCAGCGCCCGGCCGGCCGCGCCGAGCTTGTAGAACATGTCGAGGTACTCCAGCAACGCCTCCTCGGCGTCCACCGCCAGGGCGCGCACCTCGCCGCCGCCCGGGGCGTCGGCGAGGTGCCGCTCGGTGTACGGGAGGGGATCGACGCCGAAGAGCTGGGCGATGCCCTGCCGGCCCTCCACCTCGACCAGCAGGGTGCGTCGGCCCCCGGCGGCCAGGGCGAGCGCCAGCGCCGCCGCCACGCTCGTCTTGCCCGTGCCGCCCTTGCCGGTCACCACGTGCAGGCGGGACGGCCATCCGGTGCCGGCCGGGTCGGCCGGCCGCTCAGCTGCTCGCACCGGTCGAGCCTATCCACCCCACGTGGTCAGCCGACCTCGCAGACCCACCAACCCGTCTTCCGTACCACCGTGAACCGCAACGGCTGCTCGGCGATCTTCTCGTCGGCGGTGGTCAGGGTGAGCTTGGTGGAGACGGTGGCCCGGTCACCGTTCTGGCTGTCGACGGTCGGGCTGGACCAGCGGAACCGTGGGTTGGTGTAGAGGGTGGCGTACTTCTGCACCTCGGCGACCTTCGCGCTGATCTTCTGTTGGTCGCGCGACTCCGCGCAGACGAAGTTGGCCGCCCTGCCGGCGTCCCGGTCCTGGTAGACGGCGGTGAGGAAACCGTCCACCGCCACCGTCGGCTCCCGGGCGCCCTCGCCGCCCTCGGCGTCGCGCAGGGTCAGGTAGGCGAGCGTTCCGCCACCACCGCAGAGCACGACGGCCGCGAGCAGCGCGAGCGAGGCGACCAGCACGCCCCGCCGTCGCGTGGGGGCCGGTGTCCGGTACGCCGGGTAGCCCGCCGGTGACGGCGTGGCGGCGCCGGACGGGGAGGTGCCGGGCGTGGAGGTGCCGGGGGCGGTGGTACCGCCCGGGTCGGGTTGGTCCTGCCGTGGCGTCGGCACGCCCGGCGATCCGCTCGCGCCACCGAACGGTGGATGGGTCATGTGGTCCCCCGGGGGATGGGGCGCCGTCGCCGCCCCTGGCGACGACGCGGGTACGGGCGCGGCGGGCGACCCCTGATCGCCCGTCCGAGGCGCAAGGGTAACGGTCGATGGGCGGCGCGTGGCGGACTGCTCACGACCTGCGGTGGGTCGCGATCACCTTTCAGACCAAGCGTCTGTCGCATATGTGACTTTGGGTGAGCGATTGCGCGCGTCCCGTTGTCCCCCGCCCCGGCCGGGTCCTACGTTCGTCCGGGTGTGGGGGAGCGGTTCGGGTCGGCGCCCGGTCCGGACGGCGGTCATTCACGGTACGAGGCCGGAGGCAGGTACATGCGCGACGCGGAGAACATCTCCCGGGCCCACTTCTCACCAGGAGACCGGGGGAGGCGGGGCGGTTCGCCCGGAGACGCGGACGGGTCGGGTGGTTCACTGCCGATGAACGAGCGGTCCTACCGGCGCTGCGCCGAACCGTCCGAGGTGCTGCGGATCCTCGGCCGCCCCGGTGACCGGGGCCGGGACGACGAGGAGCCCGGCTACGTCATCCACCTGCCGATCCGGGTGGCCGACCTGACGGCGGCCACCGCCCTGGCCGGCACCGTGGCCACCTCGCTCGGCTTCCTGGTCGAACTGGACGCCGGCGAGACCACCGTCTCCACCGTCGACGACCAGAACAACCGGCACCGGGTCTTCTGCGACCTGCTGCTGCCCGACCGGTCGCGCTGCCCCCAGCCGTACGACCACACCGGGCAGTGCGGCGAGCTGCCCGCCGCCCCGGAGCAGCGTCCCGCGCCCCGACCCGCACCCGGACCGTAGGCTGTCGGCGGAACATCCACGTCAGGCAAGGGAGCCTTCCACCGATGCAGAAGTGGGAATACGCCACGGTCCCGCTGCTGGTCCACGCGACCAAGCAGATCCTCGACAACTGGGGTGAGGACGGCTGGGAACTCGTCGCCGTGATCCCCGGCCCGAACCCGGACCAGTTGGTCGCGTACCTCAAGCGCCCCAAGGGCTGAGGGCCCGACGATGAGCAACGGACCCCACGCCAAGCTCGCCGAGCTGGGCCTGGCCCTGCCCGACGTGGTGCCGCCGGTGGCCAGTTACGTCCCGGCGGTGCAGTCCGGCCAGCACGTCTACGTCTCCGGTCAGCTGCCGGTGGTCGAGGGCAAGCTGCTCGCCACCGGCCAGGTCGGCGCGGGTGTCTCGCCCGAGCAGGCCAAGGATCTCGCCGAGCGGTGCGCGCTGAACGCCCTCGCCGCCGTCGATTCGCTGGTCGGCCTGGAGAACATCGTCAAGATCGTGAAGCTGACCGGCTTCGTGGCCTCGGCACCGGGCTTCCACGGCCAGCCGGCCGTGATCAACGGGGCCTCCGACCTGCTCGGCGCGGTCTTCGGGGAGGCCGGCCGGCACGCCCGCTCCGCCGTCGGGGTGGCGGAGCTGCCGCTGGACTCCCCGGTCGAGGTCGAACTGATCGTCGAGGTCGGCTGACCGCACCGCCCCACCGCCGCCCGCCGGCCCGGCGCGCACCACGATCCGGGCCGGTCGGCCGGCGGAAAGCCGCGAACGGCCACGAACCGGGTACGCCGGTTCCGCAAGATCGTGGGGAGTGGCGCGCGGGGTCGTACGATCGCAGCCATGACCGGGCATGTGACGGCACCACCGGCCGCGCTGGCCGACCGGCTGCCGGACTGGGTGACGTTGCTGCGCGCCCCCAACCCTGGGCCGATGACCCTGGAGGGCACCAACACCTGGGTGCTACGCGCCCCGGGTGCGCCGCACGCGGTCGTCGTCGACCCCGGCCCGGCCGACGAGGCGCACCTGGCCGCCGTGGCGGCGTCGGGACCGATCGGGTTCGTGCTGATCACCCACGGGCACCCCGACCACACCGAGGGCGCCCCCCGGCTGAGTGAACTGCTCGGCGGGGCACCCGTGCTCGCCGTCGACCCCGCGCACACCATCGGCGGCCCGCCACTGACCGGGGCGGGTACGCAGCTCGGCGGGACCGGGCTGGACATCGACCTGGTCGACACCCCCGGGCACACCGCCGACTCGGTCTGCTTCCGGGTGTCGTACGGCACCGAGCAGGTGGTGCTGACCGGGGACACCATCCTCGGCCGGGGCACCACCGTCGTCGCCCACCCCGACGGCCACCTCGGCGACTACCTGACCAGCCTGGAGCGGCTCTCGGCGTACCAGGGGATCCCGGCGCTGCCCGGGCACGGCCCGGCGCTGGCCGACTGCGGTGCGGCGGCCGACTTCTACCTGGCCCACCGCCAGGCCCGCCTCGACCAGGTGCGGGCCGCCGTCGACGCGGGCGCGCGCACCGCGGCCGAGGTGGTGGCGACGGTCTACGCCGACGTGGACCGGTCGCTGTGGTGGGCCGCCGAGTGGTCGGTCCGCGCGCAACTCGAACACCTCGGAGTGGAGCAGCCGTGACCTGCCCGGTGTGCGGCACGCTCGCCGTCCCGGGCGCGCGGTTCTGCCACAACTGCGGGGCGGCACTGCCGGCCGCCGCCACCCTGCCGACCGCCGAGCGCCGGGTGGTCACCGTGCTCTTCGGTGACCTGTCCGAGTTCACCTCGTGGTCGGAGGACCTCGACCCGGAACGTGTCGGTGCCGTCACCGACCGGGTGCTGGCCGCGCTCGCCGGTGCGGTGAAGACGTTCGGTGGGCACGTCGACAAACTCACCGGCGACGGGATCATGGCGGTCTTCGGTGCCCCGGTGGCCCACGAGGACGACGCCGAGCGGGCCGTCCGGGCGGCCCTGTCGATGCAGCGGGCCGTGCGCCGGGTCCTCGACGACGAACGCGGCGGCGGCGCACCGCTCGGCCTGCGGGTCGGGCTGAACACCGGCGACGTGATCGCCGGCATCCAGGCCGCCATCGAGTACACGGTCATCGGGGACACGGTGAACACCGCCGCCCGGCTCGCCGACGCCGCCGCCGTCGGCGCGATCTACGCCGGTGCCCGGACGTCCTCGGCCACCCGGCACGTCGCCTCCTGGCGGGTGCTGCGCCCGCTGCGGCTCAAGGGCAAGCGCGAGCCGGTCGAGGCGTACGAGCTGCTGGGTCTGCTGGACGCCCCGGGCACCCGGTCGGGGCTGGGCGACGAGGCCCCCTTCGTCGGGCGGGAGACCGAGATCGGCCGGGTCGCCGGCCGGCTCGCCGAGGTGATCGACCGGGGCGAACCCCGGGTGCTGCTGATGACCGCCGAGGCGGGGATCGGCAAGTCCCGGTTCGCCGCCGAGGTGGAACGCCTCGCCGCCGGCTACGACGTCGGCGCCGGCCGGTACGCCGCGCACAGCGGGGCCCGGGTGCTCTCGGTCCGCTGCGCCGCCTTCGGTGAGCGGCGTCGGCTGGCCCCGCTGGCCGACCTGGTCCGGGCCGCCGTCGGCCTGCCCAGCGACACCTCCACCGCGCTCACCCGGCCGGCCGTCGAGGAGCGGCTGCGCCGGCTCGGTCAACGGCTCGGCCGGCTGCGTACCGAGGTACCGCCGATCGCCGCTGACCAGCTGCTGGCGCTGCTGGGTTACGCCGAACTGCCCGGCAACGCGGGTGACCAGGGCGGCTGGGGGGCGACCCCGCCGGCCGCCGACGCCGAGGCGGTGCCGGTCGCGGTGGCCGGGCTGCTCAGCGCGCTGGCCGCCGAGGCGCCGCTGGTGATCGTGGTCGACGACCTGCACGACGCCACCGGCGAGACGATCGCCGCCCTCGGCGCGACCCTGTCCCGGCTCACCGGCCCGGTGCTGGTGATGCTGCTGGGTCGACCGGAGCTGGTCCGGACCGCCGGGACGTTGACCTGGATCGCCGACGCCGAGGTGCAACCGTTGCCGCCGCTGCGCGGCGCGGACGCCTCCCGCCTGCTCACCAGCTATCTCAACGGCGGCAGGCTGCCCCAGTCCGACGCCGACCGGTTGCTCGCCACCGCCCAGGGCAACGCCTTCTACCTGGCCGAACTGGTCACCCTGCTGCGGGAGCGGGGAGCGCTGACCGCAGGCCCGGACGGCGGCTGGCGGTTGGTGCCCGGCTCGCTGGGCAGCCGGCTGCTCTCCCGGGACCTCGCCGCCGTGCTCGCCGCCCGCATCGACGCCCTCCCACCGGAGGCCCGTTCGGCGCTGCGCGACGCCGCCGTGGTCGGTGACGCGGTGCCCACCGGCGCGTTGGAGGCGCTGCGCGAGCAGCGGGCCGGGCGGGACGGCCGGCCCGCCGCGGTGGCCGCCGTCGAGCTGGAACGGGCCGTCGAGGAGTTGCTGCAACGCCGGATGCTGCACCGCACCCGGACCGGTTTCGCGTTCGCCACCCCGCTGATGCGCGAGGCCGCCTACGCCGGGGTGAGCAAGGCGGAGCTGGCCGAACGGCACGCCGCACTGGCCCGCTGGGCCACCGGTGACCCGGCGGCGTCGGTCGCCGCACCCGGCGGGTTCACCGACGCCGCCCGGGACGACTTCGTGGCCGAGCAGGTCGAGCGGGCCGCCGCCCTCGCCGACGCGGTCAAGCTCCGCCCCGACTCGCCGGCCCGGACGGTCGCCGGGCTGGGGGTGGCCGCGCTGGGCCGGGCCGCCCGCCGGGCGTTGCAGGCCGGTGAGCCGGCACTGGCCGTCGAACACGCCGAACGCGCCACCGACCTGGCCCGCGAGGGGGTGCCCCCGGCCGACCGGGTCGCGCACGCCCGGGCGCTGCTCCAGGTCGGCCGGGTCGGCGACGCGCTGGCCTTCGCCGAGAAGATCGCCGCCAACGCCGGTGACGACGCCGGCACCCGGGCCAGCGCCCTGCTGCTCGCCGGCCAGGCCCACCAGACGCAGGGCGACCAGGGGCGCGCGGTGGCCTGCTGGGAGGAGGCGTTGCAGGTGGCCACCGCCGGGGAGGTGACCAACCTGCGGGCCTCGGCCATGCGCCGGCTCGGGATGGCCGACTTCGTCGCCGGTCGACTCGGTCAGGCGAGCAGCCGGCTCGCCGCGTCCTACCAGATCAGCCTCGCCGCGAAGGACCTGCGGGGGCAGGCCTGGGCGTTGCAGAACCTGGCCTGGGTCACCACCACCCGGGGGGACTTCGCCGGCACCGACGCGGTGCTCGGTCGGGCCGCCCGGCTCTTCGCCGAGTTGAAGGACCCGTACGGGCGGGCCTGGCTGCGCGGCACCACCGCCTTCGCCCGGCTGCTGGCCGGCCGGTTGGGGGAAGCCTGCCGGCTGGCCGGGATCTTCCTGCCGTTCGGGGAACGCGTCGGTGAGGCGTGGGCGGTGGGCACGTTGCGCGCGGTCGAGGCGTTCGCTGCGGCCGAGTTGGGCGAGGTTGCCGAGGCGGACCGGTCGGCCCGCCGGGCATACCGGGACTTCGCGGCGGTATCCGACGACTGGGGGCGCGGGTTCGCGCTGGTCGTCCGGGGGGTGGTGGCGCGGGGGCTGGGCGAGCCGGAGCACGCCGCCGACCTGTTCACCGACGCCCTGGCGTACGCCGGTCGGACGTCGCATCCGCTGCTGACCGGGATGGCCGGCACGCTGCGCGGGTTCGTGGCGTTGGACATGGGCGACTGCGAGACCGCCGAGCGGGACGCCCGTGCGGTGCTGACCGCCGTCGAACCGCACAACCCGCAGGCCCCGGCGCAGGCCGCGCCCCGGGTGCTGCTCGCCACCGCCCGGCTCGCCGCCGGGGACCCGGCCACCGCGGTCGGGTTGCTCGCCCCGGTGGCGACGACCGCCGCGAAGACACCGACGCTGCTCTTCTCCCGCCGGCAGACCCTGGCCCGGTACGCTTCCGCGCTGCTCGCCCACGGTCAGTCGGAGCAGGCGTTGGACTGGGCCCGGCGGGCGGTCGCCGCACCGGCGGAGGACGTCCGCAGTCAGGTGATCGGCGCGGGGGTGCTGGCCGAGGCGTTGGCGGCCTGCGGGCACCCGGTGGAGGCGGCGGCCAGCGCGCAGGAGGCGGTCCGGCTGGCGTACGCGACCGAGCAGCGCAGCGAGCGGGCCAGCGCCGACGCCCTGGCGGCCCGGCTGGCCGGCGGGGTCTGACCGGCCCCGCGTCGCGCCGTCGGCGGCGGGGTCCGGCGTCGAAACGGTAGGTCTGTCGGTTACGGGGATGTGCGCGCATCGGCGGGGACGGTTAGCGTGTCACTTCACGCGACCGCCCCTCGGTGCCGGTCGCGCCGTCAGGTGGGGGATCTAGATGAGGTTGCCGCGTTCGGGCGCCGGTTGGACGATCGCGGTCTTCGGTGTGCTGGCGGTGCTGCTCGGCGCGTTCGGGCTGGTGTGGCCGGAGGCGCAGTTGCGGATGCTCGGCTTCGAGGTGCCGCAGACCCGGGCGGCCGGCGACTACACGGGCACGTTCCTCACCGCGTCCTCGATGGCGTCGTTCAACATGGGCGTCTACTACCTGCTGGCGGTGGCGACCGAGTGGCGGGCGTTCTACCGGTTCACGGTGGTCTTCCGGCTGGTCACCTTCACCGTCTTCACGCTGACCGTGCTGGCCGACGTGGCTCCGGACCGGTTCATCGGGGTGGCGCTGTGGGAGGGGGTGGGTGCGGTGGCGACGGCGCTCGGCCTGCGCTGGGACGCCCGTCGATCCGCTGGTGCGGGCGGAAACGCTCCCATCTCGACAGTGTCCCAGGTCAGTGGGGTCTCCGGGGGTGCGTCGAGCGGGTCGGTCGCCGCCGGCCCGGCCGCTGCCGCCGGTACGGACCGCTGAGCGCCCCGGCGGAACGGGTATTTTCGAGCCGTGACCGAGACCCCGCCCGGCGCCTCCCGGCTGCCCAATGTGCCCGGTCTGACCGACTTGCAGGTCTTTGCCCGGGGCGGCTACGCCACCGTCTACCGGGCCACCCAGATCTCCGTCGGTCGGGAGGTCGCCGTCAAGGTGGAGAACCGCACCCTGGACAACGAACGAGACCAGGCCCGGTTCCTGCGCGAGGCGCGGGCCGCCGGCCGGATGTCCTCCCATCCGCACGTGGTGGACCTCTTCGACGTCGGGGTGACCGTCGACCAGCACCCCTACCTGATCATGGAGCTGTGCGACGGGTCGTACGCCGAACGGATGCGGACCTCGCCGCTCGACGCGTCCGAGACCCGTGACCTCGGCATCAAGATCGCCGACGCGTTGGCCCACTCGCACGCGGCCGGGGTGCTGCACCGCGACGTCAAGCCGGCCAACATCCTGCACTCGCACTTCAACTCGGCGGTGCTGGCCGACTTCGGGCTGGCCGTGCTGGCCGAGGCGCGGGACGCCTCGGTCACCCTGGAGGTGCTCACCCCGGCCTACGCGCCGCCGGAGATGTTCAACCACAGCCCGCCGTCACCTGCCGTCGACGTGTACGCCCTCTGCGCCACCCTCTACGCGGTGATGACCGGCCGGCCCCCACGCTGGCAGTCCGAGCGCAACCCGAGCCTGGTCACCGTGCTGGAGTTGTTCCACCACCCGATCCCCGACCTGCCCGGGGTGCCCACCGAACTGGTCGACGTGCTCCGCGCCGGGATGTCCAACGACCCCGACGCCCGCCCCTCCGCGCTCGAACTGCGCGACCTGCTCACCGCGCTGCCCGTCGACCCGGCCCCCGCCCCGGTCAGCGGTGCGCCGGTCTCCGGCGGGCCCTCCACCGGCGGGTCCGGCGGCACCGGGCCGTACACCCTCGGGTGGACCACCGGTCAACCGGGGCGGATCACCGGCCAGCCCGCCCCCCGCCCGCCGGCCCAGGACGACCATCCGACCGTTCCGCACGGCGAGCGGCGGCGGCGACGCTGGTTCTTCGGCGGGGCCGGGGTGCTCGCCCTGGCCGCCTCGGCGAGCGCCGGGGCGTGGGTCGCCGGCGGTGCGCCACCGGTGGCCGGGCCGACCGCCGCCCCGTCGACCGTGGGCTCGTCCAGCCCGGCCGCCCGCTGGGGCACCCTGCCCGGCTGCGCGGCCGACGGCACGGCCGCGACCCTGCCGCCCGGTGCCCGGTGCGCCCCCGTGCTGGAGTGCTTCGGCCCGGTACGGCTACGCGGCGACCGGGCGGAGGCGCCGCAGGTCTCCTGCGAGGGGCGGCACACCTGGGAAACGTACGTGGAGGGCCAGTTGCCGGCCGCGCTGGCCGGGGCCGGACACGCCACGATCAGCGCGGACCCGACAGTCCGGTCGGTGTGCAACGCCCGCACGTTCCGGCTGACCAGTGGGATCGACTACGCCAACGGCTGGCGGCTGGAGGTGCTGCCGCCCGGCGAGACGGATCTCGACCGGACCTACCGCTGCCTCGCCGGCCGGGGGGTCGACGCCCTGGTCGCCCCCACCCTCACTGGTCGCTGACCTCGCGCATCCGGTGCAGCCGGCTCAGCACCGCCGCGCTGTCCAACGCGTCGAGGGTGTCCGCGTCGAGGAACGATCCCGGTTCCAGGTGCCCCGGCGAGGGCGGCACGGCCGGTGTCTCCTCGTGGTCGCGTTCGCGCAACGCGGCCAGCGCGGTGCCGGTCACCGTCGCGAAGAGGACCCCGAGCAGGGCCAGCCCCACCGTCAGGATGCCGGCGGGATGCCGGAACACCAACGCCACCAGCACCGCGCCGGTCGCCAGCCCCGCGACCACCGCCACGGTCCGCGCGTCCGGCTTCAGGAATCGGCTCACCTGACAAGCATGGCCTGAACGGGCGCGCTGTCAAACCATACGGCTCGGTGTGGTTGACCGTTCTGCCTAGAGTGACGAAACGCCGGAAGACGGTCCCCGCCCTCCGCCCTGCTCCCGCCTTCCGGTCGGGCGGGTGTCGCGGCGGACGACCCGCCACCGGTGCGGCGCGACCGAGATGGACCGGAACGGCTACCCTCGGTGTCCCCCAGGCTGTCCGTCAGCGAGGTGCGCCGATGAACGACACGTCCGCCCGCCACCGGGTCCGTTCGGTCACCACCACCCTGGCGGTGGCCCTGACCCTCACCCTGGCCGCCGCCGCCGGCTGCGAGAACCGCCGCGAACCCTCGCTGCCCTCGGTCCGCGACAAGCTGCGCGAGTCGCACATCGACGGTCAGGCGAAGATCAAGATCGGGGTGGCCACCACCGAGCCGCTGATGGGCGAGCTGCGCAACGGCAAGCACTCCGGCTTCGACGTGGAGATCGCCCGCTACGTCGCCTCCTACCTCGGCTACGAGGGCGACCAGCGCATCGAGTGGGTCTCGGTGACCACCGAGGATCGCATCCCCGCCCTCCAGGGTGGCGTGGTCGACCTGGTGGTCTCCAGCTTCTCCATCACCGAGGAGCGGGAGAAGCTGGTCAGCTTCGCCGGGCCGTACTTCGTCACCACCCAGGAGGTGATGGTGCCGACCCGGCTCAGGGACAAGATCCGCACCATCGAGGACCTCCGTGAACCGGCCTACAAGGTCTGCACCAGTGGTGGCTCCACCACCGAGGCCGAGCTGGCCAAACACGACGTCAAGGTGCTCGTGGTCAAGGAGGTCGGCGACTGCGTCAAGGGCATCCGGGAAGGTCGTTACGACGCGGTCAGCTCCGACGAGACGATCCTCGCCGGCTTCCTCTCCCTCTATCCGACCGAGTTCGAGATCGTCGACATGCCCTTCGGCACCAGCGAACTGCTCGGCATCGGGGTGCCGATCGGCGACCCCGCCCTGCGCGACCTGGTCGCCTTCGCCCTGCAGAAGAGCTACCTCCAGGGTCGCAACGGGATCAGCAGTCCGTGGATCACCGCCTACACCAGGTCCCTCGCACCGTATCTGAAAGCGGAGAAGGCACAGCCCCAACCGCTCAACGTGCCGGCGCTGGTCGACTTCGACGACAAGGCGCCGACGCGGTGACCGCCCCGGCCGTACCGCAGGATCTGGGCGCCACCACCGTCCCGGTACGCGACGGCTGGGACCCGGCGGTGGAGCGGCGGACACGGGCCAGCCAGTCGTTCTGGACGGCGGTGGTGGGCGTCCCCGCCATCTTCTCCGTGCTGCGCCTCGGCGTCGAGGCGGGCGGCGAACTCCAGACCACGTTGTTGCTGGTGGCGAACGTCGGGCCGGTCAACCTGCTGGCCGGCTTCCTGACCACCGCCGCCCGGCTGCTCTCCACCAGCCTGGTCGCGGTCTTCGCCCTCGGCGCGGTGCTGCGGGTCAGCGTCGAACGGATGCCGCCCACCGTCCGCCGCCCGCTCTTCGTCCGCTGGGCGGATCTCACCCCGGCCTGGTTCGTGCTGTCCAGTTTCCTGCTGGCCCTGGTCACCTGGCAACTGCTCTACCTGCCGCTGCTGCTGCCGGCGTTCGTCGCAGCGTTCCAGCTCACCCCGGCGCGACTGCACGAGCACCCCGTGCCCCGGACGCTGATCGTGGTGACGCTCCTCGCCGGCTACGGCTGGCTGCTCGCCCCCACCCTGCTCGACGCCTGGCAGCAACGGGAACTGCTCGCCCTGGTGCTGTTCGTCGCCCCGCCGCTGCTCGCGCTCGCGGTGACCGGCCCACTGCCCGGGGCGGTGATCCGGCCGCTCGCCTCCGTCACCGAGGCGGCGGTACTGGCCATGCTGGTCTGGGCGGCGCTACCGGTGATCACCACACCGGTGCTGCCGCTCACCGTGACCACCGTGGAGTCGAGCCCCGGCGTCACCGAGGACGTCCGGGGGCACGTGGTCACCGTGGACGACGTCAACATGGTGCTGCTCCAGGAACGCGGCGGCGTCCGGTACGTGCCGGTGGACGACGTCCGCGCCCAGGTGCTCTGCCCCAGCGAGGAGGAGCTGCCCCGGCACCGGCTGCGGATCCGCGACTACCACGTGGAGGACTCGCTGCTGGAGGGGTTGGGCCGGCGGGTCCGACCGGTGCACCGCACCGACGCCGCCTGCCGCACCCCGCGCTGACGCCGTCGACCCGCAGGGTCAGTAGGACTTCTCCTGACCCAGCACGTGCTGGGCGACGAAGTTGAGGATCATCTCCCGGCTGACCGGGGCGATCCGGCCGGCCCGCACCGCGCCGAGCAGCGTCGCCACGCCGTACTCGGTGGTCATACCGGCCCCGCCGAGGGCCTGCACGGCGGTGTCCACGGCCAGCGCGGCGGCCTCCCCGGCCGCGTACTTGGCCATGTTGCCGCAGACGCCGGCCTCCAGGTCGCGGCCCGCGTCGTACAGGGTGGCCGCCTTGTGGATCATCAGTCGGGCGAGTTCCACCTGCACCGCCGCGTGCGCCAACGGATGCGCCACCCCCTGGTGCGCGCCGATGCTCCGCCCACCCCAGACCTTGCGGGTGGCGGTGTAGTCGGTGGCCCGCTCGATGGCGTACCGGCCGGTGCCGACACCCATCGCGGCGACCGTGATCCGCTCCGGGTTCAGCCCGGCGAACAGCGCCGGCAGGCCGGCGTCCAACGACCCGCCGACCAGCGCGTCGGCGGGCAGCCGGACGTCGTCCAGAAAGAGCAGGAACTGGTTCTCCGGGGAGACGATCTCCATGTCCAGCTTGGACCGGGTCAACCCCGCCGCGTCGGTCGGCACCAGGAACAGCGCGGGCTTGAGCTTTCCGGTCGCCGCGTCCTCGGTACGGGCCACCACCAGCACGTACTGCGCCTCGTCCACGCCGGAGATGTAGCACTTGCGGCCGGAGAGCAGCCAGTCGTCGCCGTCGCGGCGGGCCACCGTGCCGAGCCGGTGGAAGTTCGACCCGGCGTCCGGCTCGGTGATCGCGAAGACCACCTTCAGCGAGCCGTCGGCGAACCCGGGCAGGAAACGCTTGCGCTGCTCATCGGTGCCGTGCAGGTGGATCACCGTGGCGGCGATGGCCGGCGACACCACCAGCAGCAGCAGCGGGCAACCGGCGGCGGCCAACTCCTCGCAGACGATGGCCAGCTCGGTGAGGCCGCCACCGCCGCCGCCGTACTCGGTGGGGACGTTGACGCCCAGGTAGCCGAGCCGGCCGGCCTCCTCCCACAACTCGGTGGTGTGCCCGCCGGATTTCGCCTTCTCGACGAAGTAGGAGTGGCCGTACCGGCGGCCCAGCGCGCGGACGGCGTCGCGGAGCTGATCCTGCTCAGGGGTGAGGTCGAAGTTCATCGGGGTGCCTCCTCAGGGTTGACCACGGCCAGCACCGCACCCGTCTCGACCTGCCCACCGGCGGGCACCGGCAGGTCGGCGACCACGCCGTCGGTCGGGGCGAGCACGGGATGTTCCAGCTTCATCGCCTCCAGGGTCAGCAGCAGGTCACCGGCGGCGACCCGCTGACCGGCCGCCACGTGCACCCGGGTCACCGTGCCGGGCAGCGGCGCGAGCAGCGACCCGACCGCCAACACGGCGCGGGGCAGTGGGAAGCGGGGCAGCTCGGTCAGCTCCGCCGCCCCGTCCGGGCCGTCCACGAAGACCACCGACCCCGCCCGGTGGACGCGCAACGCCCGCCGTACCCCGGCCACGTCGAGCAGCACCCGGTCCGGTGCCGCCGTCACCAGCTCCACCACCGGCGGGGCGTCCGGTGCGTCGGCCGTCGTCGGGCCGGGGCCGGCGACGGCCGGGTCGGTGGACCAGTCGGCGAGCGCGCCGGACCGGTCCAGGCGGTAGCGCACCTCGATCTCGTCCCCGGTCGCCGTGGCGTACCGGACGACCTGGGGAACGGCCGGCACGTTGCGCCAACCCGACGGGAGGCCGGCGAGCACCGGGGCGACGGCCCGGCGCGCGGCGGCCCCGGCCAGCGCGGCAGCCAGCGCGGCGAGCGGGAGCCCGTCGGCCGGCAGCAGCGGCGCGAATACCTCCGGGTGCGCGTCCAGGAACCCGGTGTCCACCTGCGCCGACCCGAACTCCGCGCTGCGCAGCACCCGGACCAGCAGGTCCCGGTTGGTGACCACCCCGTGCAACTCGGCGCGGGCCAGCGCCCCGGCCAGCGCCCGGGCCGCCTCGCCCCGGGTCGGCGCCCAGGCGACCAGCTTGGCGAGCATCGAGTCGTAGTGCACGCCCACCGTCGAACCGGTGTCCACCCCCGAGTCGAGCCGCAGGCCCCGGGTCGGGGTGAACTCGCCGACCACCCCGGGCACCGCGAACCGGTGCAGCGTGCCGGTCGCCGGCCGGAACCCCTGCGTCGGGTCCTCCGCGCACAGCCGTACCTCGATGGCGTGGCCGTCGGCCGGCGGGGTCGCCGGCACCGGCAACGCGCCACCCTCGGCGACCAGCAGTTGCAGCCGGACCAGGTCCAGCCCGGTGACCGCCTCGGTGACCGGGTGCTCCACCTGGAGCCGGGTGTTCATCTCCAGGAAGAAGAACTCACCCGTCGGGGCGAGCAGGAACTCCACCGTCCCCGCCCCGACGTAGTCGACAGCCCGCCCGGCGGCGACCGCCGCCGCGTGCAGCCGCTCCCGCACCCCGTCGGGCAGCACCGCCGGGGCCTCCTCGACGATCTTCTGGTGCCGCCGCTGGATCGAGCAGTCCCGCTCACCGAGGGCCACGACCGTACCGTGGGTGTCGCCGAAGATCTGCACCTCGACGTGCCGGCCGCGCTCGACGTACCGCTCGACGAAGACCGTGCCGTCGCCGAACGCGGCGGCGGCCTCGCGGCGTGCCGAGTCGACGGCCGTCGGCAGGTCGGCCGGGTCGCGGACGATGCGCATCCCCCGGCCGCCGCCCCCGGCGGACGCCTTGACCAGCACCGGGAAGTCGGTGACCTCGTCGCCGTCGGTCCAGGAAGGCAGCATCGGCACGCCCGCGTCGGCGAGCAGCTCCTTCGCCGCCAGTTTGTCGCCCATCGCCGCGATCGCCCCGGCCGGCGGACCGACCCAGGTCAGGCCCGCGTCGACCACGGCCGCCGCGAACCCGGCGTGCTCGGCGAGGAACCCGTAACCCGGGTGGACCGCGTCCGCGCCGGTGCGCCGGGCCGCGTCCAGGATCAGCTCGATCCGCAGGTACGTCTCGACGGGCGTGTTCCCCGGCAGCCGGACCGCCTCGTCGGCCTCGGCCACGTACGGCGCGTCGGCGTCCGCGTCGGAGTGCACGGCGACCGTCGCCACGCCCAGCGCCCGGCAGGTGGCGAAGACCCGGCGGGCGATCTCCCCCCGGTTGGCCACCAGCAGCTTCCGAACAACCATGATCACGCCCTCTCGCTGGTGTTCGCGACTGCGGGACTCCGCTGCGCTGCGTTCCTCGCGCTCACGGGGCTACATCCGGAAGACGCCGAAGCCGTCGGCGCCCTTCACCGGTGCGTTGTGGATCGCCGACAGGCAGAGCCCGAGGACGGTACGGGTGTCCCGGGGGTCGATCACCCCGTCGTCGTAGAGCCGGCCGGACAGGAACAGCGCCCCCGACTGCGACTCGATCTGCTGCTCGACCATCATCCGCATCGCCGCGTCGGAGTCCTCGTCGTAGTCCCGGCCCCGGGCGGCGGCGGCCTGCCGGGCGACGATCGACAGCACCCCGGCCAACTGCGCCGGACCCATCACCGCCGACTTCGCGTTCGGCCAGGTGAACAGGAACCTCGGCTCGTACGCCCGGCCGCACATGCCGTAGTTGCCGGCCCCGTACGAGGCGCCCAGGTTGACCGTCAGGTGCGGCACCGTCGAGTTCGCCACCGCGTTGATCATCAGCGCGCCGTGCTTGATGATGCCGCGCTGCTCGTACTCGGTGCCGACCATGTAGCCGGTGGTGTTCTGGAGGAACAGCAGCGGGGTGTCGGCGGCGTTGGCGAGCTGGATGAACTGGGCCGCCTTCTGCGCCTCCGCGCTGAACAGCACCCCCCGCGCGTTCGCCAGCACCCCCACCGGGTAGCCGTGCAGCTCACCCCAGCCGGTGACCAGCGCGGTGCCGTACGCCGGCTTGAACTCGTCGAACTCGCTGCCGTCGAGGACCCGGGCCAGCACCTCACGCGGGTCGAACGGCACCTTCAGGTCGGCGCTGACGATGCCCAGCAGCTCCTCCGGGTCGTACCTCGGCGGTCGGGGTGCCGGGTCGCGCGGCGGCGGACCCTGCTTGCGCCAGTTGAACCGGCGTACGCACCGCCGGGCCAGCCGGATGCCGTCCCGTTCGTCCTCGGCGAGCTGGTCGGCGAGGCCCGACGTGCCGGCGTGCATCGCCGCGCCACCGAGCGACTCGTCGTCGGTGACCTCGCCGGTGGCCATCTTCACCAGCGGCGGCCCGGCCAGGTAGACCTGCGACCGGTCCCGGATCATGATCACGTGGTCGGACATCCCCGGCACGTACGCGCCACCGGCGGTGGCGTTGCCGAAGACCACGCTGACCGTGGGGATCCCGGCGGCGGAGAGCCGGGTCAGGTCGCGGAACACCCGACCGCCCGGAATGAAGATCTCCGCCTGGGTGGGCAGGTCCGCCCCGGCGCTCTCCACCAGGTTGACCATCGGCAGCCGGTTCGCCAGGGCGATCTCGCCGGCCCGCCGGGTCTTCGCCAGCGACCACGGGTTCACCGCGCCGCCGCGTACCGTCGGATCGTTGGCGACGATCAGACACTGGACGCCCTCGACCACGCCGATGCCGGTGACCACGCTCGCCCCGACCGGGAAGTCGCTGCCGTACCCGGCGACCGGCGACAACTCCAGGAACGGGCTGTCCCGGTCCAGCAGCAACTCGATCCGCTCCCGGGGCAGCAGTTTCCCGCGCTGGTGGTGCCGGGCCACGTACTTCTCGCCACCGCCGGCCCGCGCCTGGTCGAGCGCGGCGTCCAACTCGGCGAGCCGGTCCCGCAGCGCGTCCCGGTTGGCCACGAAGGCCGGCGCGGCCGGATCGACCGCACTCTCCAGTGTGCTCACAGATTTCCCCCGTTCGTTCGCGACTGCGGGGCTCGCAAACCCGGCTCACTCCTCGCGCTCACAGGTCCGTCTTTCGTTCGCGACTGCGGGGCTCGCAAACCCGGCTCACTCCTCGCGCTCACAGGCCCAGGCCCTTCGCGATGATCTCGTTCATGATCTCGGTGGTGCCGCCGCCGATGCCGAGGATGCGGGCGTCCCGGTAGTGCCGCTCGACCTCGGCGTCGCGCAGGTAGCCGAAGCCACCGTGCAGTTGCAGCGCGGCGTCGACCACCTGGTCGCAGGCGGCCACCGCGACGTTCTTCGCCATCGCCACCTCGGTCACCACCGGCTCGCCGGCCGCCACCCGGGCGGCCACCTGGTGCACGTACGCGCGGGCCGCCTCGGCGCGGGTGTGCATCTCGGCCAGCCGGTGCCGGACCAGTTGCCGGCTGGCCAGCGGACGACCGAACGTGGACCGGTCCCGACACCAGCGGGTCGAAAGCTCCACGCAGCGCTGCGCCGTCGCGTACGCCTGGGTGGCCAGGGAGAGCCGCTCGGCGGCGAAGCCCTGCATGATCGCCAGGAAGCCGGTGTCCTCCTCGCCGATCCGGTTGCCCACCGGCACCCGGACGTCCACGAAGGACAACTCGGCGGTGTCCGAGCAGTGCCAGCCGAGCTTGTCCAGCTTCCGGCCGACGGTGAACCCGGGGGTGCCCTTGTCGAGCACCAGTAGGTGCAGCGACCCGCTGCCGGGAAAGTCACCGCAGACCGCAGTGGTGACGAAGTCGGCGCGTACCCCGCTGGTCACGTACGTCTTCGTCCCGTTCACCAGGTAGTGGTCGCCGTCGCGGCGCGCGGTGGTGCGGATCGAGGCGACGTCGGAGCCGCCCTCCGGTTCGGTGATCGCCAGCGCGCCGATCAGCTCACCCGCCAGCGTCGGCCGGACGTACCTGGTGACCAGCGGGTCGTCGGCGGCGGACGGGCGGGCGGCGAGCCGGCCACCGAGCGTGCCGCCGGTCCGCCCGCCGGCCGCCGCGACGATGTGCGGCAGCGCGACACCGTGCGTGAACAGGGCCGCGACCAGCCCGGACGAGCCGCCGGAGCGGATGATCTCCTCGGTGACCACGATCGAGTCGAGCAGGTCGCCGCCACTGCCGCCGACCGACTCGGGGAAGCCGACGCCGAGCAGGCCGAGCTTCGCGGCGGTGGCGTGCAGCGCGCGCGGGACCTCACCGGCCCGTTCCCAGTCGGCCAGGTGCGGCAGCACCTCCCGGGTCACGAAGGCCCGGGTCAGCTCCCGTAACTGCCGCCGCTCCGGGGTGTCCACGATGGTCACCGGTCGGCCTCCCCGGCTGCGGGCCGTCCGGGGGTGAGGGCGGCGGGCAGGTCGACGATGCGGGAGCGGAGCAGTTCGCCGAGCGCCTTGGCCTGCGGGTCGAACCGGGTGGAGGCGGCCACCCCCGGCCCGAGCAGGCCCCGGATCACGAAGTTGACCGCCCGCAGGTTCGGCAGCTCGTACCGCTCGACGGTCGACGCGGCCGTCTCCGGCAGCAGCCCGGCCAGCCGGTCGACGGTCAGCCACCCGCGCAGCCACTCCCAGGTCGCGTCGGTACGCGCCCAGACGCCGAGGTTGGCGTCGCCACCCTTGTCACCCGACCGCGCCCCGACCAGCTCACCCAACGGACCCCGCCGGGTCGGCCCGGCCACCGGGGTCGGGCCCGCCGTGCCGGGCGTCGGCCCGGCCACGGCCGGTGCCACCGTCCGTGGCGGCGGGACCGGCAGGCGGGTGCCGTCGGGCAGGACGGCCACGTGCGGCACGTCGGCCTGCGGCACGGCGTCGGCGGTGAAGACCCCGTACGGGGTGGCGTCGCCGGGCAGGGTGGTCAACGTGCAACCGGGATAGGAGGCCAGGGCAAGCTCCACCGCCGCCGCCGAGAACGCCCGCCCGGCCCGAGCCCGGTCACCGTCACGCAGGTGTACGTGCAGCAGCGCGCTCGCCGTCTCGGTGTCGACCGCATCGACATGGTCGGTACGGGCCAGCGTGAACTCCAGCCCGTCCGGGCCGACCGCCGCCTCGACCTGCCCCCGGACCAGGGCCGCCTTGGCCGGGATGTCCAGCCCGCAGAGCACGAACGTCATCGCGTTGCGGAAGCCGCCCAGGTTGTTGACGCCCACCTTGAGGGTGGCCGGCGGTGGGGTGCCCCGGACCCCGTCCACCCGGACCCGGTCCGGCCCGTCCGGGTGCAGCCGTACCGTGTCCAGCCGGGTCACCACGTCCGGGCCGAGGTAGTCGGGGCCGCCCACCTCGTACAACAGTTGGGCGGTGACCGTCTCGACGGTGACCGCGCCGCCGGTGCCGGGGTGCTTGGTGAGCACCGACGAGCCGTCCGGGTGGATCTCGGCGATCGGGAAGCCGGGCCGGTGCCCGCCGTCGGGCAGCTCGGTGAAGAAGCTGAAGTTGCCGCCGGTGACCTGTGCCCCGCACTCGATCAGGTGCCCGGCGACGGTCGCCCCGGCCAGCGCGTCCAGGTCGTCGCGTCCCCAGCCGAACCGGGCGATGGCCGGCCCGACCGCCAGCGACGCGTCGGTGACCCGCCCGGTGACCACCACGTCCGCCCCGGCGTCGAGGCAGGCGGCGATGCCGAACGCGCCGAGGTAGGCGTTGGCGGTGAGCGCGTCCGGCAGGGCCAGGGCGTCGCCCTCGACGTGGGCGACCCGGACGGCGAGGCCGAGCCGGTCGGCGAGCACGCCGATCGCGGCGGCCAGCCCGGCCGGGTTCAGCCCACCCGCGTTGGTGACGATCCGCACCCCCCGGTCGAGGGCGGTGCCGAGGCAACCTTCGAGCTGGCGCAGGAAGGTCTTCGCATAACCGAGGCCGGGGTCGCGCAGCCGGTCCCGGCCGAGGATCAGCATGGTCAGCTCGGCCAGGTAGTCGCCGGTCAGCACGTCCAGCTCACCGCCGTCGAGCATCTCCCGCCAGGCGGTGGACCGGTCGCCGTAGAAGCCGGAGGCGTTGCCGACCCGCAGCACCCCGGTCACCGCAGGACCGTCCCGGCTGCGCCCGCGCGGGGTGCGCGGCCTGCCCCCGGCGGGCCGGCGCGGACCTGCGCCACGTCCAGCCACGCGGCGGCGAGCACGGTACGGCCGCTGCGGTCGGGCAGCACGTCCGGTGGGGGCGGCGCGGCGACGAGCTGGTCGGACCCGTCGGTCAGGTCGACGAGCAGTGCGGTCGGGTCGACCATGGTGCCTCCGGTCGGGTGGGCCGGTGAGTGAGGGTCAGGCCGGGTCGTCGTGGCCCGGTGCTGCTGCTCCGGGGGCGAGCAGGGTGGCGAGCTGGTGTTTCCAGGTGTGCAGCAGGGCGGTGCGCCGGGCCGAGTCGTCGTTGAGCAGGTTGGCCACGCCGAGCCCGCGCAGCAGGTCGAGGGTGGCCTGTACGGCCTCGCGGACGCCGGGGCGGCGCTCGTCCACGTCGAGCAGCGCGACGGTGAGCCGGTGCATCTCCCGACCCACCCGCGCCTCCAACGGCACCAGCGCGCCGCGCAGCTCCGGGTCGGTGCGGGCGGCCACCCACAGCTCCAGCGCGGCGACGAAGAGCGGCCCGGTGAACGCGACGCCGAGCAGGTCGATCACCCGGTCGAGCCGCTGCGGCCCGACCGGCAGCGCCTCGGCCTCGACGCGCAACTCCTCGGCGCGGCGCTCGGCGAGGTGGGCGACGGCGGCGGTGACCAGGGCCGCCTTGGTGGGGTAGTGGTGCAGTTGGGCGCCCCGGGACACACCGGCGTGGGCGGCGACCACGGTCGTGGTGGTGCCCGACCAGCCGTACCGCACCAGGCAGTCGACCGTCGCCTCCAGCAGCCGGGCCTGGGTGGCGCGGCTGCGTTCCTGCTGGGGGACGCGGGTCGACGGGGTGGACACGGGAACAGCGTGCCGTCGCCGAAACAAACAGTCAAGCCTGACTTTTTTAGGCTCCGTGGTGACCCCGGCCGGTGCCGTCGGTCCGTTCCGGTGCCGGTCGCCGGTCAGCGGCCGTCGCGCGGGGCGAAGGCGGTGAGCGCGTCGAGGTCGCTGTGCCGGGAGCGCAGGTACTCGTCCGCCCAGGCGGCGGCGTCCGGATAGCCCGACCCGGCGGCGACCCGGGCACAGGCCGCGTCGACGTCGAATCCCGTACGGCGCAGCTGCACCCCCGGACCGAGCAGTGCCCAGTACGCCCCCGGCCCGCCGTACGGCATGCCCACGCTGCCCGGATTGATCACCAGGCGGCGGTCGACCAGCCGGGTGAACGGCATGTGGGTGTGCCCGCAGACCACGGTGCGCACCTCCGGGGGCAATCCGGCGAACACCTCGGCCCAGCGGGCCGGCCGGGAGTCGACGAGCACCACCTCCTCGTCGTCGCGGGGCGTGGCGTGGCAGAAGAGCACCGGACCGAGGCCGGCGACCGGGAGGGTGAGCGTCAACGGCAGCGCGGCCAGCAGAACCACCTGGTCGGCCCGGAGCTGTTCCGCCGCCCAGTTCGAGACGTCGTGCTCCGACGGTCGGCCGGCGCGGGCCTGCACCAGCTCCCGGTCGGCGTTGCCGCGTACCCAGCGGACCCGGGCACCCAGCCCGGTCAGCAGGTCCAACACCTCGACCGGCTGTGGGCCGGCCGCCACGTCACCGGTGACCACGATCAGGTCAGCGGCGGCCACCTCCGGCTCGGCCAGCACCGCCTCCAGCGCGGGCAACGCGCCGTGGACGTCGGAGAGCACCGCTACGCGTTCCAGCACCGGTCCAGGGTCGCGCCCGGCGGAGCGGGTTGTCGAGGGATTCTGCGCCGGGCAGAGCGGGTCATCACCGACCGGTCGACCGGGGCGGGCGGAACCGGCGCCGGAATGCCGACGAGCCAGGGCCGCCGGCGAGGGCGGTCCTGGCTCGGACGGTGAGGCGGTGCCGGTCAGACCCGGGCGCGGCGGGCGAGACGCTCCGGGTCGAGGATGATGATGCTCTTGCCGTCGAGTCGTAGCCAGCCCCGCGAGGCGAAGTCGGCGAGCGCCTTGTTGACCGTCTCGCGGGAGGCGCCGACGAGCTGAGCGATCTCCTCCTGGGTCAGGTCGTGGGTCACCCGCAGCACGCCGCCGTCGCGGGTGCCGAACCGGCCGGCCATCTGGAGCAGGTTCTTGGCGACCCGGCCCGGCACGTCGGTGAAGATCAGGTCGGCCAGCGAGTCGTTCGTCCGGCGCAGCCTACGGGCCAGCACCCGCAGCAGCTGCTCGGCGATCTCGGGCCGGTTGTTCAGCCAGGGCCGCAGCGCCTGCTTGCGCAGCCGGACCAGCCGGGTGTCGGTGACCGCCGTGGCGGTGGCCGTACGCGGACCCGGGTCGAAGAGCGACAGCTCGCCGACCATGTCCGACGGGCCCATCACCGCGATCAGGTTCTGCCGGCCGTCCGCTGCCCGACGCCCGACCTTGATCTTGCCTGACAGGAGGATGTAGAGACTGTCGCCGGGCTCGCCCTCGTTGAACACGATCTCGCCCTTGCGGACGTCGATCGTCTCCATCTCCTTGGCGAGCGCCTCGGCAGCCTCCGGGTCGACACCCTGGAAGATCCCGCTGCGGGCCAGTACCTCGTCCATCGCGCACCTCCGGTTGCGCGTTGCCGTCCCTCGGCCGGGTCCGCCGTCCGCTGATCCCTCGCGCGCCGCCAAGTCTAGGCGCACGTGAGGACGAATCAGAGCTGCACCCCGGGAAACTTGATCGTTGGGCGTAACCCCGCCGACCCGATCGGCCACTACGATCAGCCGCCCACACCACCTGCTCACCGACAGTTGTCGCCGCTGGTCGTAGGGTGTCCCGGTGCTTGGCGACCCGGTGTTGACCCACCGCTTCGAGGACGGATGGGACATACCGCTCCTGGTGTGGCGGGCCGGCTCACCGCTGCGGGCGGTCAGCTCCGGTCCGCTCGGTGGTGGGGTCGGCGTACGCCACTGGGTGGTCAACGCGACCGTGCCGATGTCGTACCACCGGGACGACCCGGCGGCCCACCTGGCTGAGCTCGCCGACCGGCTCGGCCTCGACGGACCCGGGATCGGCCTACTCACCGGAGTGGACGTCGCCGAGGTGGTGACCCGGACCGACACCGGCGTCCGCGCCTGGGTCACCGTCGGCCTCGGCACCCCCCTCTGGGCCGCCGCCCCCGCCCAGCCCGCTACCCCCGAGCAGGGCGCTGCTCCCGAGCAGGGCGTCGCCCCCGGCCAGGGCGGGACCCCCGGCCAGGGCACTGCCCCCGGGCAGGGCGGGGCCCTAGCGCAGCGGGTGGGGACGGTCAACGTCGTCGTCTACGTGCCGGTGGCGCTCGGCGACGCCGCACTGGTGAACGCCGTCGCCACCGCCACCGAGGCGAAGTGCCAGGCGATCGGGGAACTCGGCCTACCGGGCACCGGCACCCCCACCGACGCGGTCACCGTGCTCTGCCCGCCGGCCGGCCGGGCGGAGCCCTACGGCGGCCCCCGGTCGACCTGGGGCGCCCCGTTGGCCCGGGTCGTCCACGCGGCGGTCCGCGACGGCGGGGCGGTGCCCTGCGTCCCGTGGTCGCAGCGGCGGTCGTGCTGAACTTCCGTCCGATCGGCCGTCGTCGGTCGATTACCCACCCGGTAGCGTCGCGGGCGATGTACTCTGCCGCCTTCTCCCAGTCCCGTCCCCGCCGCCGCGCCGCGTACGCCACCGGCGCGCTGCTCGCCGTGCTCCTCGCCGGCTGCGCCCAGCACGACACCCCGGACCCGGTCTGGCGTCCGGGTGGTGGCGGTGGCGTCAGCGGCTCCCCGGTACCGACCACCACCGGGGCGGCCGGCAAGGACGAGTCGGTGACCCTGTCGGCAACCGGGGACATCGTGATGGGGATGGCCCCGTCCCGGCTGCCCGCCAACGGCGGCAAGGGCTTCTTCGACGAGGTCAAGGGTGCGCTCAAGGCCGACCTGGTGATGGGCAACCTGGAGGAGCCGCTCACCACCGACACCGGCACCGGCAAGTGCGGCGCGAACGCCAGCAACTGCTACCAGTTCCGCGTCCCCCCGGAGTACGCCTCCCACCTCAAGGACGCCGGATTCCAGCTGCTCAACCAGGCCAACAACCACGGCTACGACTTCGGCCCGCAGGGCTACGAGAACACCCAGCAGGCACTGGAGAAGCACGGCCTGAAGCACACCGGGGCGCCGGACCAGATCACCGTGGTCGAGGTCGGCGGGGTGAAGGTCGCGGTGGCCGGCTTCTCGTCGTACCCGTGGTCCAACAGCCTGGTCGACATCGACGCCGCCAAGGGGGTCGTCGAGAAGGCCGCCACCATGGCCGACCTGGTCGTGGTGCAGGTGCACATGGGTGGCGAGGGGTCGGACAAGACCCGGGTCCGGCCCGGCACCGAGATGTTCCTCGGCGAGAACCGGGGTGACCCGGTGAAGTTCTCCCACGCCATGATCGACGCCGGGGCCGACCTGATCGTCGGGCACGGTCCGCACGTGCTGCGCGGGATGGAGTTCTACCAGGGCCGGTTGATCGCGTACAGCCTGGGCAACTTCGCCGGGGGTGCCCGGTCGCTCAACCCGACCGGCCGGCTCGGCTGGGGCGGGGTGCTGAAGGTCTCCCTCAAGCCCGACGGCAGCTTCGCCGGTGGCTCGTTCACCTCCACCCGGATGAGTTCCGTGGGCAAGCCGGGGATGGACTCCGCCGACCAGGGGCTCGGGCTGGTCAAGCAGCTCAGCGGCAACGACTTCCCGCGTACCGGGGCGCGGTTCGACGGCAAGGGGAAGATCAGCCCGCCCGACGCCGGCTGACCCGGGGGCGTGCTCCGGCGGCCCGTCGGGGCGGCGACGTAGGCTGGCCGGCGTGACCATCAGCTCTCCCGGCCGGGTCGAGACGGAACTCGGCCGTACCCGGCGTGCCCGGCGGATCGGCCGGGCGCTGACCGAGGCGCACCCGGACGCCCACTGCGAACTCGACCACTCCACCGCGTTGGAGCTGGCCGTCGCCACGATCCTCTCCGCCCAGTGCACCGACAAGAAGGTCAACGAGGTCACCCCGAAGCTGTTCGCCCGCTATTCGACGGCGGCCGACTACGCCGGGGCGGACCGGGGCGAGCTGGAGGAGCTGATCCGGCCGACCGGGTTCTACCGCAACAAGACCGACTCGCTGATCAAGCTGGGCCAGGCCCTGACCGAGCGGTACGACGGCCGGGTCCCCGGCCGGCTGGCCGACCTGGTGACGCTGCCCGGGATCGGCCGCAAGACGGCCAACGTCATCCTCGGCAACGCCTTCGACGTCCCGGGGATCACCGTCGACACCCACTTCCAGCGGCTGGTGCAGCGCTGGGGGCTGACCATCCAGACCGACCCCGTCAAGATCGAACACGAGATCGGGGCGATCTTCCCCAAGCGGGAGTGGACCATGCTCTCCCACCGGATCATCTTCCACGGCCGGCGGGTCTGTCACGCCCGCAAGCCGGCCTGCGGGGCGTGCACCCTGAGCCGGCTCTGCCCGTCGTACGGGCTCGGGCCGACCGAGCCGGCCGCCGCCGCCAAGCTGCTCAAGGGCCCCCGGGCCCGGGAGCTCGCGGTCGCCGCCGGGGTCGACCCGGAGCTGGTGCCGGCACAGGCCGTCGTCGCGGAGGCACCGTGAAACGCCGGTTCGCCGCACTGCTCGTCCCGCCGCTGCTGGTCCTCGCCGGCTGCACCGCCGCCGCCGAGCCGACAGGCTCCGCCACCGGCCCCGACCGAGCCCCGCGCCCGTCGCCGTTCGCCGACTGCGCCACCCTGACCGCCCCGCCGGCCCCCGGCACCGCCGCCCCCACCGGGTCCGCCGGTGCCGCCGCCCCCACCGGGTCCGCCGGTGCCGGCGACGGCAGCGGTACGGCCGGCAGCCCGGCTCCGGCCGACGGTGGCGGCAGCCTCCTGCCCGAGCTGACGCTCTCCTGCTTCACCGGTGGGTCCCCGGTGGCGTTGCGCGACATCCACGGCCCGGCCGTGATCAACGTGTGGGCCTCCTGGTGCCCGCCCTGCCGCCAGGAGCTGCCCGCCTTCCAACGGCTCAGCGTCCGCGCCGCCGGCCAGCTCCAGGTGATCGGGGTGAACAGCCGGGACAGCCGGGACGGCGCGCAGGCCATCGGTGAGGACTTCGGCATCCGGTTCCCGGTGCTCTTCGACCAGGGCGAGGCGTTGCAACGGGAGCTGCGTCGCACGGCCGTGCCGCTCACCCTGCTGGTCGACGCGCAGGGGCGGATCCGGCACACCGACAACTCCGGCGCGCTCGACGACGCCCGCCTCGCCGACCTGGTCCGCCGGCACCTCGGTCTGGCGGTGCCCGCGTGAGGCCGACCCCCGGTGCCGGGCCGACCCGGTGAATCCCCGTCCGCCGTCCTGGTTCGACCCGCTGCTGGACCGGCTCGGCACCGCCCGTGCCGAGGACTTCACCCGATTGACCACCCCCGAGGAGGGCGGCCGGGAAAGCGCGGTGCTGGTGCTGCTCGGTGAACAGCCCGGCGTCGGCCCCGACGTGCTGGTCCTACAACGGGCCGCCACGCTGCGCAACCACGCCGGCCAACCGGCCTTCCCCGGCGGCGCGGCCGACCCGGAGGACGCCGACGCGCGGGCCACCGCGCTGCGCGAGGCCAACGAGGAGGTCGACCTCGACCCGGCCAGCGTGACCGTCCTCGCCGAGCTGCCGAAGCTCTGGATCCCGGTCAGCGACTTCGTGGTCACCCCGGTGCTGGCCTGGTGGCACAGCCCGCACCCGGTGCACCCCCGGGAGCCGGCCGAGGTGGCGCACGTCGCGCGGCTGCCCGTCGCCGAGTTGGTCGACCCGGCCAACCGGCTGCGGGTCCGCCACTCCAGCGGCTGGATCGGCCCGGCGTTCTCCGTCCGGGGGATGCTGGTCTGGGGTTTCACCGCCGGAGTGCTGGCCGCCCTGCTGGAGATGGGCGGTTGGGCCCGGCCGTGGCCCTGGTCGCGGGTGGTCGAGCTGCCGCCGACCGGGGCCACCCCGGCCCCCTCGGCCGGCACCGACGAGGCCGACGAACTGGCCGGCCCGCTGACCTGACCGTCACGTTCCGCATCCACAGCGCCGCACGGGTGTCCGGTGCACGTACCCTTGACCGGTGTCGGCCGTGGATCTCGTTCTGCTCCTGCTCATGCTGGTGTTCGCGATCAGCGGATACCGTCAGGGCTTCGTCATCGGGGCGTTGTCGTTCTCCGGGTTCTTCCTGGGTGCGCTCATCGGTCTCCAGCTCGGGCCGTTGCTGGCCCGACAGTTCGTCGACAGCGGGACACGGGTGCTGGTCTCCCTGGTCGCGGTGTTCGGGCTCGCCGTGCTCGGCCAGGCGCTGGCCGGTTGGCTCGGCTCCCACCTGCGACGCACGATCACCAACGACACCGCCAGGCGGGCCGACGACATCGGGGGCGCGTTCGTCTCGATCCTCGCGGTGATGCTGGTGGCCTGGCTGGTCGCGGTCCCGCTGGGCTCCTCGTCGCTGCCCTGGTTGGCCGCCTCGGTCAAGAACAGCGCGCTGCTGACCGTGGTGGACCGGGTCCTGCCCGACCAGGCCCAGGAGTTGTCCACCGCGCTGCGGGACACCGTCGACACCAACGGGTTCCCCGACGTGTTCAACGGGCTGGGCCGTACCTCGGCGCGGCAGGTCGCCCCACCGGACCCGGCGCTGGCCGGCTCCCAGGTGGTGGCGAACAGCCAGCGGGCGGTGGTGAAGGTGCTGGGTTCCGCGCCGAGCTGCTCACGCCGGATCGAGGGTTCCGGCTTCGTCTACGCCGACGACCGGGTGATGACCAACGCGCACGTGGTGGCCGGCACCCGTACCGTCGCGGTCGAACTGCGCGGCGAGCGGTACGACGGTGAGGTCGTCGTCTACGACCCGGACCGCGACCTGGCCGTGCTGTACGTGCCGGGGCTGCCCGGTCCGTCCCTGCGCTTCGCCGCCGGGCAGGCCGGCAGCGGCGCGGACGCGATCGTGCTGGGTTTCCCCCTCGACGGCCCGTACGACGCCCGGCCGGCCCGGATCCGGGACGTGGACCGGATCGAGGGCCCGGACATCTACAACGCCAGCAAGGTGAACCGGGAGATCTACACGATCCGGGCGCTGGTGCGCAGCGGGAACTCCGGCGGCCCGCTGGTCTCCTCCAACGGCCTGGTGCTCGGGGTGATCTTCGCGGCGGCGGCGGACGACCCGAACACCGGTTTTGCGGTCACCGCCGAGGAGGCCCGACCGGTGGCGCTGGCCGGCGCGGAGCGTACCCGTGGGGTGGCCACCGGCGACTGCACCTGAGCCCGCCGACGCCTCCCGACCGGCCGGGACCGGGGTCAGCCGGCGGTCGGGCGGGACCCGGGGTCAGCCGACGGCCGGAGCGTGGGCGGGCGGGGTGTCCCCGCCCGCCGGGGCGCGGCCGGGCAGCTTGGCCCGGCCCCAGGTCAGTGAGCGGTCGAGCACCGCCCGCGCCATGATCACCACACAGGTGCCGCCGTTGACGAAGGACGCCACCACGTCGCTCGGGTGGTGCATGCCCCGGTACATCCGGGTCACCGCAACCCCGACCGGCACCAGCACCAGCAGGGTCCACCAGGTGACCTTGCCGGCGGTGCTCCTGGCCCGCAGCGCCAGCAGCAGCGCGATACCGGCATAGAGGGCGACCGACGCCGAGGTGTGGCCGGACGGGAAGCTCGACGTCGGCGGGGAGACGTCCATGTGTTCCACCGCCGGGCGCTGCCGGTCGATGGCCATCGTGGTGAGCAGGAAGACCAGCGCCTGGGCGGTCACCGCCGCGCAGAGGAACAGCGGCTCCCGCCAGCGGTGCAGCACCAGCCGGAGCACCAGCGCCACCAGCACGGTGACCACGACGATCAGTTGGGTGCTGGCCAGCGTGCTGAACACCAGCGAGACGTCGTTCCACCCGCCGGTGCGGTCGGCGGCCAACTCCCGGTTGACCGTGTCCTCCACGGTCAACGGCCAGACGTCGTCGAGGACCCGGGTCACCAGCAGCCCGAGCAGGACCATGAAGGCGAGCAGCAGGGTCACCGGGAGAAGGACCCGCTTGGCGACCTGCGCAGCGATGGCGGACATGGCCGCCCAGTACCCCCGCCGGTGGCCCGCTACGCGTACGGGCCCGGTCGATCGGCCACTTCCGGCGACACCCCGTCCACGGTGGCCCGGGTGGCCGGCAGCCCGGCCTGCTCCCGCCAGGTGCGCAACGCCGCCGTGGTGGCCGCCGCCACCGCCACCCCCAGCAGGCAGCCGCCGAACACGTCGCTGGCCCAGTGCACGCCCAGCGCCACCCGACTCAGCCCGGTCACCCCGACCAGCAGCACGGCTGCCGTCCAGAGCAGCACCCGGGCCACCGGGCGGCCCCGGGTGAACGGCAGGAACACCAGCAGCAGCACCCCCGCCGCGAGGGTCGCGTTCAGCGCGTGCCCGGACGGGAAGGAGAACCCGGCGGCGCGGGCCACCGGGTCGAGCAGCTCCGGTCGTTCCCGGCCGACGAGCAGCTTCAACAGCGCACCGAGCGCCCCGCCGACGGCCATCGTGGTGACCACCCAGAGCGCCAGCCGGCGGGCTCCGCGACGCCACGACCACACCACCACGACCAGCGCGGCCACCCGCAGCGGCCCCGGCGAGGCCAGGTGCGTCCACGCCTTCATCGCCCGCACCCACACCGGATGGTCGGCGGCGAACCGGTGCAGGGCGTCGGTGACCGCGGCGTCCAGGTCGTGCAGCGGCGACCAGGCCCCCACCACCAGCACCGCCAGCAACGCGAACGGCACCAGCAGCAGGAACGCCGCCGCCGACGCCAGGGTCAACCGCAACCCGAGCGAGTGGTCCCGGTCCAGGCGGCGGTCCCGCCAGGACCGTTCCGACGGGGGTACGGAGGTACGCGGGCCGGAGGAACTCATGCGCCCTGCTCTACCCACCCGCGCCCGATCTCAGGCCCGGTTCAACGGCCCCACAACCGGAACCGGCGCACCATCAACGCCACCCCGGTGACCAGGGCGACCATCACGGCTACCCCGGTCCACAGCCGGCGGGGGGCGGCGTCGTCGGCACCGCCGGCCGGCTGGGCCGTCCACCGGGTCTGCTGGCGGGGTGCGGCGAAGCCGAGCGGGTCGCTGCCGGTGCCCCCGGCCCGGGTGTCGTCGGCGGCACCGGGGGCGGGGCCGAACCCGACCACCCCGGGGGAGTCGTTGTCGTCCAACGGGTTGCGGTAGATCAGCGGCACGTCGGCGGTGAGCGCGGCGACCGGGTCGACCAGGCCGTACCCGAAGCGGTCGTCCCGGCCGGTCGGACCGATGTCCTTCGCGGTGCTCAGCAGGCGGTTCACCACGTCCCCGGCGGACATCTGCGGGTAGCGGGCGCGGACCAGGGCGGCGGTCGCCGTCACCAGCGGCGCGGCGAAGCTGGTGCCCTGCACCCCCCAGTAGTTGCTCGGCGGGCGGGCCCCGACCAGGCCGGTCGCCGGAGCGGTCAGCGTGGTGGCGTGGCCGGTGATCGAACCGGACCACAGGTTCTCACTGTCGCGTTCCAGACCGGCCACCGCGATCACCCCCGGCTCCCGGGCCGGATACCAGACCTTCGACGTGGTGGAGGTGGCGACGTTGCCGGTGCAGGCCACCACCACCACGTCCCGGGCGAACGCGTAGTCCAGCGCGGCGGCCAGGGCCGGGCTGTCGCCGCTGCCACCCAGCGACAGGTTGATCACGCGGGCGCCGTTGTCGACCGCCCAGCGCACCCCCTTGGCGACGATCATCGCGTCGTCGTAGCGGTTCTCGTCGTCGAGCACCCGGACCGGCAGGATCCGGGCGTCCGGCGCGAGCCCGACCACCCCCCGCCGGTCGTCGCCGCGCCCGGCGATCAGGCTGGCCACCGTGGTGCCGTGCCCCACCGGGTCCGGCTCGTCGCCACCGGCGGGGGAGACCAGGTCCATGCCGGGCAGCACCTGGCCGACCAGGTCGGGGTGGCCACCGTCCACCCCGGAATCGATCACCGCGACCGTCACGCCGCGCCCGGTCGAGGTACGCCAGGCGGTGGCCGCGTTCAGCTCGTCGAGCTGGAACTGGTCGTCGCGGACCCGGTCGGCACGGGCCTGCACCGGGGCGAAGTCGGGTTCGGCCAGCGGGGTGCCGGTGCGCGCCCCGGCCAGCGCGGCCGGACGGCCGGCCACCGTGGAGACCGACGACGGGGCCGGCATGGAGGCGGGGACCGCGGCGGCAGCCGGAGGTGGGGCCGTGCCCAACACGGTGACGGTGGTCGCCGCGACACCGAGCAGCGCCCGCCCGGCGAACCGGTGCAGCGCCGTCGGGGAGCCCTGCCCAACCCTGGTCACATCGTCAGCCATTCATCACGGGACACCTGCTGCACGGAGATTACCGGTTCTCCCCGCCGACACGGCACGTTCCGGCACACCCGGATCACGGTGGCGGCAGATGGGCCAGTTGCACGAGGCGTACGCCCTCGCGTCGGGTGACCAGCCGGCCACGCCCCGCCGGCAACGGACCCGGCCGGACCGCACCCACCAACTGCCCCTCGTCGGGGCTGCCGCTCATCACCAGTCCGGCGGTGGACAACTCGCGCAGGCGCTGCACGATCGGCTCGTACTGGGACCGGCCGGCGCCACCGCAGCGGCGGGCCAGCACCAGGTGCAGGCCGACGTCACGGGCCTGGGGCAGATGCTCCTCCAACGCCCGCAGCGGGTTCGCCGGACCGCTGGCCACCAGGTCGTAGTCGTCGACCAGGATGAACAGTTCCGGGCCGGACCACCAGGAACGGTCCCGCAACTGCGCCGGGGTGACCTCCGGGCCGGGCAGTCGACCCTGCATGTAACCGGCGACCGACTCGATTAACTCGGCGGTGTGTGCCGCCGCCGTCCCGTACCCGATCAGGTGGTCGGTCTCGACGGTGCCGAGCAGGCTGCGCCGGTAGTCGACCAGGATCACCCGGGCCTGCTCCGGGGTGAACCGGTCGATGATCGAGGTGGCCAGCGCCCGCAGGAACGACGACTTGCCGCACTCGGCGTCACCGAAGACCACGAAGTGCGGCTCGGTGGTGAAGTCGAGCAGCACCGGGCGCAAATCCGCCTCGGCGATCCCGACCGGGAACGCCAGGCCGGTGCCGGCACCCTTGTCCAACTCGGCGTACGGCAGCACCGGGGGAAGCAACCGCACCCGGGGGGCGACCGGGCCCGACCAGGCACCGGCGACCGCCTTCACCAGATCCCCGGTGTCCCCGCCGGTGAGCTGCGGCAGGGCCGTGAGCAGGTGCAGGCTCTGCGCGGTGATCCCCCGGCCCGCCTGCTCCGGCACCCCGGCCGCCGCCGCCCGCTTCACCACCGAGTCCGACGGGTCGCCCAGACGCAGCTCCACCCGGGAACCGAACAGGTCCCGGATGCCGGGCCGGAAGTCCAGCCAACGCACGGCGCTCGCCACCACGTGCACCCCGTAGGACAGACCCCGGGTGGCCAGGTCGGTGATCAGGGGTTCCAGGTCGTCGTACTCGCCGCGCAGGGTGGCCCAGCCGTCCACGACGAGGAACACGTCACCGAACGGGTCGACGGTGGGCTGACCGGCGGCGGTGAGTGCCCGGCGGCGGTCACGCCACGCCGCCATCGACTCCACCCCGAGCTCGGCGAAGCGGCGTTCCCGCTCGGCGAGCAGGGTGGCGACCTCCCCGACGGTACGCCGGACCACCGTCGGGTCGGCCCGGCCGGCCACCCCGCCCACGTGCGGCAGCTCCCGCAGCGCGGTCAACCCGCCGCCACCGAAGTCCAGGCAGTAGACCTGCACCTCGGTCGGCGTGTGGGTGAGCGCCAGCGCGCAGACCAACGTCCGCACCGCGTGCGACTTGCCGCTCTGCGGTGCCCCGACCACGGCCACGTGCCCGGCCGGCCCGCCCAGCGCCAACCACAGCAGGTCGCGTCGCTGCTCGTACGGCTTGTCGACGATCGCCACCGGCACCTGGAGGCCACCGTGCAGCTCCGGGTTGGCGAAGCCCAGGCCACGCTGCGGGTCGACGGTGGGCGGACCGAGCAACTCGTCCAGGGTGGGCGCGTGCTCCAGCGGCGGCAGCCACACCTGGTGGGCCGGCGGACCCTGCCCGGCCAACCGGCCGACCAGCGTGTCGAGCAGGGTCTCGGCGGTCTCCCCGACGGCCGGCAGGGCCACCGGGGCGACCGGTTCCGGCACCGGGACGAGGTGGGTGGAGAAGGCGAGCAGCCGGGCCACCCCGCCCGCCCCGCCGCCGGTCCCCCCGCTGCGCCGCCGGACCGGCCCGGAGACGTACGCGGCCCGGAACCGGACCAGCGGGTCGGTGCCGGCGCGCAGGTAGCCGTGCCCGGGGGAGCGGGGCAGCTCGTGGGCGTCCGGCACCCCCAGCACCGTGCGGGACTCCAACGCCGAGAAGGTCCGCAACCCGATCCGGTACGACAGGTGGGTGTCCAACCCGCGCAGCCGCCCCTCCTCCAGCCGCTGGCTGGCCAGCAGCAGGTGCACGCCGAGTGACCGGCCGAGCCGACCGATCTGCACGAACAGGTCGATGAAGTCGGGCTTGGCCGACAGCAGCTCGGAGAACTCGTCGCAGACCAGCAGCAGTGACGGCAGCGGGGCGAGCGGCGCACCGGCCGCCCGGGCCCGCTCGTAGTCGCGCAGGCTGGCGAAGTTGCCGGCCCGGCGTAGCAGCTCCTGGCGGCGCATCAGCTCGCCGTTGATGGCGTCCACCATCCGGTCGACCAGCGGCAACGCGTCGACCAGGTTGGTGATCACGGCGGCGGTGTGCGGCAGCCGGTCGAAGGAGGCGAAGGTGGCTCCGCCCTTGAAGTCGACAAGCACGAAGTTGAGCTGCTCCGAGCTGTGCGTGGCGGCCAACGCCAACACCAGGGTACGCAGCAGCTCCGACTTGCCGGAGCCGGTCGCGCCGATCAGCAACCCGTGCGGGCCCATCCCGTCCTGCGCGGACTCCTTGAGGTCCAGCTCGACCGCGCCGCCGTCCACGCCGACGCCGATCGGCACCCGCAGCCGGTCGCGGGGTGAGCGGGGCAGCCAACCCTGGTCGGCGGTGAACCCCTCCGGATCGCCGAGCCCGAGCAGCTCGGGAAGGTCGAGTTCGGCACCGGGGGTGGCCTCGGTGCCCCGGCTGACGGCGGCGAGCCGCAGCGGGGCGAGCCGGCGGGCGACCGCCTCCGCGTCGGCGACGTCCAGCCGGTCGGCGCGGCCCACCTCGGCGTGCCCCTCGGCCGACCAGGAGTGCAGCCGGCCGGCCCGGACCTCCAGCAGCAGGGCGAACCGGTCCAGCAGGCGCGGCGGCGGGGTGTCCAGGTCGAGCACGGTGACCGCGTCGATGCCGCCGTCGCCGGTCAGTTCGGTGGCGTCGGTCAGGTCGCCGCCGTCGAGGAGCACCACCACGTGCGGGCCGTCGGTGGCCGGCCCGGCCGGGCTGAACCGGGACCGGCTGGCCAGCACCTCGCCGAGGAGCCGTTCCAGCTCGACGGCGGAGCTGGCGACCAGCCGGACCGGGCCCAGCGCGTCGACCCTGCTCGGGTGGTGGGCGTGCGGCAGCCACTTGACCCACTCCCAGTGCCGCCGCCGTTCCGGGCCGGCGCAGACCGCGACGAGCAACTCGTCGGGGGCGTGGAAGACGGCGAGCTGGGTGAGCATCGCGCGGGCCAGCGCCTGCGCGTCGGGCGACCCCGTGCCGCCGCTCTCCGCCGCCCCGCCGGTGCCGTCGGACCGCCCACCCCGGACGAAGACCCGGGCGAAGCTGCGCAGCGACAGCGCCACCGGCAGGTCCGGCACCACCGAGTACGCGTCGAGGAAACGCCGCAGCGCCCCGGCGGTCATCGGCTCCAACTCCTCCAGGGGGCGGGTGACCGGCGGGACCAGCGGGGTGGCCAGCGTCTGCGGCCCGACGGCGATCCGGACCACACCGAAGTCCGGGTCGCCGGGGCGGCGTTCCCAGACCCGGTGGCTGTCCACCGTCGACCAGAGCCGACCCGGGTCCGGGTGCCGGTAGTACAGCCCGGCACGCTGCTGCCGGGCGGTCTGCCGGACCCGTCGCCGCAGCCCGGTCAGGTGCCGCAGGTACTCCCGGCGGGCGGCCATCATCTCCGACTTCCTCGGCGTGCCGGAGGCACTGCCCCAGGAGGTCATCAGCATCGCCACCGAGGAGAGCCCGAACATGCCGCCCACCACGTACGAGTAGGCGCCGCCGCCCCGACCGAACATCATCGCCATCGCCACCGTGCCACCCAGCATCGGCAGCACCATCAGTGCCTGCTGCCAGCGTCCGCCGGTGACCACGGGGATCTCCGGCGGGCCCTCCACGGGCAGCTCGCCGACCGGGATCTCCGGCGCGGGCCGGCGCGGTGGCCGCTTGATGACGACAGTGGACAAAAGGCACCTCCCTGTGGCGCTCGGTAACCCGAACCTGGCTCATCGTAGGTAAAGTGCGCGTCGTCCGTCAGCCACCGCTCCCGATCGATATGGAGTCCAGTCGATGACAACCGGGCTGGCCAGGGTCACCATCAGCGCCCCCGGGCGCCGCGTCGACGTGGCCCTGCCGGAGCAGGTGCCCCTGGCCGAACTGCTCCCCGAGGTGCTGCGGCACGCCGGCGAGGGGTTGGCCGACGACGGCGAGCGGCACGGCGGCTGGGTGCTGCGACGCACCGACGGCGCGGTCCTGGTGACCGCGCAGCCGCTGCTGCCGCAGGGGGTGCGCGACGGCGAGGTGCTGCACCTGGTGCCCGCCCACGACCAGTGGCCCGAGCTGGAGTACGACGACGTGGTCGAGGCCATCGCCGACGGCGCCCGCCGCCGGGGGGCCGCCTGGTCGGCGGCGACCACCCGGGCCGCCGTACTGGCCGGGGCGGGGGTGCCGCTGGCCGTGGGGCTGCTCGCCGTCCTGGCCGCCGGGCCGGGGCAACCCGCCGGCTGGCCCGCCGCGGGCGCGGTGGCGCTGCTGCTCACCCTCGCCGCCACGATCGCCTCCCGGGCGTACGGCGACGGCCCGACCGGGGCCACCCTCGGCGGCTACGCCCTGCCGTACGCCGCGACGGCGGGTGCCCTCGCGGTCAGCTCCGGGGACCCGGTCGGGTCGGTGCAGCCGCTGCCCTGGCTCGGCGCACCCGAACTCCTCGCCGGTGCGGTGGCGCTGCTCCTGGCCGCCGTCCTGGGTCTGCTCGGCGTCGCCACCCGGCTGCGGGTCTTCGTGGCCGGCGCGACCGTCGGCGCGGTGGGTACGCTCGCCGGCCTGGGTGGGCTGCTGCTCACCTCGGCCGCCACCGCCGCCGTACTGCTCTGCGTGCTGGTCTTCGCCCTCGGGGTGCTGCCGTTGGCGGCGATCCGGCTGGGCAAGGTGCCGCTGCCGCCGATCACCCTGCCGGACGCCCCGACGGGCGGCCCGGACGGGGTGCGGGACCTGCCGGACCGGGGTCGGGTGTACGCGGCGGTGGCCCGCAGCGAGGAGATGCTGACCGGGATGCTGCTCGGGCACGCCACCCTGGTCGTCGCGACCGTGGCGGTGCTCGCCGTCACCGGCGGCGTCGCCGGGCGGGTGCTGGTGGCGGTCGGGGCGGCGGTGCTGCTGCTGCGGTCCCGGCTGTTCGTGGCGGTCCGGCACCGGGTGCCCCCGGTGGTCGCCGGGCTGGCCGGGTTCGTGGTGCTCGGCGCGGTGCTCGCCGGCCGTTCCGGTGCCCTCGGGCTGCTGGCGTTGAGCGGGGGAGGGCTGTTCGTCGCCCTGCTCGCCGTCGCCGCCGGTACGACGTACGCCCGGCGACCGGTCTCGCCGTACCTCGGTCGGGTGGCTGACCTGACGGACACCGCGCTGGTGGTGTCGGTGGTGCCGGTGGCCTGCGCGGTGCTGGACCTCTACGACACCGCCCGGGGCCTGCTGGGCTGAGGCCGACCGGCCGCCCTGTCACGCCGCAGGCCCGGACCACCGGGGTCCGGGCCTGCGGTGGAGCTGGTGGGTCAGTGGGCGGTGCCGCCCTGCGCCTCGGCGTCGCGGGCCCGCTGGTAGGACGCCAACACCTCGGCCTCGGCCTCGACCCGGCCGACCCAGGTGGCACCCTCGACCGACTTGCCCGGTTCGAGATCCTTGTAGACCTCGAAGAAGTGCTGGATCTCCAGCCGGTCGAACTCGCCCAGGTGGTGGATGTCGCGCAGGTGCTCCTGGCGGGGGTCCTCGTAGGGCACGCAGAGGACCTTGTCGTCGCCGCCCTTCTCGTCGGTCATCCGGAACATGCCGATGGTGCGGCAGCGGATCAGGCAGCCCGGGAAGGTCGGCTCGGGCACCAGCACCAGCGCGTCCAGCGGGTCGCCGTCCTCGCCGAGGGTGCCCTCGATGAAGCCGTAGTCGGCCGGGTACTGGGTCGACGTGAACAGGGTGCGGTCCAGCCGGATCCGGCCGGTCGCGTGGTCCACCTCGTACTTGTTTCGGTGACCCTTCGGGATCTCAACCGTGACGTCGAAATCCATCTCCCACGCTCCCTCGTCTGCCCACGCTGGCTGAACGGAACCACTGACGCCCCCGGTGCGGATGAATGGCCACCCGTCGGCTCCGGACGCCGCATAGTCTTCGGACCGAAGTAGTGTCACCCAGGCGAGTTCGGCGGCGGGAGGAGGGGGTCGTGAGGAGGGAAGATTCACACTACCGCCCGGAGGGGGTTGACGGCCGGGGTTCGGGGCGACCCGTGACCGGCGGGGCCACCGGCCGGGTGTCGGTGCCCGACGCGAACGTCCCACGCCGCCCGGAGTCGACCCCCGAGTCACCGTCGGCCGCTGGTCGGGCCGCCGACCAGCCGCCCCCGCCGGTCTGGCGTCCACCGGCCACGGCCGCCGCCGGTCGCGCGGCCGTCGGCTCCGCCCCGGCAGCCCCGCACTCCGGCTCCGCGCAGGTCCCGCCGCACGCCGGTAGCGCCCCGGCCGCGCCGCACTCCGGCTCCGCGCAGGTCGCGCCGCACGCCGGCAGTGCACCGGCCACGCCGCACGCCGGGTCCGCGCAGGTCGCGCCGCACCGTGGCGCGGCGTCGGTCTCCCCCGGGGGCGGGATGCCGTCGCCGCCCGTCCATTCGTCGTCACCTGCCCAGCCGGGGTCGACTGGTCATCCTTCGCCTGCCCACCCGTCGTCGGCTGGCCAGCCGGGGCCGGCGTCGCGTCCCGTACCCCCCGGTTCCGCGCCGGTCACCGGCCCCCCGGGGGCGGCCGGTGGGCCGCCGCGTCGTCGTCGGCGGTGGGTGCCGGTGCTGCTGGTCGTCGTGCTGCTGGTCGGCCTCGCCGGGGCGGCGGCGGTGCTCCGGCCCGGTCCGGTCGCCGGCTGGCTGGGCGCGGACCCCACCCCGTCGCCCTCCGCGCGTCCCCCCGAGCCCGATCCGTCCCCGGTGCTCGCCGGCCCCGACGCCGCCGCCTCGGTGCCGACCCCCGCCGGGGTACGCGCCGCGGTCGAGCCGCTGACCGGTGCCGCCGCCCTGGGTAGCCGGGTGAACGTGTCGGTGGCCGACGTGGTGAGCGGCGAATCGCTGTACGCCAGGGGCGGCGACGACGGCACCGTCCCCGCCTCGGTCACCAAGCTCGCAACCGGGGTGACCGTGTTGAAGGCGCGGGGCCCCGGCTACCGGATCGCGACCCGCGTGCTCGCCGGGGCGAACCCGGGCGAGGTGGTGCTGGTCGGTGGGGGCGACCCGACCCTGGCCGTCGACAAATCCGGCTTCTATCCCGGTGCCGCCCGGCTCGACACCCTCGCCGCCCAGGTCAAGCAGGCCCTCGGCGGCACCGCCCCGACCCGGGTGGTGGTCGACTCGACCCTCTTCCCCGGCCCGGTCCACGGTCCCGGCTGGGACGCGGACATCCCGACCGGCGGCTTCGGCGCGTCGATCACCGCGCTGATGACCGACGGCGCACGCCAGGACCCGGCGGGGGCGCGGAAGAACTTCGCCGACAGCCACGGTGCGGCCACCCGGTACGCCGAGCCCGACCTGGCCGCCGGCCGCTCCTTCGCCCGGCTGCTCGGCCTGCCGGAGACCGGGGTGGTCCGGGGCACCGCCCCGGCGGCCGGCGGCGCGACGGAGGGTGGCGCACCCGCGCCCGGCACCGAACTGGGCAAGGTCGAGTCGCTGCCCATGATCCGGCTGGTCGACATCATGATCACCGACAGTGACAACGTGATCGCCGAGGCACTCGCCCGCCAGGTCGCCCTGGCCCGCAACCAGCAGGCGTCCTTCGCCGGTGGCGCGGCGGCGATGGACGAGGTGATCGGCGAGCTGGGCCTGCCGGCCGACGAGATCAGCCTCGCCGACGCCAGCGGACTGTCCCGGAGCAACCGGATCAGCCCCTCGCTGCTCACCGACCTGATCGCGTTGGCCGGCAACGGCACCCACCCGGAGTTGACCGCCATCTTCGGTGGCCTCCCGGTGGCCGCCTGGTCGGGCACCCTCGGCACCCGGTACGAGTCGACGTCCACCGCCGCCGGGGCCGGCGTGGTCCGGGCCAAGACCGGCACCCTGACCGGGGTGCACGCCATCGCCGGCCTGGTGACCACCCGCGACGGCCGGCTGCTCACCTTCGCCGTGCTCACCGACCAGGCGCCGGGCGGCGACCCGGAGGTGACCCGGGCGGCACTGGACCGGATCGCCGGTGCACTGGCCGGCTGCGGCTGCCGCTGAACGGGTCCGGTCGCCTGCCGCTGAGCGGTCCCCGTCCGCCCGCTGCCGTCCAGCGGGTCGCGCCCGGGCCGGCCGTCGAGCAGCCCGTCGTGCGGAACCGGCCGGGGTGTCGCGGCGCGGGTACGGTGGGTGGCATGGCGCAGTTCGTGGACTGGGATCTGGCCGCCGCCACCGCGGGGGCGCTGAGCAAGTCGGGCCCCCGCGTGTCGTACGCGGAGGCCACCGAGGTGGTCGGCGATCTACGCCGGCTCACCGACGAGGCGGCCGGGCACGTCGCCGACTACACGGGGCTGCGCCCGCAGGTGGGTCATCCGCCGGTGCGGGTGGTGGACCGGCGGGACTGGGCGGCCACCAACATCGCCGGCCTGCGGGAGGTGATCACCCCACTGGTCAGCCGGCTCTCCGGCGACAAGCCGCCAGGCGTACTCACGGAGGCCGTCGGCTCCCGGCTCACCGGGGTGCAGGCCGGCACCGTGCTGGCGTACCTCTCCGGCCGGGTGCTCGGCCAGTACGAGGTCTTCTCCGCCGACCCGGGTCAGCTGCTGCTGGTCGCGCCGAACATCGTCGAGGTGGAGCGCAAGCTCGGTGCCGACCCGCGCGACTTCCGGCTCTGGGTGTGCCTGCACGAGGTCACCCACCGCACCCAGTTCACCGCCGTGCCGTGGATGCGGGCGTACTTCCTCGGTGAGGTGCAGGCGTTCGTGGACGCCTCCCAGGGCACCGAACACCTGGTCGAGCGCCTGCGCAGGGGGGTGTCCACCCTCTCCGACGCGGTACGCGACCCGGACAGCCGCACCAGCGTGCTGGACATCGTGCAGACCCCGGCGCAGCGGGCGGTGCTGGACCGGCTGACCGCGCTGATGACCCTGCTGGAGGGGCACGCCGAGTTCGTGATGGACGGCGTCGGCCCGCAGGTCATCCCCAGCGTGGAGCGGATCCGGGCGGGGTTCAACCGCCGCCGCGAGGCGGGCAACCCGCTGGAGAAGGCGATCCGCCGGCTGCTCGGCGTGGACGTCAAGATGCGCCAGTACGCCGAGGGGCGCAAGTTCGTGCACGGCGTGGTCGAGCAGGTGGGCATGGCCGGCTTCAACAAGATCTTCGGTTCGCCGCTGACCCTGCCCCGGCTGGACGAGCTGGGTGACCCGGCCGCCTGGGTGGCCCGGGTACACGGCCCGGCCGGCGCCACCCCGACCGCCGGCTGACCCCGGTGGCCGGTCGGCCCAGCTCCGTCGACCCGGTGGCCGGGGACAGCTCCGTCGGCCCGGCCGTGGGTCCGGTGGTTGGGGACAGCGCTGTCGGCCCGACCGTCGGCCCGGTGGTCGGGCAGAGCGGTGCCGAGCCGGTGGGCGGAACCAGTTGCGTCGACCCGACCGTGGCCGGACGGCACGTTCGCGGTGCCCCGCCCGGGGTGGCCCTTGCGCCGTCGGTGGCCACCCTCCGGGTCGCGGTGCGCCGTGCCCTGGCCGGGTTGCCCGCTGACGGGCCGGTACTGGTGGCCTGCTCGGGCGGGCCGGACTCGCTCGCCCTCGCCGTCGCCACCGCCTTCGTGACGTCCCGGCTCGGGCGGCGGGCCGCTCTGGTGACCGTCGACCACGGGTTGCAGGCCGGGTCGGCCGAACGTGCCGCCGCCGTCGCCGACTGGGCTGCGAGCGTCGGGTTCGATCCGGTCGAGGCGGTGCCGGTGACGGTGGCCGGCCGGCCGGGGGGCCCCGAGGCGGCCGCCCGGCAGGCCCGCTACCAGGCGCTCTCGGACGCCGCCCGCCGGCATCGGGCCAGTGCCGTCCTGCTCGGACACACCCGCGACGACCAGGCCGAGACGGTGCTGCTGGCGCTCGCCCGGGGGGCCGGCCCGCGCGGGCTGGCCGGGATGCCCGCCCGGCGGGACCTGGCCGGGGTGCCGCTGCTGCGCCCCCTGCTCGACGTCACCCGGGCACAGACCCGCGACGCGTGCGCGGCGTCGGGCCTGACCCCGTGGCAGGACCCGCACAACACCGATCCGTCGTACGCGCGGGCCCGGGTCCGCGCCGACGTGCTGCCGGCCCTGGTCACCGCCCTCGGCGAGGGGGTCCTGGACAATCTGGCCCGGACAGCCCGACTGCTCGCCGCCGACACCGCCGCCCTGGACGACCTGGCCGCCGCCGCCCTCGCCACCCCGCCACCCCCATCCGACGGGGCGGCAGTCGACCGGCCTCCCCTGCGGGACGGTGGGGGCTTGTCCGTCGTGGCGCTGGCCGGATTGCCGGGGGCGGTCCGCAGCCGGGTGCTGCACGCCTGGGCGCGGGAGTTGGGGGCCCCACCCGGTGCGCTCTCCCACCGGCACGTGGACGCGCTGGACGCGCTGGTCACCGCCTGGCGGGGGCAGGGTGCGACGGCGCTGCCCGGCGGGGTACGCGTCGGCCGTCGGGGCGGCCGGCTGCTGCCCGTCGGCTGAGCACATCCGATCGGGGTCCGTCGGCTGGGCGCGCCCGAGTGGGGGACCCGTTGGCTGGGCGCGTCCCGAGCGGGGATCCGTTGGCTGGCCGAGTGCGCCTCAGGCAGGGTGGCCGGGGGCGGGGGAGTGATCAGATTGCGTTTTGAGCATTCGGGCCGGCATGTCGTCTCCATTTTCGCAATCTGATCATGATGCGCCGAGCGCCGAGCGCCGAGCGCCGAGCGTCGAGCGTCGAGCGCCGAGCGTCGAGGCGCCCGCGCAGCGGCGTGGCCGCGTACCCGTGGGGGTGGGTTGGGGTGGTGCGGTAGACAGGGCTGATGGCGTACCCCCGCAGTGCCCTGTTCGCCCCGCACGGTGCCGTCTCGACCAGCCACCCGCTCGCGGCGGCGGCGGGCCTGGCCGTGCTGCGGCGCGGCGGCAACGCCGTCGACGCGGCGCTGGCCACCGCGATCACGTTGACCGTGGTGCAGCCGCCGTCCAACGACATCGGTGGTGACCTGTTCGCCATCGTCTGGGACGGCGACCGGCTGCACGGTCTCGCCGCCGCCGGGCGGTCACCGGCCGGGCTGACCCGGGAGGTGGTGCTGGCCGCCACCGGCGGGGCGGCGGCGGAACCGGTGGCGGCGCTCGGCGGCGAGCAGGCGGCCGGGCCGGCGATGCCCGCCCGGGGCTGGTTGCCGGTGACCGTGCCGGGTGCGCCGGCCGGCTGGCGGGACCTGCACGACCGGTTCGGTGTGCTGCCCTTCGCCGACCTGTTCACCGACGCGGTCGGGTACGCCGAGCATGGCCACCCGGTCTCCACCGGCACCGCCGCCACCTGGGCGCGGGCGCTGGCGCAGCCGGTGCCGACGGGTGCCGAGTTCACCGAGTTCGACCGGGTCTTCACGGTGGCGGGTCGGGCACCCCGGCCGGGTGAACGCTGGCGCAATCCGGCGGCGGCCCGGACGCTGCGGCTGATCGCCGCCAGCGGCGCGGAGGACTTCTACCGGGGTGCGATCGCGGCGGCCCTGGACCGGCACGCCGCCCGGACCGGTGGCTTCCTCACCGCCGCCGACCTGGCCGCGCACACCTCGACCTGGGTCGACCCGGTCAGCGTCCGCTACCGGGGGCACGAGGTGTGGGAGCTTCCGCCGCCGGGGCAGGGGCTGGCGGCGCTGCAGGCGCTGGGCGTCCTCGACGGGCTCGACCCGGTCGCCGACCCGGTGGACCGGGTGCACCGGCAGGTGGAGGCGGTCAAGCTCGGCTTCGCCGACGCGCACGCGCACGTGGCCGACCCGGACCGGGCCGACGTGCCGACCGCCGGCCTGCTCGACCCGGGCTACCTGGCGGGGCGGTGGGCGCTGCTCACCGACCGGGCCGGCGACCCGGTGGCCGGCACGCCCGAACGGGGCGGCACCGTATACCTCTGCACGGCCGACGCCGACGGCCTGATGGTCAGCCTGATCCAGTCCACCTACCTGGGGTTCGGCTCCCGGGTGGTGTTGCCCGGCCACGGTTTCGCCCTGCAGAACCGGGGTACCGGTTTCCGGCTCGACCCGGGTCATCCCAACGTGGTGGGGCCGGCCAAGCGGCCCTTCCACACGATCATCCCGGGCTTCCTGACCCGTGCCGGGGCACCGGTCGGGCCGTTCGGGGTGATGGGCGGGCACATGCAGCCGCAGGGGCACGTCCAACTGGTCGCCGCGACCGTCGACGCCGGCCTCGATCCGCAGGCCGCCCTGGACGCTCCCCGCTGGTACTGGCACGCCGGCCGGACCCTGCTCGTCGAGCCGGCCCTGGCGGCGGAGCCCGGCCTGGTCGCGGGGTTGCGTGCTCGGGGCCACGAGGTCACCGTCGCCGACGAGCCGTCGGTCTTCGGGTACGGCCAGGCGCTGTGGCGTGACCCGGCCGGCGGCTGGGTGGTCGGCGCGGAGCCCCGGGTGGACGGCGCGGCACTGGGCTACTGATCGTCGGCGCGTCCGGTCGGTGATGTGGTCCGTGCCGGATCGGTGGTGGGCTCAGGCGGTGGGGACCCGGTCGCGGAAGGTGGTGCGGTAGCCCTGCGGGGTGGTGCCGAGCCGGCGGGCGAAGTGGTGGCGCAGGGCGGCGGCGTCGGGGAAACCCGAGCGGCCGGCGACGCTCTCCACGCTGAGCCGGGTCTCCTCCAGCAGCCGGCGGGCCAGCAGCACCCGCTGGTTGGTGAGCCAGTCGTGCGGGGTGGTGCCGGTCTCGGCCCGGAACCGGCGGGCGAAGGTCCGCGGTGACATGCCGGCGCGGGCGGCCAGCTCGTCCACGGTGGTCGGCCGGTCCAGGTGCCCCACCAGCCAGCTCAGCACCGGTTCGAGGGTGGGGGCGTCGGGGGTGGCCGGGATCGGCGCCTCGACGTACTGGGACTGGCCGCCGTCGCGGTGCGGCGGGACCACCATCCGCCGGGCGAGCCGGGTGGCGGTGCCCGAACCGTGTTCCTGGCGTACCAGGTGCAGGCAGGCGTCGATGCCGGCGGCGGTGCCGGCGCTGGTCAGCACCGGCCCGTCGGCCACGTAGAGGCTGTTGCACCGGACCCGGGCCGAGGGGTGGCGGCGTTGCAGCTCGTCGACGTACTTCCAGTGGGTGGTGCACTCCCGGCCGTCGAGCAGGCCGGCCGCACCGAGCACGAACGCCGCGGAGCAGACGCTGAACACGTACGCCCCCCGGTCGGCGGCGCGGCGCAGCGCGGCCAGCACCGCCTCGGGCAGCTCACCGTCGCCGTGGGTGTACGCGGGCACCGCGACCAGGTCGGCGTCGTCGACCGGGGCGAGGTCGGCGTGCGGGGTGAGGCCGAAGCCGGAGGCGGTGCGCACCGGGTCGCCGTCGGCGGTGCAGACCGTGAACCGGTAGCCGGGGAAACCGTCGTCGGTGCGGTCGGTGCCGAAGACCTCGGTGAGCACGCCCAGCTCGAAGACGGCCACCTGGTCCAGTGCGATGACGGCCACCGATCGGATCATGTGACGAGGGTAACCGCAGGAGTGGCAGAAAATCGAGGGGGCATGGCATTACTGCCACTGTCCGGCGCTGGGATGGGGGCGGAAACTGGTAGCAGTCCGGTGCGCGCCGGCGGCGAAAACCACGCAGATCCCCGGAAAGTGAGCGCCGCCATGCAGTTGCTGTTGTTCCTGCTCTTCATCGTCGCGCTGGCCGTCGCCTCGGCTGTCGGCCTGACCGCCGACACCCGTGACTCCGCCGACTGGAAGCCCACCGAGGACGGTCGCCGCTGGCGGTCCCACGCCTGCTGAGGTGGTTGCTCCCGGTGTGCCGGAAAAAACCGTGGCGGGGTCGCGCCGAAAGGTGCGGCCCCGCCGACGCGGGTCGGCCGGCGTACGGCAGGCTAGGAGCATGGCTGACGGCTCCTGGTACGACGCCGACATCGATCACGTGATCATCTCCGAGGCACAGATCCGCGAGAAAACGGCGGAGCTGGCCAAGCAGGTCTCGGCGGACTATGCCGGGGTCACCGACGGGCTCCTGCTCGTCTGCGTACTCAAGGGCGCGGTCATGTTCATGGCCGACTTCGCCAGGGCGTTGGGCCGCCAGGGTCCACCCGTGGAGCTGGACTTCATGGCCATCTCCTCGTACGGCCAGGGCACCACCTCCTCCGGCGTGGTACGCATCCTCAAGGACCTGGACCGGGACATCGCCGGTCGGCACGTGGTGGTGGTCGAGGACATCGTCGACTCCGGCCTGACCCTGTCCTGGCTGCTGCGCTACCTGGAGTCCCGGTCGGCGGCCAGCGTCGAGGTGGTGGCCCTGTTCCGCAAACCGGAGGCGGTGAAGGTCACGGTCCCGGTGAAGTACGTCGGCTTCGACATCCCCACCGAGTTCGTGGTCGGCTACGGCCTGGACTTCGGCGAGCGCTACCGCGAGCTGCCGTACGTCGGTGTGCTCAAGCCCGAGGTCTACGCCCGGGCCTGAACGTCCGCTCGTATCGGTCGTCATCGAGCGGACGTTCAGCGGGCTCCCAGCCAATCCGACTACGGTAGGGACGGGTGGCGTGGGGGCAGCTCCGCGCCCGGCACCCCGACCCGCGTGACCGGGCGGTCGACGGAGCCGGTGCGCAGTTCCCCGCCACGTCGGCTGAGACCCCGGTTCGCCGTCCACGCGGGCGCCGGGCTCGCAGGCTCGCAACTCGGGGTCACGAATGTGCCCGACTGCGGGGCTCGCAAGCTCGCACCTGGCGCGCACGGTGTACCGTCGAATGACCGCGGTGCGGCAGTTCGCGCGCCCCGGGGTCGAGGCCGGCCCGCACGGCGGCTCGACGCCGCCTCCGGCGGCGACACCATTCAGACGGTCAGGACGTCGATCAGGAGGATGCGGGCGCCTCGGCGCTCGACAACAGCATGGAACGTACGCGTTTCTTCCGCCGACCGGTGGTCTGGATCATCCTGGTCATCCTCGGCGCCGTTGTGCTCAGTCAGCTGTTCACCGCTGGTCCCAGCTACCACCGGGTGGACACTTCCGTTGCGCTCGACCAACTGCACACCGCCAAGATCAACAAGGTCGTCTTCCAGGACAAGGAGCAGACGCTCCAGCTCAACCTGGCCGAGAAGACCAAGTTCGGCGACACCACGACCGACCGGATCGAGGCCCAGTTCCCGTACCAGGCCGGCGAGCAGGTCTGGAACGAGGTCCTCGAGGCCAAGGCGGCCAACCGGGTCACCGGCCCGGCCGACGCCAAGGTGTCGTCCGACAGCATCTGGGTGAGCCTGCTGGTCAACCTGCTGCCCATCGCGCTGCTCGTGCTCCTGCTGCTGTTCTTCATGTCGCAGATGCAGGGTGGCGGCTCCCGGGTGCTCAACTTCGGCAAGTCCAAGGCGAAGATGATCACCAAGGACACCCCGAAGACGACCTTCGCGGACGTGGCCGGGGCCGAGGAGGCGGTGGAGGAACTCCACGAGATCAAGGACTTCCTCCAGAACCCCGCGAAATACCAGGCCCTGGGCGCCAAGATCCCGAAGGGCGTACTGCTCTTCGGCCCGCCCGGTACCGGTAAGACGCTGCTGGCCCGCGCCGTCGCCGGCGAGGCCGGGGTGCCGTTCTACTCGATCTCCGGCTCGGACTTCGTGGAGATGTTCGTCGGTGTCGGCGCCAGCCGGGTCCGCGACCTCTTCGAGCAGGCCAAGGCGAACGCCCCGGCGATCGTCTTCGTCGACGAGATCGACGCCGTGGGCCGGCACCGTGGCGCCGGCATGGGCGGCGGCCACGACGAGCGGGAGCAGACCCTCAACCAGCTGCTCGTCGAGATGGACGGCTTCGACACCAAGGGCGGGGTCATCCTGATCGCCGCCACCAACCGGCCGGACATCCTCGACCCGGCGCTGCTGCGTCCGGGCCGGTTCGACCGGCAGATCCCCGTCGACGCCCCCGACATGGAGGGCCGCAAGGCGATCCTGCGGGTGCACGCCAAGGGCAAGCCGTTCACCCCCGACGTCGACCTCGACGCGGTCGCCCGGCGTACCCCCGGCTTCTCCGGGGCCGACCTGGCCAACGTGATCAACGAGTCCGCGCTGCTCACCGCCCGCAAGGAACAGCGGGCGATCAGCAACGACTCGCTGGAGGAGTCGATCGACCGGGTGATCGCCGGGCCGCAGCGCCGGACCCGGGTGATGAGCGACCAGGAAAAGAAGATCACCGCGTACCACGAGGGTGGGCACGCGCTGGTCGCCTGGGCGCTGCCGCACGCCGCGCCGGTGCACAAGGTGACCATCCTGTCCCGGGGGCGTTCGCTGGGGCACACCCTGGTCCTGCCGACCGAGGACAAGTACACCCAGACCCGGGCCGAGATGATCGACACCCTGGCGTACGCGCTGGGCGGTCGGGCCGCCGAGGAACTCGTCTTCCACGAGCCCACCACCGGCGCCGGCAACGACATCGAGAAGGCCACCCAGTTGGCCCGCGCGATGATCACGCAGTACGGCATGAGCTCGAAGCTCGGCGCGATCAAGTACGGCACCAGCGGGGACGAGCCGTTCCTCGGCCGCAACATGGGCCACGAGCGGGACTACTCCGACTCGGTCGCCGCCGAGATCGACGGCGAGATGCGGGCCCTGATCGAACTGGCCCACGACGAGGCCTGGGAGATCCTGGTGGAATACCGGGACGTCCTGGACAGGATGGTCCTGGAGCTGATGGAGAAGGAAACCCTCTCCACCGCCGACATGGCCCGGATCTGCTCGCGGGTGGTCAAGCGCCCGCCGATGGCCCCGTACAACGGCTTCGGCAAGCGCCTGCCCTCCACTGAGCCGCCGGTGCTTACCCCGGCCGAGAAGGAGAAGCTCAAGGCGCAAGCCACCGCGGACGGCATCTCCGTCGGCGGCTCCTCGAACAACTCGGACGGTCTGCACTGAACACCGACGCCGCGGCCAGCCCCGACAACGCGGGGCTGGCCGCCTCGTCCACCGAGCCCGGAGACGAGACACTCGACTACGTCGCCGCCCGCCTGATCAGCGGCAAGCTCAACGGTCGTCCGATCGAGGACACCATGGACCTCGGCCGGATCGAGAAGGCGGTCCGCGAGATCCTCATCGCGGTCGGGGAGGACCCCGACCGCGACGGCCTCCAGCAGACCCCCGCCCGGGTCGCCAGGGCGTACGCCGAACTCTTCGCCGGCCTCCGGGTCGACCCGGCCCAGGTGCTCAGCACCACCTTCGAGGCCAACCACGAGGAGTTGGTGCTCGTCCGGGACATCGACATGATGAGCCTCTGTGAGCACCACCTGCTGCCGTTCCGGGGCAGCGCGCACATCGGCTACATCCCCGGCCCCGACGGTCGCATCACCGGCCTGTCCAAGCTGGCCCGACTGGTCGAGGTCTTCGCCCGGCGTCCGCAGGTGCAGGAGCGGCTCACCTCGCAGATCGCCGACCTGCTGATGAGCCGACTGCAACCGCGCGGCGTCATCGTGATACTCGAATGCGAGCACATGTGCATGGCCATGCGCGGCATCCAGAAGAGCGGCGCCAAGACCATCACCTCGGCCGTGCGCGGCGTGCTCCAGCACGACGCGAAGTCCCGCGCCGAGGCGATGTCACTGATCATCCCCCGCTGAGCCCTGAGCCCTGAGCCCTGAGCCCTGAGCCCTGAGCCCTGAGCCCTGAGCCCTGAGCCCTGAGCCCTGAGCCCTGAGCCCTGAGCCCTGAGCTGGCGTGCGGGCCGGGGTCAGCGGTGCGGGCCGGGGCCGGCGGTCAGCCGGCCAGCAGGGCCAGCATGATCCCGGCGGTGGTCACCACCGCCGGCACCAGGCAGGTCAGCAGCCCCAGCCGGGGGGTACGCTCCCACCTCCCGTCCGGTCCTGGAGGGAACAGCCGGCTGATCCCGACCCAGCCGGCCGCGAACGCCGCCGCCGGCATCGGCAGGCCCACCACCAGCGCCGCCACGCTCACCGGGCCGGAGTCGACCGTCAGGAACAGCACCAACTGCACCACCGGCACGATCAGCGCCAGCGGACCGTACACCAGCAGGTTGCGCCACCGGGGTGGCCAGGCCGCCGGACGCGGCGCACCGCGCGCGGCCAACGCCGCGTCCGCGCCCTCCACCCAGCCCTGGGCCGTACGCAGTCCGGCCAGCACCGCCGCCGGACCGCCCAGCATCACCCTGGTGGCCTCGGTCAGCTCCGGCGGCGTCGGGGCCAACGAGATCGCCGGTACACCCAACTCGCGCAGCCTCGCCTGCTGCGGCACCAACCGGGCGCGTACCTCGGCCAACTCCGCACGGGCCGCCTCCACGGCGCGGGACTGCGCCGCGGCAGCCGTCGCCGCACCCCGGCGTACCCCGTCGAGCTGGCGGGCGGCGGCCAGATACTCGGTCCACGCTGCGGTCATCGACGGGGCCGGCTCACCGGCGGGCCGCTGCCGGACCGGTGCCACCGTCACCGCGTCATCGATGCTCACGCCCGACGCTCCGCACGACAGGTCACGGCCAGGTCCCCCTCGCGGTCGGTCACCTCAGGTCCCCCTCGCGGTCGCCCAGCTGCGGCCCCCGTGGCGGTCGGTCCCTCGCGGTCAGGCCGCGCCCGGTCAGGCCGTACCCGTTCCCCACGCGGCCGGTCACGAGGTTTCCTCCTCGTCGGCGAACGGCACCAGGACGGTGCCCCGGTCGTCGGCACTGTCCCAGAGAACCACCCGGGCCGGTCGGGGACGCCACTGCACCGGATGGCCGAAGAGCGAAGCGAGCTGCGCACCCGGCACGTCGACGGTGGCGACCGCGGCCAGCTTGCCCACCTCGTCGTCCGGCTCCACCAACCCCGCGAACGGCGGAACCGTCCGCCACCAGCCCAACAGGTGCCGACCCGCCGGTGGGCCCTCCCGCAGCAGCGTGCGCAGCCGCTCCGGCGGCAGCTCCTCCGCATTGGGTACGTCCACCCCGAACACCACGAAATAGGTCGGGCCGGTGCCGGTGGAGGCGGTCAGCAGGCCCGGCCCGTCCACCGTCGACACGCGGTGACACCCACCCAACTCGGCGGCGAGCGCGGCGGCCAGCGGGGCGGACCCCTCGGTCAGCGCGGCGACCACGAACTCCGCGCCGCCCGGCGGGTGGTGCGCGGCGACGCTCCGGGCGGCCGTCGCCAGCAGCGCCGCCGCCGCCAGGCCCGGCCCGAGGACCGCCAGGTTGCGCCCGGCCACCGGACCCAGCGGCACCGCCACGGTCGTCCGTGCCACGTCGACCGCCCGACCCAGCAGCGCCGCCGGGGCACCGGACCGCCCGGCGACGGCGGCCCGCATCCGTGGGTCGTTACCGAGTAACGGCCGGGCCCACCCGGCGAACACCACCGGCGGTACGGCACCCTCCGGCCGCGCTGCGAACAGGCGACGCCGCAGCCCTTCGACCACCTCCGGGGCGTCGTGCGGATCGGGGAACCGGACCAACCGCTCGTGCCCCCGGGTCGCGCCGCGTGGACCACCCAGCCCACCGGCCGTGTTCACCACCGCGCTACCCACCGCCAGACCGGCGGCGGCATCGTTGGTCGGCATCAGCACCGCGCTGCCCCCGGCGAGCGCCACCCGCACCGGGAACTGCCCCAGCACCGAGTCCCGGGGGGCCGACCCCGCACCGACACCCAGGTCACCAGCCCCGGCCAAGACAAGGTGGACGCCGTACCCCCGCCCCGAGCGGGCCAGCCCGTCCAACCGGGCCAGCACCTCGGCAGCCACCGGATCCCGATCCGACAACAGCAGCGGAAAATTGTCGAGGACACAGACGATGCGGGGCAGCACCTGATGGTCACGCAGCTCCGCGAACCGTTGACCACCGGCCCGCGCCGCCGCCTCCTCCCGTCGGTGGATCTCCGCCGCCAACTGGTCGAACAGGTCCCGGACGTACTCCGGGTCGGCGGCCATACCCGCCGCGCGGACCTGCGGCAACCACGACCGGTCCCGTTCGGTCTGGAGGAACTCCACGAACGACTCGCCGTCGCCCAGGTCCACCAGGTACAGCGCCAGTTCGTCCGGGCCGTACCGGGCGGTCAGGCCGAGCAGGGCGGTGGTCAGGAACGCCGACCGACCCGCGTCCGACCGGCCACTGACCAACCAGTGCGGGGTCAACTCGGTGAAGCCCACGGTGACCGGCCGGCCCCCGGCATCCCCGACAGTGGTGGACAGGCCGTCGACCGACGTCGTCGTCCACAACTCGGCATCCCCGGGCGGCAACAACTCGGCCAGACCCAACCGGGAACCCGCCTCCACCTGGTCGGCCAGCCGACGACACACCGCCCCGATCAGCTCCGGACCGGGATCCTCGTCGACGAGGACGGGACAGTTCAGCCCACCCGGTGACTCGGTGCCCGGTCCGCTGAACGGGCTGCCTGGCGGATCACCCACCAGCGCGTACGAGGTGCGTAGCCGCACCGGCGTGGCCTGTGGCAACGGCGGCCGACCCAGTACCGGCCAACCGGCCACCACCAGGTGCAGACCGGCACCCCGGCCGCGCTCGGCCAGCGCCACGATCCGGTCCAGGTCGCTCGACCCGGTCGACTCGGGCAACCCGGCGATCACCAGCAACAGGGTCCGGTCGTGCCGACGGGGACGACCGGCACCCGGAGACACCCACTGCTCTGCCTCGGTCAGCACCGACCGAAGCCCGGCCACGTCCGCCGCCGGAGGCGGCAGCAGACCCGCGTCGACCAGCGCCGCGAACGGGGCGAAGACGCCGTCGCCCCCCAACCCGACACCGTCGCCCCGGCTACCGCCCGGGGCGACGCCCGCGCCGGGTCGGCTGGTGGTGCCGTCGACGCCGCGCACCAGCAGGCAACCTGCGGGGATGGCCGCCAGCACCCGCAGCAGTACGGCCCGCAGCAGGCCGCGCACCCGCAGGTCCCGGGCGTCCGCGTCGAGCGTCAGGTGCCCCGACCCGAACAACGGCACCAGGGCCGGGAAACGGGCATCCTCCAACGGTGCCGCCACCCCGATCCGCACGAAGGGCGGATTTTCCTCACCACACGGGGCGTCCGCCGACAGGGTCTCCAGCGGGACGCCGGCCCACCCCGGTGCGAGCAGGGCGGCGGCGCTGCGCAGCCGGTCCGCCAGTTCGTACTGGCGACGCTGGTCGGCGGGGGCGGGACGGATCTCGTCGAGGACGACGGTGGCCGCGGCGACGGTGGCGGCGGCCCGACGGTGCAGGGCTGCGGCGCGGTTCGTACGAGCCTTCGGACCGGCCACCGCGTCCACCCCTCTTTCCGAGGCGTGTCCACCCCTCCTTCGAGGTTGGATACCCCCGACTGCAGACCGTATCCCAGCCCGGGCCGCTCCCCCGGGATGCACGACGGCGATGCGCCGGGCTTGTCGCGAATGGTGGAGAACTCTCACCTGCCGGGGTCGTCCTGTCACGATCTGCAGCTTCCGGGGCATTGGGTACGAGGCGGCCAGCCGATAGCCTCAGGGGGTGGAATCAGTGCAGCCCCCCGCCGGTTCCCAGGTGTCCCGCGTACCGGCGCAGCGGACCCCACCGGACCAGTCGGCACCCCCTGCGCCGCTGCCGGTGCCGCCGCGTCGGCCTCGCCGGCTCCGGACCGTCCTCACCGTCGTCGGCGGGGTGTTGGCGTTGCTCTGTGTGGGGGCCGGAGTGACCGGCTACGTGCTGTACGAGCGGGCCGCCACCCCCGACCGCAGCGCCCCGGACGTCGTGGTGGTCAGCTATCTGCAAGCTACCTTTGTCGCCCGTGACGACAACAGAGCCAAGCTCTTCACCTGCACCGGCCTAATACCATCGGTTAGTGAATTTCGAAACCAGATGGTCAGCCGGGAGCGGCAGTTGGACGCTGTCTTCTCTGTCAACATCGAGGATGTTCGCGTGACCATGACCGGCAGGTCGGCTGCTGTGGTCCGCGCGGTCGTCAGGCGGAGTGCCACTATCGACGGGCTGCAACAGAGTCTGGCCGACGCGTGGAGCTTTGAGGTCGTCGATCAGAAGGAGGGCTGGCGGGTCTGTGCAGGGAAGTTAGTTCAGTAACCTTATTCGATCCACAGCAGGTGGACCGGAACCTCAAGGGTGGTGGGCGGTTGTCCGCGCCAGGCCCAGCGGTACCACTCCAGTTCCGGAGTGACCCGCACGCAGATGTCGCCGTCGGCACCCGAATACGACTCGGTCACCGCGCGAAGATCGCGGTGTTCCGTGGAGTCCTCGACATGCACCACCCGTCGGCCGTTGACCGCATCCGTCTCGAAGACCGGGGTGGGGGCGGGGTGTGTCGGTCCGTCCAGGGAGACCAGACGAATGCCCTGGCCACGACCAGCATCAGTGGTCGATGGGCGGGCCCCGAGGGTCTCCACCCAGACCCGTTCCACGGGGACGAGCGGGGCGAAAACTTCGACCTGGTCGGACTCTGCCCGGTACCACTCGTGTTCGGGAATGATCGGCACGTAGGTGCGGCTGCCCTGCACCACCCGTTCGTCGGCGCGTAGGTCTCCCCGCCACCCGAGGCCCGGAAGCCCGACGAGGACGCGGCGGCCACGAAGCTCGACCCGGCTGGTGGCGGGAACGATCTCTATCGGCCTCGGCGGTAGCGGCGCCCAGTCGGGCTGGCCGGCGAAGGGGTCCGGCAGCGGTCCGCTCATCGTCGCGTCGGTCTCATGCCGAGCCGTTCAGCGGTGCACCACGTTGCCGCATGAACGGCACCGGGTTGATCCCACCGGCGAAGCTACGGTCACTGTCGACGTGCACCTCGAAGTGCAGGTGTGGGCCGGAGGAGTTGCCACTGCTGCCCACCAGGCCGATCACCTCACCGGCCTTGACGAGCTGCCCGGGGGTCACCCGCGGCTTTTCGATCATGTGGCAGTAGCGGCTGACGAAACCACCGGCGTGCAGGATGTCGACGAACCAGCCACACCCCCCCTTTCCGGGGAAGCCGTCGACATTACAGCTGAGATTGCCACCGTGGTCCGGATCGCAGCGGGCAACGAGCACCCGACCGGTGGCAGCGGCATGGATCTCGGTGCGCTTGCGTGCGCCGATGTCTACGCCGTTGTGTCGCGGTCGACTCGCGGTACGGAAGCCGGAGCCGACCCCGCCCTCGATCGGTGCGGTCCATCCGGAAGCGGCGATGGTCCGCGCGGAGGCCCGGTCACACACCGACCGGTCGGCGATCTGGACCGTCCGGGCGGCCCCACCTGCCAGTGCGTTGACGATCTGACTGGCGACGTCCTCGTGCTTTGCGTACGCGTCGGGGTAGGCGCTGATCTGCACCTTCTGCGCGGCCCGGGTCAGGGGCATCCGCTCCCAACCGTCGAGCTTCAGCAGCTTTTCGTAGAACTTGCGGGCCGCATAGTCGGGGCTCATCCGTTGCGTGACGCTGCCCCAGCCGGCCCGCTGCTGGAACAGGCCGAGGGAGTCGTGGTCAGACCCGACCCCCTCGTTGGGAATGCCACTGGAACCGGCGACGGTGCTGTTGGACAGGTTGCGCAACGCCGATTCCTGCATCGCCGTCGCCACCGCGATCACCCAGCCCCGGGGCGGAACCTTCATCTCCTGACCGACCTTGATGATGACTGCGGCATTACGCATCTGCGTCTGTCCGTATTTCCCCAGACGAGGGATGGTCCCAGATAGCTTGACCTTGTGGTCTTCTTCGCAGCTCAAATCTGCGGCGGTCGGGGACTGCCGGTCGGTACCGAGGCTGGTCAGGAAGAAGGCGGCGGTTCCCCCCGCGCAACACAGGAGCGACAAGAGAGCTACAGAAAGCCCCAAGGCGACGCCGATTCGGATCCTGCGGCGAGGTGAACTGGGCTTCGAGTTCATTTCCGCTCCCAGTCCACAGTGTCAACCAGCCACCGGCCATCCGGCGCGACCAGTTCGAGGCGAAGAGCTCCGGCGTCCAGTGGTATCACAACTTCTGCGAACGCTGCATTCCGCGGGCGCACCGCCGGCTCGCCGACGACACGAGCTCTGGGGGCATCATCAGGGCCCACCCCTGTGAGCTTTTCCATGAGCGCCGGTGTGGAAATCGCATTCAGCCTGCTACGCCACTGGTCGGCCTCAGAGGTTGTGTGGTCTAGCCATGCTGCGGCGAATCGGGTCGCCGTCTGGGCGGGTGTTAGCTGGCCAGGGGCAACACTTGGAGGCTCCGGTGATGGCGCTTCTAAGACGCCGTCATCACCTTCGTCCGGGTCGACGGTGGTAATGGGCTCACGTGGCCTATTCAATCCCGTGTTGAATTCGCCCGGGCCAGCCACCAAACGGGCTGCTCCGATTACCACCAGGACTGACACGGCGATCATGAGCGCGATGCCGATCCGGGAACGGAAAGCCCGGGTGACGAGGAATTCCATTGCTCGCCGCATTGCGTCACCTGGCCTCGGAGCGTATACGGGGGCTGGGCTTCACCGGTGTCGGTGCGGGTGTGGCGGAGCCGGGTCGGTAGACCACGAAGGACGGGGCCTCCTCCGGTACGTCCGGCTCGGTCCAGCTCGCCGGGGTGCGGCGCCGGGGGCGGGGTGCGGCCGTCGGCCGGCTGGTCTCCCGCGACGGTGGCTTCGCCTCGGTCTCGTCGGCGCGCTCGCGTCCATCCGGGCGTTCCCGCTGCGCCGGCGTGCTGACCGTGGAGTGGCTGGGGTCCTCGCGTCTGGCCTCAGGACGCAGGGTGACCGGTTCCAGCGCGGCCCCGCGCCGCCGGGTGAGCTTCGGCTCGGCCGTACCTCCCGGCTCGGCCACGTCGAGGCGGGCGGCGACGCGCATGTCCCGGAAGAACCGGCGGTGCCACGACCCGGCCGAGCCGACCGCCTCACTACTGTCCTTGCCGCCGAGCTGGGTGATCCTCCGGTAGGGCCGGAGCAACAACCAACCGACCACACCACAGAGCCAGACCAGCACCACCTGAAGCCAGCCCGGCAGGGTGGGGGTGCTCATGATCAGGTCGACGGCGAACAGGTAGATCGCCGCCCCGGTGCCGAAGATGGCGATGTTGAAGACGGCGGCGACCACGGCGTTCGCAAGCCGCCGCAACCCGGCGCTGGCCGGGCGGAGCAGGCCGATCGTGCCCAGGATCGGTGCGGCGATGACCGCCCAACGGAAGATCATGAAGCCGAGCAACACCAACAACGAGGCGGTGAGGTCGAACATGGCGAAGAGCAGCGAAGCGAGCACCGCGATGAACCCGGAGCCGATCCGGTCCATGTCCCTCTTGCCTTGCAGATATTCGTAAGCCTCCGGGTCTTCCGCCTTGATCAGCTCGGAGACTTTCATCCACTGCTGTTTCTTCGCCTGAACCGTCGCCTCGCGGGTCGCGGGGTTGCTGCGGATCGACTTGGCTTCACCCCAAGTCAAGGATCGGGCATCGTAAAGTGCAGGTCCATACTTTTTCGCAGTTTCGCTGTCGGCGGAGCCGAGGACGCCACGCAGCCAGTTTCGGTAGAGCATGGTCTCCGCTGCGGTGTCACTTGCGCGGACGGCTGGAGGGCGGAGATCCTTGCATCGATCGGGATTCGGGTCGATGCAGCGACCAGGCTCTGGATCCTTTGCCTGTGGTCCGACGGCGTCATGCACGACGCCAAGCGACGTGATAAGCGTGCCGTCGGCTATGTTGGCAGACTTCACTGGCCAGGCGGCGAGAGCAGTCACAGCGACCATGACGAGCAATGCCCAGCCTGCGGTAGTCATCGCATTGCTCATGTCGGACTGGCGGGAACGCCAAAGGAGGTATAGGCCTACTACGCATAGCGTAACGATTCCGAAAACGCTGAAGACTTTTTGGTAGACCGCCTTGGTTGCCTTCTCTACCAAAGGGTCGGCCCAACCCCACATCGAGCTGGGATCCCAGGCGCGTTCACGCAGCGCGTTCGAGGCACCCACTACGGCCGTGGCGAGCATAAACTCGCCATTGGCCACTGTGGTGGTGAATTTGTAATCTGCATGAAGGACGGAGGCTCCGCACCCGAGATCATAGGTGTTGTAATCGTAGCCAGCATATCCATATAGGCTGTATCGGCCGGCGACACCTCCCGCTGTCGCGGCAGCAGGCTCGGTCGCGAACCATCCAGCAAGGCCAGAGTCAGGAGTGCTGGGTGTAGGAGGCTCTAGGCAGGCGGCTCTGTCGGACGTAATGTCATCGAGCTTCTTCACACAGGCGCGGAAGTCGGCCTGCCACTCTTTGGTGGTGCAGAGATCCGCCGCAGCCTGTGCCGTCACGGATGTCGCGGCGTACGCCGGTGTGGCCCCGATCACCGGCCAGGCGATCGTGGCACCGGCGAGTACGCCGAGTGCGAGGAGGAGCGCCGTGATCCGTGCCCGGGTCCTCGCCATTGTCACGCCTCCAGATCAGCCAGGACGGTCGGTAGTATCCCGGCGGCCTGAGCGGCTGCGGCGGGGGTGGTGTCGAGGTGGTCCAGCAGCCCCTCGACGTACGACACGTCAACCCGGACCTTCTGCACCCGGCCGTCGACGTCCCGCATGACGAACTCGCGGAAGCCGAGCCGGGTCGCGGAGGTGGTGTCGACGGCGGACAGGGAGGCCAGGGTGGCTTCGTAGCCGTCGTCGACCGGGACCCGGAGCAGCCGGAGCGCCTCGGAGGCGATCTCGGTGTCCTCGGCGATCCGGCCGACGAAGACGGTGGAGACGAGGTTCTGGACGTCGAGGCCGAGGATGTCCTTGGGGTTCTGTGAGGCGACCAGGGCGGCGAGGTTCCACTTGCGGGAGTCGCGGGCGAGGCGGACCAGGAAGGACCGGCCGGAGCGCCAGCCCTCCATGAAGTGCGCCTCGTCCAGGCCGACGAGCTTGCGGGAGGACATCGACCCGCCGTAGCAGCGGCGTACGGCGAGGCGGTGCGCGGTGTGCAGCATCGGCAGCGCCAGCGCCTCCTCGGCCGACCAGTACTCGCGTTCGATCTTGAGGTCGGGCAGTCGGAGACCGGCCATGGTGATCACGGTGAGCGCCGCGTCGGCACCGAGCAGCCCTTCCGGCGGGCGGCCGAAGAAGAGCATGGCCAGCGGCATCTCGGCGGTGTCGAGCAGCAGGTGGGCCAGTTCCCGGCCGGCGTCGTCGTCGAGCCCCTGCAGGCAGGTGACCACGTCGTCCAGGGTGGAGGTCTCCTCGGCGGGCACCTGGCGTACCGCGTGCCGGAACAGGGTGGCGGTGGACGCCTCCCTGGCCACCTGCGGTGGCACCAGCATCATGCAGATGTCCTGCACCAGCATGCGTCGCTCGGCCCGGGCGTTGGAGACGGCGATCTCGAACTCCCGGTCACCCGCCGCGCCGCTGTTGAACTCGCTGCGCAGCGGGGTGGGGATGAGCGCGTACGGGGCCAGCGTCCCCGGTTCCGAGCCGGTCAGGTTGAGCACCCGGGCGTACGGCTTGAGTTCGGGCATGGCGCAGAGCCGGGCCAACGGGCCGGACGGGTCGAGCAGGGTGACCTGGACCCCCCGCCGGGCGGCCAGGTAGCCGAGCGCACCGAGCAGCGTCGATTTGCCACCGCCGGGTTCGGCGACGAAGACGGCGAGGCCGGACCGCTCGCGTACCTCCATCGGGAAGTGCAGGTCGAGGAAGACCGGCCGGCGGCAGGTCCCGGCGGTACGACCGATCAGGTCGCCCCGCCGGTCACCGACGGTGGACGCCGCCTGGGGGAGCGCGGCGGCCAGCAGCGGCACCGGCATCCGGCGGACGTAGCCGGTGTTGGCGATGGGCTCCCCGGGGATGAACTCCCGGGCCAGCCAGTCCTGGTTCTTGGGGTGTTGCAGCGAGATGCGCAGCTCGCGTGAGTAGAGCTGGATGAGCCGGCGGGCCCGTTCCATGCACTCCTCGCGGGTCCGGCCGCCGACGGCGATCCGGTGCCAGCCGTGCGCCCGGGCGGAGTCGACCGGCAGGCCGGTGGTCATCTCGTCACCGATCACCAGCGCCCGCTTGGCGAGCCGCTCCAGCTCGGGCGGGGCGTCGATGCCGTGTTCGGCGTAGTCGAGCTGCTGCGAGCGGATCATCCGCAGCCGGTGTTCGAGGTTACGGAAGGAGTCACCGGAGCCGAGGATGTCGACCCGGGTGGAGATCTCCATCGGCCAGGGCAGCCGCTCGTGGAAGTGCAGCCACGGTTCGTGCCGTTCGGGGATCTCCAACGGCTCCATCCGGCCGACCGCGAGCACGGCGACGTGCCGTTCCTCCCCGGTCATCCGGTTGACCAGCTTGACCGTGGTGCCGTACGGGGTGCGGTACCGCTCGACCTGTTCGGTGAGGGCGAGCAGGTCACCGCGTTCCCACCGCCCGTTGGTAACCGGGGAGAGCGTGCCGGGCGGGGCCATGCACAGCGCCACCGAGCGGTAGAGCAACCACTCCAGCTCCTGTGCGGTGACCCGCCGACCCCGCATGCCGAAGCTGCCCAGCACCTCGTCGAACTGCTCGACGGTGCGGCCCAGCTTGCGACGCTCCCCGTCGGCGGTGCCCCTGCCGAAGGCGCGCAGCAGGCGTTCGGTGAGGGAGTCGCCGAGCGAGCGACGGGCGAAGGTGACCCCCAGGTAGGTCTGTCCCTCGGCGTGGTTGACCGACATCAGGTGCTGCTGTGCGGCGACCAGGTGGTCGGCCCAGCCGGGTGTGCCGGGGACGTCGGGCAGCGGTGACGCGGTGTGCGCGTCGATGGTGCGGGCCCACTCGTCGGCCGGGAACGGCCGGGTGGTGCGGCGCAGGTGCAGCCGGAAACCGGCCAGGCCGGCGTACTGCTCGGAGATCGCGGAGAGCAGCGCCTCGCGTTCGGCGTCCGGGCGGAACGCCCATCGGACCTCGGGGAGCCAGTACCAGGCGGTGACCGTGTTGGGGGTGAAGGTCAGGTGCCCGGCGATCTCGGTGATCGCCAGGTCGATCGAGGGGTCCCGGTCACCGAACTTGATCTTCGGGGGGCGTACCCGGACGGGCTTGGTCGCCTCGGTCCGGCGGCTCGCCGCACGTTGCCTCGGCGCGGCCAGTTCGCGGGGGCCGGGTTCGGTGGGGTCGGGCTCGACGAGTGCACGCCGGGTCGGTTCGGCGGTCAGCGCGCCGGCCGGCGCGGTCACGGACTCGACGCGGACCGGTTCGGCCGGCTCCGGCCAGGCCGGGTCGGTGGTCTCCGGCCAGACCGGCTCGACGTGGTCGGGCCAGGTCGTCGGCGGGGACTCCACCGGGGTGGGGCGGGGCCGAGCCGTCAGCGCTGCGGCCCTTCGGGCCTGTTCGTCGGCGTCCCGCCGGGCCGACTCGGCGGCCTCGCGCCGGCTGCGCTCGGCGGCCTCGATCCGGGCCGCGTCGGCCGCCGCCCGGCGGGCCTGCTCGGCGGCTTCCCGCTGCGCCGTCTCGGCGGCCTCGTGTCGGGCCTGTTCGGCGGCTTCGCGCTGGGTCTGCGCGATCGCCTCCCGTCGGGCTGCTTCGGCGCTCTCCCGGCGGGCCTGCTCGGCCGCTTCCCGGCGGGCGGTCTCGGCGGCTTCCCGGCGACTGCGGTCGGCGGCTTCCCGGGCCCGTTCGGTGGCTTCCCGGCGGGCCCGTTCGGCCGCTTCGCGGGCGGTGAGCGGCTCGCCGGTGTCCCGGGGGAACAACTCGGCCGGGACGCGGCGCGGTGCCCGCTGCGGTGGTTCGGTCGGCCGGTCACCGGCGACCGCCGACCGGTCGCCCTGCTGGTGTGGAACCCGGGTACGGGCCGGTCGCTCGGTCGGCGGGGCCGCCTCGATGGCCGCCGGAGGCGCCTGCGCCTCGATCGCCGCCGGTGGCGTCGACGCGGCGGCGATTCGGTGCGGGGCGGGCTGGGGCTGCCGGCCGGGGCCGCGCCGCGCGGCGGAGCCGGGGGGCGGCCCACCGGGTGCCGGGGGGGTGCCGGGGCGTGGACCGCCGCCGAAGAGATCGAGGAAGGGGGAGTCGATGTCGGTGCCGTCACCCACCAGCATCGGCGCGGCGGAGACCGGCTCGACCGGGGGGGTGCCCCCGCCGGGGGTTGGGCGGGGTGCCTGGAAGACGCCGACCTTGCCCGGGCCGGTGAGCAGGGTCGGGTCGTACGGCTCGTCGTCCCGCAACTCCTCCTGGGGGTAGTCGAACGAGCGCGCACGGTTACCGTGTGGGGCGCTGTGTCGTCCGGCCGGGAAACCCGGCGTGGAAGAGCGACTCATTCGACCGCCTCACCCATGTGGTCCGACTGCCCGATGCGGGTACACCCGGTCATGCCAGTTCCTCCCGGATCCTGATCCGGCTGCCGACCAGGCGGGGGTCCCGCAGCTCGGCGGCCGGTTCCCGGGTGCGTCGCCAGTCGGTGAGCGCGGTGCGGATGACCATCCGCGCCGGCCGGTCCGGGTCGACGTACCGGAAGATGAACGAGGTGCTCACGATGGCGAGCGCGATCTCCCAGGCGGGAAACAGCTCGACCTGCAACGTGAACAGCCAGTGGATGAACATGTAGAGGGGTACGAGCAGCATGAACAGGCCGTACTGGGCGTAGGGCAGGTGGACCGGAAGGGTGTAGCCGGGCGGCCCGAGGTAGACCAGGCGGGCCCGGTAGATGTCGTCGTCGGTGCGCAGCCGCATGTCTCGCCCGCGCCTATTCGAAGATCAGATCGATCAGATAGTCACCGATGAAGAAGAGTGTGGCCGCGCCGGCGATGAAGGCCAGCCCGACGATCGCGATGGCCGAGCTGGTGAGCACCTTGGAGATCTCACCCCGGCTGGCCCGCCCGATGAAGATGACCCCGAGCACCGCGAGCAGGATGGGAGCGATCTTGCTGGCGAAGAAGGTGACGACACCGTTGGTGTCGATGCCCTTGGGGGCTGGTTCGGCGAGTGGCGCCGTCGCCAGGGTGTGCAGCACCTGCGCGACGCCGGACGACGTCGTCTCCATCAGCTCGAAGGCGATCACTGGAACCTCCCCATAACGCGGCCGGCGGCGCCGCGGTGGTGCAGTAGGCAAGCCTGGCGGGAATGTGCTCACTGTGCACGGCATCGTTGACGCGGTGCGGGTCTCCCACCACGGAGAGTGGCGAGATTTGGGGGGATTTTCCCGCTTTGGCCCTCCCTCCAGGCTTCGCCATCTCTTGATGCTGGGCAATTCCACAGCGTACGGGCCGCCCCCCTTTGCGACAAGCCGCGAAGAGTCGACCCGATTCGGCCCGGAAGACCGATAGTACACCTGTTCTAATCGGCACGTCAGTCCGGCCGTGGAGAGGGCCGGTGGGGGTTCCCGGGACGCCCCGGCGCGACCGGTACCGTCTAGTCGTGACCGATCTGGTACGGGCGCAGGCCCCGGTGGTGATGGGCGTCCTCAACGTCACGCCCGACTCCTTCTCCGACGGCGGCCGGTACGCGGATCTGGACGCCGCCGTCGCACACGGGGTGCGACTGCGCGACGAGGGTGCGCACCTGGTCGACGTCGGTGGCGAGTCCACCCGACCGGGCGCCGACCGGGTCGACCCACGGACCGAGGCGGCCCGGGTGCTGCCGGTGATCCGGGAACTCGCCGCCGCCGGCGTGCCGGTCAGCATCGACACCACCCGGGCACCGGTGGCCGAGGCGGCCGTCGCCGCCGGGGCCGCCGTGGTCAACGACGTCTCCGGCGGACTGGCCGACCCCGACATGGCCCGGGTGGTCCGCGACGCCGGCTGCCCCTGGGTGCTGATGCACTGGCGGGGACACTCGCGCGGAATGGCCGAGCTGGCCGCGTACACCGACGTGGTCGCCGACGTCCGGGCCGAGCTGGCCCAGCGGGTCGACGACGCGCTGGCCGCCGGGGTGGCCGCCGACCGGCTCGTGATCGATCCCGGGCTCGGCTTCGCCAAGACCGCCGCGCACAACTGGGAACTCAGCGCCCGCCTGCCGGAACTGCTCGAACTCGGCCTCCCCCTGCTCTTCGGGGCCAGCCGCAAGTCCTACCTGGGGCGGCTGCTCGCCGCACCCGACGGCACCCCCCGCGACACCGACGGCCGGGCCGCCGCCACCGTCGCCACCAGCGTGCTCGCCGTGGCCGCCGGCGCCTGGGGGGTCCGCGTGCACGACGTCCTGGGCACCGTCGACGCGCTCGCCGTCTGGTCGGCCACCGGCCACCCCCGGCTCGCCACCACCCCCATCGGGAAGGACCCGGCCCACGCCGGCCGGGCAGAGGGAGGACGACGATGACCGACCGGATCGCCCTGACCGGCCTGCGGGCCCGGGGCCGACACGGCGTGTACGACTTCGAACGCGCCCAGGGGCAGGAGTTCGTGGTCGACGCCGTCCTCGAACTCGACCTCGCCCCGGCCGCCCGCTCCGACGAGGTGACCGACACCGTCCACTACGGCGAGCTGGCGCAGCGGCTGGTCGCGGTGCTCACCGGCGAGCCGGTCAACCTGATCGAGACGCTCGCCGACCGGCTGCTCGCGGTCTGCCTCGCCGAACCGTTGGTCACCGCCGCCACCGTCACCGTCCACAAACCCGAGGCCCCGATCCCGCACCCCTTCGCCGACGTGTCGGTCACCCTGCGGCGTACCCGGTGACCCGGGCGGTGCTGTCGATCGGCAGCAACCTGGGCGACCGGCTTGGCCACCTGCGGACCGCGGTGCACCGCCTCGGTGACACGGTGCTGGTGCTCTCCGGCGTCTACGAGACGCCCCCCTGGGGGGACGCCGACCAGCCGGCGTACCTCAACGCGGCGGTGATGGTCGCCGACCCGGCGGCGGCCCCGGGCGACTGGTTGGCCCGCGCGCAGGCCGCCGAACGGGCCGCCGGTCGGGTCCGCGACCCGGCCCGCCGGTTCGGCCCGCGCACCCTCGACGTGGACGTCGTCGCCGTCTGGGACGACAGCGGCCAGCCGGTGCTCAGCGACGACCCGGAGCTGACCCTGCCGCACCCCCGCGCCCACCAGCGTGCCTTCGTGCTCCGACCGTGGATCGACATCGACCCGCACGGGCGACTGACCGGCCACGGCTGGCTCACCGACCTGCTCAACGCCGAACCGGTCGCCGGTGACGCCCTGGAACTGAACCCGCGCCCCGATCTGACGTTAGAGTCGGACTTATGAACCAGTGGAGCCGGCCGGCATGACAGCGCCCCGACCGCCCCGTGACCAGGAACCCGACGGGTCGAGGATGGGCCCCACCCGGTTCTCGACCCTGGTGGTCGCCGCGCTCGCCGCCGCGGCCCTGGCCTGGCTGCTGATCAGCAGCTTCTACTACAGCGGGATCCCCCGGTTGCCCTGGCTGCCGGTGGTCACCCTGGCCGCGCTGGCCGTGCTCGAGGCGTACGCGGCGGTCAACACCCGGGGCCGCATCGAGCGCAAGCCCGGCCGGGAACCGGTCAACCCGCTGCTGGTGGCCCGGTTCGTGGTGCTGGCCAAGGCGTCCGCGCTGGCCGGGGCGATCTTCCTCGGCTTCTACGCCGGGCTGACCGGTTGGCTCTTCGTCGAGCCGACCAACGCGGCGATCGAGGACCGGCCGGCCGCCGGGGCCGGCGCGCTCGCCTCCCTGGCACTGGTCGCCGCCGCGCTCTGGCTCGAACGCTCCTGCCGGGTCCCCGAGTCCGACGACGACGCCGACGACCGGCAGGACCGATCCGGCCGCTGACCGAGGGGTTACGCCCGGCCCTGCGCGCGGGTACGGTGCCTGGCGACCGGAGAACAGTCAGCCGTCACCGGGGACGGCCGGTCACCTGGGAGGCGCACCGCATGGTGTACGACGAACCGGGCCGGGCGGCGTCGGCAGAGGTGCCCGTGACCGCACTGGACACCGTCTTCGACGACCCGACGCACGGGGAGCCCGGCCGCGACCGGCTGGGCGTGCACGTGGTCTGGGAACTGGTGCTGCTGCTCGCCCTCGTCGCGTTGGCCTACCTGCTCTGGCGGGAGAACCCCGACGCGTTGCGCGGGGCGGGCCTGCGCCGGTTGCTCGTCGACGCGGTCGCGTTGGGTCTGCTCGTCGTCGCCGCCGGGCTGAGCCTGCGTACCGCAGCGGTGAACCTGGCGATCGGCCCGGTCGCGCTGGCCGCCGCGCTGCACTTCGCCGAGCAGGGCGACCGGGGGGTGTCCACGGCGGTCGTGCCGGCCCTGGTCGCCGCCGCCCTGGGTGGGCTGGCCCTGGCCTGGGCGGTGGTGGTGCTGCACGTGCCCGGCTGGGCGGCGAGCCTCGCGGCCGCCGCCGGAATGATCGTGTGGATCGAGCGGTGGACCCTGCCGGTGGCGGTGCAGGCCGACTACGACCCCCGGCGCAACGCCTACTACCTGTTCGCCGGCTTCGCCGCGGTGGCCGTCCTGCTCGGAGCGTTCGGCGCGATCCGGGCGGTACGTCGGCTGGTCGGCCGGTTCCGGCCGGTGGCCGATCCGGCCCTGCGTCGCGGGATGGCGGCCGCCCTGGTGACCGCCGCCGCGCTGACCGCCTCCACCGTGCTCGCCACGCTCGCCGGGGTGCTCGTCGCCGCCAACGCGACCGGCCCGGTGACGCCGGGGTCGGGGCTGGACTGGACGGTGCTCGCGGTGGGCGTGTCCATGCTCGGCGGTGCCAGCGCGTACGGCCGGCGGGGCGGGATCTTCGGTGCCCTCCTCGCGGTCGCCCTGGTGGTGACCTATCTGGCCTGGGCGACCGGGACCGGCGCTCCGACCGACCGGTGGGCCGTCGGTGGGGTGGCGCTCGCGGGTGGCCTGGTGGTCACCCGGATGGTCGAGACGTGGGGCCGACCCCGGACGGCCCGGGGTGAGCCGGTGGAGCTGCCGCCGGTGCGGGACGGGGCGATCAGCTCCGGGTGGTCGATGCCCCCGGCCGGCGAGGCGCGCAACTGGACCCCGGCGCTGCCGGAGCGGACGACCGACGCCGACACCCCGCCCGACCCCTGGGAGGCCCCCCGTTGGCAGAGCGGCCCGCCGCGCTGGGACGCCGACGAACGGTGACCCCGATCGGGCGGCGGACCATCCCAGCGGGGCCCGGACCGGTGGCGACCGTACGGGCGGGCGTGGACGACGGGCCGGGAAGGATCTCGCCGGTTAGGCTCGCGGGCATGACCGAGACTCCTTCCGCCGGCACCGGCCACACCTTCGACCAGCTCGACGCCCTCTCTACGGAGGAGTTGCGGGAGCGGGCCTTCGCGCGGGCCCGGGAGCGGCGGGACGTCGGCTTCTTCTGGTCGGTGCTGCGGCACCTGCCGAACGCCGACGAGGCCGCCGCGCTCGACGGGGCGCCCAACTCGGTCGGGCCGACCATCGACGAGGCGGCGGCGCTGTGGCGGGAGCTGACCGGGCACGGCTACGAGGAGTCCGCGCCGCTGCTGCGGGCCGCGTTCATCGACTACCTGATGAAGCACTGAGCGGTCGCGTCGCCGGCTGGCGGGAGAGGTTTGCCGGTCGGGGCGGGTCGGGCACTTCCCGCCGCATGGCCCTCACCCAACGTCCCCGTACCGTGCGCGGGTACGGCACCGCCGCCGGCACCGGCACCCTCGCCGCGCTGATCCTCGTCGGCGTCTGCGGCAGCCCGTGGTATGTGAGCTGGGCCGAGGCGCACACCGACCCGAACTCCGCCGGTGGCTGGTATCTGCGGCTGCTCGCCTGGCCGGCCTGGCGGGTCGAGTCGGCGGACCCGGCGCACGGGGTGCTCGCCACCGACCTGCGGGCCATCCTGCTGCTGGTGTTCGCCGCCGCGCTGCTTTACCTGCTGCCGACCGGCCAGGTGGCCCGGGTGCCGGGTTCGGCCAGCCAGTTCTTCTCCGGCTGGGCCGCGTACACCCTGGCCGGGGCGGCGGCGACCCTGGTGGCGGCGCTACTCACCACGGACGGACCGCTGCAGGCCGCGTTCGAGGCCACCGGCACCGGTGCCGGCTACGGCTTCTTCGCCGGCTGGATCATCGGGCTGGCCAGCCTGGGTGGCCGGGCCTGACCCGCAGGCGGCCGGCCCGCCCCCGCACCGACCCGCTGGACCGGTCCGGGTGGCACTTCCACGCCGGCTAGCTGCCGGGCTGCCCCAGATCGAGGACCCGGGCGCGGCTGAGCGTGCCGGCCAGCCGGCCGTCGGCGGTGACCAGGACCGCGTCGGTGCCGGCGGTGAGCATCGCGGCCAGGGCGTCGTACGCCGAGCGGCCCAGCGGCAGCTCCGGCAGGGTGGCGTCGGTGGCCTCCCCGTCGAGCACCTCCCGGGTGACCGGGGTGACCGCCAGCCGGCGGATGCCCCGGTCCGCCCCGACGAAGTCCCGGACGAACTGCGAGGCGGGCGTGCCGAGCAGGGCCGCCGGGGTGTCGTACTGCTCCAGCCGGCCGCCCTCGGACAGCACCGCGATCCGGTCGCCCAGCCGGACTGCCTCGTCGAGGTCATGGGTGACCAGCACGATGGTCTTGCGGACCTCGGCCTGGAGCCGGAGGAACTCCTCCTGCAGCCGGGTCCGCACGATCGGGTCGACGGCGGAGAACGGCTCGTCCATCAGCAGCACCACCGGGTCGGCGGCCAACGCGCGGGCCACCCCGACCCGTTGCCGCTGCCCGCCGGACAGCTCGTGCGGGTAGCGGCGTCCGAACTGGGCCGGGTCCAACCCGACCAGCTCCAGCAGCTCGCCACTGCGCTGCCGGATCCGCTCCTTCGACCAGCCGAGCAGCCGGGGTACGGTGCCGACGTTGGTGGTCACCGTCTGGTGCGGGAACAACCCCACGTTCTGGATGACGTAGCCGATCCGCCGCCGCAGTTTCACCGGGTCGACGCGGGTGATGTCCTCGTCGCCGAGCATGATCCGGCCGCCGGTCGGCTCGATCAGCCGGTTGATCATCCGCAGCACCGTCGACTTGCCGCAGCCGGACGGGCCGATCAGCACCACCAGCTCGCCGGCCGGCACCTCCAGGCTCAGCTCGCGGACGGCGTCGGTGCCGTCGGGGTACCGCTTGCGGATGCCGTCGAGCGTGATCGAGGCGGCAGTGTGTCCTGCGTCGCCGGTGCCCCCGGGGGTAACGTCCACGTGTGTCCTTCCACCTGAGTTACCGGGCCGAGCCGGGTAATCCGTGGTTCTCCTGGCAGTACGTGCGGGACAACTCTGACACCATTCTCGCCGCGCTGCGCGAGCACGCCTCCCTGACCGGCCGGGCCGTGCTGCTCGCCGCGCTGGTGGCCCTGCCGCTGGCGGTGGTGGCCTACTGGTACCGCCGTCTCGCTGGGCCGATTCTCGCATTGACCGGCGTGCTGTACACGATCCCCTCCCTGGCCCTGTTCGCGTTCATCGCCCCCTATCTGGGCATCGGCGCGGTGACCGTGTTGACGGTGGTGGTGCTGTACGCGCTGCTGGTGATCGTCCGCAACGCGGTGGCCGGGCTGAACCAGGTGCCCCCGGAGGTGCGCGACGCCGCCGAGGGCATGGGGTACGGCCGGTGGGCCCGGCTGTTCCGCATCGACCTGCCGTTGGCCCTGCCCGGCATCCTCACCGGGGTACGCCTCGCCACGGTCTCCACCGTCGCGTTGGTCACTGTCGGGGTGGTGATCGGTCGGGGTGGCCTGGGGCAGTTGATCTTCGCTGGCTTCCAGAACAACTTCTACAAGGCGCAGATCATGACCGGCACGCTGCTCTGCGTCCTGCTGGCCCTGGTGCTGGACCTGATCCTGGCCGGCGTGGGCCGCCTGCTCACCCCCTGGCTGCGGAGCCGTCCCCGGTGAGCGCGAGGAGTGCAGCGCAGCGGAGCCCCGCAGTCGCGAACGGAAGGTTGGTCCGGTGAGCGCGAGGAGTGCAGCGCAGCGGAGCCCCGCAGTCGCGAGCGAAAGGCATATCCAGTGAACCCGGTGCAGCAGGCGGTGGTCTGGCTCAACGACCCGCTCAACTGGACCAATCCCGGTGGGGTGCTGGACCGGGTCGGGGAGCACCTGAGCATGTCCGTCGCGGCGGTGCTGCTGGGCTGCCTGGTGGCCTGGCCGGTCGGTCTCTGGCTGGGGCACTCGGGGCGCGGCGGCGGAGCGGTCGTGTTGATCTCCAACCTGACCCTGTCCATCCCGACGCTGGCGCTGCTCACCATCCTCCCGCTGACCTTCCTCGGATTCGGGCGTCCGGCGGTGGTGGTCGCCCTGGCCGTGTTCGCGGTGCCGCCGCTGCTGGCCAACGCGTACACCGGGGTGCGGCAGGCCGACCCGGAGGCCCGGGACGCGGCGCGCGGGATGGGGCTGTCCGGGTGGCAGGTGCTGCGGCGGGTGGAGTTGCCGCTGGCGGTGCCGTATCTGGCCGCCGGGTTCCGGACGGCCGCCGTGCAGGTGGTGGCGACGGCGGCACTGGCCTCGTTCGTCAACGGTGGTGGGCTGGGCCAGATCATCCGGGCCGGCTTCGGGCTGGACATCGCGGCCGGTGGCGGGCAGATCATCGCCGGTGGGGTGCTGGTGGCCGGGCTGGCGTTGGCGGCGGAGGGGCTGCTGGCACTGGTCGAGCGGGTGGTGACTCCGCGACCGCTGCGGCGTACCCGGCGGGTGGCGAACCGGCGGGCGGCGGACGCCACGGCGGGGAACTGATCCCTTTCCGTGACGATCACGTTACGAAAGCGGTTCAGAGTTTGTCGGTCGGTCCGGAAGGATATTGGCTGAACCCGCGGGCGGCGGCCGTCGCCCGTCGGACACGCGGCCGGCCCTGCCCGGGCCGTGCCGGGACACGGAAGGCGGGCACGATGCGCGTACGGACACGGCTGGCGGTGGGTGCGGTGGGCGCCCTGACCATGGCGGGTCTGTTGACCGGGTGCGGAGACGCCGGCTCGTCCGGCACCGATGCTCCGGAGCAGGGCGCGAGCGGTGCGGGTTGCGCCCCGGTCGCCGGTGAGCAGCTGGTCGTCCTCGACGACGACAAGAAGCTCCAGAACACCGACAACATCATTCCGGCGGTCAACGCCAAGGTGGCGAACCCGCAGCTGCTCGCCGCGCTGGACAAGGTCTCCGCCGCGCTGGACACCCCGAAGCTGATCGCCCTCAACAAGGCCGTCGACGTGGACCGCAAGACGCCGAAGGCGGCGGCCGAGGAGTTCGCCGTCGCCACGGGTCTGACCACCGGCATCGCCAAGGGGCCGGGTGGGCAGATCGTCGTCGGGGCGGGCAACTTCTCCGAGAGTCAGACCCTGGCCGAGCTGTACAACATCGCCCTCACGGCGGCCGGCTACCAGGTCAAGGTGCAGCAGATCGGCAACCGCGAGCTGTACGGGCCGAGCCTGGAGAAGGGCGAGATCCAGGTCGTCCCCGAGTACGCGGCGACCATGGCGGAGTTCCTCAACACCAAGGCCAACGGCAAGGACGCCACCCCGGTCTCCTCGCCGGAGCTGGACAAGACGGTCAGCGCGTTGAAGTCCGAGGGTGACAAGGCGGGCATCACGTTCGGCACCCCGTCCTCGGCGCAGGACCAGAACGCCTTCGCGGTGACCAAGGCGTTCGCCGACAAGTACTCCCTCAAGACCCTCTCCGACCTGGCGGCCAAGTGCTCCGGCAAGGACACCGTGCTGGCCGGCCCGCCGGAGTGCCCGCAGCGGCCGAAGTGCCAGGCCGGTCTGGTCGAGGTCTACGACTTCAAGGCCGGTTCGTTCAGCTCGCTGGACGCCGGTGGCCCGCAGACCAAGAACGCGCTGAAGACCGGCACCGCCAGCGTGGGCCTGGTCTTCTCGTCCGACGGCGCGCTCGCCACCAGCTGATCGTTCCCGGTCGCGGTCGGCTCCCCCCGACCGCGACCGGGCCCGTCCTGAGTCGTTTCTCACTTTCCCCGTCTACGGGTGCGGCGACGACCTCGGTGCACGGGGCAGGTCAGCCGGGCCCGCTGCGCCGTACCGGCCGAGATCGGGGCATTTCTGCCCTGGGACCGTTCCCAGCCCGCGTACATCTCGGTAGGCTGCACAGCCATGCCCTCCCCGGTCGTCTCCGAGAAGCGCAGCCCGCAGCTCCTGACCGTCCTGTTCTGGATCGGGGTGGCGTTCGCGCCCATCGCCGCGCTGATCCTGTTGTTCGCCGACGGCAACGGTCCGCTGCGGTTCGCCGCGGTGCTGGCCATCACCGCCGTGGTGCTGATCGGCCTCTCCATCGCACTGCGGGCCGACGGCGGCACCCGGTCGTCCGACGCGGAGGTGCTCGACGAGCTGGCGCAGCTGCGGCGCGAGCTGCGTAGCGAGATCGTCGCCGCCGCCCAGCGCGGCAACCAGGCGTTGGACCAGTCCCAGCGGGCCGAGGAGCAGGTCACCGCGTTGCGTCGCCGGCTGGATGCGGTGACAGCCGATCTGGCGACGGCCGCCGGCGACCCGCCGGCCGTCGAGGATCGGGCCGTCGGTGCGGGCCGGGCCCGGGTCCCGGCCGTCGAACCGGCGCCGGAGGTCCCGGTCGGCCGTCGGCGGGCCGTCGCCGAGGAGAGCCCGCCGGACTGGGGCGCGGCGGATGACGCCGAGCCGGTCGCGACGGGCCGGGGCCGGGTCGCCGCCGACCGGGAGACCCCCGCAGCGTCCGGCCGCCGGTACGCCCCGGACCGCCCGGCCACCGGCCAGTCCGGCCAGCCCGGCGGGTACGGGGCGTCCGCTCGCGAACCACGTGGCCCGGTGCCCGGTGCCGAGTCGACGTCGCGTCCGCTCGGCGTGGTGCGGCACACCGAGACGGTGCACGTGACCACCCGGCACACCGTCGTCGACGGTCCCGATCCGGCCGGCGGCTACGGCGGTGGGTACGCCGGTCGTTGGACGCCTGGCGCGGAGCAGCCGTCCTGGGCCGGTGGGGAGCCGCAGCACCCCTGGTCGGGTCAGGCGGAGCCGCCCGGCCGGGACTGGTCCGCCCCGTCGGACGACCGGTCCCGGGCGTCCCGCCCGCCGTCCCGCGACGAGCGGGCCTGGCCGGCCGCGTCCGGCCCCTCGTGGGGTGCCCCGGCCGACGACCGTCCCGAGCAGCCCCGTCCCGAACCGGCCCGCACCGAGTGGTCCCGTCCCGAGCAGCCCCGCCCCGAGTGGTCCCCGGTCGGTGGGGAGGGCGGCGTCAGGTCGTCCGGCGGCCGGTCCGGCTGGACCGAGACCCGTGGCGAATCGTCCGCGCCCGAGGTGCCGGCCGGTGACCGGTGGGCCGAGAACAGGGCCGACCCGCCGGCCCGCGAGGTACGCGCCGGTGACCGCTGGGCCGAGGTGCGCGACGACGGGCGTGCCCGGGAGCTGCGGGTCGGGGAGCGCCGGGCGGAGGTGCACGCCGACGGCGCCGGTTACCACTACTCCGACCGGTGGGCCTCGGTCCGGCAGGAGGACCCGTACCGGCAGGAGGACGCCTACCGGGAGGAGCCGGCGCGGACCGGTGAGCGGTGGGGTGGCGGACGGTCGACGCCGGAGGGCCGCCCGGCGTTGCCGGCGGGTGGTGTCCCGGTGCCGCAGCAGTGGCGGGAGCCGGCGCGCAGTCACCGGCCGGCCGAGCAGTGGTCGGCCGGGGCCGCCCAGCCCGCGCCGTCCGCACCGGACTGGTCGGCGTCGGTTGCCCAGCCGGCCCAGGAGCGGCCGGGGCGGGCCGTCCCGCCGGGCGAGGAGTGGCCGGGCGGCGTACGACAGCCGTCGCCGGACTGGTCCACGCGCACCGGGCAGTCCGCTGTGGACCGGTCCGGGCGGTCCGGACCGGCGGCTGCGGACCGGTCCGCTCCCGTGGACGACCAGCGGTGGGGCGGGCAACCGGCCGAGCAATGGCGGGACCGGGAGCCGGTGGTGTCGTGGCGTACCCCCGACCCCGAACCACGCGGGCACCAGCAGTCCGACGGCGAGGAGCGGTACGGCTACCCCCCGCAGGACGACGCCCCGCGCGCCGGCGGCCACTGGCGCTGACCGTCCGGGTACCGGGCCGGGCCCACGTGCCGGGCAGGGCCGGATCAGGCCCCCGTTGCCGGACCAGGTCGGGCCCGGGTGTGGTGTTGGCCCCGGTCTACTTGTCGATGTCGCCGACCACGAAGAACATCGAGCCGAGGATCGCGATCAGGTCGGGCACCAGGCAGCCGGGCAGCAGGGTGGCCAGCGCCTGCACGTTGGCGTACGACGCGGTGCGCAGCTTGAGCCGCCACGGCGTCTTCTCGCCCCGCGAGACCAGGTAGTAGCCGTTGATCCCGAGCGGGTTCTCCGTCCAGGCGTAGGTGTGCCCCTCGGGGGCCTTGACCACCTTGGGCAGCCGGGTGTTCACCGGCCCGGTGAGCCGGTCGACCCGGTCGAGGCACTGTTCGGCGAGGTCGAGGGAGGCGTACACCTGGTCGAGCAGCACCTCGAAGCGGGCGTGGCAGTCGCCCGCGGTGCGGGTGACCACCGGCACGTCGAGCTGGTCGTACGCCAGGTAGGGGTCGTCGCGGCGCAGGTCCAGGTCGAGCCCGGAGGCGCGGGCGACCGGCCCGGACGCCCCGAACGCGGCGGCGTCGGCGGCCGACAGCACCCCCACCCCGACGGTACGGGCCAGGAAGATCTCGTTGCGTCGGATCAGCCGGTCCAGGTCGGGCATCCGGCGGCGGACCTCGCCGATGGCGGCGCGGGCCCGTCCGGTCCAGCCGGCGGGGACCTCCTCCTTGAGCCCGCCGACCCGGTTGAACATGTAGTGGATCCGGCCGCCGGAGACCTCCTCCATGACCGCCTGGATGGTCTCCCGTTCCCGGAAGGCGTAGAAGACCGGGGTGATCGCGCCGATCTCCAGCGGGTACGAGCCGAGGAACATCAGGTGGTTGAGCACCCGGTTCAGCTCGGCCAGCGCCATCCGCAGCCAGGTGGCCCGCTCGGGCACCTCCATGCCCATGAGCCGTTCGACGGCGAGCACCACACCCAGCTCGTTGGAGAACGCCGACAGCCAGTCGTGCCGGTTGGCCAGCACGATGATCTGCCGGTAGTCGCGGACCTCGAACAGTTTCTCCGCGCCCCGGTGCATGTACCCGACGATCGGTTCGGCGGCGACCACCCGTTCCCCGTCGAGCACCAGCTTCAGCCGCAGCACGCCGTGCGTCGAGGGGTGCTGCGGGCCGATGTTGAGCACCATGTCGGTGCCGAGCTGCTCCCCGCCGGCCCCGGTGCCGACGGTCAGCTCGCGCAGTTCACCGGTGTCCGTGGTCATGCCGGTCATCGTGCCATGAGCGCATCGACGGCGACGCCGACCGGCTGGAGCAGCCAGTGGTGCCCGCCGAGTCCGGCCGGGTCGGTCAGCTCGGCCACCGCCGAGGCGGCGGCGAGGGCCCGCACGTACCCGGCGGGGTCGCTGCCGGCCAGGCTCAGCGCCGGTCGCCCACCGTCGGCCCCGAGCGCGAGCAGCGCCTCCCGCTGCGACACCAGCGTGTACGCACACCCGGCGACCTGCGCACCGGCGGCGGCGACGGAGTCCATGGCGACGTGCGCGGTGATGTCGCACGACCCGTCCGGCACCGGAGGCACCTGCCGTCCGTTCCGGTACCCGGTCAACGTCCCGTCGACCGGCCGCCGCTCGCGCAGGTGCCCGTAGTCCACGGCCAACGCCACCCCCTGCCGCAGCCGCCCGACGGCCCGCCCCCACGCCTCGTCCCGACTCCGCCCCACCTCAACCCGCCCCCCTCGCTCCCCCCGCCCGGTGATCAAGAGGTTTACGTCAGGTTCGGGCCCCTCCGTTGACGCAAACCTCTTGATCACCGGGGCGGTGGTGGGGGGCGCGGCCGGGATTGGGGTGGGGTGCCAGGTGGTCAGCCAGGTGAGGTCTTCCGGGGTCAGCGGGGGGCCGGGGGTCTCCTCGCCGGTGCTCGGGTCCACCAGGTGGTAGCGCCAGCCGGTGCCGGTGGGGACAGCCACGTCCAGGGGGACGTTGTCCAGCCATTCGGTCGCGGTCAGCAGGCCGGTGATTCCCGCCGGGGGTTCGGTCGTCCAGGCGATGTCGGGCGGCAGGTCCGCCGGGCGGGGGGCCGGTTCCACGGCCGTGAGGCGTAGGCGGTGGGCCAGCGGCGTCGCAGCCGCGCCGGGCGTCGCCGACCCGTGGGCCAGGGCGGCCAGGGCGCGCAGCAGCTCACCCCGGCCCGCACCCACGTCCACCACGTCGAACGGGGTGGGGAAACCGAGGGCGGCGTCGAGGCGGGACACGAGCCGGAACACCGCCGCCGTGAACGCCGGAGAAGCGTGCACGCTGGTCCGGAAGTGGTCGGCCGGGCCGGACCCGGAGACGAAGAAGCCGCGCGGCCCGTAGAGGGCGGCGTCCATGGCGTACCGCCAGCGAATCGCGTTCATCCCGTGTTCAGCGTCCGTCACCGTGCCGACCCTACGGTCTGCGGGCATGAGACGAATCGTGATCTCCGCGCTGGCGGTCGTACCGCTGCTGGTGACGACCACCGGTGCCGCCGCCGCGCCCGCCCGCGACGACGTGCCGCGTGCGGTCCGGGCGGTGGCCGAGACACCCGCCCTGTTCGCCGACGCCGCCGGTGGTGACGCCGACGCCGACGATCCGGCGATCTGGGTGCACCCGACCGACCGGGCCGGCAGCCTGGTGGTCGTCACCGCCAAGAACGGCGGCCTGCGGGTGTACGACCTGCGGGCCCGGGAGCGGCAGGCGATCGCCACCCCGCCGGCACCCGGCCCGGACGACGAGGCGGGCCGGTTCAACAACGTCGACCTGGTCAGCGGCTTCCGGCTGGCGGGCCGGCCGGTCGACCTGGCGGTGGTCACCGACCGGGGACGCGACCAGCTCCGGTTCTACCGGATCGATCCGGTGTCGCGGCGGCTGGTCGACGTGACCGCGCCGCAGCCGCCGTTCGCGTTCAGCCGGGACCAGGCGGAGGTGAACACCCAACGCACCGCGTACGGGTTGGGCACGTTCACCGACCGGGACGGGGCCGCGTACGCGGTGGTGAGCCGGCGCAGCACCCCGGAGGTGGGGGTGTTCCGGCTGGTGGAGCGGGCCGGGAAGGTCAGCTACCGGCCGGTGGGGCGGCTGGTGCTGCCGTCGACGTTCACCCTGCCGGACGGCTCCGCCTGGTCGCCGTGCACCGACCCGGGGGACGGCCCGCAGGTGGAGGGGACGGTGGTGGACCCGGCCACCGGCGTGGTGTACCTGGCGCAGGAGAAGGTCGGCCTGTGGCGGACCCGGATGGTCGCTGGCCGGTTCGTGGGCGTACCCCGGTCGGTGGAGCGGGTCCGCGAGTACGGCGTCCCGGCGGTCTTCGACCCGGCGGCCGACGACTGCGTGGCCGACGACACCGCCGACCCGGGCTTCGGCGGGCGGATCGCCCAGGACGTGGAGGGGCTGACGATCCTGCCCACCGGTCGGTACGCGGGCACCCTCGTCGTGTCCAGCCAGGGCGACGACACGTTCTTCACCTACGACCGGGTCACCAACCGGCCGACCGGGCGGTTCGCGGTGGTCGACGGACGGGTCGACGGCGTGCAGGAGTGCGACGGGGCGGCGGTGACGGCGACGCCGCTGCCGGGCTTCCCGGGCGGGCTGCTGGTGGTGCAGGACGGCCGTAACACCCCGACGACGCCGGACGGGGACGACGGGGTACGCCCGGACACCAACGTCAAGTTCGTCGACGCCGGGTTCCTGGCCGGCCACCGGTGAGCTGCCGCACCCGGTGAGCTGCCGCACCGGGTGGGCCGCCACACCCGGTGAGCTGCCGCACCCGGTGAACTGCCGCACCGGGTGGGCCGCCGCACCGGGTGAGCTGCCGCCATCGGGCCACCCGGTGCCCGGGGTCGGTGAAGGTTTTCACACATCCTTGTTCGGGTTCCCTGCCCCCGGCGCATACTTGCGATCGACCGGTACCCCCTTCGAGGACTGGATCGTTGCCATGAGCGCACCGCTGCGCCCCCGTCCGGCTGCCCCCGGCGTCGCCGTACCGCAGGGCCCCGCCGCACCCGGTGTCCCGTTCGTCCTTCCCCCCCAGCTCACCGTGGGTGTGGTCGGTGCCGGCCGGGTGGGTGCGGTGCTCGGGGCGGCACTGGTCGCCGCCGGGCACCGGGTGGTCGCCGCCTCCGGCGTCTCCGGGGCGACCCGGGCCCGGATCGCGTTGCTCCTGCCGGACGCGGTGACCCGGTCGGCGACCTCGGTCGCCCGGGAGGCCACCGACCTGCTGCTGCTCGCCGTCCCCGACGACGCGCTGGCCGGTGTGGTCGCTGGTTTGGCCGACACCGGGGCGCTGCACCCCGGCCAGGTGGTCGCGCACACCTCCGGCGCGCACGGCCTGACCGTGCTGGCCCCGGCCGCCGCCGTCGGTGCCCGGCCGTTGGCCCTGCACCCCGCGATGACCTTCACCGGTACGCCGGACGACCTGTCCCGGCTGGCCGGCATCTCCTACGGGGTGACCGCCCCGGTGGAGTTGCGGGCGGCGGCGGCCCGGCTCGTCGCCGACCTGGGCGGGGTGCCGGAGTGGGTGGGGGAGACCGACCGGGTCCTCTACCACGCGGCCCTGGCGCACGGCGCGAACCACCTGGTGACCCTGGTCAACGAGGCGGCCGACCGGCTGCGGGACGCCGGGGTGACCCAGCCGGAGAAGGTGCTGGCCCCGCTGCTGCGGGCGGCGTTGGAGAACGCCCTGCGGCTCGGCGACGACGCGCTCACCGGCCCGGTGTCGCGTGGCGACGCGGGCACCGTACGGCGGCACCTGGCCCGGCTGGCGCAGACCGCGCCGGAATCCGTGGCCCCCTATCTGGCGTTGGCCCGACGGAGCGCGGACCGGGCGATCGCGGCGGGCCGGCTGCGCCCGGTCGACGCCGAGTCCCTGCTCGACGTGCTCGCCGGCATCCACCGCGAGGTGGCGGCGTGAGCCGGTTTTGCGAGCCCGGCAGTCGCGAACGGAGGGCGGGTTGGTGAGTGCGAGGAGTGAGCCGGTTTTGCGAGCCCCGCAGTCGCGAACGGAGGGCGGGTTGGTGAGTGCGAGGAGTGAGCCGGTTTTGCGAGCCCCGCAGTCGCGAACGGAAGGCGGTTCAGTGACGGAACTGGTGCACACCCGGGTGGAGCTGGCGAAGGCCCGGGCGGGGCTGGCCGGCACGGTCGGTGTGGTGATGACGATGGGTGCGCTGCACTCGGGGCACGAGGCGCTGATCCGGGCGGCCCGGGAGCGGGCCGACCACGTGCTGGTGACGATCTTCGTGAACCCGTTGCAGTTCGGCCCGAACGAGGACTTCGACAGGTATCCGCGCACCCTCGACACCGACCTGGAGGTGTGCCGGCGGGCCGGTGCGGACCTGGTGTTCGCCCCGGCCGTGACCGACATGTACCCGGACGGGCAGCCCACGGTCCGGGTCAACCCGGGTCAGCCCGGTGAGGAGTTGGAGGGGCAGAGCCGGCCCGGTTTCTTCCACGGGGTGCTGACCGTGGTGTTGAAGCTGCTCCAGCTCACCCGGCCCGACGTGACCTTCTTCGGGGAGAAGGACTACCAGCAGCTCACCCTGGTCCGTCGGATGGCCCGGGACCTGGACGTGCCGGTCGAGGTGGTCGGTGTGCCGACCGTACGGGAGCCGGACGGGCTGGCCCGGTCCAGCCGTAACCGCTACCTGTCGGCGGACGAGCGGCAGGTCGCGTTGAGCCTCTCGGCCGCGCTGCGGGCCGGGGCGGACGCCGCCGGGCGGGGCGCGGACGCCGGTGACGTGCTGGCCGCCGCGCACCGGGTGCTCGGCGAGGTGCCGGGTGTGCGACTGGACTATCTGGTGCTCACCGATCCGGATCTGGAGCCGGGGCCGGTCGCCGGCCCGGCCCGGCTGTTGATCGCGGCCTGGGTGGGCACCACCCGGTTGATCGACAACCTGGCGATCGACCTCGCCCCCCGCTCCTGACCACGCACACCACCTGTCGAGAGGCAAGCCGATGTTCCGGACCATGCTCAAGTCGAAGATCCACCGGGCGACGGTGACCCAGGCCGACCTGCACTACGTCGGCTCGGTGACGGTGGACCAGGATCTGCTCGACGCCGCCGACCTGCTCCCGGGCGAGCAGGTGGCGATCGTGGACGTGACCAACGGGGCCCGGCTGGAGACGTACGTGATCCCGGGGGAGCGGGGCAGCGGGGTGATCGGCATCAACGGCGCGGCGGCGCACCTGGTGCACCCGAACGACCTGGTGATCCTGATCTCGTACGGTCAGATGGACGACGCGGAGGCCCGGACGTACCGCCCCCGGGTGGTCCATGTGGACGCCGACAACAGGGTGGTTGAGCTGGGCGGCGATCCGGCGGCTGCGGCCCCGGGGACGGCCGGGGACCCGGTGCCGAGTCCGCTCGCCGTCGTGGGCTGACCGGAATTCCGGTCTGTTACCGGAAGGTCATTTTTGGTTACCCTGGACTGACCGTCGGATTGACGGTCGTCGGCTGGGGGAGGCCGCGTTGCGTCGTCCGATGAGGGTCTTGATCGCCGCGTTGGCGGTGGGTGTGGTCCTGGCGGGCTGCGGTGCGCCGGGCGGCCTCGACGGCGATCTCACCGACGACTGGGCGGCCCTGCCGCCGGCCGGGCCGTTCACCCCCGAGGCGGGGGTTTGTCAGGTCGCCGACTTCACCGACACGGTCGCCCTGGCGGCGTACGCGCCGGTGGACTGCGCGGTGCCGCACCGGGTGGAGACGGTGCACGTGGGCGCGTTGCCGGGCGAGCGGGTCGTCGCGCCGGTCACCGGTTCGGCGGAGTTGCGGGGTGCGTTCGCCGAGTGCGACACCCGGGCCGCCGGTTACCTGGGCGACGACTGGCGGGCCGGCCGGCTGCGGCTGGCGGTGGCGCTGCCGACCGCGCTCGGCTGGACGGCCGGGGCCCGTTGGTTCCGGTGCGACCTGAGCGAGGTGACCACCGTCGAGGCGGCGGCCACCGTGGTCACCCGTACGGGCAGCCTGCGGGACGCGTTGAAGGGCCCGTCGCCGCTGCGGTTGGGCTGTCAGCGGGCCAAGAGCGGCCGGGGTGCCGGGGTGCAGGTGCTGGTGCCGGTGGAGTGCTCGACCGTCCACGAGGCGGAGTTCGTGGGCGCCTGGAAGGCCCCCGACCGGGCCTATCCGGTCAAGGACGTCGACTGGCTGCCGCTGTACGCCGGCTGCCGCAGCCTGCTGGGTCGCTACGTGGGTGTGCCGGACGACGCCGACCTGCGTTTCCGCAGCGGCGTGGTGGTGCGTCCGCCGGGGCCGGGCCGGTGGCGGGTCGGCGACCGGGGGGTCCGTTGCTACCTGTGGTTGAGCGACCGGACGGTGACCGCCTCGCTGAAGGGCGGCGGACCGGCCGCCCTGCCGGTGCGGACGAAGTAGCGGACGGGGTAGCCGAAACCACTCGTCCCGCCCCCGCCGCCCGTCGCGAGGATCGTTCGGGTTGACTGTGGCTATGGAACTCCCGCCGACCGTCGACCTGCCGGCCCTGCCCAGACTGTTGGCTGCTCCCGCGCCCGGTTGGGTGGAGACCACCGATGTGATCGTGGTCGGCTCCGGGGTGGCCGGGTTGACCGCCGCGCTGCACCTGCGCGAGGCGGGCCTGCACGTCACCGTGGTCACCAAGGTCAACATCGACGACGGGTCGACCCGCTGGGCGCAGGGCGGCATCGCCGCCGTACTCGATCCGGCCGACTCGCCCGCCGCGCACGCCCGCGACACCGAGATCGCCGGGGTCGGACTCTGCGACCCGGCGGCCGTGCGGCTGCTGGTGGAGGAGGGGCCGCTGCGGCTGCGGGAACTGATGCGCATCGGCGCGGAGTTCGACCGCAACCCGGACGGTTCGTTGATGCTCACCCGGGAGGGCGGGCACCGGGCCGACCGGATCGTGCATGCCGGTGGGGACGCCACCGGGGCGGAGGTGCAGCGGGCCCTGCACGCGGCGGTGCGCCGGGACCCGTGGATCCGCCTGGTCGAGCACGCCCTGGTGCTGGACCTGCTGCGCGCCCCCGGCGACGACCCGGACTCTCCCGGCCCGGCCTGCGGCATCACCCTGCACGTGCTGGGCGAGGGCAGCGAGGACGGCGTCGGCGCGCTGCTGGCCCGCGCGGTGGTGCTGGCCACCGGCGGGATGGGGCAGGTCTTCTCGGCCACCACCAACCCGGCGGTCTCCACCGGTGACGGGGTGGCGTTGGCGATGCGGGCCGGGGCGGCGGTCACCGACGTCGAGTTCGTGCAGTTCCACCCGACCGCGCTGATCGTGCCGGAGCAGGCCCGGGTGCCGGGCGCGGGCCTGGCCCAGCAGCCGCTGGTGTCGGAGGCGCTGCGCGGTGAGGGCGCCCACCTGGTCGACGCCGACGGCAAGCGGTTCATGCTCGGCCAGCACGAACTGGCCGAGCTGGCCCCCCGGGACGTGGTGGCCAAGGGCATCCACCGGGTGCTGCTGGCCACCGGCGCGGCCCACGTCCATCTGGACGCCCGGCACCTCGGCGCGAACTTCCTCGCCGGGCGGTTCCCGACCATCGTCGCGTCCTGCCTGGCCATCGGGGTCGACCCGGCGACGGATCTGATTCCGGTCGCCCCGGCCGCCCACTACGCGTCCGGTGGCGTCCGCACCGACCTGCGCGGCCGGACCTCCATCCCCGGCCTGTACGCCTGCGGCGAGGTCGCCTGCACGGGCGTGCACGGCGCGAACCGGCTGGCCAGCAACTCGCTGCTGGAGGGGTTGGTCTTCTCCCGCCGGATCGCCGAGGACATCGCCGCCGGGCTGCCCGAGCAGGCGCAACCGGCGCAGACCGGTGCCTGGGTGGGCGGCGGGGGTGGGGTGCTGCCCGCCGAGGGGGTGCCCGCGTTGCAACGGGCGATGACCCGGGGCGCGGGGGTGCTGCGGTCGGCGTCGACCCTGGCCGCGACCGCCGCCACCCTGACCGAGCTGGGGCAGGGCCAGGGTCGGCCGGGCACCGCCGGCTGGGAGGCGACGAACCTGGTCACCGTGGCGTCCGCCCTGGTCGCCGCCGCGTACGCCCGCCAGGAGACCCGGGGCTGCCACTGGCGGGAGGACTTCCCGGCGGCCGACGAGCGGTGGCGCGGTCATCTCGTCGCGGCCGTCGGTGCCGGGGGTGACCTCACCGAACGCTGGGAGGGCCTGCCCTGACCCGGAGCGGGCCGGGTTTGCGAGCCCCGCAGTGGCGAACGAAGGGGGGCGGGTGAGTCCGAGGAGTGAGCCGGGTTTGCGAGCCCCGCAGTGGCGAACGAAGGGGGGCGGGTGAGTCCGAGGAGTGAGCCGGGTTTGCGAGCCCCGCAGTGGCGAACGAAAGGAAATGCAGTGCGGGAACCGACGCGACAGGCGTTGACGGCGGGCGGGTTGGACCCGGAGCGGGTCCGGCGGGTGATCGTCGACGCGCTCACCGAGGATCTGGGGGCGGACTTCGTCGACGTCACCAGCGTCGCCACCGTTGCGGCCGGGCAGACCGACACCGCCGACCTGGTGGCCCGGGAGGCCGGGGTGGTGGCCGGGCTGGCGGTGGCGGCGGCGGTGTTCGAGCTGGTCGGCGAGGTGAGCGCTGCGGAGCGTACCGTCGAGGTGGTGGTGGTGGCCCACGACGGCGCGCGGGTGGCCCGGGGTGAGGTGCTGGCGACGGTGACCGGCCCGACCCGGCTGCTGCTCACCGCCGAGCGCACCGCGCTGAACCTGCTCTCCCGGATGTCCGGGGTGGCCACCCACACCCGGGCCTGGGCGGACGCCCTGGCCGGCACCAAGGCGACGGTGCTGGACACCCGCAAGACCACCCCGGGCCTGCGGATGCTGGAGAAGTACGCGGTCCGGGCCGGCGGTGGCACCAACAAGCGGATGGGCCTGTACGACGTCGCCATGATCAAGGACAACCACAAGCTGGCCGCCGGTGGTGTCGGGGCGGCCTTCCGTCGGGTCCGGCAGACCTTCCCGCAGGTGCCGGTGCAGGTCGAGGTGGACACCCCGGCCGAGGCGGTGGAGGCGGTGGAGGCGGGCGCGGACTTCCTGCTGTTGGACAACATGTCCCCGGCGACCCTGCGCGAGGTGGTCGCGGCGGTCGGCGACCGGGCCGAGCTGGAGGCGACCGGTGGGCTGACCCTGGAGGTGGCCGCCGAGTACGGGGCGACCGGGGTGGACTACCTGTCGGTGGGTGCCCTGACGCACTCCTCGCCGATCCTGGACATCGCCCTGGACCTGCGCGAGCGGTGAGCCGGCCGGGCCGCCGGCTACCCGTCGGTGCGGGGCAGCGGGTCCGGCCCACTGCTCGCCTGCGGTGGGCCGGTCGGCGTCTAGGCTGCGTGCGTGCTGCTCTGCATCGACATCGGAAACACCAACACCGTGCTGGCGACCTTCGACGGCGACAAGCTGGTGCACTCGTGGCGGATCAAGACCGACGCCCGTTCGACAGCGGACGAGCTGGGTCTGATGTTCCGGGGGCTGCTCGCCGGTGACGCCGTGGAGATCACCGGGGTGGCCGCCTGCTCGACGGTGCCGGCGGCGCTGCGCTCGCTGCGGACCATGCTGGCCCGTTACTACGCCGACCTGCCGAGCGTGGTCGTCGAGCCGGGGGTCCGCACCGGGGTGCAGCTGGCCATCGACAACCCGAAGGAGGTGGGCGCGGACCGGGTGGTCAACACGCTGGCCGCGTACACCCTCTACGGGGGTCCGTCGATCGTGGTGGACTTCGGCACCACCACCAACTTCGACGTGATCAGCGGTCGGGGGGAGTTCCTCGGTGGGGCGTTCGCCCCGGGCATCGAGATCTCCTTCGACGCGTTGGCGGCCCGCGCCGCCCAGCTGCGTAAGGTGGAGGCCAACAAGCCCCGCTCGGTGATCGGCAAGAACACCGTGGAGTGTCTCCAGTCCGGCCTCTACTTCGGCTTCGCCGGGCAGGTCGACCGGATCGTCGAGCGGATGACCGAGGAGTTGGGCCAGGTCCGGGCGGTGATCGCCACGGGCGGGCTGGCCTCGGTGGTGATCGGCGAGTGCCGGACCATCACCCACCACGAGCCGATGATCACCCTGATCGGGCTGCGCATGGTCTACGAACGCAACACCTGATCACGACGGCCGGTCGCGGCGGTTCAGCGCCGCCGGGCCCGGAAGACCAGCGTCTGGTACGGCAGCTCGACGGTCTCCCGGCCGGCCAGGTCGGGGTGGGTGGCGAACAACTCGCGCAGGTCCCGCTCCAGCCGTTGCCGCTGCTGCGGGGCGGCGACCAACCAGTGTGAGCGGGTACGCAACAGCCCGAGGACCTCGTCGGAGGTGACGGTCGTCCGGTGGGTGAACCGGCCCAGCTCGACCGGGCCGAAGGCCGCACCGAAGGTGGTCACCTTTACCGTCAGGTCGCTGACGTTCTCCCCCATCTGGGCGATCCGCCCCAGCTCGGCCACCCAGCCGACCGTTTCGTCCCGGATGTTCCAGATCGGGGCGAAGATGCCGTCCGGCCGGAGGACCCGGGCGATCTCGACGTGCGCGCGTTCCCGGTCGAACCAGTGGTAGGCCTGGCCGACCAGCACCGCGTCGGCGCTCGCGTCGGGCAGCGGGACCGCCTCGGCGCAGCCGGCGAGGGCGGTGGTCCCGGGAACGGCCGTGTCGAGCCGGGCCCGCATCGCCGGGTCGGGTTCGACCGGAGTGACCCGGTGGCCGAGGGCCCGCAGGTCACGGGTGAGCAGGCCGGTGCCGGCACCCAGGTCGACCACGCTGGCGACCGCACCCGCGCCGGCCAGCGCCCAGCGCAGCGCCTCGGCCGGATAGCCGGGTCGAAACCGGTCGTAGTCGGCGGCGACCGTACCGAAGGACCGTGCCCGGGTGTGCTCGACCATGCCGGGCAGGTTATCCCGTAACGGCCGCTCGGGGGCATGAGTACGCTCATGGGCTGACCCAGTCGAACTCCCTTAGCCGAGGAAGCGTGCCGTGACCGAGCAGAACGCCGTGCCAGTGGACCCCGCCGACGACCTTCCCGAGCAGATGAAGGTCCGCCGGGAGAAGCGGGACCGGATGCTCGCCGAGGGCATCGACCCGTACCCCGTCGGTTACCCCCGGACCAGCACCCTGGCCGAGGTGCGCGAGCGGTACGCCGAGCTGCCCACCGACACCGCGACCGGGGACCGGATCTCGGTCACCGGCCGGGTGATCTTCGTTCGGAACACCGGCAAGCTCTGTTTCGCCACCCTGCGCGACGGCGACGGCACCGAGTTGCAGGCGATGCTCTCCCTGGACCGGGTCGGCGCGGAGCGGCTGGACGCCTGGAAGCGCCTGGTCGACCTGGGTGACCACGTGGGTGTCACCGGCGAGGTGATCACCAGCCGGCGCGGTGAGCTGTCGGTGCTGGCCGACGAGTGGGCGGTCACCGCCAAGGCGCTGCGCCCGTTGCCGGTGGCGCACAAGCCGCTGAGCGAGGAGGCCCGGGTCCGGCAGCGTTACGTGGACCTGGTGGTCCGTCCGCAGGCCCGGCAGATGGTCCGGACCCGGGCCGCGGCGGTACGCAGCCTGCGTGACTCGTTGCACGGTCAGGGATTCATCGAGGTCGAGACGCCGATGCTCCAGTTGCTGCACGGCGGCGCGGCGGCCCGCCCATTCGTGACCCACAGCAATGCGCTCGGTACTGATCTGTATCTGCGAATCGCGCCGGAACTGTTTCTCAAGCGCGCCGTGGTCGGCGGGGTCGACCGGGTGTTCGAGATCAACCGCAACTTCCGCAATGAGGGAGTCGACTCGTCGCACTCGCCGGAGTTCGCGATGCTGGAGACCTACCAGGCGTACGGCGACTACGACACGATGGCGGCGTTGACCCGTAATCTCGTGCAGCAGGCGGCGGTGGCGGTCAGCGGCTCGACGACGGTGACCCACGCCGACGGTCGGGAGTTCGACCTGGGTGGCGAGTGGCGGTCGGTGACCCTGTTCGGGGCGCTTTCCGAGGCGCTCGGCGAGGAGGTCACGGTCCGCACCGAACGGACCCGCCTGGTGGAGTACGCCGACAAGGTGGGGCTCGCGGTCGACCCGAAGTGGGGGCCGGGCAAGCTGGCCGAGGAGTTGTTCGAGGAACTGGTGGTGCCGAGCCTCCAGGCGCCGACCTTCGTGCGGGACTACCCGGAGGAGACCAGCCCGTTGACCCGGGGTCACCGCACCGAGCCCGGCCTGGCCGAGAAGTGGGACCTCTACGTGCTCGGCTTCGAGCTGGGCACCGCGTACACGGAGCTGGTGGACCCGGTGGTGCAGCGGGAGCGGCTGGTGACGCAGGCGCAGCTCGGTGCCCGGGGCGACGACGAGGCCATGCGGCTGGACGAGGACTTTCTCCGGGCGATCGAGTACGGAATGCCGCCGGCCGGGGGTATGGGAATGGGAATCGACCGGCTGTTGATGGCGCTGACGGGGCTGGGAATTCGGGAAACCATCCTCTTCCCCTTGGTCCGCCCCGAGTAGCCTGCGGTGAGACCTTTGCCGGGTCGTTACGGCGTCCTATTGACGCGGCAAGCGTCGGGGGGGTTATCGTGCTCCTATTGCAGGAGCACCCTGCTCGAAAGGAATGTGGGACGTGGCCAAGCAGATCATTCACAAGCTGGTCGATGACCTGGACGGCGGGGACGCGGACGAGACCGTCAAGTTCGCCCTCGACGGCGTTCAGTACGAGATCGACCTGTCGAACTCCAACGCCGACAAATTGCGGGACGTTTTCGCGCCGTACGTGGCTGCCGGCACCCGGGTCGGCCGGGGCGGCGTGGTCGTGGGTGGCCGGGCCGCCCGGGGCCGGGGCGGCGCGACCGCCGACCGCGAGCAGAACAAGGCGATCCGGTCGTGGGCCAAGAAGAACGGCAAGGACATCTCCGACCGGGGTCGTATCCCGCAGGAGATCGTCGACGAGTACCACGCGACCCGCTGAGCTGTCAGTGGCGAACCGACGCCGGGCCGGAGCACCCCTCCGGGCCGGCGTCGCCGTCTCGGAGCACCCCTCCGGGCCGGCGTCGCCGTCTCGGGGCACCCCCGGCCGGCGTCGCCGTCTCGGGGCAGCAGCCCGGCGGCCGTCGGGCCCGGCCGACGTCACCCGCCGTCGGGGGCCGGTGGGTGGGGCTGCGGGCGGTGTGGGGGCGGGAAGTTCTCCGGGTCCGCAGGCGTTGTCCACAGGCGGTGGAGACTTCGTCCACAGCCTGTGGACAACCCACGGGACCCCCCGGAGGGCGTTGCGCACCCCGGGTGAATTTCGCTCTGCGCGTACAGGCTGGGGTGCCGGAACACCTCCTGAGCGCGGATGGTTGGTCAAAACGACGTCGGAACGGCTCGGTACGAGGAGACACGACCTCAGCGGAGTCGGTCAGCGGCGATAGAGTAAGGAGGTGCGGACGCCCGTCCCGGACGTCCGCGCACCGGCCCCGCCAAGATCTCGCAGTCGAGGCGCACGGCACGTGAGGAGCACGAGGGCATGTTCGAGCGGTTCACCGACCGAGCGCGACGGGTTGTCGTCCTGGCCCAAGAAGAGGCCCGGATGCTCAACCACAACTACATCGGTACGGAGCACATCCTGCTGGGCCTGATCCACGAGGGTGAGGGCGTCGCCGCCAAGGCCCTGGAGAGCCTCGGCATCTCCCTGGAGGGCGTCCGTCAGCAGGTCGAGGAGATCATCGGCCAGGGCCAGCAGGCGCCGAGCGGGCACATCCCGTTCACGCCCCGGGCCAAAAAGGTGCTGGAGCTGTCCCTGCGCGAGGCGCTGCAGCTCGGCCACAACTACATCGGCACGGAGCACATCCTGCTCGGGCTGATCCGCGAGGGTGAGGGCGTCGCCGCCCAGGTGCTGGTGAAGCTGGGCGCCGACCTCAACCGGGTCCGCCAGCAGGTGATCCAGCTCCTCTCCGGCTACCAGGGCAAGGAGCCGGCCGCCGCCGGCACCGCGCCGGGCGAGGCCGCCCCGTCGACCAGCCTCGTGCTGGACCAGTTCGGTCGTAACCTGACTCAGGCTGCCCGTGAGGGCAAGCTCGACCCGGTGATCGGGCGCGAGAAGGAGATCGAGCGGGTCATGCAGGTGCTGTCCCGCCGCACCAAGAACAACCCGGTCCTGATCGGTGAGCCCGGCGTCGGCAAGACCGCCGTGGTGGAGGGCCTGTCCCAGAAGATCATCAAGGGCGAGGTGCCCGAGACGCTCAAGGACAAGCAGCTCTACACCCTCGACCTCGGTGCCCTGGTCGCCGGCTCCCGCTACCGGGGTGACTTCGAGGAGCGCCTCAAGAAGGTGCTCAAGGAGATCCGCACCCGGGGCGACATCATCCTGTTCATCGACGAGATCCACACCCTGGTCGGTGCGGGTGCCGCCGAGGGCGCGATCGACGCGGCGAGCATCCTCAAGCCGATGCTGGCCCGTGGTGAGCTCCAGACCATCGGCGCGACCACCCTCGACGAATACCGCAAGCACCTGGAGAAGGACGCCGCTCTGGAGCGTCGTTTCCAGCCGATCCAGGTGGGTGAGCCGTCGCTGGCCCACACCATCGAGATCCTCAAGGGCCTGCGGGACCGCTACGAGGCGCACCACCGCGTCTCGATCACGGACGCCGCCCTGGTGGCTGCCGCGACGCTGGCCGACAGGTACATCTCCGACCGGTTCCTGCCGGACAAGGCGATCGACCTGATCGACGAGGCCGGGGCCAGGATGCGCATCCGCCGGATGACCGCGCCGCCAGACCTGCGTGACTTCGACGAGCGGATCGCCCAGGTGCGCCGCGACAAGGAGTCCGCGATCGACGCGCAGGACTTCGAGCGGGCCGCCCAGCTGCGGGACAAGGAGAAGCAGCTCCTGGGGCAGAAGGCGCAGCGGGAGAAGGAATGGAAGGCCGGTGACCTGGACGTCGTCAGCGAGGTCGACGACGAGCAGATCGCCGAGGTCCTGGGCAACTGGACCGGTATCCCGGTCTACAAGCTGACCGAGGAGGAGACCTCCCGGCTGCTGCGGATGGAAGACGAGCTGCACAAGCGCGTCATCGGCCAGGAGGACGCGGTCAAGGCGGTGTCGAAGGCGATCCGGCGTACCCGGGCCGGCCTGAAGGACCCGAAGCGGCCGTCCGGCTCGTTCATCTTCGCCGGCCCGTCCGGTGTGGGTAAGACCGAGCTGTCCAAGGCGCTCGCCGAGTTCCTGTTCGGCAGCGAGGACGCGCTGATCCAGCTGGACATGTCCGAGTTCCACGACCGCTACACGGTCTCCCGCCTGGTCGGGGCCCCTCCCGGCTACGTCGGCTACGACGAGGGTGGCCAGCTGACCGAGAAGGTCCGTCGTCGGCCGTTCTCGGTGGTGCTCTTCGACGAGATCGAGAAGGCCCACCCGGACGTGTTCAACACCCTGCTGCAGATCCTGGAGGACGGCCGGCTCACCGACGGCCAGGGTCGGATCGTGGACTTCAAGAACACGGTCATCATCCTGACCACCAACCTGGGCACCCGGGACGTCGCCAAGGCGGTGTCGTTGGGCTTCCAGCAGTCGGAGGACTCCGAGTCCACCTACGACCGGATGAAGCAGAAGGTCAACGACGAGCTGAAGCAGCACTTCCGGCCCGAGTTCCTCAACCGGATCGACGACACCATCGTCTTCCACCAGCTGCGGCAGAACGAGATCCTCTCGATCGTGGACATCATGATCCAGCGGATCGAGGGCCAGCTCCGCAACAAGGACATGGGTCTGGAGCTGACCGACAACGCCAAGAAGTACCTGTCCAAGAAGGGCTTCGACCCGGTGCTGGGGGCCCGTCCGCTGCGTCGGACGATCCAGCGTGACATCGAGGACAACCTCTCCGAGCGGATCCTGTTCAACGAGCTGACCCCCGGTCAGATCGTGGTGGTGGACTGCGAGGGGGACCCGGAGGACATCGAGAAGTCGAAGTTGGTCTTCCACGGCTCGGACCGCCCGGACGAGGTGCCGGACGCCGTCCCGGCCGACCTGGGTGGCACCGCCACCGCCGGTGAGTAGGACCTGACGGGTCGGTAGGACAGAGCACGAGGGCGACGGCCCGGTGGCGCGAGCCACCGGGCCGTCGCCCTTTCTGCCTGCCGTCGGCCAGCGCAGCCCTCGGCGGGGGCGGGTCAGCCGGGAATCGGTTGGGTGGCGGGACCATCCCCGATGAGCCGGAAATGCTCCTCGCCGACCGGCTCCACCATGCCGTCCTTGACCAGCGCGGCGAGTGCCCGGGCCCGTTGCACGTCGTCGTGCCACACCTGGTCGAGCCGCTGGTGCGGCACCGGGCCGGTGGCGTCCCGGAGCACCCCGAGCAGCAGCCCGCGCACCTGACGGTCGGTGCCCGCGTACCGCTGGGTCTTGCGGGTCGGCCCGGTGGGCGCCGCCTGGCCGGAGGCCCGCCAGGCGCAGACCGCCTCGACCGGGCAGGCCGGACAACGCGGTGAACGGGCGGTGCAGACGATCGCACCGAGTTCCATGAAGGCTGCGCTGGCCAGGGCCGCGGCGGCCGGTTCGACCGGCAGCAGCTCCGCGCAGGCGACCAGGTCGGCCGGGGTGGTGGCCGGGCCGGCATCCGGTGCACCGGCGACGGCCCGGGAGACGACCCGCCGGACGTTCGTGTCGACCACCGGGTGCCGCTGACCGTAGGCGAACGCGGCGACCGCCCGCGCGGTGTACGTCCCGATGCCGGGCAACGCCAGCAACTGGTCCAGTTGGTCGGGCACCCGCCCGCCGTGCCGCTCCACGATCGCCACCGCGCACTCGCGCAGCCGTACCGCCCGGCGGGGGTAGCCGAGCCGACCCCACATCCGGATCGCCTCGGCCGGGGTGTCGGCGGCGAGGGCGGCGGGATCGGGCCAGCGGGTGAGCCAGGCGTGCCAGGCGGGCAGGACGCGCACCACCGGCGTCTGTTGGAGCATGACCTCGCTGACCAGGATCGGCCAGGCCCCGATGCCGGGCGTCCGCCAGGGCAGGTCGCGGGCGTTCTGCTCGTACCACCGGCTGACCAGGGTGGTGAAGGTCGGTTCAGTCATCGCGCCGACGATGATGTCACGCGATGCCTTCCCGCTGATTGGGCGGGCCGGGCGGGGCGTCACCGGACCGCCGGGCGGATCGGGCAGAATGCCCGGATGAGCGAGCTCGCGATCACCGTCATCGGTCGGGACCGGCCCGGCATCGTGGCCGACGTGGCCGAGGTGCTCGCCCGGCTCGGCGCGAACCTCACCGACTCGACCATGACCCGGTTGCGCGGTCACTTCGCGATGACGTTGATCTGTGTCGGCCCGGCCGCCGCCGAGGTCGAGGCCGCCCTGACGCCGCTGGCCGCCGACGGCCAACTCCTGGCCACCGTACGCGCGGTCACCCCGGACGGTACGACGGCTCCGGCGGGTGAGCCGTACGTGCTGGCGGTGCACGGCGCGGACCGGATGGGCATCGTGGCGGCGATGACCCGGGTGGTCGCCGAGAGCGGCGGCAACGTGACGGATCTTTCCACCCGGTTGGCCGGTCCGCTCTACGTGGTGGTGGCCGAGGTGGACCTGCCGCCGGGCAGCGCCGACGACCTGGCCGTCCGACTCGCCGGGGTCGCCGCCGACCTGGGTGTCGGGTTCTCCCTGCGCCCCGCCGACCCGGACCTCCTGTGAGCGCGAGGAGTGAGCCGGGGTTGCGAGCCCCGCAGTCGCGAGCGCGGGTGGGTGTTGTGAGCGCGAGGAGTGAGCGGGTTGTGCGAGCCCCGCAGTCGCGAGCGCGGGTGGGTGTTGTGAGCGCGAGGAGTGAGCCGGGTTTGCGAGCCCCGCAGTCGCGAACCGAGGTGAACCCGTGAGCGAGGAACCGTACACCGGGCTCGGTGGCTGGACTCCGGCGGCGTTGGGGGTGCCGGGGGAGGTGCGTCGGGTGGTGTGTGCCCCCGAGCCGGTGCTGAGCCGGCCGGGACCGCAGGTCGACCCGACCACCGAGGAGACCGTCCGGCTGGCGGCCGACCTGGTGGCCACGATGCGGGTGTCGCCTGGCTGTGTGGGGTTGGCGGCACCGCAGGTCGGGGTGGGTGCGCAGGTGTTCGCGGTGGATGTGACCGGTCACCCCAAGGCGGTGACGGTGCATGGCACGTTCGTGCTCTGCAACGCCCGGGTGGTGGAGGCGAGCCGTTGGAAGCCGGGCCGGGAGGGCTGCATGTCGGTGCCGGATCTGACCGGTGACGTGAAGCGGGCCAGCCGGTTGGTGGTCGAGGGGGCGTTGCCCGGCAGCGGCGCGTTGGTCCGGCTGGTCACCGACGGCTTCGAGGCCCGTGCCCTGCAACACGAGATCGACCACTGCGCCGGGCTGCTCTTCCTGGACCGGGTGGCCAGCGCGCACGCGGTGTATCAGCGCAAGGTCTACCTGTGACGCGGGTCGGGGCGGATTCCGGGTGACTGTCGTGAGTGGAGTGCGGTTTCCCCGCCGCCGGCCGATGCCCGGCGAGTCGTGGTCGGTCCTCGTGCGTCACGCCGCTACGGTGGGGGCATCATGCGTCTGACGGTCGGTCCCCTGCCCTCCGCCGTGTACTGGCGGCGTCGCGCCGTCGTACTCGGAGCGGGGCTTCTCTTCCTGGTTGTCCTGCTCTATTCGTGTACCCGATCGGGGGACACCGGCACCACACGGGGTGCCGGGGGCCCGACGTCGGCCCCGGCGGCGGGCGGGGCCTCCCCGACGGTCGCGTCGCCGGCCCCCGGGTCCGCGTCGCCGTCGGGTGCGGCCGGTGCGCCGGACTCGTCGGCCGCGTCGAGCGCCGAGCCGGGCACGAACAGCGCGCCGTCGGCCGCTGCGCCTGCGCCGACGAATCCGGCCCGGGCGGACGACGGGACCTGCACCAACAGCGAGGTCCAGGTGACCCCGGTGGCGCTCCCGGCCGAGGTGCGCCAGGGTGCCCCGGTCGACCTGACCCTCAAGATCAAAAATACGTCCCAGCGGACCTGTAGCCGGGACGTCGGTGCGGACGTGCAGGAGTTGTTCATCAAGTCCGGCGCGGAGAAGGTCTGGTCCTCGGACACCTGCGGCACCGGCAAGGGCTCCGACGTGCAGTCCTTCACCCCCGGCTTCGAACGGACCTACCAGCTCACCTGGAACGGCATGGACGCCAGCCGCTGTAGCCAGGGGGTGGCCTCGGGCCCCAACCCGCCGGCCGGCACCTACCAGGTCTTCGCCCGGGTGGGCACCAAGTTGAGCGAGCCGGTCAAGCTGGTCGTCACCGGCTGATCCCGGAGGTGCCGACCGGCACCGACGAGCCGGTCAGCCCGGGTGGCCCACCCCGGTCAGACGTAGCGTTCCAGGATGGACGCCTCGGCCAACCGGGACAGCCCCTCCCGTACGCCCCGGGCCCGCGCGTCGCCGACCCCCTCGACGGCCTGGAGATCCTCCACGGTGGCCCCGAGCAGCCGTTGGAGGCTGCCGAAGTGCAGCACCAGCCGGTCGACGATGGCCACCGGCAGCCGGGGCACCTTGGCCAGCAACCGGAACCCGCGGGGGCTGACCGCCGCGTCGAGCGCGTCGGAGGCGGCCGGGTAACCGATCGCCTTGGCGACCGCGACCAGGTCGATCAGCTCGGTCGCGCCGAGCAGGTCCAACTCGACGAGAGCCTCGTCGAGGGTGCGCGACTTGCGGCCGGTGGGCAGGTAGTCGCGAATGACCAGGGTACGGTCGGCGTCGACACCGGCCATCAGTTCGTCGAGTTGCAGGGCGAGCAGGCGGCCGTCGGTGCCCAGCTCGACCACGTAACCGGCGATCTCGTCGGCGATCCGGCGGACCATCTCCAGCCGCTGCACGACGGCGACGGCGTCCCGGACGGTGACCAGGTCCTCGATCTCCAGCGCGGACAGGGTGCCGGAGACCTCGTCGAGGCGGAGCTTGTAGCGCTCCAGGGTGGCCAGGGCCTGGTTGGCCCGGGAGAGGATCGCCGCCGAGTCGTCCAGGACGTGCCGTTGCCCGTTGACGTAGAGGCTGATGATCCGCATCGACTGGCTGACCGAGATGACCGGGTAGCCGGTCTGCCGGGCCACCCGCTCCGCGGTGCGGTGCCGGGTGCCGGACTCCTCGGTGGGGATGGACGGGTCGGGCATCAGGTGCACCCCGGCCTGCACGATCCGGGTGCCGTCGCTGGACAGCACCACCGCGCCGTCCATCTTGCACAGCTCGCGGACCCGGGTCGCGGAGAACTCGACGTCCATCGGGAAGCCACCGGTGCAGATCCCGTCGACGACCTTGTCGTAGCCGAGGACGATCAGTGCGCCCGTACGACCGCGCAGGATGCGTTCGAGCCCGTCGCGCAGGGCGGTACCGGGCGCCATCAGGGCGAGGTTGGCCCGCAGCGGATCACCGGCACTGCCGGTGGCCCCGGCCACGCTCACGCTGATCGGACGGGTGGGTGAGCCCACGGCGGCGGCGCGGGTGTGGGGCGTCGCGCCGGCAGGCTTGGCGGCGTCGCGGTCGGTCGGCACGCGCACAGTCTACGGACTGCCCTGCGGTGGGTGCTCTCGTGGTTACTGTGATGTGCCACGGCGTCGGATTTTCCCACCCGCCTGACCTGGCGGGCGTTGTCCGGTATGGCCTGACCGGTCCCCGGCGCTTCGCCACCGTCCGTCACTCAGCGGATGCGCGGGCGACCGCCCGGAGCGCCGACCGGACATCCGTGACCTCGATCACCCGCATGGTGTCCGGGCCGGCGCCGGTGCTCTCGGGGCCGCATCCGGTGGGGACGAGGGCCGTCCGGAAGCCCAGCCGGGCCGCCTCGGCGAGTCGCCGGGGGACCGCGCCGACCCGGCGCACCTCACCGGTCAGCCCGACCTCGCCGATCGCCACCAGGTGGGGCGCGATGGACAGGTTGAGCCCGCCGGAGGCGACCGCCAGCGCGACCGCGAGATCGGCGGCCGGCTCGACCACCCGGATCCCGCCGACGATGGCCGCGAAGACCTCCCGGTCGTGCAGGGTCAGCCGCTCGGTGCGGCGTTGCAGCACCGCCAGCACCATCGCCAACCGGGCCCCGTCGAGCCCCGAGACCGTACGCCGGGGCGAGCCGGCCACCGTAGCGCCGATCAGTGCCTGCACCTCGGTCAGCAGCGCCCGCCGCCCCTCCATCGCCACCGTGACGCAGGTGCCCGGGACGGGCTCGGAATAGCGGGTGAGGAAAAGCCCGGACGGGTCGGCCAGGCTGCTGATGCCCCCCTCGTGCATCTCGAAGCAGCCGACCTCGTCGGCCGCGCCGAACCGGTTCTTGACGCCCCGGACCATCCGCAGCGAGGAATGCTTGTCGCCCTCGAAGTGCAGCACCACGTCGACCAGGTGCTCCAGCACCCGGGGCCCGGCGACCTGGCCGTCCTTGGTGACGTGGCCGACCAGCACGGTGGCGATGCCGCGTTCCTTGGCGACCGCGACGAGGGCGGCGGTGACGGCCCGCACCTGGGTCACCCCGCCCTGCACCCCTTCGCTGCCGGTGGTGGAGATGGTCTGCACCGAGTCGAGGACCAGCAGGCCCGGCTTGACCGCGTCGAGGTGGCCCAGCACGGCGCTCAGGTCGCTCTCGGCGGCCAGCCAGAGCTGCTCGTGCAGGGCCCCCATCCGCTCGGCGCGCAGCCGGACCTGACTGACCGACTCCTCGCCGCTGACCACCAGCGACGGGCTGCCGGCGGTGGCCGCCCACTGCTGCGCCACGTCGAGCAGCAGGGTGGACTTGCCCACCCCGGGCTCCCCGGCGAGCAGGACCACCGCGCCGGGGACCAGGCCGCCGCCGAGGACCCGGTCGAGTTCGCTGACCCCGGTGGGTCGGGCCCGTGCCGGGGCGGCACTGATCGTGGCGATCGGTCGGGCCGGCTCGGCCGGCATCCGGGAGCTGACCACCCGACCGGAGACGACCGGGCCGGTGACCGTGCACTCGACCACCGAACCCCACTCGCCACACTCCGGGCAGCGACCCACCCACTTGGGTGGCTGGTGGCCGCAGGCGTCGCACGCGTAGGCGGGGCGGGGCTCACGGGTGGCCCGGCTCCGGGACGCGCCGGACGCGCCACGGGCGGGAGTCGATCGGGGGGTGGTCACCCCAGGACGCTAACCCTCACCGGTGACGAAAACACCGCCGGCGTGGTCGTCGCCACGCCGGCGGTGCCGGTGTCTCGCTCGCGGGGTCAGCCGCCGTGGCCGGAGCTGCCCTCCTGGCCGCTCTCCTCGCCACCCTCGCGGTGCACGATCGGGGAGGCCGGGGGCGCCGGGCTCAGCGGCACCCCGACCGGGACCGGGGTGCTGACGGTACGACCGCCGCCGAAGTCGAAGGTCAGGTTGACCTGCTGGCCGGTGCGCAGCGCCTCGTTGATCCCGATGAGCTGGAGGTGCTGGCCGTTCTGCACGTTGAGCTGCACGTAGCTCAGCGCCGGGATCTCGATCCGGGCCGGCTGACCGGCGGGCGCGGACGGGGAGGCACCCTCGGACGGGGAGGCACCCTCGGACGGGGAGGCACCCTCGGACGGGGAGGCACCCTCGGACGGGGAGGCACCCTCGGACGGGGAGGCGTTGCCGTCCGGGGAGGTGGTCTCCGCCGGGGAGGCGCTGCCCGACGGCGAGGCGCTCTCGGCCGGGGAGGCGGAACCGGAGGGGCTGGCCGAGCCGGTGGCCCCGGTGAGCACGATCTGCCGGGCGCTGTCGGTGGTGACGGTGACGGTGACCGGGTCCCGGGTGTCGTTGTAGATCACCGCGTTGAGCGCGGCGTTCGCACCGGCGGCGAGGCCGCTGTCACCCGGGTACGCGACGTAGAGGCCGCGCACCTTGTAGGCGTTGTCCGACGTCTGGACGTTCACACCCTGGACCGACGGCTGCTTGTTGGCGGTCTCGGACACCTGGCCCGCCCCGCAGCCCGTGGCCAGCAGGGCGGTCGCCCCCGCCAGGCCGACCAGCAGCAGGGTGGCCCGCCGGGAACCCCTGATCGAGCGCGTCACGTCGGTCCTCCTCGTCACGATCCCCACCCGGTGCATGCCCCGGGCGCGGGGTGGTCATACCCGCGCAGACCGCGCTCCAGGGTAGTTGGGGCTGATCGAGGACCGCACACGGACCCGGTGCCGCCACCCGGGCGGGTGCCGCTCAGATCACCCGACCGCTCGCCACCAGCAGCACCACATCGATCAGGGCCACCACCAGCACCGCCCGGAAGGCGGCCACCGAGCGGCCGTCGCGGCGGGTGGCGGCGCGGCCCGCGTACCAGCCGACGGCCGGCACCGCGACGGCCGCCGCGACGGCCGACCAGCCGACCCACGACGGTGGCCCGGGTGGCCCGAGGACCAGGGCGACGGTGGCGGCGAACAGCAGCCCGGCGGCGGCCAGCCGGCTCCCGGTGGCGCCGAGCAGGTGCGGTAACCCGCGCACCCCGGTACGGGCGTCGTCGGCCAGGTCGGGCAGCACGTTGGCGAAGTGCGCGCCGGCACCCAGGCAGGCCCCCGCGACGACCAGCCAGGCCGGTGGCGCGGGGGCACCCGGCAGGGCGAGGACCACGAAGGCGGGCAGCGAGCCGAAGGAGACCGCGTACGGCAGCACCGAGACCGGGGTGGACTTCAGCGGCCAGTCGTAGAGCAGCGCCGACACCAGGCCGAGGGTGAACCAGAACGCGGCGACCGGGTTGGTGGTCAGCGCCAGCAGCGGGGTGGCGAGCGCGGCCAGCACGGCGGCCACCACCACCGTCCGGCGACCCACCGTCCCGGCGGCGACCGGTTTGTCGGTACGCCCCACCGCGGCGTCCCGCCCGGCGTCCACCGCGTCGTTGGTCCAGCCGACGGCGAGCTGGCTGGCCAGCACGGTGAGCACCACGGCCACCGTCCCGGCCGGACGGTGGCCGACCCCGACGGCGAGCAGTCCGGCCACCGTGGTCACCGCCAGGCCGGGTTCCGGATGACTCGCCCTGACCAGCCCTAACACCGTCCGCGACATAAGGGAAGTCTGGTCGTTACCGGCCGGTCGTGCCACGCTCGATGCCATGCGTGACGGTCCGGTGTCCAACGGTGCCCGGGTGCTGCCCCCCAACGACCCCCGCCAGTACGACGACCTGGCCGGCGAGTGGTGGCGGCCCGACGGCGCCTTCGCGATGCTGCACTGGCTGGCCCGGGCCCGCGCCGCCCTGGTGCCACCGGCGTCCCGGCCCGACGCGGTCCTGGTCGACCTGGGCTGCGGTGCCGGGCTGATGGCCCCGCACCTGGTCGGCAAGGGCTACCGGCACGTCGGGGTGGACCTCACCCGGTCGGCCCTGGAGCAGGCGGCGGCGCACGGCGTCACCGCGCTCGCCGGTGACGTCACGGCGGTGCCGCTCACCGACGGGTGCGCCGACGTGGTCGCGGCCGGTGAGGTGCTGGAGCACGTGCCCGACTGGCGGGCGGCGGTCGCCGAGGCGTGCCGCCTGCTGCGCCCCGGTGGACTGCTCGTGCTGGACACCCTCAACGACACGCTGCTGGCCCGGCTGGTCGCGGTGGAGCTGGGTGAACGCCTGCCCACCGTGCCCCGGGGCATCCACGACCCACGGTTGTTCGTGGACGACCGGGCGCTGGTCGTCGAGTGCGCCAGACACGGCGTCGCCCTGCGGGTACGGGGGGTCCGGCCGGGGCTGCGGGCGACGCTGGGCTGGCTGGTGCGGCGTACCCGTGGGGGTGCCGCCCGCGACGTCTCCCACGACGGGCCCGCGATCCGTCCGACCTGGTCGACGGCGGTGCTCTACCAGGGCCGGGGGGTCCGGCACGGCTAGCCGCCCCGGTTCGGGGTACCAGGAACACCCAGGAAGGGGACCGTATGACTGTGGACGCTCTGGCGGCGGCCCGCCGGTTGGCGCCGAGGTTCGCCGCGCGGGCGGCCGGGCACGACCGGGAGGGCACGTTCCCGGCCGACGACTTCGCCGACCTGCGGGAGTCCGGGCTGTTCGGGCTGATGGTCCCGGCCGGGCTGGGTGGCGCGGACGCCTCCTTCGCCGGGTACGCGGCGGTCGCCACCGAGCTGGCCCGGGGCAACGGCGCGACCGCGCTGGTGTTCAACATGCACGCCTCGGTCACCGGCGCGCTCGGCGCGGTCACCGAGGAGCTGGCCGAGGCGCTGGGTGTCCCGGACGAGGCGTTGGTCGCCCGGGACCGGCTGCTGCGCGCGGCGGCCGAGGGCGCCTGGTACGCGGTGGCGATGAGCGAGCGCGGCGCGGGGGCCCGGTTGTCCCGGCTCAGCACGGTCTACGAACCGGTCGACGGCGGCTGGCGGATCAAGGGGAGCAAGACGTTCTGCTCCGGGGCGGGGCACGCCGACGGTTACCTGGTGGCCGCCCGCAGCGCCGCCGACCCGTCGGTGGTCTCCCAGTTCCTGGTGCCCGCCGGGGACGGGGTGACCGTAGAGCCGACCTGGGACGCGCTGGGGATGCGGGCCACCTCGTCGCACGACCTGCACCTGGACGTGACGGTGCCGGCGGACCGGTTGCTCGGTGGGGTGGAGGGGCTGGCCCTGGTCGTCGCCCAGCTCATGCCGCACTGGCTGGTGGCCAGCTACGCCGCCGTCTACGTGGGGGTGGCCCGGGCGGCGGTGGACGCCGCCGCCGAGCACCTCACCGCGCGGGACCTCGGTGGCCTGCCTGCGGTGCGGGCCCGGCTCGGCCGGGCCGACGCGGCGGTGGCGGCGGCGCAGCTGGTGGTGGCCGAGGCGGCCCGCCGGGTCGACGACGCCCCCGGCGACGCCGAGACGAACCGGTGGGTGTGGCGGGCCAAGCTGCTCGCCGGCACCACGGCGGCGGAGGTGGCGGCGTCCATGCTGGAGGCGGCCGGCACCTCGGCCACCCGGCGGGGGCACCCGCTGGAACGGCTCTACCGGGACGCCCGCTGCGGCTCGCTGCATCCGGCCACCTCGGACGTGTGCGCCGACTGGCTCGGGGTGGCGGTGCTCGGGGGTGACCCGGACCGCGACGGAACGGCCCCTCGTTGGTGAGGGTGACGGAGGTCGGCGTGGCCGCCGGACGGGCAGTGTGGACGAGAGGTGGGGACAGATGGCCGTGCCGTTGATCGCGGGGCTGGGGGCGGCACATCCGCCCGGCGCCCGGCAGGACGAACTCTGGGCTGGCTACTTCGCGGAGCACTTCTCGGGTCCCACCCGGGCCCTGGCCGAGCGGATCTTCGCCAACTCGGGGGTGTCGCACCGGCAGGCGGCGGTCAACCCGTTGCTGGAGGACGTCTCCGACTGGCCGACCGACCGGCGGATGCGGCGCTACCAGGTGGAGGCGCTGCCGTTGGGCAAGGAGGCGATCGGCCGGGCGCTGACCGCCGCCGGCCTCGCGGCGGGCGACCTCGGACTGTTCGTGGTCTGCTCCTGCACCGGTTACGCCACCCCCGGGCTGGACATCCTCCTCGCCCGTGACCTCGGCATGGCTGCGGAGACCCAGCGGATGTTCGTCGGGCACATGGGCTGTTACGCGGCCCTGCCCGGGTTGGGTGCGGCGGGCGACTTCGTCACCGCGCGGGGCCGGCCGGCGCTGCTGCTCTGTGCCGAGCTGACCAGTCTGCACATCCAGCCGGCGTCGGCCCGGATGGACACCCAGCAGATCGTCTCGCACGCCCTGTTCTCCGACGCCGCGGTGGCCACCGTGCTGGTCCCGGGGACCGAAACCACCGACCGGGGGTACGCGCTGCGCGAGGTCGCGTCGGTCACCGACACCTCAACGGCCGACCACATGACCTGGGACGTCACCGACACGGGTTTCCGGATGGGCCTGTCGCCGAAGGTGCCGCAGGTGCTCTCGGCGCACGTCCGGGGGCTGGTGGACGGTCTGCTGACCCGGCACGGCACGACGATCGCCGAGGTGGACGGCTGGGCGGTGCACCCGGGAGGGCCGCGCATCCTCAACGTGGTGGAGCGGGAACTGGCCCTGCCCGCCGACGCGCTGGCGGCCTCCCGGGCGGTCCTCGACGAGCACGGCAACTGCTCGTCGCCGACGGTGCTGCTGATCCTGGACCGGCTGTTGCGGGCGGTGGTGCCGCCCCGGTGGGTCGTGCTGCTCGCCTTCGGCCCGGGACTGACCCTCTACGCCGCCCTACTCGAACGCCGACCCTGACCTGACCGCCGGCCCTGTGCCGGGCCCCGGTCCGGAACCCCGGCCCCGGGGTGGTCGGTGCCGCCCGGCGAGCCCAGCGGGTCCGGCACCCCGGGCCGGCGGACGGCTGGCCCGGGGCACCGGCGTGTGGGCAGATGACCTGGTCGGGGAGGGTGCGGTCGGCGCTGCGCCGAGCGTCGTCGTCGGCTCCTGGTTACCCTCGCCGGGTGGGGGTCGAGAGGGGCGGCAGTGATCGGCTGCGCGGTGCGGTGCTGGCCGGCGCGGCCCTGATCGCCCTGGTCGGGGGCGGCTGGTGGTGGTCGGCCGCCGCCCCTGCGGTCGACCCGGTCGGGTCGGCGGGGACGGTGTCCCCGGCACCGTCGGCCCTCGCGGAGGCCACCCGGCGGGTGGTGGTGCTCGACAGCCGCACCGGGCGGGTGCTGGGCTCGACCGAACTGCCCGGCTCCTCCGGTGACCCGGACGTGGGGCTGCCGACGTTCACCGACACCATGTGGCGGGAACGGATGACCCTGGTGTCCGGCCGGGCGCCGGTCCTGCGGGAGTCGGCCCCCGACGGCGCACGGCACCTGTTCCAGTACCGCTGCTCGGGCGACGGGACGCTGCTGGTCTCGGTGCTGCACGACGATCCGCCGCAGCGCCGGCAGGCGGACTGCGACGGCGAGCTGGTCGCCTGGGAGCTGACCGGCCCGCTGGGTGGCACCCGATTGGAGTTCTCGGCGGTGGGCCCCGGCTCGGTCGAGTTGGAGGCGCAGGTCGTCGCGCTGCCCTGAGCGGGCCGGTCGACGTGCCGCCGGCAGCGGCCCCGGGTCCGGGCGGCCCCGGGTCCGGGCGGCTCTGGTCCTGGGCGGCCTGCGTCCTGGGCGGGCGGCCCCGGGTCAGCCGGCGAGCCGGACCAGGTCGTTCCGGTAGTCGGCGGCGGCACCCAGCTCGGGCAGCACCCGGACCACGGTGCCGGCCCGGTCCACCAGCAGGGCCGGGGCGGTGTCGGGTCGGGCGGTCAGGTGCAGCGCGGCGCGTAGTTCCCCGGCGGGGTCGGCGAGGGCGCGGACCGGACCGCCGACCGGTGGGGCGGGCGTCACCTCACGTCCGCCGGCGACGGTGACCACCTGCACGCCGTCGGGTGCCGCGCTGGCGGCGGCGGCCACCTGCGCGGCACACGCGCAGCCGTCCACCAGAACGATCATCGCGGGCAGCAGGCCGCGCAGCGGCACCGGTGTCTGGTCGACGTCGACCAGGTCCAGCGCGGGCAGCGACCGCCCGACCAGGGGTGCCGGGGTAGCCGACTGCGGCAGGACGGTGGGGCGGTCGGTGCCCCGCGACGACCGGGGCCAGGTGACGGTGACCAGGCCGACGCTGGTGGCGAGCACCGCCACCAGCAGCAACAGCAGGGGCAGCCCGAGCGGTGGCCGGCCGTCGGGGCGGGCGGTCAGCCCCAGCCGGCGTCGCCAGCGGGTGGCCGAGGTGCGTCGGCGCAGCTCGCGACGGAGCTGGGCGGCCTCCTCGGCCAGCGCCGACGCGTCGTCCGGCACGACCACCCGGCCCCACTCCGGCGGCAGGTCGGGCAGTTCCTCGGACGGACCCTGTCCCTCGGCGTCGGGCTTGCCCATCGGACCCCCCGGTAAGCGGTGCGGCGAGCGGTGTGCGGTACCCCTCCAGCGTCCCGCACGGACCCTCCTGCCGCTAGACCTGGGCGGTGCGGACGCCCGCGGGCTACCATGGGAAGAGCGCATAGCCCGAGAAATCCACGCTCCGATCACCCGTACCGGGTTGTCATCTGCTGCTCACGGAGCGTGTTTGAACCACTGGTTTGGCCGCCTGTCAAGCCGAAGCAACACCTCTCACAGGGCCCCTGAGCTGCGCCAACGGTCAGGACGGCAGCGGGACATTGGTGCCTGAGCGTGTTACCCTAGACACAGCGAAAGGGGTTTCGAACCTATGGTTTTCAGCGTCGGCGAGACCGTTGTTTACCCCCACCACGGGGCCGCACTCATCGAGGCAATCGAGACTCGGGTCATCAAGGGTGAGCCCAGGGAATACCTGGTCCTCAGGGTCGCACAGGGTGACCTGACGGTCCGGGTGCCCGCCGAGAACGCCGAGATCGTGGGTGTGCGCGAGGTGGTCGGCGAAGAGGGCCTGGGAAAGGTCTTCGACGTGCTCCGTGCACCGCACACCGAAGAGCCGACCAACTGGTCGCGGCGTTACAAGGCGAATCTGGAAAAGCTGGCCTCCGGCAACCCGCTGAAGGTCGCCGAGGTCGTCCGCGACCTGTGGCGTCGGGAGCGGGAGCGGGGCCTTTCCGCGGGTGAGAAGCGCATGCTCGCCAAGGCCCGCGACATTCTCGTCGGCGAGGTCGCGCTGGCCGAGAAGAGCACCAAGGACGAGGCGGAGACGCTGCTCGACAAGGTCCTCACCGAGGCCTGATCCGACCGCATCGTCGTACCCACCCCGCAGCGAAGAATTCCCGAGGACCGCGACGTGACCGCGCAGCTCAATCCGCGCGGTGACGTCGCGGTCCTCGTTCCTGCGGCCGGTGCCGGGGTACGCCTCGGTCCGGGCGGTCCCAAGGCGCTCCGGCTCCTCGGCGGTGAACCCCTGTTGGTGCACGTGGTACGCCGGATCGCCGCCGCCCCGTCGGTGCACACCGTCGTCGTCGCCGCGCCGGCCACCGAGGTCGACGCCGTCCGGCAGTTGCTGACCCCGGTCGCCCCGGTCCTGGTGGTGGCGGGCGGTGCCGAACGCCAGGCGTCGGTGGCGAACGCGCTGGCGGCGGTGCCGTCCGGCCCCGACATCGTGCTGGTGCACGACGCGGCGCGGGCGCTCACCCCACCCGCGCTCGTCGAGGCGGTGGCGGCAGCAGTCCGGGCCGGGCACGACGCGGTGATCCCGGTCCTCCCCGTCAGCGACACGATCAAGCAGGTGGACGCTGCCGGCGTCGTCCTCGCCACCGTCGACAGGTCCGCCCTGCGGGCCGTGCAGACCCCGCAGGGGTTCCGCCGGGAGGTGCTCGCCGCCGCACACGCCGCCGCCGGTGACCCGCTCACCGACGACGCCGGACTGGTCGAGCAGCAGGGCGTACCGGTGTTCTGCGTCCCCGGCTCCGAGTACGCGCTGAAAGTCACCCGCCCGTTCGACCTGACCCTGGCCGAGCACCTGCTGGCCGCCGGGCACTGACGCGTACCCTCGATCCATGATCGTTCCCCGGGTCGCCGTCGGCACCGACATCCACGCCTTCGCGGCAGGCCGGCCGTGCTGGCTGGCCGGCCTGCACTGGCCGGGCGAGGACGGCCTGGCCGGGCACTCCGACGCCGACGTGGTCGCGCACGCCGCCTGCAACGCGCTGCTCTCCGCCGCCGGGCTCGGTGATCTCGGGGCGAACTTCGGGGTGGCCGAGCCGGAGTGGGCCGCCGCCTCCGGGGTGGCGCTGCTCACCGAGTCCGCCCGTCGGGTCCGCGCCGCCGGGTACGCGATCGGCAACGTCTCCGTGCAGGTCGTGGGCAACCGGCCCCGGATCGGGCCACGGCGCGACGAGGCGCAGCAGGTGCTCTCCGCGGCGGTCGGCGCACCGGTCACCGTCACCGCCGCCACCAGCGACGGCCTCGGTTTCACCGGGCGGGGCGAGGGCCTCGCCGGTATCGCGGTGGCCCTGGTCTATGACGCGGCGGCCGGGTAGGGCCGCGATGACCGACGACGAGTCGCCCCTCGACGGCTACCGGCAGCGGGCCCAGCTCCTGGCAGAGTTGGGCCGCCACGACGAGGCCACCGAGGAGTTGGGCTTCGCGCTCGCCCTGGCCCCCGCCGACCCGGCCGCGCTGACGCTGCTGGCCCGGCTGCACCTCGCCGCCGGCCGCCCCGGCGAGGCGCTCGCCGCCGCCGACGCGGCGATCGCCCCACCCCGCCCCGACACCTCACCCCGCCCCGACACCCCACCGCTCCCCGGACCGCCGCACCCGCCTGTGCCCCCAGGCCCGCCTGTGCCGCCTGGTGCGGCTGTGTCCTCGGGCCCGCCCGTGTCCCCAGGCCCGGCTGTGCCGCCTGGTACGGCTGCGCCCCCAGGCCCGGCTGCGCCCTCGGGCCCGGCTGACCGGTCAGGTGGGCCGGCACCGGCCGGCCCTACCGGATCATGGGCGGCGCCGGGACAGGCGGGCCCTCCGACGTTGCCCGACCCGTCTGGATCGTCGCCGGACCGGCCCGGACCGCCTCTCGGCTCCGACCAGCCGGGGGCACCCTCCTTCCCCGGCCCGGCCGGTGCACCCGCCCCGGCCGGCGAATTCGGCCCGTCGGGGGAGGCCCCGGCGAGGGTGCCGGCCGCCGCACTGGTCGTCCGGGCGATCGCCCTCGCCGACCTGGGGGAGTACGCCGAGTCGGCGCGTACCGCCGATCGGATCCTGGCGGCCGGGCCGACCGACGCGTACGCCCAGCGGAGCGCGGCGGCGATCCTGGCCGAGGCGCGCAACGGCCAGCCGGCGCTGAACGCGGCCTGGCGTGGGGTGGAGCTGGCCCCCGACGAGCCGCAGGCGCACCTGGTGCTGGCCCTGGTCGCCGGCCGGCTGGAGTTGTTCGACCTGGCCGAACGGGCCTACCGGGAGGCGTTACGGCTCGATCCGGAGCTGGCCGAGGCGCGGCACGACCCGGGGGTGCTGCGGTTGGAGCGGCGGCGCTGGGTGCTGGCGTTGGAGCAGGTGGCCGCGTTGGCGCCGGTGCAGCCGGCGCGGGCGGAGAAGCTGCCGTTGTGGACCGGGCTGCGCCGGCTCGTCCTGGTCGGCAGCGGCTGGTCGCTGGTCGCCAGCCTGCTGCTCGCGTTCCTGGCCGCTGGCGGGGCGGGGGCGAGCCGGGTGGTGGCGGTGCTGGCGGCGGCCGGTGGCGCGCTGCTGGCCTGGCAGCTGTCCCGGCGGGTGCCCGAGCTGGGTCGGGTGGTCCTGCCGGCGCTGCGCCGCGAGGACCGCGCGTTGGCGTTCGCCGTGTACGCCGTCCCGGCCGGGCCGGCCCTGCTCCTGCTGTTCGCCCTGGTGGGCAGCCCGTGGCCGCTGGTGCTCGCGATCGCCCTCGCGGTGCCGGCCACCCTGATCGCCGCCACCCGTGCGGGCGTCGCCTAGCCTCGCGCCCCACCTCCGACCGGCGACGGCTGGGCGACCCGACGCGCCGGGAAGGCCGCTGCTCAGCGGTGCCTGATCGCGGCACCCGGCGGGTCAGGGCTGGCGGTTCCAGGTCCAGGCGTAGCCCGGGTCCTCGCACTCGACGGCGGCGTCGCAGAGGTCGAGGGGGCGGAAGGTGTCGACCATGACGGCCAGTTCGTCGAAGAAGTCGACGCCGATCGAGCGTTCCGCCGCGCCGGGCTGCGGGCCGTGGGTGAAGCCGGACGGGTGCAGCGAGATCGAGCCCTGCCCGATGCCGGAGCCGCGCCGGGCCTCGTAGTTGCCGCCGGTGTAGAAGAGCATCTCGTCGGAGTCGACGTTGTGGTGGTGGTAGGGCACCGGGATCGCATCCGGGTGGTAGTCGACCTTGCGGGGCACGAACGAGCAGATCACGAAGTTGGGGCCCTGGAAGGTCTGGTGCACCGGCGGCGGCTGGTGGAGGCGGCCGGTGATCGGCTCGAAGTCGTGGATGGAGAACGCCCACGGGTACTGGTGGCCGTCCCAGCCGACCACGTCGAACGGGTGGTGGGCGTAGACGTGCCGGGTCCAGGCGGTGCCGGTGGCCCGGGACCGGTGCCGGACCAGTACCTCCACGTCGGTGTCGTCGACCAGCAGCGGCGCGTCCGGCCCCCGGACGTCCCGCTCGCAGTAGGGGGAGTGTTCGAGGAACTGGCCGCGCACCGACAGGTAGCGCTTGGGTGGGCCGATGTGTCCGGTGGCCTCGATGGTCAGCAGCCGGACCGGGGTGTCGCCGGTGGGCACCAGCCGGTGGACCGTCGAGGTGGGGATGACCACGTAGTCGCCGGCGACCAGGTCGAGCGCGCCGAAGGTGGACTCCAGCCGCAGCGTGCCCGCCTCGACGTAGAGGCACTCGTCGCCGGTGGCGTTGCGGTAGAGCGGGGACGGCCGGTCGGCTAGCGCGTACCCGATCCGGACGTCGTCGTTGGCGAGCAGGTGACGCCGGCCGAGCACCGGGTCGGCCCCCGCGCCGTCGAGCTTGTGGGTCTGTAGGTGGCGCGGCTTGAGCGGGTGGTTGGGCAGCCGGGTGTACCCGGGCGGGGTGAACGCCTCGGCGGCGACGATCGCGGTCGGCGGGTGCCGGTGGTAGAGCAGGGACGAGTCGGCGGAGAAGCCCTCCTGGCCCATCAGCTCTTCGGTGTAGAGGGTGCCGTCGGGCTGGCGGAACTGGGTGTGCCGCTTACGGGGCACCTCGCCGACGCTGCGGTAGTACGGCATGTCGCCTCCCGTATTGTCCCGATATTCGGCCGGCGGCGTCCGATAGTCGGACGTTGCTGTCCGCTCCTTGACAGCGTCCCGTAGATTCTTGTCTCGTGTCAACGCAGGTCCCCCGCCTCCTCGCCGGACTCGTCGACGACGCCGCCGTCTTCCCGCCCGGCAGCGCGTCGCTGCCCGACGCGGTCACCGCACACCACCAGCACCGCGCCTCCTGGTACGCCGACCTGGTCGGCCCGCTGCTGGTGCCCGCCTCCGCCGCCGACACGCTGACCGACCTGACCAGCCAGACCGGCCAGACCGGCCAGACCGATCAGACCGATCAGGCCGACCAGGCTGCGGGCTTCGAGGTCGGGCTGATCGGTGACACCGGCATCGCCAGGCTGCCCGCCGCGCTGACCCGCCTCGCCGCCGGTGGCCTCGTGGTCCGGCAGGTCGAGGTGGCGGTCGCCCGACGTGGCGAGGACCCGCAGCCCGGCCTGACCGAGCTGCTCCGGATCGCCGGGGACCACCCCGACCGGGAGCCGGCCCGCTCCGAGGGGCCGGCCGTCGCCTGGTACGCCGAGCTACCGCTGACCTTCGGCCTCAGCGCCGCGCTGGACACCCTCGCCGAGGCCCGCGCGGCCGACGTGCCGATCGCCGCGAAGTTCCGCACCGGCGGGTTGGCCGCCGAACTCTTCCCCACCCCCGTCGAACTGGCCGCGGTGATCTGCGCCTGCCGGGACCGGGACCTGCCGTTCAAGCTGACCGCCGGGCTGCACCACGCGGTACGCCACCTCGACCCGGAGACCGGCTTCACCCACCACGGCTTCGGTAACGTGCTGGCCGCCACCCTCGCCGCCGCTGCCGACGCCGAGGTGGACGTCGTCGCCGCGCTGCTCGCCGACACCGACGCGGTGCGGCTGGTCGAGCCGGCCCGCGCGGCCCGTGACGCCGACCGCCCGCTGTGGGTCGGGTTCGGCTCGTGCAGCGTCCGGGAACCACTGACCGATCTGATCCGGCTGGGGCTGGTGAACGGGGGATTCGACCGATGAGCTGGGTGACGGGCGCGGACGGCTCGCCGTACGGCGTGACCAACCTGCCGTACGGGGTGTTCCGGCACGACGGGCAGCCGCCCAGGATCGGCGTACGCGTCGCCGACGTGGTGTTCGACCTGGCGGCGGCGGAGGACGCCGGGCTGGTCCTCGCCGCCGGGGCGTTGCGCCGGCCCACCCTCAACGCCTTCATGGCGCTCGGCCGCCCGCAGTGGACCTCGGTCCGGCAGCGCCTCGTCGAACTGCTCACCGACCCGGCGCACCGGCCGGCCGTCGAGCCGCTGCTGGTGCCGCTGGACGCCGTCGAGCTGCTGTTGCCGTTCGCGGTGGCCGACTACGTCGACTTCTACTCCTCGGAGCACCACGCCGGCAACGTCGGGCAGATCTTCCGCCCCGGCCAGCCGCCGCTGCTGCCGAACTGGAAACACCTGCCGATCGGCTACCACGGCCGGGCCGGCACGGTGGTGGTCTCCGGCACCCCGGTCGTCCGCCCGTCGGGGCAGCGCGCCACCGGCGAGGGCCCCACCGTCGGCCCGTCGGTACGCCTCGACATCGAGGCCGAGGTGGGCTTCGTGGTCGGCGTACCGAGCGCGCTCGGCGACCGGGTGCCCACCGGTGACTTCGCCGACCACGTCTTCGGGGTGGTGCTGGTCAACGACTGGTCGGCCCGGGACATCCAGGCGTGGGAGTACCAGCCGCTCGGACCGTTCCTCGGCAAGTCCTTCGCCACCTCCGTCTCCGCCTGGGTGACCCCGCTGGACGCCCTGGCCGACGCGTTCGTGCCCGCCCCGCAGCAGGACCCGCCGGTGCAGGACTACCTGCGGCAGACCCCGCACCTGGGCCTCGACCTGCGACTCGCGGTCGAGTGGAACGGCGAGCGGGTCACCGAGCCACCGTTCGCCGGGATGTACTGGACGCCCGCCCAGCAGTTGGCCCACCTGACCGTCAACGGCGCGTCCCTGCGGACCGGCGACCTGTACGCCTCGGGCACCGTCTCCGGCCCCCAGCGCGGGCAGGTCGGCTCGTTCCTGGAACTGACCTGGGGTGGGGCCGAACCGGTCAGCGTCGGCGGGGAGACCCGCACCTTCCTCGCCGACGGCGACACCGTCACCCTGCGGGCCACCGCCCCCGGGCCGGACGGCACCACCATCGCCCTCGGCGAGGTCACCGGGCAGATCCTGCCCGCCCGCTGAGCCCCGGTCCGGGTCGGGACCGCCGGGCACCGACCGGCCGCCCGGCACCGGGTCGCGCCGGTCGCACCGGCTGTCCGATCTTCGGCGTCTCCTGCCGCGTTTGTTCCACCGGATTCCGTCGGCACACCCCGCGCCGCCCGCCCCCGTCGGCGGCGCGGGGTGCGTCGGCGTGAAACGTCCCAGCGGACAGGAGGTAGGAGCATGAACGATCTCGTCGGCGCAGTGTGGCGCACCAGCAGCCGCTCGAACGACCAGGGGCTCTGCGTGGAGGTGGCGGACAATCTCGTCCGTACCCGAGCAGTGGTCGGGGTACGCGACTCCAAGGACCCGTCGGGCCCGGCCCTGGTCATCGGCCCCCCGGGCTGGACGGCGTTCGTCGACGCCGTCCGGGCGGGGCTGTTGCGGCCCTGATCAACCCCGTCACCGGTGCCTCGACAGGGGCACCGGTGACGGAAATTTCATCGTCCGGCCCCCCGCTGGCCGCTCACCCGCCGTACGGTGGACGACACGGGAGGTGTCATGTCGACGGTTGCGGTCACCGATTTCATCGAGGCGCCGGTCGTCGACGTGTGGGCGCTCCTGACCGACCTGCCGGTCCGCGTCGACTGGCTCTGCACGGTCAGCGCCGTCGAGCCGCTCACCCCGGGCCCGTTCGGCCCGGGGACCGCGTGGCGGGAGACCCGCACCCGGCCGGACGGCGGCGACCAGGCGGAGGAGTTCCTCGTGCTGGCCGCCGAGCCACCGCACCGGCTGGTGCTCAGCTCCCCCGGCATCGGGGTGGACTACCGGATCACCTGGACCCTGCGCGCCGTCCAGCGCCGTCGCCGCGCATGCACCGCCGTCACCGTCGAGCACCGGGCGGTGCCGACCGCCCCGTACGGTCGGATGATGGCGCTGCTCTTCGGCGGTCTGGCGGCCCGCACCGTGGAGGGCGCGATCCGGCGTGACCTGACCGCACTGGCCGCCACCGTGCACAGCACCGGCCGGGCCACCGCCGCCTGACCCCGTTCCCGCCCGCCCCGCGTGGCGCGTCCCGCGCCGTCCGCAGGCCGGGGGCGGTGGCGCCGCACCGGAACCGGTCGGCGGAATCCTTCGCACGACGCGACGCGACCTGACCGGTCCCGAGGGGGGACGCCTGGGTAGGGTGCCGGGCGGAGGTGGGCATGGGATTCCCGAAGGGACGGCGGCGACTCGTGGTCGCGGCCACCACGCTGCTCACCCTCGCGGCGGTCGCCGGCATCGGCTACCGGGTGCTCGCCCCCGCCGAGGTCGTCACGCCCGCCCGGGGCGCACCGCCGCCCGCCGGCACCCCCGCGATCGGGGTGGTGGGTCGGCTGCCGGCCGCACCGTTGGTGGTGGCGGGACGGCTGCGGGTCTACGCCGCCGAGCGTCAGCTCTACGCCGACCAGCCGGCCGACGGCCGCAACCGGGTCACCCCGTTCTGGTCGTACCGCCGCTGGCCGGCCACCCTCGACGGGATGCTGGCGGCCGGCACGACGGTGCTCAGCCACTGGTCGGACGGGCAGCTGGTGGCCCTGGACGCGTTGACCGGCCGGGTCGCCTGGCGGGCCGACGGGCCGACGCCGGCCGACACCCCACCCGCCCGGCGCACCGGGGCGGCCACCGTCTGGGACCCGCGCGGCATCTCCGTCGCCCCCGCCCCGGGCGGCCGGACGGTCCTGGTGGTCTCCGGGGTCGGCGGCCTGCGCGGCTACGACCTCGCCGACGGGCGCGCGCTCTGGCGGGTCGACGGCGACCGGGACTGCCGCACCGACCTGGGCACCACCGCCGCCGGGCAGGTCTTCTCCGTCGACTCCTGCGCCGGCCCGACGACGGTCGAGTTCCGGGACGTGTCCACCGGCACGGTCACCACCCGCTGGCGACCGCCGGACGCCCCCGACCGGTTCACCGTCACCCCGGTCGGCTGCCTCACCCCCCGGTCGCAGTGTCGGGCACTGCGCACCGACGGCGGCTCCGGTGGTCGGGGCTGGCAGGTCGGCCCGGGTGCGCCGATGGCCGCCCCCGCCCTGGACGCCGCCGGCACCACCCTGGTCGGTGAGCTGGCCGTCGGCGACGACGGCGGGGTGCTCAAGGGCTGGGAGGCGCGCAGCGGCAAGGGCCGCTGGCAGCGTGGTGACCTGGGCCCGGTGACCGTCCTCGCCACCGAGGCCGGTCGGCTCTACGTGCTGACCGAACGCCGGGAACTGGTCACCCTCGACCCGGTCACCGGCGCCCAGCGTTCCCGGTTCCCGATGACCCCCGGCCGGGACGGCATCGGCTGGAAACCCGGCCGGGCGTACGCGGCCGGCGGCTACGTCGCGGTGGAGCGGCTGCGGGAGCGCGCCGACCCGGACGACGACGACCAGGCGTACTTCCTGACGGCCGAGCCGGTGGTGCTCGCCGCGACCTGACCCCGGCCCCGGCGGGCCCTGACCTGACTGCGGGCCCGGCGGGACCGCCCCGCCCCGCGCCCCGGCGAACTCAGGACAGGGCGGCCTCCGCGGCGGCCAGGAAGGCGTCGTTCTCGGCCGGGGTACCGATGGTGACCCGCACCCCGTCCCCGGCGAACGGCCGGACGATCACGCCACGGGCCTCGCATGCCCGGCCGAACGCCACGGCCCGCTCACCCAGCGGCAACCAGACGAAGTTGGCCTGGCTGGACGGCACGTCGGGGACGAACTTGCGCAGCGCCTCGGTGACCCGGTCCCGCTCGGTGACGACCAGCGCGCAGCGTCGTTCGACCTCGTCGGCCTGGGCCAGCGCGGCCAGTGCGCCCGCCTGGGCGGCGGTGCTGGTGGAGAACGGGGTGACCACCTTGCGCACGGCGGCGGCCACCTCGGGGGCGCCGACCAGCCACCCGATCCGCAGCCCGGCCAGCCCCCACGCCTTGGACAGGGTGCGTAGCACCACCACGTTGGGCCGGTCCAGGTAGGTGAGGCCGTCCGGCACCGCCGGATCGGTGACGAACTCCCGGTAGGCCTCGTCGATGACGACCAGCACGTCGTCGCCCACGGCGTCGAGGAACCGGTCCAGCTCCGGCTTGCGCACCGCCGTCCCGGTGGGGTTGTTCGGGTTGCAGACCAGCACCATCCGGGTCCGGTCGGTCACCGCCGCGGCCATCGCCGCCAGGTCGTGCCCGTGGCCGGCGTCGTTGGGCACCCGCACGCTGCTCGCGCCGCTGGTCGCCGCGATGATCGGGTACGCCTCGAACGAGCGCCACGAGTAGAGCAGTTCGTCGCCGGGCAGGCAGGTGGCCCGGACCAGGTGCTCGGCCAGCGCCACCGACCCGCAGCCGGTGGCGATCCGGTCGGGGTCCACGCCGTACCGCTCGGCGAGTGCGGTGCGTAGCGCCACCACGCCCATGTCCGGGTAGCGGTGCGAACCGGTGACCGCCTCGGTGACCGCCTCGACCACTCCGGGCAGCGGCCCGTACGGCACCTCGTTGCTGGCGAGTTTGATCGCCTCGGCCAGCCCCAGCTCGCGGGCCAGGTCGGCGGGGCTGCGCCCGGGGACGTAGGTCGGCAGGGCGTCCAGGTCGGCGCGGGTCAGCCGCAGCGGGGGCTGGTGACGTCCGGTGTCGGTCATGGGGTGTCTCCCGGGGGCTCGGGGTCGGTGCGGTCGGTGGCGGTGTCGTCGGTGGGGGTGTCGGGGTGGTCGGCGCGCGGCACCTGCACCACGACGGTCTGGGCCCGCTTGTCGTGCAGCGCCTGGCGCAGCGGGTGGTCGAACAGCGCGGATACCGCGTCGACGAACTGGAGCAGCAGACCGAAGCCGCAGCAGAACCAGAGCAGGGTGGGCATGCCCATGGTGCTCCACCGCCGGGTGGCCCGACCGAAGCCGAGCGGCTGGTCGGCGTCGACCGGCACGGCCCGGATGCGCAGCAGCCGCTTGCCCAGGGTCTGCCCACCGGAGGCCATCGTCGGCACCTCGTAGGCGAACCAGAGCGCGGTCGCGATGACCAGGATGGCGATCTGGAGGCCGCCGGCCTGCTCACCGATGGCGGGCAGCCCATCCCGGGAGGAGTCGCCGGCCATCGCCCGCCGGACCGCCTCCCGCAGGTAGGGCGCGGTCTCCTCGAAGTACCGCCAGACGAACCAGCCGTTGACCACCGCGTTGAGCCCGAAGACGACCCCGAAGTCGATCAGCCGGGCGAGCAGCCGGGCACCGTAGCCGGCCAGCGGCACACCGTGTGGGCGTGGCTCCGGCGGACGCCCCGGCCAGGTCGGGTACGGCCAGCCGGGCGGCGGCCCGCCGGGCTGCCCGGCCCCGTGACCCTCCGGCTGCCCGGCCCACGGGTGTCCGGGCTGGCCCGCTCCCGGTTGCCCGGTCCAGGGTTGGCCTGCGGTGGGTTGCCCGGTCCAGGGCGGGCCGGGGGTGCCCGGTGAGGTGCCGGGAGCGGCCGGGGCCGACGGGTGCCGGCCGGCCGTCGGCGGGGCGTCGGCGGGGGAGGTCGGGGCGGGCGGCTCGGCGGCGGGCTCCGGCTCGGGCGGTGGCGGGCCGTCCGGCGGGGTGGCGTCGACCGGGATCGGGGCACCGATCCAGCCTTCACCGTCCCACCACCGTCGGGTGGTCGGCTCGGCCGGGTCGACGTACCACCCTGGCTGCACGCTCACGGTTTCGCCCTGCGCTGTCCGGTACGGTCGCTCTGCTCGCTCACCCGGCAACCTTAACGACGATGGTGCCGGCGAACTTGTCGTGGAGGCACTGCTGCCACGGCTTGTCCCAGAGCTGCCACAGCCCGTCGAGGTAGCTGAAGACGGGAATGATCGCCCCGCCGATCTGGGCGGCGGCCCACCGCTTGGCCGCGGCCGTACGGGTCAGCGTGGCGGCCGGGTCGAGCGGCACCACCTGGATCTTCATCACCCGCTTGCCGATGGTCTGCCCGGTCTTGTACATCATCTCGACCTGGTAGACGTAGCTCATGGCGAACGCCACCACGAAGATCACGCCCTGCAACACCAGCATCGGAATCAGGAAGTTGGTGAACGGGTCGGAGGTGGGCGTGCCGTCTGCCGTGGTGGTCAGGTCGGGCAGGACCATCTGGAAGAAGACGATGAAGGCCGGCACGATGAAGACCATGCTGGCCGCGGCGAGCACCGCCCCGTCGATGAGCAGGGCGAGCAGCCGGTCACCGAAGCTGGCCAGCGGCAGCCCACGCGGCGACATCCCGGGGAAACCGGGCGGCGGCATGCCGGGTCCCGGCGGCGGGTACCCGGGCATCCCGGCGTACGGGCCGGGTCGCGGGTAGCCGCCGGGCGGGGCGGCGTAGGGGCCGGGTTGCGGCGGCACGGCGTACCCCTGCGGGTGTGGGCCGGCGGGCGGGGCGAAGCCGCCGGCGGCGGGCCCAGGCCCACCGGCCGGCGGTGTCGGGTAGCTCGGAGGTTGCGTCACGCGAGACAGTGTTACAAATTGCCGCGCGCTTCCTGCTCGCGCTCGATGGCTTCGAACAGCGCCTTGAAGTTGCCCTTGCCGAAACCGAGCGAGCCGTGCCGCTCGATCAGCTCGAAGAAGACCGTCGGGCGGTCCTGCACGGGCTTGGTGAAGATCTGGAGCAGGTAGCCGTCCTCGTCCCGGTCGACCAGGATCTTGCGGGACTTCAGCTGCTCGATCGGCACCCGTACGTTGCCGATCCGGGCCCGCAGCTCCGGGTCGTCGTAGTAGGAGTCCGGGGTGTCGAGGAACTCGACGCCGGCTGCCCGCATCGCGTCGACGCTGGCCAGGATGTCGTTGGTGGCGACCGCGATGTGCTGTGCGCCGGGGCCCTGGTAGAACTCCAGGTACTCGTCGATCTGCGACTTCTTGCGGGCCACCGCCGGCTCGTTGAGCGGGAACTTCACCTTCCGGGTGCCGCTGGCGACGACCTTGCTCATCAGCGCCGAGTAGTCGGTGGCGATGTCGTCTCCGATGAACTCCGCCATGTTGGAGAAGCCCATCACCCGCTTGTAGAACTCCACCCACTCGTCCATCCGGCCGAGTTCGACGTTGCCGACCACGTGGTCGACGGCCTGGAAGAAGCGCTTCGGCTGGAGGCCGGCGGCGATCATCGGCTGCCGGTCGACGATCGGGCCCCGGGCCACGAAGCCGGGCAGGAACGGGCCGGTGTAGCGGGACCTGTCGACCAGGCTGTGCCGGGTGTCGCCGTACGCGGCGATGGTGGCGAGCCGGACGGTGCCGTACGCGTCGGTCACGTCGTGCGGCTCGACCAGGCCGGTGGCGCCCTGGGTCAGCGCGTGCGCGTACGCGGCGTCGACGTCCGGCACCTCCAGCGCGATGTCACTGACCCCGTCGGAGTGCTTCGCGACGTGCTCGGCACCGGCCGCGTCGGGGCGGACCGCGCCGGTCAGCACGAACCGGGCCGAGCCGCTGGTCAGCACGTACTCGGCGTGGTCGCGGTAGCCCTGCTCCGGCCCCCGGTAGGCCACGCAGGTCATGCCGAACGCGGTGGAGTAGTAGTGCGCGGCCTGCTTGGCGTTGCCGACCAGGAAGTGCACGTGGTCGAGGCCCTTGACCGGGAACGGGTCACGGGTGATGTCGTGGTCGACTGCGCCGACGAGCGTGTCGACGTCGATGTCCTCGGTCGACTGGGGTCGGTCGATCGCCTGGGTCACGGTGGCCTCCCTCGGTTGTGGCCGGCGTCGTGGGCCGGTGGTCCGTCAGCTCTTGCAGGCAGCATCGCGGTGGGCCCGTCCACTGGGCAACACTCACGTTTTACCCTGGTCAGGTTGCGCAATCGGTAGGGTGTCAAGCCATGAACGCTGCACAGGGTGCACAGCTCGACGCGTTGGACGGCAGGCTGGTCCAGCTCCTCGCCGACGAACCCCGGATCGGGGTGCTGGAATGCTCCCGTCGGCTCGGGGTGGCCCGGGGCACCGTGCAGGCCCGGCTGGACAAGCTGGTCGACCGGGGGGTGATCGGCGGGTTCGGGCCGGAGATCCGCCCGGCGGCGATCGGCTTCGCGGTGACCAGCTTCGTCACGCTGGAGATCAGCCAGCGGCACGGCCACGACACGGTCACCGCGCACCTGGCGGCGATCCCCGAGGTGCTGGAGGCGCACACCATCACCGGGGCGAGCGACCTGCTCTGCCGGATCGTGGCGCGCTCCAACACCGACCTGCAACGGGTCATCGACCAGATCGTCTCGTCCGAGGCGATCCGCCGGGCCTCCACGATCATCGCGCTCGCCGAGCAGATCCCCTACCGCACGCTGCCGTTGCTGCGGTCCGCCGCCGGGTCGTGATCAGGGCAATTGGGCTGATATAGCGGTATTCGAAGGCTCTGTGGACGCTATTTCGGCGATGTTGTGATGCGTCCGGTCTGCCCGCCGGGTGCGTCCCCCGCCAGGGAGAAAGCGGGGCGACACTCCGGCGCGGGGGCTGGGCGGGGAGGTGAACGTCGCTACGGTGTGCGGTGTGAAGGGCCTTGGCGGGGTGCGGGGAGGGCTGCTGCTCGGGCTCGTCGTCGTGATCGCGCTCGCCGTCACCGGAGTGTGGAACCCCTTCCCCGGGGTGTGGGACTGGGTCGACCGCAGCGAGCCGATCTCCGAACCGGACGTGCTGTGGCAGCAGCGGGTCGGCGGCACCCCGAAGAGCGTCACGATCGTCGGTGACACCGTCGTGGTCGAGCAACGTACCCGCACGGAGGTGCGCAGCCTCGCCACCGGCGCCCCGCTGTGGGAGCGCAAGGCGGACTGGTCGGCGGTGGCCGGCGGCGACCGCGACGCCGTCGTCGCCGTGGGCAAGCTCCTGGTCAAGGGGTACGAGCTGCTCGATCCCACCACCGGGGCGGTACGTCGGCGTGACGGCGACGCGGTGGCCGTCTGGACGTACCGGAACATGCTGCTGGACGCCCGGTGCGTGGCCGCCACCGACTGCACGCTGAGCGCCTGGGATCCGCGCGGTAACAGCCCGCTGTGGACGGCCTTCCTGCCCGGGGTCAGCACCGGGCTCTTCGCCGACAACCCGGGCCTGCTCGGCACCCGGCGGTTCACCGCGCTGCGGATCGACGAGGGGGTGGCCGGGCCGGAGGCGGTGCCGCCGCTGCTCGGGTTCCCGGTGGACGGCCGGGTGCACGTGGTGGACACCGCCACCGGCCGGGTCGTGCAGAACGTCGAGCCGGGCCGCGACGAGCGGTTGTCCGTCGTCGGCGGCCGGATGCTCAAGATCACCGCAGTGTCGGTCGACGGCAGCTGCCAGTACGCCGTCTCGGCCCGGGACCCGGCCACCGGGCAGGAGGTGTGGCGGCGCACCGGGCTCAACCTGCGCACCGCCGACAGTGCCGGGTGCGTGCAGCGGGAGGACCCGCAGGGGGCCCGCAGCGTGCTGATCGGGGTGGGCCCCGACGGGCGGGAGACGGTCCTCGACGGCTACGACGGCCGGGTGCTGCTGGTGAACGCCGAGGGGGAGAAGCTGCTCGCCGTCGACGACCGGTACGCCCTGGTGCGCAGCGCCGACAAGGATTCGGTCATCGCCCGGGAGTTGGGCACCGGCAAGGCCCGCTGGACCCGGCCGGCCGGGGCGAAGGCGGGTGCGGCGCTCACCCCATACGCGGCGGTGCTGACCGGGGACAAGCCGAGTCGGCTGGTCGCCGTGGACCCGCGTACCGGTAAGGAACTGGTGGTGTTGCGGACCAGCGCCAATGCGCTCGCGGTCGGCCGCAACGGCATGGTCGTCGGCGAGGGGCGGGAGATCGGGTACGTCCGGTTCGGCGCGGGTGCCGGTGCGCCGCCACCCGCCGCGCCACCGGCCGGGTCGGACGGTCAAGGCGGGCCCGGCCCGGGGCGTACCGGTGGCGTACCGGACGTCGAGGACAGTTGCGGACCGAAGCGGGAACTCTGCGCCAACGGCGACGGGTGAGAGCGGCGTCCCACGACCCACCCGGCGGGTGTCACCGATCGACCGGTCTGCCCTAGGCTTTTCCGACATGAGCAGTGCCGCCGCGTTCTCGTACGCCCCCTTGCTGCCGACCGGTCCGGATCAGACCGAATACCGCCTGGTCACCGACGAGGGCGTCGACGTCGTCCACGGGCCCGGGGGGCGCCGCTTCCTGACCGTGGAGCCGGCGGCGCTGACCGCGCTGACCGCCGAGGCGATGCACGACATCGCCCACTACCTGCGGCCGGCGCACCTGGCCCAGCTCCGGTCGATCATCGATGATCCGGCGGCCTCCCCGAACGACCGGTTCGTCGCGCTGGACCTGCTGCGCAACGCCAACATCGCCGCCGGTGGCGTGCTGCCGATGTGCCAGGACACCGGCACCGCGATCGTGATGGGCAAGCGGGGCCGGCACGTGCTCACCGACGGCTCCGACGCCGAGGCGATCTCGCGTGGGGTCTACCAGGCGTACACGCGGCTGAACCTGCGGTATTCGCAGCTCGCCCCGCTGACCATGTGGGACGAGCGGAACACCGGCAGCAACCTGCCCGCCCAGGTCGACCTGTACGCCGAGGACCCGGACGGCCACCCCGACACGTACAAGTTCCTGTTCATGGCCAAGGGCGGCGGTTCGGCCAACAAGTCCTACCTCTACCAGGAGACCAAGGCGCTGCTCAATCCGACGCGGATGATGCAGTTCCTGGAGGAGAAGCTGCGGCTGATCGGCACCTCGGCCTGCCCGCCGTACCACCTGGCGGTCGTCATCGGTGGCACCTCCGCCGAGTACGCCCTCAAGACCGCCAAGTACGCCTCGGCGAAGTACCTCGACACGTTGCCCACCTCCGGCTCGATGAGCGCGCACGGCTTCCGGGACCTGGAGCTGGAGGCCGAGGTGCTGGAGCTGACCCGCAACTTCGGCATCGGCGCGCAGTTCGGCGGCCGGTACTTCTGCCACGACGTGCGGGTGGTCCGGCTGCCCCGGCACGGCGCGTCCTGCCCGGTGGCGATCGCCGTGTCCTGCTCGGCCGACCGGCAGGCGGTCGCCAAGATCACCCCGTCGGGGGTGTGGCTGGAGCGCCTGGAGACCGACCCGGCGCGTTTCCTGCCGGACGTCACCGACGAGACCCTCGACGCCTCCGAGGTGGTGCGCGTCGACCTCAACCGGCCGATGGCCGAGATCCGGGCCGAGCTGTCGAAGTACCCGGTGAAGACCCGGCTGTCGCTGACCGGCCCGCTGGTGGTGGCCCGGGACATCGCCCACGCCAAGATCGCCGAGCGGCTCGACGCCGGTGAGCCGATGCCGCAGTACCTGCGCGACCACGCCGTCTACTACGCCGGCCCGGCCAAGACCCCCGAGGGCTACGCCTCCGGCTCGTTCGGCCCGACCACCGCCGGCCGGATGGACGCCTACGTGGCGAAGTTCCAGGCGGCCGGCGGCTCCCAGGTGATGCTGGCCAAGGGCAACCGCTCCGGCCAGGTGACCCGCTCCTGCCAGCAGCACGGCGGCTTCTACCTCGGTTCGATCGGCGGCCCGGCGGCCCGGCTGGCCCAGGACTGCATCAAGCACGTCGAGGTGCTGGAGTACGCCGAGCTGGGCATGGAGGCGGTCTGGAAGATCGAGGTGGAGGACTTCCCGGCCTTCATCGTGGTCGACGACAAGGGCAACGACTTCTTCGCCGAGGTCACCAAGCCGGTGCTGACCGTGGGCCGCCGCTGACGAGTCAACTCGCCACGCACACGCCTTAACATCGCTTGATGTTCCGACCGACGTACCCGATTCGTACTGCGCGGCTCACCCTGCGTCCGGTCACGCTGGACGATCTCGATGACGTGTGCTCCTGGCAGTGTCGACCGGAGGTCTTCCGCTGGACGCTCAGCGGGCCGCGTACCCGCGAGGAGTCGCGATCGTCGGTGGTCGCCATGGCGGGCGAGGACGCGCTCCGCGCCGAGGGGGACTGCCTGACGTTGGCCGTGGTCACCGACGTCGAGGTCATCGGGACGGTGGAGCTGGTCTGGCGCAGCCAGACCGACCGCACGGCTGAACTCGGGTACGTCTTCCATCCCGACCGGGGAGGTCGCGGGTTGGCTACGGAGGCCGCCACGGCGCTGTTGGACTGGGGGTTCACCGAGTTCGGACTGCACCGGATCTATGCCCGGTGTCACGGGCGCAATGCTGCGTCCGCCCGTCTGATGGCCCGGCTCGGCATGCGTCAGGAGGCGCACCACGTCGAAAGCTATCTGTTCCGAGGCGAGTGGGCCGACCAGCTCGTCTACGCCATCCTGGCGCGCGAGTGGAGCCTACGTGCGCTACGGGGCTGATGGGACTGCTGACGACTTCTTCGCCGTGATGTGCGAGGTTGCCGCACCTGGTGTGCGATGCCGTACATTCGCCGTACAGTAGGTTCGGGAGCGGCACACGACCGGATGGAGTCTCAGATGAGCGCCAAGACTGAGCGCATCGAGGTGAGAGCGGACGAGGCCAGTAAGTCGCGAATCGCCGAGGCGGCCGAGATGCTCGGCGAACCAGTGTCGGCCTTCATGGTGCGTTCTGCCCGTGCGGAGGCGGACAAAGTACTCGCAAGGGCGGAACGGACCATTATGCCCGCAGAGCAGTTTGACCTGCTCATCGCGGCACTCGACGAACCTGACGAGGCGCCGGTGCTTACCGAGATCGCCAACCGCCCCCGGCGTTTCCGGCGGGTGTGAGTTGTTTCTTTCCGGCCGGCTTAAAGACCAACACCAGCTCGCCTGCTTCGACTGTGGCGAGCCGTCGCTGAACATCTGGCTTGCCGAGCAGGCCCGCCGTGCTCAGCGCGCCGGGACGTCCCGCACCTATGTCTGGACCCCGGAGGGCAGCGACGACGTGGTGGCCTACTACTCGATTGCGCCGACGCAGGTCGAACGGGCCGGCTTGACCGGTGGGCAGGCGGGCGGTTTCAGCGTCGTTCCCGCCTACCTGCTGACCCGGTTCGCCCTTGATCGCTCCATTCAGGGACAGGGCCTCAGCGATGATCTTCTGCTGGACGCCGTAGAGGTCATCATCAGGGCGACGAGTGTAGCCGGCGGTCGTCTGATCGTTGTCGACGCGATCAACAGCCGGGTGGCGGCCTACTATCAGCAGCGGGGCTTTCAACCGATCAAGGGCGACGCCCTGCGGCTGGTCATGAAGGTCGAGACAGCCAAGCGGGCACTGAGCACGGGCAAGATGACGGTGAGCGCCGGTGGCGGTCTGGGTGTGGCAGGAATCGTCCTGTCCACCCCGCGCGGTGAGGCGGCGTCGGTCGTCGCTTCGCCAGACGAACTACGGGCGATCGCCAGCGAGCTGGAGAATCGCGCCGACCTCACGGAACCCTTCACCATGGATTCCCTGCGACAGGCCATCAAGGTGGCGCTCGGTAGGGATCCCTTCAGCGAGGTCTGAGAACTGGTTCCTCGTATGCTGCCAGGCAGGGACCCGGCAGTCGTGATTGAGTGCCCATGTGGCGGGGGGCGAGCCTCACCGGTTCTCGTTTCGGTGCAGTTGCTACAGCAGTCGCGAGTCGGGTCGATGCCCCGGGTCTTGCGTAGCGCGAAACCCGGCCCACCCACCGTCCGGAAGGCTGCCGGGCTCACTTCCTACAGGTGGTGCCGCAGGCTCTTCTGCGCTAGCCGACTCGCGGACGCATGCCCGGTAGTAGAGGCGCCGGGCATGCGGGTCAGCCCTGGCGGTAGCGCGTCCGGACTGCGTAGAGCGCGGTCGCGCCCTCCCCTCGGTCCTGCCCGGCAATTCGGAGATCTTTCACGGCGGCCACGACGTGCTGTCCGGTTGCGCCACTGCCGGCGTCTACCCAGACCTGCACGGTTCCGTGTTCGGGTAGCTCACGCGGTCCCACCGCCAGAACTTCGGATCTTGGCATGGAGGCTCCTCCTGCAGCATGCGTCTTCATGCCAAACGGTAGACGATAAAGTTGGCACAACTTCAAGTCATTCTATTGGCCTAGTTGCTGGATGCATAGGTTGGCCTACTCTCCGGCCAGGGACGATGGATGAGTGGCCAACCTGGAGTCAGCGGTACGGAAGCTGCGCGCGGCGCAGGCTGGCGTGCCCCGCGCCGAGGAGCGGGCGGCCAAGCTCATCGCTGAAGCCCGCGCCCAGGTGAAAGCTGCGCGTGTCGAGCTGGCCGAGGCGATCCGGGCCGCTGACCGGGACGGCACACGCCAGGTCGACATCGTGACGGCCACCGGCTACAGCCGGGAGCGAATCCGGCAGATCATCCGCAACGGAGAAGACTGACTGGCATGACCGCCGAGATCGACCCGGTGCTGCCGGTGCCGCGATACCGGCAACTCGCCGTGATCCTGCGCAAGGCGATCGAGGTCGGCCTGCCCGAGTTGTAGTTGACCCTTACCTCGAACAACTCTGATGCCTGCTCTGGCGCACCGTCGGGCCTGTGGTCATGGAAGACCGGTCGATGGCTGGTGGCGTACTCCTGCGTGCACCACCCGGGGTGGAGATCCCCTCGGGGGTATGGAGTTGCTCCCTGCGCAGCGGGGTACCGCGTGGTACGGTTTGGTACATGATGAGGATTACCCTGCGGGAGTTCCGCGATGGCGCGGGCCGAGTGTTGGACGGGGTCGAGCGCACCGGGGAGCCGGTCATCATCACCAAGTACGAGCGGCCCGTCGCCGTGTTGCTCGGAATCGACGAGTGGGAGGAGATCGAGGCGTTCCGAGACCGCAGGGACTCGGCGGTGATCGCTCGTTCTCGTGCCGAGGGGCAGTTCGTGCCGCTGTCGGCGGCTCTGGAGTCGCTCGGAGTTGATCCCCTCGAGGTGGAAGCGCTGTTGGCCGACCGGGCCGGCGGTGCGGCGGCGTGAAGGTTCAGATCGACCGGGATGTGTTGGTTTGGCTGCACAAACAGCCGCGTAACGTGTTCCTGACTGTCCTGAGCGCGATCCTCGGCCTGGTTTCCGACCCGGTGCCGCAGAGTTCGACCGAGATGCGCGATGGGTCCGGGCGTCGGTTGCGTGTCGGGGACTACCGGGTCCTCTACCGCCTGGACGGCGACGAGTTGACCGTCCACGACGTCGGGCATCGCAAGGACGTCTACTCGTAAGCACCCAGCTCCGGCGACCTTGCCCGGCTGCAACAGTCAAGTGGCCAACCTGGGGCGGCGGGTGACACCACTCTTTCCCTGATCGAGCACGATCTTGCCCTACCGCCCGTTTTCTCCCGAGCCCCGCTGCGAGCAGGGGGAGCGCGGGGCAGGATGGGACGGGTGACGACTCCAGAGGCAGCGGGCTACCGGATCGAACGCGACTCGATGGGCGAGGTGGAGGTGCCCGCCGAGGCGCTGTGGCGGGCGCAGACCCAGCGCGCGGTGCAGAACTTCCCGATCTCCGGCCGGGGCATCGAACCGGCCCAGATCAAGGCACTCGCCCAGATCAAGGGGGCCGCCGCCCTGGTCAACAGCGAGCTGGGGGTGATCGGCGCGGACGTCGCCGAGGCGATCGCCACCGCCGCCGCGCACGTGGCCGACGGCGGGTACGACGACCAGTTCCCGATCGACGTGTTCCAGACCGGCTCGGGCACCTCGTCGAACATGAACACCAACGAGGTGATCGCCACCCTCGCCACCCGGGAGCTGGGCCGGGACGTGCACCCGAACGACGACGTGAACGCCTCGCAGTCCAGCAACGACGTCTTCCCGTCGTCGATCCACCTGGCCGCCACCCAGTTCGTGGTGGAGGACCTGCTGCCGTCGCTGCGCCACCTGGCGGAGGCGCTGGAGGCGAAGGCGGCCGAGTTCGAGACGGTGGTCAAGGCGGGGCGTACCCACCTGATGGACGCCACCCCGGTCACCCTGGGGCAGGAGTTCGGCGGGTACGCCGCGCAGGTCCGCTACGGCGTCGAGCGGTTGGAGTCGGCGCTGCCCCGGCTGGCCGAGCTGCCGTTGGGCGGCACCGCCGTGGGCACCGGCATCAACACCCCGCTGGGTTTCGCCGGAAAGGTGATCGAGAAGCTGCGCGCCTCGACCGGGCTGCCGTTGACCGAGGCCCGCAACCACTTCGAGGCGCAGGGGGCGCGGGACGCGTTGGTCGAGACGTCCGGCCAGTTGCGTACCGTCGCGGTCGGGCTCTACAAGATCGCCAACGACGTGCGCTGGATGGGTTCCGGCCCCCGGGCGGGCCTGCGGGAGCTGCGCATCCCCGACCTCCAGCCCGGCTCGTCGATCATGCCGGGCAAGGTCAACCCGGTGGTCGCCGAGGCGGTGCGGCAGGTCTGCGCCCAGGTGATCGGCAACGACGCGGCGGTCGCGTTCGCCGGCAGCCAGGGCGACTTCGAGCTGAACGTGATGCTCCCGGTGATGGGCCGCAACCTGCTCGAATCGATCAAGTTGCTCTCCGCGTCCAGCCGGATCTTCGCCGACCGCCTGGTGGCCGGCCTGGTCGCGGACGCCGAGGTCTGCCTGGCGTACGCGGAGGGGTCGCCGTCGATCGTCACCCCGCTCAACCGCCACCTCGGGTACGACGAGGCCGCCTCGATCGCCAAGGAGGCGCTGGCGAAGCAGGTCAGCATCCGCGAGGTGGTGCTCTCCCGGGGGCACGTCGACTCCGGCAAACTCACCGAGACCCAGCTCGACGAGGCCCTCGACCTGCTCCGGATGACCCACCCCTGACCCACCCCGGCCCCTGCCCGGCCCGGCCCGGCTTGATCGACTCCTATGGGCCGATGGAGCGGTGTCAGACGGATTCGACAGCGCTACATCGGCCCCCATGAGTGGATCATGGCTCGGTCGGTGGGCGGGCGCGGGGAACCCAGGCGAGGAAACGGGCGAAGAGGGTCGCCGGGTCGGGGCCGGTGTCGGGATAGAGCCGGTACAGGTCGGCGGCGGCGTCGTGCAGCACGGTGCACAGGTAGATGTTGAGCGCGACCCGGTCGTGGGCGTACTCGGAGACGAGGGTGAGTCGGGCGGCCCCGCAGGGCCACGGCGCGGCGCACACCCGACACAGCCAGAGTGGGCGCAGCGGCAGGTGCGGGCGCGGTATCCCCTGGCGCGGCCCACTCCGGCCGGCCGGGTCAGGTGGTCCGCCGGGACGGGGTGATCCGCCCGGGGTGACCGCCGGGCTCATCGGCGTCCCCGGTTGGCCCGCCACTCCTGGGCCAGCGTGAGCCAACCGACCCGGCCCACTCGCGGAAACGACACCGTGGTGTCCTCCCACCCGGGCGGAGCCGACCCGGCGGTGGGTGGTGCGGCCGACCCGGCGTCAGGGCGGATAGCGGGTGTTCCGCCCGGGTGGGTTCCGGGCCGGGCCGGGTGGTGGCCGGCGGCTCGCCGGTCGCCCGGGTTCCCGCTCGGGCCGAGGATGGGTTCGTCGGCCCGGCCGAGGGGGTGGGGCATCTCGGGTGGGGCTGCGTCGGGGCGTCGGGTGGAGCAGAGCCTGCGGGCAAGCCGGTGTCGCCAGGTGAGCCGGGGCATCGCGTCGCCTCCATGGTGGGTCGGCTGGTCGTCTCCCCCGGCGGTGGGACCGCCGGCCGGGGAGCGGGCTGTCCCACCGCGACACCGCCCGCCCGGAGGGGTGGGCGGTCGATGTCGCACTTCACAGTCTGCTGATGAAACCACTACGGTGTGAAGGGTTGTTGTCGGCTTCCGGTCTTGTCCTGTGTCTGCGACTTTCCTGGTCGGCGTGGTGTCGGAGTCGATCGTCGGGGCGGTGGAGGGCTGCTGGAGATGACGGACGGGCGGATGACGGCGGCGGCTTTCCTCGTCGCGGAGCTACGGCGGGCCCGGACCCGGCGGGGCTGGAGTCAGGACGACCTCGCCAAGGCGGTGAACTACTCGGCGTCGATGGTCAGCGCGATAGAGCTGGGCCAGCAGCCACCCACCGCGAAATACCTCGAACTGGCCGACAGGGCCCTCGACACCGGCGGCATCTTCAGCCGGATGCTCACCGATCTGGTCGCCCTCGACCGGGCCCGGGTGTGGCAACTCGGCTGGCGACCCTGCCCGACGGCATGGAGCTGGGATGTGTCGGCGGGCAGGTCCGTACCCAGGAGTTCAGCGAGCCCGACGTCCTGACCCGGATGCGGGAGGTCTGGGAGTCGACTCTCGGTGAGGCGTTGCCCCCGGCGGAGTCCATCGAGTTGATGCGGCAGGTGGCGGAGTCGTGGAACTGACCGGCGCGGCAGGTCGCGCGGTTCCCGGGCCGACCGGCCCGGTCTGGCGCAAGAGCACCCGGAGTAGTCAGAACCACGACTGTGTCGAGGTGGCGAATCTGGTCGGCATGGTCGGGGTGCGGGACAGCAAGGACCCGGCGGGCCCGGTGCTCACCTTCCCGGCGTACTCCTGGCGGGTCTTCGTGGCGGCGCCCCCGCGCTGACGGGACCGGCGCGGTGGACGGTCGCCGCTGGCCCGGTCACCGCCGGGATAACCGGTCGACCGGGCGGCTCGCGGGCGGCATGATGCGGGTCGTGACGGGCCTGGGCGGGGTGTTGCTGACGACGGCACGGCTGCGGCTGCGCCGCTTCACCGAAGACGACGTGCCGCATCTGGTCGAGCTGGACAGCGACCCGGAGGTGATGCGGTTCCTCACCGGCGGCCGGCCCACCCCCCTCGCCACCGTGCGGGACGAGCAGTTGCCCCGGCTTCTCGCCGGCTACGACCGCTACCCGGGGCAGGGCCGGTGGGCTGCCGAGGATGCTGTCGACGGCACCTTTCTGGGCTGGTTCGCGCTCGACCCGTCCGACGACGGCACCGGGCCGGAGTTGGGTTACCGGCTGCGCCGGGCGGCCTGGGGGCGGGGCCTGGCCACCGAGGGGGCCCGCGCGCTGGTCGGCCACGCCTTCGACACCCCTGGGGTACGCCGGGTGTGGGCGCAGACGATGGCGGTCAACGTGCGGTCCCGGGCGGTGCTGGCGAAGGCCGGCCTGCGGTACGTCCGCACCTTCCACGCCGACTGGCCCGACCCGATCGCCGGAACGGAGCACGGCGAGGTGGAGTACGAGCTGCTCAGGGGCGACTACCAGCCGCCTTCCGGGCCCGGTAGGCGCTGACCGCGACCCGGTTGCCGCAGCCTGCTTCGCAGAATCGGCGGGACCGGTTCTTGGACAGGTCGACCAGCACGTTGGCGCACTCCGGGTGGGCGCAGTGCCGCAGCCGGCCCAGCTCGTCGCCGCGGACCAGGTCGGCGACGGCCATCGCCGCCTCGACGGCCATCCGGGTGGCCAGCGGGGCGTCCCGGGGCACCGCGTGCACGTGGTAGGGCTGGTCGTCGTGCCGGATGAGCTGCGGCAGTGCCCGGGACTCGCGGAGCAGGTCGTTGACCACGGTGACGACGGTGTCCGGGTCGTCGTCCCAGAGCCGGCGCAGTCGGGGGCGTAACGCCCGGACGGCGCGCAGCTCGGCCCCGGTGCGGTCGTGTCGCCCGGTCCACCGGTTCGCGGCGACGAAGCGGTCCAGTGCGGCGATGTCGGGCAACCCTTCGCCGTCCCGGTTGTCGGTGTTGACCAGTGCGGCAGCGGCGGTCAGCCCGCACTCCGTGTCATGAGCGAAAAGCAACTTGACCCCTGTCGTAGTCGGCCGCTAGCGTCACCGGCGTAATCCTACTTTGCTGATGTCACGCCCGAGGAGCCCCGATGCCGCACCGATCCACCGCCGGCACCGGGCTGGCGCTCGCCCTGCTCTCCGCCGTCACGTTCGCCACCTCCGGCACCTTTGCCCGCTCGCTGATCGAGGCCGGCTGGTCGGCCGAGGCCGTCGTGGTCGCCCGGGTCGGCCTGGCCGCCCTGGTGCTGGCCGTCCCCGCCGTGCTCGCGCTGCGCGGCCGGGCCGGCGTGCTGCGCCGCAACCTCGGCCCGGTCACCGTCTTCGGTCTGCTCGGCGTCGCCACCGCCCAGGCATGCTTCTTCAACGCCGTCCGCTACCTGCCGGTGGGGGTGGCCCTGCTGCTGGAATACCTCGGCATCATCCTCGTGGTCGGCTGGCTGTGGCTGGTGCACGGGCAGCGCCCCCGCAGGCTCACCGTGGTCGGCTCGCTGGCCGCCCTGGCCGGGCTCGTCCTGGTGCTCGACCTGACCGGCGCGGGCCGGCTCGACCCGGTCGGCGTGCTCTGGGGTCTCGGCGCGGCTGTCGGGCTGGCCGGCTACTTCGTCCTCGCCGCGCGGGTCGACGCCGACCTGCCCTCGGTCACCATGGCCAGCGGCGGGATGGCCGTCGGCGCAGCCGTGCTGGCCCTGCTCGGCCTGGTCGGGGTGCTGCCGCTGCGGGCCACCTTCGGCGCGGTCGACTTCGCCGGGCAGCGCACCAGCTGGCTCGTCCCGATCGCCGGGCTGTCACTGATCGCCGCCGTGGTGGCCTACCTGACCGGGATCGCCGCGACCCGCATCCTCGGGGCCCGGCTGTCGTCGTTCGTCGGGCTGACCGAGGTGATGTTCGCGGTGCTCATCGCCTGGCTGGTGCTGGGTGAGCTGCCGGTGCCGGTGCAGCTCGCCGGGGGTGCGCTGATCGTCGCCGGGGTGGCGCTGGTCCGCCTCGACGAGCTGCGCGAGGGCCGCATCGAACGGGCGGCGGAGCGGACGGACGAGCCGGCCCTGACCTGAGCCGGACGAGCGGGCCCTGATCCGGGTGGGCGAGCCGGCACTGACCTGGGCCGGGCGGTCACGCGGCGATGACCTGGGCCGGGGCGGTCACGCGGCGCTGAACTGAGTCGGGTGGATCGGCGCTGCCGTGACCGGGTGGCGACCTGCTCGGCGTGGCCGGGTACGACGACGTGAGAGGGTGTCGGGCATGCTCAGCGTGGTGGTGTTCGACGCCGACGAGACCCTGATCGACCTGCGGCCGGCGGTCACCGGCGCCCTGGTGGCCGTACTGGAGGAGATGCGTCGCCGGACCCCGGTGGCGGCCGGGGTGACCCTCGCCGAGGTGGAGTCCGACTGGCAGGCGGTCTTCGGGTCGATGACCGCCGCACCGGTGATGGAGATCCGCCGGGCCGCGCTGGCCCGGTCCCTCGACCGGGCCGGGCTGGTCGGCCAGCTCGACGAGTTCGCCGAACTCTTCTTCACCAGGCGCTACGCGCTCAGCCACCCGTACCCCGACACCCTGCCGGCGCTGGCCGCCCTGCGCGCCGACTTCACCCTCGGGTACGCCACCAACGGCAACAGCCGGGCCGAACGCTGCGGCCTGCCCGGGGAGTTCGCCTTCGAGTTGTATGCCCACGAGGGCGGCCTGCCCAAGAAGCCCGACCCGGCGTTCTACGCCGCGGTCGTCGCCGCCGCCGGGGTGCCGGCGGAACGGATCGCGTACGTCGGCGACTCGATCTCCCACGACGTGCTCGGCCCCCAGCAGGCCGGAATGCGCGGCATCTGGCTCAACCGGCTCGGACTTCCTCTCCCCGAAGGGGTGCGCCCCGACGCCGAGGTAGGCACGCTCACCGAGTTGCCGGCGGCGCTGCGCAGCCTGCAACCGACGAATGCCTGATGCGAGGCCAAATCCGACTTGTATCTGGCGGAATTGCCGCCGGTGCTATGGGATGGCTGCCACGTCCCTCAACGAGAGGATCTGATGTGGTGAGCAAGCGCTTCACCGCCGGAGCCGTCGCGACCGCGGCGGCCCTGGCACTTACGGTGACCGGCCTGACCGTCCCGGCGAACGCCGGGCCGACCACCAGCCGTACGTTCACCGTGGTGGCCGAGGACGGCGTCTCGGCGGACGCGGCGATCGCCGCGATCCGCGCCGCCGGTGGCACCGTCGTGTCCCGTACGGACGACGTCGGTCTGTTCCAGGTCACCAGCGACCGGGCCGACTTCGCCGGCCGGGTCACCGCCGCTTCCGCGCTGGTCGGCGCGGCCGAGCAGCGGGCCATCGGCCGTAAGCCCAAGCTGGACCGGGTCGCGCAGGAGAACCTGCTGACCCAGACCAAGCAGGCGGTCAAGGCCAAGGGCAACGCCAACGGCAAGAAGCTCGACCCGCTCGACGACAAGCTCTGGGGCCTCGGCATGATCGGGGCCGACAAGGCCCGCAAGGTCATGCCGGGCGACAAGCGGGTCACCGTCGGCATCCTGGACACCGGCGTCGACGCCAGCCAGCCCGACCTCGCGCCCAACTTCAACTGGGCGCTGTCGCGCAACTTCGCCCCGGACATCGCCGACGTCGACGGCCCGTGCGAGGTGGCGAGCTGCCTCGACCCGGTCGGCACCGACGACGGCGGGCACGGCACCCACGTCGCCGGCACCATCGGTGCGGCGGCCAACGGCTTCGGCCTGTCCGGTGTCGCCCCGAACGTCTCGCTGGTGGAGCTCAAGGGCGGCCAGGACTCGGGATACTTCTTCCTCAACCCGGTCGTCAACGCCCTGGTGCACGCCGGCAAGTCCGGCCTCGACGTGGTCAACATGTCGTTCTACGTCGACCCGTGGCTCTACAACTGCACCGCCAACCCGGCCGACTCGCCCGAGTCGCAGGCCGAGCAGCGGGCCGTCATCAAGGCGATGAAGCGGGCCCTGAACTTCGCCCACAACAAGGGCGTCACCCTGGTCGGCTCGCTCGGCAACAACCACGAGGACCTCGGCGCACCCCGTACCGACGTGTCCAGCCCGGACTACGGCGCCGACCCGTACCCGCGCCCGATCGACAACGACAGCTGCTGGGACTTCCCGGTGGAGGGTCCGCACGTGATCGGCGTGTCCGCCGTCGGACCGTCCGGCAAGAAGTCCGACTACTCCAACTACGGCACCGAGCAGATCTCGGTCGCCGCGCCGGGTGGCTGGTTCCGCGACGGCTTCGGCACCGACACCTACCGCACCGACGCCAACATGATCCTCTCCACGTACCCGAAGAAGGTGCTCCAGGAGGAGGGTTCGGTCGACGAGAACGGCAACGTCGTGCCGGGCTTCGAGAACTCGGTGTTCAAGCAGTGCACCACCGCCGGTGAGTGTGGCTACTACACCTACCTGCAGGGCACCTCGATGGCGTCGCCGCACGTCAGCGGGGTCGCCGCGCTGATCGTCAGCAAGTGGGGCAAGAAGGAGGGGAAGGACGGCTACGGCCTGGCGCCGGCCAAGGTGGAGCAGCACCTCTACCGGACCGCCGCCGAGCACGCCTGCCCGGAGCCGCGCCTGCAGAGCTACGCCAACGAGGGCCGCTCGGCCGAGTTCGACGCGTACTGCGCCGGGTCGCTGAACTTCAACGGCTTCTACGGGTACGGCATCGTGGACGCGAACGCCGCGGTGCGCAGCCCGCTCAAGCCGAACGTCGCTCCCTGACGCGCGGCACCCCGGCTGACGCCCGACACCTGGGCTGACGCTCGACGTTCCCAGGAGGGGCCCGGACGACGGAGGTCGTCCGGGCCCCTCCGCGTCCCGCCCTGGCCGGTCGTGGTCCGTCGATGATCGACTCAAGGGGGGGCGATATTGCGGTGTCGGGGTGGGCGGGATACCGCAACATCGGCCCAAGGGAGTGGATCATCGGCGCCAACCCCGTTGGGCGAGGACGTCGCGCACCTCGCGGAGCACGGCGGGGAAGTCGTCCCGCAGGCGACGGCTGGTCACATGCAGCACGACCCAGCCGGCAGCGATCAACTGGTTGAGCCGGCGGCGGTCCCGGTGCATCTGGTCCGGGTCGGTGTGCCAGTGGCCGTCGTACTCCACCGCCACCCCGAACTCCGGCCACGCCAGATCGGGATGCAACACCAGACCGGACGGCAGCCGTACGGGATGCTGGGCGACCGGCCGGGGCAGGCCGGCCAGCACGAGCCGGACCCGCAGGTGCGACTCGGGTGGCGACTGTGCGGCCGGGTCGGCCAGGGCGAAGACCCGGCTGGCCCGTCGACCGCCCCGCCGGTCGGCGAACCGCTGCGCGATCTCGGCGAGCGCGGCCGGGCTGGTCAGGCCGCCACCGAGCAGTGCGTCGACGATCCCCACCGCGCGGACCGGCTCCAGCCACGCCGCTGTCTCCCAGGCTGCGAGCGCAGGAGACGACCGGGGCGGGCTGAGCGGCATCGGAGGCGGGCCGAGCGTGGTGGCCGCAGGCAGCCCGGGTGGGACGGCTGCAGAGCGGTCGAGCCTGGTGGTCCGAGGGAGGTCGTGCCTGGCGGTCCCGGGGAGGTCGAGTGGGGTGGCTTCAGGGTGATGGTCGGACGGGGGCGGTCGCCGGGACCCGGCCGGTCCGCCGGGGTCGGCTACCGAGTGCACCCGGATACCACCCGGGGAGCCGAGCCGGACCCCACCGGGGGAGCCGAGCCGGACCCCACCGGGGGAGGTGACCGTGGTGGCTCCCTGGGAGCCGACCCGCGCCGCCCGGGGCACGAGAACGTGCACCTCGTCACCGAAGCCGGCGGCGTGCTCCACCCCGTGCAGATACGCCGCCGACGGGCCGGCGATGACCGATCCGGCGGGCATCCGAAGGATGGCGGCGCGGCAGATCAGGGCGTGGTCCCGGTCGAGGCGGGCGTCGGCGTACACGTCGTGACCGAGGCGGAGCCAGGCTGCCCCGCGTAGTTGGTGTCGGGTGAGCAGGCCACGCCGGATCGCGTCCGAGCCGCGGAACACCTGCCAGGCGAGGGCCTCCGGCCGATGCGGTTGAGGTGGCATGACACCAGCCTCGGGCCGCCCGGCCGTCCGGCGACACCCCTGTGGACAACCGCGCCCGCCCGCGCCCCCCGCCCCTGTGGACAAGCCCCCTCACACCGTGCCATGTGGTAAGGCGGCGCAACCGATCCGCCGCCCACGATCCAGCCGCCCCCTTCCGTCGCGCGGACAGGTGGGCGGCCGGCGATGGCGCGTCTTGATCGACTCACCTGGGCCGAAGTTGCGGGGTGAGACTCGGCGGGAGACCGCTACCAAGGCCCACGTGAGTCGATCATCCTCGCTCTTCCCGACGGTGCGGGCGGTCAGGACAGGGCGGTGGCGATCGTCCGGGCGGCGGTGGTGACCTGCGGGCCGACGGTGTCGACCGGCAGCGGGGCCAGCGAGATCACCCCGACGCTCGCCTCCAGGCCGGGCACCCCGAGCACCGGCGCGGCCACCCCGTACGCCCCGGCCTGGAGTTCCCCGGCGGTGCTCACCGGGGCGGTGAGGCCGGCCCGCCCGGCGAGGACGGCCCGCCCGGCGGCCCCGCGTTCCAGCGGGTGCCGGGTCCCCGGCCGGTACGCCACGTGGAACGACGTCCAGCTCGGCTCGACCACGGCCAGGGCCACCCCTTCGCCGCCCTCCACCACGGTCAGGTGCGCGGTCGCCCCGGTCTGCTCGGCGAGCCGCCGCAGCGCGGGCAGCGCCCCTTCGGCGAGCAGCGGTTGGGCCCGCCGGGCCAGGTGCAGCACGCCGACACCGAGACGCAACCGACCGTCACCGCCCCGGCGCAGCATCCCGTGCCCGGTCAGCGCGCCGACCAGCCGGTAGACGGCGGCCCGGCCGATGCCGAGCCGGTGGGCGGCCTCGGTGACGGTCAGCCCGGTCGACGCGTCGGCGACCAGGTGCAGCAGGCGCAGGCCCCGGTCCAGGGTCTGCGCCGTCTCGCCACCCGCAGGCGTCTGGTTGCCCGGCTCGCCGGGGGCCGTCGTCTCCACAGCAGGAGCGTACGACCCGGCTCGGGCAGACCCCGGGGAGCACGGACAGCTACCCTTGTACGGTGACGCTACGCCTGTATGACACCGCCACCCGATCGGTGCGGGACTTCGTCCCGCGGGAATCCGGCAAGGTGGGGGTCTACCTGTGTGGTCTCACCCTCCAGGCCCCGCCGCACATCGGTCACCTTCGCTCCGGTGTCAACTACGACGTGTTGCGGCGCTGGCTGTCGGCCGCCGGCTTCGAGGTCACCTTCATCCGCAACGTGACCGACATCGACGACAAGGTCCTCGTCAAGGCGCAGGAGCAGGGCCGTCCGTTCTGGTCCATCGCGTACGCCAACGAGCTGGCGTTGGCCCGGTCCTACCGGGCGCTGAACGTGCTGCCGCCGACGTACGAGCCGCGGGCCACCGGGCACATCCCGGAGATGCACGAGCTGATCGCCCGGCTGATCGAGACCGGGCACGCCTACCCGGCCACCGACGGCTCCGGCGACGTCTACTTCGACGTGGCCTCCTGGCCGGCGTACGGGTCGCTGTCCGGTCAGTCGCCGGACGACATGCAGTCCGCCGGGGACGCCCCCGAGCGGGGCAAGCGGGACCCCCGGGACTTCGCGCTGTGGAAGGGCGTCAAGCCGGACGAGCCGGCCGACGCCTACTGGCCGTCCCCGTGGGGCCGGGGCCGCCCCGGCTGGCACATCGAGTGCTCGGCGATGTGCCAGCGTTACCTCGGGGCCGAGTTCGACATCCACGGCGGTGGGCTCGACCTGATCTTCCCGCATCACGAGAACGAGATCGCCCAGTCGCAGGCCGCCGGGCTGCCCTTCGCCCGCTGGTGGGTGCACCACGGGCTGCTCAGCATCGGCGGCGCCAAGATGGGCAAGTCGCTCGGCAACGCCCTCGACCTGAGCTATGTCGACTCGCTCGGGGTGCGCCCGGTGGAGCTGCGTTACTACTACGCGGCGGCGCACTACCGGTCCCGGATCGACTACTCGGAGGACGCGCTGCGCGAGGCGGCGGTGGCCTACCGGCGGATCGAGGGGTTCGTCCAGCGGGCCGTCGAGCGGGTCGGCCCGGGGCAGTTCGGGGAGCTGCCGGCGGCTTACGTCGCCGCGATGGACGACGACCTCAACACCTCCGCCGCACTGGCCGTCCTCCAGGCGACGCTGCGTGACGGCAACACCGCGCTGGCCGAGGGGGACGATGTGACCGTCCGCACCACCCTCGCCGCCACCCGGGCGATGCTGGATATCCTCGGTGTGGACCCCCTCGACCCGGCCTGGGCCGGCGGCGGCCGTGCCGACGACCTGCGCGGCGTGGTGGACTCCCTGATCGCGCTGGCCCTGGAGCAGCGCGCGCAGGCCCGCAGCCGTAAGGACTGGGCTGCCGCCGACGCTGTCCGCGACCAGCTCAAGCTGGCCGGCGTGGTCGTCGAGGACACCCCCCAGGGCCCCCGTTGGACTATTGGAGAGCAGGACTGATGGCCGGCAACTCGCAGCGCCGTGGCCGGCGACTGACGCCGAAGGCGGGTGCCCCCAAGGGCTCCGGTGGCAAGAACAAGGACTCCCTCGCGGGTCGGGGCAAGACCCTGCCCGCCGACGAGCGACCCTGGCACAAGGCGTACTCGGGCACCGAGAAGCTGCCCCAGCGCACCGCCTGGAAGCAGGACAAGGAGCGCAGGGCGGCGGTCGAGGAGGGCCGGGCCCCCAAGATCGGCCAGCCCGGCACCAAGGACACCACCTGGGGCAAGGGCACCCGGGGGATGGCCCCGGTCCGGGCCGGCGCGGGCGGTCGCGGTGGCGCGGGTACGGGTCGCGGTGGCGCAGGCGGTCGGGCCGGCGCGGGTACGGGCCGTGGTGGTCCCCGGGTCGCGCCGGGGCGTAAGTCGAACCCGTCCCGGGACACCCCGGAGCTGCTCGTCGGCCGGAACCCGGTGCTGGAGGCGTTGCGCGCCCAGGTGCCGGCGACCGCGCTGTATTCCGCGCAGGGCATCGACGCCGACGACCGGATCAACGAGATCACCCGGACGGCCGCCGACCGGGGCATCGCCATCCTGGAGATCAGCCGGGCCGAGCTGGACCGGATGACCGGCGGTGTGCTGCACCAGGGCGTCGGCCTCCAGGTGCCGCCGTTCGCCTACGAGACCTTCGAGGACCTGGTGGCCGTCGCGCTGGAGCAGGCTGCTCCGCTGCTGGTCGCGCTGGACGGGGTCACCGACCCGCGCAACCTGGGTGCGGTGATCCGGTCGGCTGCCGCGTTCGGTGCGCAGGGTGTCTTCGTACCCGAGCGTAGGGCCGCCGGGATCACCGCGACCGCCTGGCGGACCAGTGCCGGTGCGGCGGCGCGGGTGCCGGTCGCCCAGGTCACCAACCTGACCCGGTCGCTCAAGGCGTGCCAGGAGGCCGGCTTCATGGTGGTCGGCCTGGACGCCGACGGCGACACCGACCTGTACGACCTGGAGGCGGCCGTCGGTCCGCTGGTCGTGGTGGTCGGCTCCGAGGGGCGTGGCCTGTCCCGGCTGGTCGGGGAGACCTGCGACCTGACCGTCAGCATCCCGATGATCTCCGAAGTGGAGTCGCTGAACGCCAGCGTCGCCGCCGCCGTCACCCTCGCCGAGGTGGCCCGCCGCCGCGCTGCGGAAGGCTGACCGGCCGCTGGCACCGGTGCGACCCGGCCGCCGGCACCGGTACGAACCCGGCCGGGTAGACCGGCCGCTGGCTCCGGTGCGAACCCGGCCGGGTAGACCGGCCGCTGGCTCCGGTGCGAACCCGGCCGTCCCGGGGCGGTCACCCGCCGGCACGGCCGGGGGACGACAGACGAAGAAAGGGGCGGTCCGCCGAAGCGGACCGCCCCTTTCGCGTGGTGGAATCAGATGCGCTGGCCGGTGGCCGCGTTGAAGACGTGGTTGCGGCCGGCACGCGGCTTGACGAACACGGTGTCACCCATGTTCGGCATGGTCCGCCGGTCGGTGCGGACCACGAAACGCTCCTCGTGGCCCTCCAGCGCGGCGTGACCGTAGACGTTGGCGTCCGAGCCGAGGTCCTCGACCAGCTCGACCACGACCGGCATGCCGCCCTCGGTCGGGCTGACCAGGTCGCAGTCCTCCGGCCGGAAGCCGACGGTGACCTTGTCGTTGCCACCCTCGCCCCGGGCCGCCTCGACCTGCTCGCGGGTCAGCGGGATGTGCAGCTCGGCGAAGGCCGCGCCCCGCTCGTTGAGCGGAACGGTCTTGATGTTCATGGCGGGGGAGCCCATGAAACCGGCGACGAAGACGTTGGCCGGGGTGTCGTAGAGCGCCCGGGGGGTGTCCACCTGCTGCAGGACGCCGTCGAGCATGACCGCCACCCGGTGGCCCATGGTCATGGCCTCGACCTGGTCGTGGGTGACGTAGACCGTGGTGATGCCGAGCTTCGCCTGGAGCGAGGCGATCTGGGTACGGGTCTGCACGCGGAGCTTGGCGTCGAGGTTCGACAGCGGCTCGTCCATGAGGAAGACCTGCGGCTCGCGGACGATCGCCCGGCCCATCGCGACGCGCTGGCGCTGACCACCGGAGAGCGCCTTCGGCTTGCGGCTGAGGTACTCCTCCAGCTGGAGCAGGCCGGCGGCCTCCTTGACCCGACGGTCGATCTCGGCCTTGGGGGTCTTGCGCAGCTTGAGGGCGAACGCCATGTTCTCGTACACCGACATGTGCGGGTAGAGGGCGTAGTTCTGGAAGACCATCGCGATGTCGCGGGCCTTCGGCGGGAGGTGGGTGACGTCCCGCTCGTCGATGTAGATCGCGCCGTCGTCGACGTCCTCCAGGCCGGCGAGCATCCGCAGGCTGGTGGACTTGCCGCAACCCGACGGACCGACCAGGACGAGGAACTCCCCGTCGCCGATCTGGAGGTCGAGCTGGTTGACCGCGGGGCGTTCGGTGCCCGGGTAGATCCGGGAGGCCTTCGCGTACGTGACCGTAGCCATGGTGGTGCGCTTCCTTTCACCGGCAGGAACGTGCCGGACGATCCGAGTGAAGGAGCTGTCGGCACCCACGGTGCCGACCCACGGACCACCTCCGGGAGGCAGCCGCAGCCGACCCCGGGTGTCATCCGTGTCACTGCACGGTAAACGGGATTTCCAGCCGTGCCAAGACGGGATACATCGAGTGGGACGGACGGCATACGCATTTCGGTCAGGCGGGCACGGCCGGGCATCAATCCCCTCGCCTGACGGGCGTGCGGTACGCCGATTCGTCGGTGGGACGGGCAGAAGATTGACGTTTTCCATGCTCGGGGACCCTGCCGGCCGGGATTTCCCGACGTCAGTCGCTATGCTGACGTCGCACCACGCGCCCCTGTAGCTCAGCTGGCCAGAGCACTCGCCTTGTAAGCGAGATGTCGCCGGTTCGATCCCGGCCGGGGGCTCCAATTCCACAGCACGGCCGCCATTGGCGTTGCCGCCTGTCGATCCGTCGACACCCGCCGGGCACGCTCCTGCCGCCACCTCCGCCCTGCGTGACCGAATGGTCACTTCCGGTGGATGAATCGAGCTGGTTGAGTGGAAGGACCCACCCCACCGGCTGAGACGGGCTGCCTCATGATCCTTATCGCCCCGCGTCGACTGTGCACCATCCTCACCGCCGGTCTGCTGGCGGCGACGTTGCTCGCGCCCGGCGTCGCCATGGCCGCGCCGAGGACGGGCAGTGTCCCGGCCTGCCTGATGCATCCGCTGCCCCTGCCGGCCGGTGGGGGCCTGGCCTGGGACGCGATGTTCGTCGACCCGGCCGGCCGGTTCATCGTCGGCACCGGTCGGCGGGCCACCGACCAGGGGCAGGAGCCGGTGCTGGTGCGGTGGGACGGTCCCCGCGTCACCGTGTTGACGAGATCACCCGGGCTGCTGGTGGCCGTCAACCGGCACGGCGTCCTGGTCGGTGACAGCTCCACCGGTGCCGGCAACCGACCGTGGCGTTTCCGGGACGGCCGGGTGGAGTGGCTGCCCCTGCCGCCGAGCGGGATCGGCGGCTATGTCACGGCCGTCAACAGCCGGGGGGACATCGTCGGCTTCGGCGGCTACCTGGAGGAGCCGGTGACCCTGCGCTGGCCGGTCGACCGGCCGGACACCGTCGAGGTTCTCGAGCCCGGCGGCCTCCCGGTGGCGATCCTCGACGACGGCACCATCGTCGGCGAGGTCCCCGGCGAGGAGGACCGTTCGTCGCACGGTCCCGGAGCGCACGGTCCCGGAGTGCGTGGTCCCGGTGCGCGTGGTGCCGGCGGGGAGCGCGGGGTCGCCCCGCCGCCCGTCGCCTGGGTGCGTCGTCCCGACGGACGGGTCGACCGGCTCACCGCGCCCGGCGCGGTGAAGTCGACGGTGCGGGTGGCCCGGGGGAACTGGGCGGTCGGCCAGGTCGCCGACACGGCGGACGGGCAGTACGGGCAGATGGTGCGCTGGGACCTGCGCACCGGGGTGGCGACGCCGGTCAGACCGGGACTGATCGCAATGACGGGCGTCAACGCATCCGGTGGACTGCTCTCCGACTCGGTGGTCGATCACCTTGACCGTCGGGTGCCGCTGCGCAGCGTCGTCTCGGACCCGGTGACCCGCGTCGTCGCCGAGGCGATCGCCGACAACGGTCTGGTCGTCGGCCGGGCCGCCGGCCGGCAGGTCTCCTTCCCGGTCCGGTGGAGCGGCTGCTGAGCGGTCCGGATCTCCGCAGGACGCATCGTCGCCGGTCGCGGCGGGGCCCCGCCGGTCGGTCCGGCTGGGTAGCCTGGTCGGCGCGGGGCTAGGACGACGGGCGGGGGCCGATGAGTCGTGCGGTGGAGCAGTCGAACCGGGCCATGTTGCGGGCCCGGGACGCGATGGACCGGGCGTACGCCGAACCACTGGACATCCCGGCGCTGGCCCGGATCGCGCTGGTCTCCGAGGCGCACTTCATCCGCACCTTCCGGGCCACCTTCGGCGAGACCCCGCACCGCTACCTGCAACGACGTCGGGTGGAACGGGCGATGTCGATGCTGGTGGAGACCGACTGGGACGTCACCGAGATCTGTTACGCCGTCGGGTTCAGCAGTCTCGGCTCGTTCAGCCGTACCTTCCGGCAGATCGTCGGCGAGTCGCCCACCGGATACCGCAGCAGCCGGTCGGCGGGCGACGGGCCGGTGCCGAGTTGCTTCGCCAAGGCCTGGACCAGGCCCAGCAGTTTTGGATAAGCAGCAGGTCAGGGGCCTGGCATAGCGTTCCCGGCATGACGATGAACGCGATCACCCGGTCCCAGCTCTACGTCCTCGACCAGGACGAGGCGCTCGACTTCTATGTCGGCAAGCTGGGCTTCGAGGTCAATACCGACCAGGATCTGGGCTTCATGCGGTGGCTGACGGTCAACGTGCCCGGCGATCCGCAGCGGGAGGTGCTGCTGGAGAAGCCCGGCCCGCCCGCGCTGGACCCGGCGACCGCCGAGCAGGTCCGGGAGCTGCTGACCAAGGGCGCGATCGGCGGGTGGCTGAGCATCACCACCGACGACGCCCACAAGACGTACGAGGATCTGGTCGGCAAGGGCGTCGACATCACCGACGAGCCGACCGAGCGCCCGTACGGCATCGACTTCGGCATCCGGGACCCGTTCGGCAACCGGATCCGCATCGGCCAGATGTTCCCCCGGGCCTGAGGGCGGCGTGGTCGGGAAGCGCGGGTTACGCTCGCGCCTCCCGAGCCTGACGAGGTGGCGACGGGTGTGCGGCTGCTCTACCTGGCCCGGCACGGCGAGCAGGAGGGTCGTGCGGCCGACGGTGGGCGCTGCGCCCGGGGCCGCCGGAATACCGGGTGTGGGTGGCGGGGCCGGCGGCTACCGTCGCCCGATGACCACGCCGAGTTTTCCCGATCTGCCGAAGTGTGAGTTCGCCTTTCCCGGTCCGCTGCGCGACCAGCTCGTCGCCGCCGTGCTCAGCGGGGAGAAGACCTCCACCACCGGGCTGCTCCAGGATTACGAGCGTGACGGTGAGCCGTTGCCCGTCGTGGGTGACCGGGCGGTGGTGGTCGACTCCGCCGACCGTCCGGTCGCGGTGATCGAGTTGACCGAGGTACGGCTGGTCCGGCTCGGTGACGTCGACCTCGATCACGCCCGGGACGAGGGCGAGGGGTACGACTCGGTGGCGGCCTGGCGGGCCGGCCATGAGGGGTACTGGCACGGGTCGGACTATCTGGGCTGGCTCGGTGACCCCGGGTTCCGGGTGGACGACGACACCGTCGCCGTGGCCGAGCGTTTCCGGGTGGTCGGGTGAGGCTGGCCGGTCAGCCGGTGGGCTGTTCCAGCTCGTCGCGTACCGCCAGGAAGTCCTCCTTGCGGTCGGGCTGCTTGGTGGCGGTCAGGAAAACCACCACCCCGGCGATCTCCGGGTCGGCCCAGGCGCAGGCGGTGAGATGACCCTCGTCGGCGGTCCGGCCCCGCCCGCAGCGGGCCTCGCCGCCGAACCGGCCGAACTCCACCGTCCTGAGCTTCGGAATCCGGTACGGCTTGAGTAGTCGGGCCAGGGTGGCCTGCGGGTCGGTGATCCGGCCCGAGACGGCGCTCACGATGATCGTCTCGGGGCCGTTCCGGCCCCGGCCGTACGTTCTCTCGACGGTGCTGGTGGCCGGGCTGGCCTCCTGGGCCAACTCGTTCAGCCGGAACCGGGGCAGTCCGGCCGGCAGCGGGGCACCCGAGCGGGGCAGACCGAGCAGGGTGTCCGGGGTCCGCAGCGTCCGTGCCGCCGCTGTCGGGGCGGGGTCCGCCGGCTGCCCGGCGTCGGCCACCGCGCAACCGGAGACCAGGACGGCGGCGACCACCGCCGGCAGCACCCCGGCCGGGCCGACCGGTCGACGCGGGCCGGCCTGGTGGCGCACCTCGGCCGGGCCGACCGGTCGACGCGCACCGGCCGGGCTGGCCGGGCGGCGCGGATCGGCCGGGTCGAGCGGGCGGCGCGGACCGGCGGGTCGTCTCTTCGGCACAACGCTCCTCGCGGGAATCGGAGCGGGTAGGTTATCCGACCAGTGTCGCCCCGGTTTGTCGTCGGTCCCCCGATTTCACGGTGGGCGGTTCTCCGGTCCGGGGCGGCGGAATCGGGTGTGGTCGGGCACCGCACCCGGGGTCGGGTGCGGTGCCCGCTCGGAGGGTCGACGGCCACCGCGTCGGTGGTCAGCCGGTCGTGGTGGTCTTCAGCAGCAGGGCGGCCAGTTGGGGTGCGGCGGCCGGCGGTTGCGGACCGCTCGGGCAGTCGGACCACTCGACGATGCGGGTCCCGACGGTGAGTTGGTAGGAGTAGGTGTCCGCGCAGCGGCCGTCGGGCGGGCCGCCGCGGCTGCGGGTGGCCGGGCCGGTGAGCGTCCGGAGCTGGTCGAGCTGTGCCGGGGTGAGCTGGCCGGTACGGGTCGTGCCGGCCCGGTCGGTCGTGGTCCACCGACCGTCGGGCTCGACGGTCACCGTGTCGCGGTTCCCGGCGAAACCTCCGGAGCGGGTCAGGGTGACCCGGTCGACGGTGGTGGCGGACCCGGTGCCCCCGGGGCCCCGCGTGGTGCCGGCCTCGGTCGTCGCGCCCGGGGTGACGCCACCGGCCGCGGCGGTCGGAGCGGCGGGGGTGGTGGTGGTCGGGGTGCCGGGGGTGGTGGCCGTCCCGGTGGGGGCGGTGGACGGCGTCGCGGGTGAGCCCGGGTCACTCGCTGAGCAGCCGGTCAGCAGGCCGAGGGAAACCGTGATCGTGGTCAGGACCAGGGCGGATGATCTCATGCCGTTCCGACGCGCATCGACGTCAATCGGTTCCCTGGGCAAGGTGCCTCCTCCGTTCGGCCAGTGTCGTGTCATGGAACCGTTCCATCCCTTCTCTTTTCTTCGATGTATCGCTATATCTACATGCGTGACCACCCCCGTCACATCTTTCCCTTGCCAGGAGGGCACGTGAAAAGACCCCTCGCCGCCGTCAGCACAGCTCTGCTCACCAGCGGATTGCTGACCTGCGTCGCCACCGCAGCGCAGGCGGCCCCGGCCGCCCCCGCTCCGGACACCGCCCCTGCCGCCCGCGCCGAGAGTCTGCTGCGCAGCAACCCCGGTGCCGTGCAGGGCGCCAGCGGAGAGGCCTACCAGGCCGTCCGCACCAAGGTCGACGCCAACGGCGCCGCGCACGTCCGCTACACCCGCACCTACCAGGGTCTGCGGGTGTACGGCGGTGACTTCGTCATCCACACCGCGCCCAACGGGACCCTCGCCGGCACCTCGGTCGGCCTGTCCGCTCCGCTCGCCCTGGGCACCACCGCCAAGATCAGCCCGGCGGCGGCCAAGGCGACGGCCCGCAAGGCGTTCTCCGGCAAGATCACCGAGGTGGGTACGCCGGAACTGTTCGTCGACGCCACCTCCGGTAAGGGCCGGCTCGCCTGGGAGACCGTGCTGTCCGGCTGGAAGGCCGACCAGCAGACCCCGTCGAAGCTGCACGTCATCACCGACGCCAGCACCGGCCGGGTCATCGGCGCGCACGACGAGATCGAGTCCGTGGTCGGCAGCGGCCAGGGCATCTACACCGGCTCGGTCAGCATCGACACCACGCTCTCCGGCAGCACCTACCAGATGATCGACCCGTCGCACGGCAACGGCCGCACCTGCGACATGAACAACGGCACCAGCACCTGCACCACGTTCACCGACGCCGACAACGCCTGGGGCGACGGCACCAACACCAACCGGCAGTCCGCCGGCGTCGACGCCCACTTCGGTGCGGCCAAGACGTTCGACTACTTCAAGAACGTGCACGGCCGCAACGGCATCTTCGGCAACGGCACGGGTGTGCCCAGCCGGGTGCACTACGGCCGCAACTACGTCAACGCCTTCTGGGACGGCGCCCAGATGACCTACGGCGACGGCGCCAGCAACTCCCGGCCGCTGGTCTCCCTCGACGTGGCCGGCCACGAGATGAGCCACGGCGTCACCGAGGCCGTCTCCGGCCTGGTCTACTCCGGCGAGTCGGGCGGCCTCAACGAGGCCACCAGCGACATCTTCGGCAACATGGTCGAGTTCTACGCCGCCGCGCCGAGCGACCCGGGCGACTACCAGGTCGGCGAGAAGATCAACATCAACGGCAACGGCACCCCGCTGCGCTACATGTACAACCCGTCGCTGGACGGCTCGTCCGACTCGTGCTGGAGCACCAGCACCAAGAACAAGGACGTGCACTACTCCTCCGGCGTCGGCAACCACTTCTTCTTCAACCTCGCCGAGGGCACCGGTGCCACGTCGTACGGCACCTCGCCGGTCTGCGGCTCCGCCCCGGCGGTCACCGGCATCGGCCGGGAGAAGGCCGAGAAGATCTGGTTCCGCGCCCTGGACGTGTACTTCACCTCCAACACGTCGTACGTCAACACCAGCACCCCGGCCAACACCGCCCGCGCGTACAGCCTCAAGGCGGCGACCGACCTGTACGGCAGCTGCTCCACGGAGTACAAGGCCGTCCAGGCGGCGTGGACCGCGGTCAACGTCGCCGGCAGCGACGCCCCCTGCTCCTCCACCGGTAACGACTTCTCCGTCTCGCTCTCCCCGACCTCCGGTTCGGTGACCGCGGGCGGTTCGGTCGCCACCACCGTCGCCACCGCGACCACCAGCGGCACCGCGCAGACCGTGACGTTCTCCGCGTCCGGCCTGCCGACCGGCGCGACCGCGTCGTTCAGCCCGGCCTCGGTGACCTCGGGCGCCTCGTCGACCCTGACCATCGCCACCTCGGCCAGCACCCCGGCCGGCAGCTACCCGGTGACGGTCACCGGCACCGGCGCGGTGGCCCACTCGGCCAGCTACACGCTGATCGTGAGCAGCGTCGGTGGCAGCTGCACCGCCGGCCAGCTCCTGGGCAACCCCGGCTTCGAGTCGGGCAACACGGTCTGGGCGGCCAGCACGGGCGTCATCGGGCAGAACGGCACCAGCCAGCCCACCCACGGTGGCACCTGGAACGCCTGGCTGGGCGGCACCGGTGGCACCCTGACCGAGACGCTCTCCCAGTCGGTGAGCGTGCCGGCCGGCTGCTCGACGTACAACTTCAGCTTCTGGCTGCACATCGACACCCGGGAGGTCAGCTCCACCACCGCGTACGACAAGCTGACCGTGCAGGTGCTCAACTCCTCCGGCACCGTGCTGGCGACCCTGGCGACCTACTCGAACCTGAACAAGGCCACCGGGTACACCCAGCGCTCGTTCTCGCTGGCCGCGTACGCCGGCCAGAGCGTGACCCTGAAGTTCACCGGCACCGAGGACGCCTCGCTGCGGACGTCCTTCGTGGTCGACGACACCGCGCTCGACGTCTCCTGACCTGATCGTCGTGCCAGCGGGCCCGACGGCCACCCCTCCCGGGTGGTCGTCGGGCCCGCGCCGTTATGGTCGCCGCACCGACGCGGCACGTGCCGGTGCGGCGACGAGAGGGGTGGTGGCGGTGTCGGACGCGGAGTTGACCGTCGGGGTGACCGGCGCGGTGGCGACGGTGACGATCCGGAACCCGGGCCGGCGCAACGCGATGACCCCGGCCATGTGGCGTCGGCTGCCGGTGCTGCTGGACGGGCTGGAGTCCGACCCGGCCGTGCGCGCCCTGGTGCTCACCGGTGCCGACGGGGCGTTCTGCGCCGGTGCCGACCTCGGCACCCTCGACGAGCTGCTGGACGAGCACGGGGACGCGGGCATCGCGGTCGCCGCCGAGGAGCGGTTGGCGGCGTTCGCCAAGCCCACCGTCGCGGCGGTGCAGGGCCCCTGTGTGGGTGGTGGTTGTCTGCTCGCGGTCGCCTGTGACCTGCGGATCATCGCCCCGGACGCCCGTTTCGGGGTGCCGCCGGCCCGGCTCGGGCTGGTCTATCCGGCACCCAGCACCCGACGGTTGACCCGGCTCGTCGGCCCGTCCACGGCCAAGTTCCTGATCTTCACCGCCGAGTTGATCGACGCCGAACGGGCGCTGCGGGTCGGCCTGGCCGACGAGGTGGCCGACGACCTGACCGGCCGGGTCACCGCGATCACCGCCGCCATCGCCGCGCGCTCCCAGCTCAGCGTCGCCGCCGCCAAGGAGATCATCGACGACCGGGCCGGACCGGCCAGGATCGCCTGGTGGCACCGCAAGGTGCAGGACAGCGGCGAGGCCCGGGAGGGCGTCGCCGCCCACCACGAACGCCGCCCACCCGACTTCCCCTGGTCTCCGACGGGCGTTCACTGACCGTCAGTCACCCCGACTGCCAACGGCGGGTGGTGAGGCCGGTGGGATGGTGAGGGCCGGCGGGCGTCGCGCCGGGGCGTACCCGACGCGACCCCCTGTGCCCGCCGGCCGGTCCCGTCACCGCCCGGCGAGGCTCGCCCAGCTCGGCGTCGCCGGCTCCCGCCGCAGCGGCATGCCGGCCTCGGCCGGCGTCCGGTCCCCCTTACGCTGGTTGCACCCGTAGCAGGCGGCGGTGGTGTTCCGCCAGGTGTTCCGGCCGCCGCGCGAGCGGGGCAGCACGTGGTCCACGGTGCCGGCCAGCCCGCCGCAGTACGCGCACCGCCCACCGTCGCGGCGCAACACCCCCGCCCGGGACCAGGCCGGCCCGGCGCTGAACCGCCAACGGGTGACGACGTACCGGACGAGGCGGACCACCCGGGGGACGGGGAAGACCCCGATCACCCGGTCCGGCTCGGCCTCGTGGATCTCGGCGACCCGACGGCACAGCATCCGGATCGCATGTTGGACGGTGACCCGGTGCAGCGGGCCGAGGTCGGCGTTGATGACGAGGACGGCGTCCACCGGGCTCTCCCCTCACGGTCGGCAGTCGATCGGTCTGTCGGGCCGGTCGGCGGGGCCGCCCGTCCGGAGTGGGACCGGGTCGGACGGGCCCACTGCCGGGTCCTGGTGTCGGCCCCGGACGACGAAGGCCGCCCGGTCCTCAGGTGGGACGGGGCGGCCGGCGCGTACGGGCACGCGTCAGTCGGGATTCCCGTCCCGGGGGTGTTCGGCTCGGTAACCGTCGATGGGTAGCGTCGACCACGCGCTGGTGTGGTGCGGCGACGTCATGGCGTGCTCCCGGTTCGACTGGTTGACCTTGCGCGGACCACGGTAGGCGTGGCGCTGAGGGCGGGCAACGCATTTCGATGCCCAGGCTGCTCCAGGCCCCGCACCCGACGCGGGTCGACCGGAGCCCCGCCCTGCTGCCACCCCGCCGTGGGGCGGCCGCGCGCCCACGCGGCGACCCCGCCGACGGCTACGGGCAGGTCGACCGGGCGGTGCCGGGGCGGCCATGTGCAGACCGGTCGATGCCGTGGGCAGGTTACGAGCGGACCGACCAGACGGTGACGTCGACCGAGGCCGGCTGCGCCTGGTAGCGGTTGTGGTCGATCCGGACGTAGTTGACCACCGTCGGGTCGCCCGGGTCCGGCTGGCAGTAGGTGACCGGGGTGGGTTCGAGCTGTTCGAGGTCGATGCTCGAATACCGCTGCGCCTTCGGGTTGCGGCAGCCCTCATAGCTGAGGTCGGTCGGGTCGTCGGTCCAGTTGTAGAGGGCGAGCTGGTGGTCCTTCCCCTGGAAGATCAGGGTGCCCGCACCGGTGCCCTTCGCCAGTCGGGGCTTCGGCAGGAAGTAGACCGAGTCCCCGTCGAGCAGCTTCCAGTGCGGCGCGTCCTTCGGCGGCACCCAGTCCGGCCCGACCGGCCCGGGGGTGGGCGCCGGCCGGGTCGTGGGGGTCGGGCCGGGGCCGGCCGTGGGCCCGTCCGGCCCGGGGGTCGGGATCGCCGGGGTGGTGGTGGGCGTCGCCCCGGACGGATCGACGGTGGGTGTCGGCCCGACCGGGGTCGCCGTGACGCTGGGGTCGGCCGACGAGGCGTCGACGGAGGTCGTGGGGGAGGCGCTGCGCGCGTCCGGCGTGCGGTCCGTCGGCCAGGAGAACACGGCCACCGTACCGACGATCACCAGCAGCAGCGCGGCGATCCCCGCCGGCAGCCGCCAGCGTCGCCAGCGGCGGCGCAACCCCGGTGCCGACGCAGTGGCGTCTGCTCCGGTCGGTGCGTCGGACGCGGGCGGGGTCGGCCCCGGCGGCAGGGCGGCGGCGTCCGCCGCCGCCCGGGACAGCCGTGGGTCGATCGCGCTGAACAGGGACAACAGCCCGAGCGCGCTCGCGGCGAAGACGCCGGCCAGGCCCACCAGGGCATTGGCCTTGTCGACCCCGATCCGCCAGGCCAGCACCGCCACCCCGATGGCGGCCACGGTGAGCAACGTGTAGGCCTTTCGCGGTCCCGTCATGCGAATCATGGTGGCCGGGGGCGACGGGACACGGTGTCGGGTAGGCGACGCTGCGTGCTCGCCGGGTGACATCGGGACCTTCGGCCGACCGGAGGCACCCGGGACGGCGTGACGACGGGACCTTTGGCCACCGTCGGACGGGTCCTTGCGCCCCACCGCCGAGACGGCCGTCGATGGATGCTGAGGGTGTCCGAGACGCCGCCAACCGCCGAGGTGAAACATGTCGACCGAACTCGCCACCACGATCGACGCCCTGGTCGCCGCCGGCCTCAAAGCCCTGGCCGACTACGACCGGTACGACCAGGAGCAGATCGACCACATCGTCCGCAAGGCGTCGGTGGCCGCGCTGGACCGGCACGCCGCCCTCGCCCAGCTCGCCGTCGCCGAGACCGGTCGGGGGGTGTTCGAGGACAAGGCGGTGAAGAACATCTTCGCCTGCGAACACGTCACGCACAGCATGGCGAAGACCCGTACCGTCGGGGTGATCAGTCGGGACGAGATCAGCGGCATCGTCGAGATCGCCGACCCGGTGGGCGTGGTCGCCGGGATCACCCCGGTCACCAACCCCACCTCGACCACCATCTTCAAGGCGCTGCTGGCGCTCAAGACCCGCAACCCGATCATCTTCGCCTTCCACCCGGCGGCGCAGCGGTGCAGCGTCGAGGCAGCCCGCACGGTACGCGACGCGGCGGTCGCCGCCGGAGCGCCCGAGCACTGCATACAGTGGATCGAGGAGCCGTCGGTCGAGGCGACCACCGCGCTGATGCACCACCCCGGGGTCGCCACCATCCTCGCCACCGGCGGCAACGCCATGGTCCGGGCCGCCTACTCGGCGGGGAAGCCGGCGCTCGGTGTGGGCGCGGGCAACGTGCCGGCCTGGATCGAGGCGAGCGCCAAGCTCAAGCGCGCGGTCAACGACATCGTGCTGTCCAAGTCGTTCGACAACGGCATGATCTGCGCCTCCGAGCAGGCCGTCATCCTCGACGCGGCGATCCACGACGCCGCCATCGACGAGTTCCGCACCCTGCACGCCCACCTGGCGACCCCGGCGGAGAAGGAGAAGCTGGAGGCGCTGCTTTTCCCCGCCGGGAAGCTCAACCCCGACGTGGTGGGCCGGACGGCCGCCTGGATCGCCGACGCCGCCGGGATCACCGTCGCCCCGGACACCTCGATCATCCTGGTCGCGGTCGACCGGGTCGGCCCCGACGAGCCGCTGACCCGGGAGAAGCTCTGCCCGGTGCTGGCCGTGCTGCGCGCCGACAGCCGCGAGCAGGGCCTACGGTACGCCGAGCAGATGGTCGAGTTCCACGGGCTCGGGCACAGCGCGGTCATCCACACCGCCGACGAGGAGCTGGTGGAGGAGTTCGGCCGCCGGGTCAAGGCAGTCAGGATCATCTGGAACTCGCCGGCCTCGCAGGGCGGCATCGGCGACATGTACAACGCGTTCCTGCCGTCGCTGACGCTGGGCTGCGGCAGCTACGGGCGTACCTCGGTGTCGGACAACGTCTCGGCGGTGAACCTGCTCAACATCAAGCGGATCGGCCGGCGGAACAACAACATGCAGTGGTTCAAGGTCCCGTCGAAGATCTTCTTCGAGGCGAACGCGATCCGCTACCTCGCCGAGATGCCCGACGTGCACCGGGTCACCGTGGTCACCGACGCCACCATGACCCGGCTCGGCTTCGTCGACCGGATCAACCGGGTGCTGCAACGCCGCCCCGAGCGGATCGCCCTCCAGATCATCGACGACGTGGAACCCGAGCCGAGCGTCGACACCGTCGACCGGGGGGCCGCGCTGATGCGGGCCTTCCGCCCCGACACCATCGTCGCCCTCGGCGGCGGCTCGGCGATGGACGCGGCCAAGGTGATGTGGCTGCGCTACGAGCACCCGGACGTGGTCTTCGACGACATGCGGGAGAAGTTCTTCGACATCCGCAAGCGCGCCTTCACCTTCCCCACCCTCGGCGCGCTGGCCCGGCTGGTCTGCGTACCGACCACGTCGGGCACGGGCGCGGAGGTGACCCCGTTCGCGGTGATCACCGACCACCGGACCGGCAAGAAGTACCCGCTGGCCGACTACGCGCTCACCCCGACCGTGGCGATCGTCGACTCGGTGCTGACCGCCAGCATGCCGGCGACCATCGCCGCCGACAGCGGCTTCGACGCCCTCACCCACGCCATCGAGGCGTACGTGTCGGTGTACGCGAACGACTTCACCGACGGGCTCGCCCTGCACGCCATCCGGCTGATCTTCGCCAACCTGGAACGGGCGGTGGTCGACGCCGACCCCGAGGCGCGGGAACGGATGCACAACGCGGGCACCATCGCCGGGATGGCGTTCGGCAGCGCCTTCCTCGGCATCGTGCACGCCATGTCGCACACCCTCGGCGCGACGTTCCACATCGCCCACGGCCGGACCAACGCGGTGCTGCTGCCGCACGTGATCCGCTACAACGGCACCGTCCCGGCGAAGCTGTCCGGCTGGCCGCGTTACGAGAGCTACCGGGCCCCGGAACGGTTCGCCGACATCGCCAACCTGCTCGGCCTGCCGGCGGGCACCCCGGCGCAAGGGGTGGCGTCGCTGGCCGAGGCGGTGGAACGGCTGCGCGACGCGGTCGGCATCGAACCGTCGTTCGCCGCGATCGGTGTCGACCGGGCGGCGTTCGAGGCGGCGCTGCCACAGCAGGCCCTCAACGCCTACGAGGACCAGTGCGCCCCGGCGAACCCCCGGATGCCGATGCTCGACGACATGCAGCAGCTCATGCGGGACGCCTACCAGGGCACGTCGCGCTGACCGGGTGGCCCGACAGCCCGCCCGGCCAGGGGACCGGGCGGGTTCGGCGGGCGGTTCACTTCCCGGCGAGCAGTCCCCGGGGGCGGATCGAGCGGACCGGCTCGGTGGCGGCCCCGGCGGCGCGCAGGATGTGGTTGGCGGCGATGATCCCGGTCGCCGCCGACCGTTCCATCAACGCGCTGGGGAAGTCGGTGCCGATGCCGTCCCCGGCCAGGTAGAGGCCCTCGGCGTCGGTGCGTACCCCCGGCCGGCCGGGGTGGCTGCCCGGGGTGAACGCCGGGGCCTGCGCCTCGACCCGGGCGCGCAGCTCACGGACGCCCAACCCGGCGACCTCCGGCCAGAGCGTGACCAGTTCGGTGCGCATCCGTTCGGCCAGCTCCTCGGCCGGCACCCCCTCGTCGCAGGCGTACGCGTGCAGCTCCACCACCGCGCCGCCGGTGCGTTGCGCCCAGCGCCGGGACTCGTTCTCCAACCGGTGGTAGAGGGTCACCGAGTCCAGGGTGGGCTGGCGGGACACCCCGCTGAACACCGCCCGGTCGGCCCGGACGTCCCCGTCGAGCCAGTACCGCGCCACCGCGTACGGCGGGCCGGGCCGACCGAACGCGGGCATCCGCGCCACCAGCTCGGGCGCCACCGCGACCAGGCCGGGGGAGGCGTCGACCAGCGCCGCCAACGCGGGCGGGTCGACGGCCAGCACCACCTGCCCGGCGGGGTGGACCGTGCCGTCGGCGGTGGTCACCCGCCAGCCGTCCGGCTCCCGGTCCAGCCGGGCGACCGCCGAAGCGGTGTGCACCCGGCCGCCGTGCTGCTCCACGTACCGGGTCAGTGGCTGCCAGATCGCCGTGGCGTAGTCCTCGTCGGGGCAGTCGAACGCCAACCCCTCCGGGTTGCCCAGCAGATAGAAGTGGAACTGGGCGATCATCTCGGCGGCCGACATCTCGGTCTCGTGGTTGAAGAACGAGTGCGAGAAGACCTCGAACAGCATCGCCCGCGCCCGGTCCGGCAGCTTCAGCGAGGCGAGCAGCGCGTCGGCGGTGGTGTCGTCGAACTCGGCGTAGGTGCGCACCGGGTCGTAGCTGAGCAGCGGCAGCGCGGCGTCCCGGTCCATGGTGCGCAGGTCGGCCAGGCGCAGGCTGGGGCTGCGCAGCAGTAACGCGAGCAGGTTGGCCGGCGGGGCCGGGGGCAGCCGGCCGAACTCCTCGGTGGGCCACTGCGCGGACAGGATCGGATAGCCGGGGATCGGCTTGAGGAAACCGAGCGTCGGATCGACCCGCCGCAGGATCGACCGCCAGTTGTAGTACTGCCGGAAGAACGCGTGGAAGCCGTGCTCGTTGACCTGGCTGCCGTCGGCGAGCGCCTCCGGCCACGCGCCGAGCCGGCCACCCAGCGTCGGCGCGGCCTCCAGCACCGTCACGTCCACCCCGCGTTCGGCGAGCACCACCGCCGCCGACATGCCGGCGATCCCGCCGCCCACCACCACGGCCGTGGTCGGCCGGACCACCCGGGGGGCGCCACCCCCGCCCGGGTCCACCACATGCTCGCGTACGCCGATGAGCCGGCCCAGCTTCTGCGACAGCGCCATGTGCACCTTCCGACCCGAGGGACCCCCAGTCTGCCCGACCAGGCCCGATCCGGCCCGGTCAGGACGGTGCGGCACCGCCACCGGAGGCGTCGGCGGGTCGGCTGGCGGCGGCGAGCGGGGGACGGTCGGACGGCGGCCAGACGTACTCCAGATCGGACGGCACGTCGCCGAACTGCGGGCGGTAGTGCTCCGGGTCCTTGCGCAGCAGCGCCGACCGGTGGCTGCGGTGCAGGTCCTCACGACCCAGCCAGGGTGGCAACTCACCGGCGGCGGCCAGCTCGGCCTGGCTGCGGACCCGGCCGTCGCCCCGGGCGGCGGTCAGGTCGGTGACCAGGGTCGACGCGCAGGTGTCCGCCCGGCCCGCCGCCGACCAGACCGCGCACACGTCCAGCCCGTACCGGGTCAGCGCCTCCTCGTAGCCGGCCCACATCTTCACCGCCGGGTGGTTGCGCCAGCCGTACCCCGGCCGGGTCAGCCCGCGCAGCACCTGGAGCGCCTCCACCCGCTGCTTGCCCAGCCGCCGCTGGTCGAGGGACCGCGCGCTGGCCAGAAAGTCCGGGTACGGCAGGAACGTCTGCACGCCCGCTGCTCTACCCGCCGCCACGCCCACCATGCCTGCCTGACCGATCGGTACCGTCCGGTGCGCGCACCAGGGCTGCGTCCCCGGCGACCGGCTGGCTACCATCCGGGCATGGCCGAACCCCTGCGGGACCGGGCCCGGCGCGCGACCGGCTGGCGGTTACGGATGAACGGCGACACCCGTCCGCACTACGTGGTCTGCGGCAACGACCCGCTGGCGTACTGGGTGGTCCGGGCGCTGCTCGGCACCGAGCTGGCCCACGGCCGGGTGCGGATCACCCTGGTGGTGCCGGAGCGCCGCCGCTCGGAGGGCCCCGACGGGCGGGACGTCGACGGGGTGCAGGTGATCCGGGCCGACCGGCTCGACGAGGCCACCTTCCACCGGGCCGGCCTGGCCGGGGCGGACGGGTTGGCCCTGCTGCACCAGGACGACGTGGGCAACATGCACGCCGCGCTCTGCGCGCAGGAGGTGGAGCCCCGGCTGCGCCTGGTGGTCCGGATGTTCAACACCAGCCTCGCCAACGGCCTGCGGCAGCTCTTCCCCGACTCGGCGGTCCTCTCCGACGCCTCGATGGCCGCCCCGGCGTTCGTCGCCGCCGCCCTCGGTGAGGTGGCCCCGACCCACTTCCGGCACGGCGGTCGCACGCTCTACGTGGCCCGCCGCGCCGACGTCCGCCCCGCCGACGTGGTCTGCGGGTTGGCCGTCACCACCGATCCGGACCTGGTCCGGGTGCTGCCCGCCGACGAGAAGGCCGCCGACGTGGTGCTCGCCGAGGCGACCGGGCAGCCCGCCGGCACCGAGCTGGCGGCCCGCCGGCTGGTCCGGGCCCGACGTCGCCGCCGACCCCTGGCGGTGCTGCTGCGGGCGGTCCGCAGCTTCGCCACCCGCAAGATCGGCATCGCGGTGCTGACCCTGCTCGGGGTGATCGCCCTGCTCGGCTGGCTCAACGCCCGTGCGGTCGCGGTGAGCTGGACGGAGGCGCTCTACCTGACCCTGGTCACCACGCTCAGCGGCCAGGACCCGGACGTCACCAAACCGGCCGCCGCCCAGATCATGCAGGTGGTGCTCAACCTGGCCGGGCTGGCGCTGATCCCGCTGATCACCGCCGTGGTGGTCGACGGCATCGTCAACGCCCGGCTGGCCCTGCACGCCGGGCGCATCCAGCCGGAACGCGCCGGGCACGTGGTGGTCGTCGGGCTGGGCAACATCGGTACCCGGGTGATGGCGCAACTGCACGACTTCGGCGTCGAGGTGGTGGCGATCGACCGCAGTGCCGAGGCGCGGGGTGCGGCGCTGGCCCGGCGGCTGGGCGTACCGCTGATCGTCGGGGACGCCGCCCGGGAGGAGACGTTGCTCTCGGCCTCGGTGGAACACTGCCAGGCGCTGGTGGTGGTCTCCACCGACGACGGGGTCAACCTGCGGGCCGCGCTCAACGGCCGGGCGCTCAACCCGGAGCTGCGGGTGGTGCTGCGGCTCTTCGACGGCGACTTCGCCGAACGCATCCAGCGGGCGTTCGGCATCGGCATCTCACGCAGCGTGTCCTACCTGGCCGCCCCGTCCTTCGCCGCCGCCCTGCTGGACCGGGCGGTCATCGCCACCATCCCGGTCGACCGGCACGCCCTGCTGGTGGTGGAGGTGCCGGTGGTGGCCGGTGCCGCGCTGGACGGCCGCCCGCTCGGCGCGGTGGCCCGCCCCGGCGAGGTGCGCCTGCTGGCCCATTCCCGGGTCGGGCAGAAGACCGACTGGCGGGCGGACCCCCGGATGGTGATCTCGGCGGGGGACCGGCTGACCGTGGTGGCCCGCCGGGCCGGGCTGGCCGCCCTGCTCCGCGAGACCACCCCGCCGCCACCGGCCCCGCCGCCGTCCGCCGGGGTGCCGGCCTCGCGTGATCCGCAGGAGTGACTAGCGGGGGCGCAGGGCGTACCAGAGCGCGCCGAGGGCGAGCACCCCGAAACCGGCGAGGACGCTGGCGGCCGGCAGGTTGACCGCGAGCAGCAGGCAGCCGACCAGCCCCAGCGCGGCGAGCGCCCGGACGGGCACCCGTCGGGTCGGGTCCGGGCCCAGGGTCCACGCGGCGGCGTTGGTGATCGCGTAGTAGACCAGCACCGTGCAGCTGGAGAAGCCGATCGCGCCCCGGACGTCGCCGAGCGCCACCACCGCGACCACCACGGCGGCCACGGTCAGCTCCGCGCGGTGCGGGACGGAGTGCACCGGGTGTACGGCGGCCAGCGCCCCCGGCACGTCCCGGCGGCGGGCCATCGCCAGCAGGGTGCGACCCACCCCGGCGAGCAGGGAGAGCAGCACCCCGGTCACCGCCACCGTGGCCCCGGCCCGGACCACCCAGGCCAGGCCGGGCAGCCCCGCGACGGTCACCACGTCGGCCAGCGGCGCGACGGAGGCGGCCAGCCGGTCGGGGCCGAGCACGCCGACGGCGACCACGGCGAGGACCAGGTAGACCGCCAGCACCACCCCGAGGGCCAGCGGCACCGCCCGGGGGATCGTGCGGGCCGGGTCGCGGACCTCCTCACCGAGGGTGGCGATCCGGGCGTACCCGGCGAAGGCGAAGAAGAGCAGCCCGGCGGCGGTGAGCACGCCCCGGGCCGTACCGCCGCCCTCGGCGAGCCGGTCGAACCGGACGTCCCCGGCGGTCAGGCCGGTCACCGCGACCAGGGCCAGCACCGCCAGCACCACGCCCACCAGCACCTTCGTGGCGGCGACCGTGCGGGTGACGCCGCGCAGGTTCACCCCGGTCACCGCGAGCACCGCGCCGACCGCGACCAGCCGGGCCTGCCCCGGCCACAGGTACGCCCCGATGGTCAACGCCATCGCCGCGCAGCTCGCCGTCTTGCCGACCACGAAACCCCAACCGGCGAGGAACCCGGCGAACGGGCCGAGGCGCTCCCGGCCGTAGACGTAGCTGCCGCCCGATTCCGGGTAGCGGGCCGCCAGCCGGGCCGAACTGGTCGCGTTGCAGTAGGCGACGAACCCGGCCAGCGCCAGCGCCACCAGCAGCCCGGCCCCACCGGCTGCGGCGGCGGCCGGGGCGAAGACCACGAACACGCCCGCGCCGAGCATCGCCCCGAGCCCGACCACCACCGCATCGGGTACGCCCAACCGCCGGCTCAGTCGATCCACCAGCGCAGGTTAGAGACCGGAGGTGAACGGGTGGTACCCGGCGCGCAGCCGGTCAGGAGCAGATGCTGAAGTTCGCGTAGGTGTACGAGAGGAGTTGCCACTCCAGGTCGGGGCCGAGGCTCATGTCCCACCTGCCGTCGGCGCGGCGATCGAAGTAGATGAAGTTGGTGCCGGCACCGTCGTAGTAGAACCACGACTCGTAGACGCTGAGGCGGGTTGCCGCCTTGGCCAGGGTCCCGGAGCCGACCACGCCGTCGCTGCGTAGGCCCCGGTCGCTCTGCCACTTCGTCGTGGCGGCGGTCGTGACCGGCCCGAACCGACAGTCGATTCCGGAGCGGTCGAGATAGCCGTCGGCCCACAGGATCATCTGCCACATGGCGACGACGTTGCTGTGCGGGCGCGTCGAGGCGGAGACGGGGCCCTCATCCGCCCAGTCGTCCGCCCATGCCCCCGCACCCGCGACGTACCCCTGGCTGACGGAAGCCGACGCCGGCGCTGCGGAAATGGCGAGAGCGCCGAGCACGGCGACGACCACCGCCGTCGCGACGACCCTGATGCGCAGAAACATGGGTATCCCCCTCTGACTGCCGGACGGGCTCCGCTGGACACAGGCTTGACGATTTCTCGTCCGTTGTCAGGCAGCCTTCCGTCGTCAGGAAGGCGGGAAGCGGACAGCTGGCCCGGGGCCGGGTGGGGCGACCATCCTCGTATCCCCCGCTCCGCTCTGCCGGGGCGAGGCGTCGGGTCCGCAACCGGACGACAGCGCGGCCCAGTTAGGCGTCGGCGGTGAACGGACGGTCCCGGCCGCGCAACCGGGCCGGTAACGGCAGGTCGTCCCAGGGGACGCGGCGCAGCAGCCGGTCCAGCAGCAGCCCCAGCAGCAGCCCGGCCACCGAGTCGGTCAACCAGTGCCAGCCCAGGTAGGTGGTGGTGCACAGGACCACCAGCGGCGGCACCACCCGCACGGCGGTGACCAGTCGGGTGGGCATCCGCCGGCCCACCGTGCGCAGCAGTGGGACGAGCAGCAGGGCGAGCACGCCGTACCAGACGATCGCGTTGGCCACGTGCCCCGACGGGTACGACTGGGCGTAGCGGACCGGCAGGTCGTGCTGGAACAGCGGCAGGGTCTGCTCCGGTGACAGGAACGGTTCCTTGACGCTGGCGCTCGGGGCCGGGCGGGCCGTCCACACCTTGAGCGGCCCGATGGTCAGATTGGTGAGCGCGAAGGCGACCACGGGGGGCAGCATCGGGCGCACCGAGCGGAGCCGGACGGCCAGCAGCACCCCCAGGGCGGCGGCCAACAGCGTCAACGGGGTGCCCTGGCCGAGCAGGTTGAGCACCCGGGCCACCCAGTACGCGGCGGTCGGCCGGTGCGCGTCGGCCCAGTCGGCGACCGCCCGGTCGACACCGAACAGGTGGCCGGCGGCGAGCGCCCACGTCAGGCCGACCAGGGCGGTGAGCAGCAGCAGGTCGAACCACCAGCCGGCCGGGCGGACCGGCCGCAGCCGTACCCCGCCGCGTACCGTCGTGGTTCGCTCCCGCACGCGATCACGCTACCGGCCGACCACCGGGGCCGTGGTGGCAAGGGGCGTGGCCAGCCCCGCCGGGGCCCCGCGTGGGACGGTGGCGCGGCCCCGGCGGGTGGTGGTACGGCCCCCGGCGGGTGGTGGCGCGGCCCCGGTCGATGTGTGTCGAACCACGAAGGGAGGCGCACGCCGGGGAGCACCCGGCACACTTGTCCCCGTGCGGATCACCTCGGCCCTCGTCGACCCGGCGCTGCTCGACCTCCCCTGGTCGACCCCGCTGGAGCAGTGGCCTGCCCGGCACCTGGTGGCACTGCCGCAGGGCATCTCCCGGCACATCGTCCGGTTCGTCCGCCTCGGCGACTACGTGTACGCCGTCAAGGAGACCGGGGAGCGGGTCGCCGAACGCGAGTACGACCTGCTGCGGGCGCTGGAACGGATCGACTTCCCGTCGGTGGAGGCGATCGCGATCGTGGCCGACCGGCAGGCCGACGACGGCACCCCGCTGGACCCGGTGCTGATCACCAGGCACCTCCAGTTCTCGTTGCCCTACCGGGCGCTGTTCTCCCGCACGCTGCGCCCGGAGACGATGGGCCGGCTGCTCGACGCTCTCGCCGTGCTGCTGGTCCGGATGCACCTGACGGGCTTCTTCTGGGGCGACTGCTCGCTGTCCAACACCCTGTTCCGGCGGGACGCCGGGGCGTTCGCCGCCTACCTGGTCGACGCGGAGACCGGTGCGCTGCACCGCACGCTGTCCAACGGGCAGCGCGGTGAGGACCTGGAGATCGCCCGGGTCAACATCTTCGGTGAGGCGCTGGACCTCCAGGCCGCCGGGCTGCTGCACGAGTCGATCGACCCGGAGGTGGTGTGCGAGGAGGTCGTGCAGCGCTACGAGCGGCTCTGGCACGAGATCACCTACGAGCAGCAGGTCGAGCGGGAGGCCCGGCACGACATCGAGGGCCGGATCCGCCGCCTCAACGACCTGGGCTTCGACGTGGCCGAGGTGGCCCTGTCGACGGTCGACGACGGGCGTTACCTGGTCCGCCCGAAGGTCGTCGACGCCGGCTACCACACCCGGCGGCTGATCCGGCTCACCGGCCTCGACGCCGAGGAGAACCAGGCCCGTCGGCTCCTCAACGACCTGGACGCCTACCGGGTGGAGAGCGACCTCACCGACGAGCAGCAGGCGGCCCACCGCTGGCTGACCGAGGTCTTCGAGCCGGTCGTCCGGGCCGTCCCCGCGCACCTGCGGCACAAGCTGGAGCCGCAGGAGATCTTCGCGCAGATCATCGAACACAAGTGGCTGCTGTCCGAGCGGGCCCGCCGGGACGTGGGGATGGGCCCGGCGGTGCAGTCGTACCTGGCCGACGTGCTGGTGCACCGCCCCGACGAGCAGGCCGTCCTGGGCGTCGAGGTCCCCACCGCCTGACCCGTCCCGCGTTCCGGCCGGGGGACGGTACTGCGTCGACCGGATGACCGGCCGGCTGGCACCGCAACACCGGCTCCGTCAACACCTCCGCCGCCAACACCTCCGCCGGTCAGGATGTGTGTTGCGCGTCCTTTAGACCTGATGACGTAGACGACTCGGGTACCCGGTGCGGCGCGTTCGCCGCACCGGGTTCGATGCGTCGGTCCGCTGTCGTCGGCCTTCGGGCACCGGCGCCTTCGGGCACCGGCGCCTTCGGGCACCGGCGCCTTCGGGCACCGGCGTCTTCGGGTGCCCCGTGAACCGTTGACGTCATCAGCTCGAAAGGACGTGCACCGCACCCCCGGTGCTCGCCGGTCCGCACCTGTGAGCAGGTCGCCGGGGAGCCAGCGGGCCGCGTCACGGGGTGGCGGATGACCGGGGTCCCCGCCCAGGCCCGTCGCGTCGCCGTGTCGCACCAGCTGGGCGGGCGCGGCGGAGCGGTCAGTCGAGCCAGGTGCCGGCGCGCATCACCCGGACGACGTTCAGCTCGTCGTCGAGCACCACCAGGTCGGCGCGCAGACCCGCCTGGAGGGCACCGACCCGGTCGCCGAGGCCGATGGCGCGGGCCGGGGTGGTGGCGACCATGCGTACCGCGTCGGTGATCGGGATTCCGGCGGTGACGGCGTGCCGCAGCGCCGCGTCCATGGTGAGGGTGCTGCCGGCGATCGCCCCGTCGCGGGCCAGCCGGGCCACCCCGTCGGCCACGGCGACGGCCTGGCCGCCCAGCTCGTAGTCGCCGTCGGGCATGCCGGCGGCGGCCATCGCGTCGGTGATCAGCGCGACCCGTTCCGGGCCGGCCACGGCGGTGGCGAAGGTGAGCATCCCGTCGTGCAGGTGCACCCCGTCGGCGACCAGCTCACAGACCACGTTCGGGGCCTCCAGCAGGGCCACCACCGGGCCCGGTTCGCGGTGGTGCAGCGGGCGCATCCCGTTGAACAGGTGGGTTCCGACGCTCGCCCCGGCCGAGACGGCGGCCCGGGTCTGCTCCCAGGTGGCGTCGGTGTGGCCGACGGCGGCGACCACCCCGTGCGAGGTGAGCAGCTTGATGGCGTCCAGCGCGCCGGGGCGCTCCGGGGCCAGGGTGACCATACGGACCGTCCCCGCCCCCTCGGCGATGAGCTGCTCCAGCTCCTCGGTGGACGGGTCGCGGAGGAACTCCGGGTTCTGCGCGCCGCACCGGGCCGCCGACAGGTACGGGCCCTCGAAGTGGACGCCCGCCAGCACACCCTCGCCGACCAGCGGCGCGAAGGCGGCGGTCGCCGTGCGCATCAGGTCGAAGGGGGAGCTGACCAGGCTGGCCAGCAGGGTGGTGGTGCCGTGTCGCCTGTGGAACGCGGCGGCCTCCCGGGCGGCGTCGGCGTCACCGGTGGTGAAGGTGCGCCCGCCCCCGCCATGGGTGTGCATGTCCACGAAACCCGGCACGATCCAGTGCCCGTCGCGTTTGGCCGGGTACTCGGCGACCGCGGTGATCCGCTCGCCGTCCAGCTCCACGCACCCCTGTCGGACCACGCCGGTCGGGGTCACCACCTTTCCGGTCACCCGCTGGGTCATCGTCTCTCCAGAGTGTCGAGGGCGAGCAGGGCGGCACCGAGGCAGCCGGCCTCGTCGCCGAGGGCCGCCGCGACCAGGCGCGGCTCCCGATGGAAGGTCATCCGGTCGTGCAGGGCGGCGCGGAGCGGGCCGAGCAGTTGCTCGCCGGCCCGGGCCAGGCCGCCACCGATGACCATGGTGTCCACGTCGTAGAGGGCCTGCCCGGTGGCGAGCCCGTCGGCGAGCGCCTCGACGGCCTCCCGCCACACCCGCCCGGCCAGTTCCTCCCCGGCCGCCGCGCGCCCGGCCACGTCGGCCGCACTCGCCGCGCCCCGGGCCGGCATGGTGCCGGTCGGGACTGCCACGGGGTCGGTCGCGGGCGGGTCGGGGGGTGTACCGGCGGCCAGTTCGGCGTAGCGGCGGGCGATGGCCGAGGCGGACGAGACGGCCTCCAGACAGCCGGGCCGGCCGCAACCGCAGCGCGGGCCGTCGGGGCGTACCAGGATGTGGCCGATCTCGCCGGCCGCACCGTGTGCGCCGACGGCGGCCGACCCGGCGACCACGTGCGCGGCGGCGATGCCGGTGCCGATCGCGACGAAGAGCACGTGCCGGGCGTCCCGGCCGGCACCGAGCCGGGCCTCGGCGATCCCGCCCACCCGCACGTCGTGGCCGAGCGCCGCCGGCAGCCCGAGCCGTGCACCCACCAGCCTGCGCAGCGGTACGTCCCGGAAGCCGACGTTGGCCGACCAGACCGCCACCCCGGCGGCCTCGTCGACCACCCCGGGCACGGCGACGCCGCAGGCCACCGGGGTCGACCCGGCGGCGCGGGCCCGGTCGGCCAGCCCTTCGGCGACGGCCAGGACGGTCTGCACCACGGCGTCCGGGCCGCGCCCGGCGTCGGTCGGGTGCCGTTCGGCGTGCGCCACGCTGCCGTCCGGGCGGACCAGGGCGCACTTCATGCCGGTGCCGCCGACGTCCAACGCGACGACGATCCGGTCGTCGCCCGTCGACCCGTCGGTCATGCCAGCACCACTGAGCGGGTCAGGTGCCGGGGCGCGTCCGGGTCCAGCCCCCGGCTGGTCGCCAGGGCCACCGCGAAGCGTTGGGCGAGGATCAGGTCGGCCATCGGGTCGACCGGGGTCCGGCCGGCCGCCCAACTGCCCAGCACGGTGTGGCACCCGTGGTGCCGGCTGTGCACGAACGCCGCCCCGGTGGCCGCGACGTCCTCGGGCAGCCCGTCGGGCAGCTCACCGAAGGCCCAGACCAGCCGGCCGGGGCCGGCGATCGAGATGGGGCCGTGCCGGTAGTCCATCGCCGGGTACGCCTCGGCCCAGAACGTGGCCGCCTCGCGGCACTTCAGCGCGGCCTCCTGGGCCAGCCCGACCGTCCAGCCGCGACCGAGGAAGGTGGCCTGGTCGATGCGGGCCGGGTCGAGCGGCAGCGGGGCCCGCACGGCGACCTCGGCGTCGGCGGCCAGCGCCTCGACGTTGTCGCCGAGGTGGGCGCGCAGCAGCGCCAGGGCGCTGGTGGCGAACCGGGTCTGCACCACCGAACGTTCGTCGGCGAAGGGCATCGGCACGGCCGTGTCGGCCAGCGTGGCGGCGGGCGAGGCGGGGTCACCGACCAGGACGGTGGTGGGGGTCCGGTCGCGCAGCGCGGCGAGCAGGTCGAGGACCTCGGTGGTGGTGCCGGAGCGGGTGACCGCGATCAGCCGGTCGTAGTGGCGGTCGGCGGGGAACTCGCTGGCCTGGAAGGCGTCGGTCTCGCCGTGGCCGGCGCGCTCGCGTAGCCCGGCGTACGCCATGGCCATGAACCACGACGTGCCGCAACCGACGACGGCGACCCGCTCGCCGGGGCGGGGGAGGCTGGTGGCGACGGTGCCGGCCAGCCGGGCGGCCTCCCGCCAGCAGTCGGGCTGGCTGGCGATCTCCGCGTCGACGTACGCCATGGGGAACTCCTCGCACAGGGGAGGGAGGTGCGCAATACGGCTCATTACTACCGTCTTTCGCGCGTTATTCTGCGCGAAACGGGGTGCGCGTGGCAACCTGCCCCGGGACCGCGCAGAGGCGGGTTTTGCGCACCGGGAGTTTCGCGCACTACTGTGCACGCCATCGATCACCCTTCGTGCAGAGTCGGAGGCCCCCCGTGGACCGGTACGCCAGGTGGAACGCTCTGCTCGAAATGCTCACCGGCAGCGGGCGGGTCAGCGTCGAGGAGGCCGCCGAGCGGCTCGACGTCTCGCAGGCCACCATCCGACGCGACTTCGACCAGCTCGCCCAGCAGCAGATGATCACCCGGACCCGGGGTGGCGCGGTCGCCAACGGCGTCTCCTACGACCTGCCGCTGCGCTACAAGACGGCCAAGCACTCCGCCGAGAAGCAGCGGATCGGGGCCGCCGCCGCCGCGCTCGTCGCCCCGGGCACCGTGGTCGGCCTCAACGGCGGCACCACCAGCACCGAGGTGGCGCGCGCCCTGGCCGTCCGCCCCGACCTGAACACCAGCGCCGAGGGCGCCCAGCTCACCGTGGTCACCAACGCGCTGAACATCGCCAACGAGCTGCTGGTCCGCTCCCGGATGAAGGTGGTGGTCGCCGGGGGTGTGGTGCGGCCGAAGTCGTTCGAGCTGGTCGGGCCGCTGGGTGGGGCGTTGCTGCGCGAGGTCACCCTCGACGTCGCCCTGTTGGGCGTGGACGCGCTCGATCCGCAGCTGGGTGCCGCCGCCCACCACGAGGGGGAGGCGGCGATGAACAACCTGATGGTGGCGCGGGCCAAGCGGGTCGTGATCATCGCGGACTCGTCCAAGCTGGGCGGTCACGCGTTCGCCCGGATCTGCCCGGTGGAGCGGGTGGAGACCCTGGTGACCGACTCCGGGGCGGCCCCGGAACTGGTCGATGCGTTCCGCGCCGCCGGAGTGGCCGTCATCTGCGCCTGAGTGACACGTTGATGCACCGTCGGTAGTGAATTGCGCACCGATGCATACCGGGTATTGCCCTGGCGGGTATACCGAGTATGGTGACCGCTGTCATCAGCCACCATCGGGGGAGGCGCAGCTTGTCGGCTGTCCTGGAGATCGAAGGTCTACGTAAGACGTACAAGAGCCGTCGGCGCGGTGTCCGCAACGCGCTGGACGGTTTCGACATGCGGGTGGAGGCCGGTCAGGTACACGGCTTCCTCGGCCCCAACGGGTCGGGCAAGACCACCACCCTGCGCACCCTGCTCGGGCTGATCCAGCCCGACGGCGGGCGGATGGCCATCCTCGGCCACGAGGTGCCCGGCGCACTGCCCACCGTCGCCGGCCAGGTCGGCGCGATCGTGGAGAGCCCGCAGTTCTTCCCGCACTTCTCCGCCCGGGACACCCTGTCCCTGCTGGCCGGGGCCGGCGACGTCCCCGCCGTACGGGTCGACGAGGTGCTCGAACTGGTCGGGCTGCGGGACCGGGCCGGTGAGCGGGTCAAGACGTACTCGCTCGGCATGAAGCAGCGGCTCGCCGTCGCGTCCGCCCTACTCAAGAACCCCAAACTGCTGATCCTCGACGAGCCGGCCAACGGCCTCGACCCGGGCGGCATCCGGGAGATGCGCACCCTGATGCGCACCCTCGCCGAATCCGGGATGACCGTGGTGCTGTCCAGCCACATCCTCGGCGAGATCCAGCTCATCTGCGACGAGGTCACCATCATCTCGCTGGGCCGTCGGGTCGCCGCCGGTCCGGTGGAGCAGGTGCTGGCCCAACACTCGCACGGTGGCGTACGGGTACGCCTGGACGCCGCCGAGGACCTCGCCGCCGCCGCCGAACTGCTCGGCCGGGCCGGTGTCGCGGTCACCCGTCACCCCGACCACCTGATGCTGGCCGGCGTGGACAAGCCGGCCGCGGTCAGCCGGCTGCTCGCCGAACAACACCTGTACGTCAGCGAACTGGCCCCGGTCGCGGTGGACCTGGAGAGCGTCTTCCTGGAGATCACCGCCACCGCGCCGGTCCCCGGTCAGCACCGGCAGGTCGACCAGTCCGCCAAGATCGGCGAGCCCGGCCACGCCGGCGGCACCACGGGAGGGTGGGGCGCATGAGCCTGTACGTCACCGAACTGCGTCGGCTGGCCAAGCGCCGGCTCACCCGGGTCATGCTGGTCCTGCTCGTACTCGGCCTGACCGGCATCGTCACCGCCTTCGCCTTCTCCAGCCACAAGCTCTCGCCCGCGGTCATCGCCCAGGCGCAGGCAGAGTCGGACGCGAACTTCCGCGACGCCGTCAAGGAATGGGAACGCTCGATCGCCGACTGCGACGCGGCCAAGGCCCGGGGCGAGCAGACCGAGGACCGGTACGGCCCGAACTGCGGCCGGGACTGGAAGCCCACCCCGGAGATGTTCGACCCGAAGTGGAACCTGCCCTACCAGTTCGACTTCCGGGCCGAGTTCGGGGTCTTCATCGCCGTCTTCGCCGGGGCGGTGGCGCTGTTCGCCTTCCTGATCGGTGCCTCCTTCGTGGGGGCCGAGTGGAGCACCGGCGGGATGATGAACCTGCTGCTGTGGCGGCCGAAACGGCTCACCGTGCTCGGCACCAAACTGGCCGCCGTGCTCACCACCCTGACCGGGGTGACCGTGGTGCTCGGCGCGCTGTGGACCCTGGCCTTCTGGCTGATCGCCTCCAACCGGGGGACCACCGAGAAGGTCACCTCCGGGGTGTGGCAGTCCGCCGGGATCAGCGGTCTGCGGGCATGGGGGCTGATCCTCGCCGTCGGCGCGGTGGCCTTCGCGCTGGCCTCGCTGGGCCGGCACACCGCGATGGCGCTCGGCGTGGCCGTCGGCGTGGGAGTGGTCAGCGAGATCGGCATCCGGATCGCCATGACGATCGCCGGGGTCCGGTTCGGGGACCGCTGGGTGCTGTCCACCTATGCGCTCGCCTGGTTCGAAAAGAAGTGGACGCTGGTCGACTACCGCTCCTGCGAGCTCGTCCAGGGCGAGTGCACGCCGAAGGAAATGCTGGTGACCTGGCAGGACTCGGCCCTGGTGTTCGGCATCGGCACCGCCGTGGTGATGGTGGCCGCGTTCTGGATGATGCGTCGGCGCGACATCACCTGAGCCGGGTGCCGCCCGGTTCGGGCGGCATCCCGACGCGGCGGGCCCGTGTCGACCGACGGTCGACACGGGCCCGCCCGTCGTCTGCGGTGCCTCGCCCGTTGCGGGTGGAGCGTCACCCACCCTGGTTAAGCTGGGTTTACCCCGCCCAGCCGCCCACCCTGCCGAGGAGCGCCATGCCGCCCGCCGATGCCGTTCCCCGGTCCGACCCGTCACCGGAGCCGGTCGACACGCCGCCGCAGGTGCCCTCGCCGCGGTCGGCCCCGGCCGCCGAGCGGGCGTTGGCCCCGACGGCCGAACGGGCGTCGATCCCGGACTCCGAGCGGGCGTTGGCCCCGGCCGCTGAACGGGCGTTGGCCCCGACGGCCGAGCGGGCGTCGGCCCCGGCCGCCGAGCCGACTGGTGGGCAAGCGTCGGTTGACGGCGACGAGCCGGCCGGTGCCGTGCGTGCCGGTGCGCGACCGTCGGTCGATGTCGACGAGCTGTCCGAGCGGGAGCTGCGCATCCTCGCCTTCGAACTGCAGTGGTGGCGGCACGCTGGAGCGAAGGAGCAGGCCATCCGGGACACGTTCGGGCTCTCCGCCACTCGCTACTACCAGTTGCTCAACGGGCTGTTGGACCGCCCTGCCGCCCTGGTCGCCGAGCCGCTGCTGATCGGCCGCCTGCGTCGACTGCGCGCCTCCCGGGCCCGCAACCGACGTCGCTGAACCCCGGGACACCGATGGCCCATCGAGACGGCGTAACGCCCCACCGGCCGGCGGTCGGTCCCGTCGCCCCCCCGGGCCGCACGGCGGTCGGTCCCGCCACCCGGCCGCATGGTGGCCGGTCCCCGCTCCCGGGCCGCACGGGTCGGGGTCGCGCCTGCCGGGTCGCGCGGCGGTGTGACGCCGCTTCGTCGACCGGTGCGTGGAAGGGGTGTGGCGGACGCTCCTGACAGCGGAGCGTGAGGTGAGCTGCGCTGATGGGACGACCGGCCGAGACCTACGACCAGACCGACAGTCACCTCCCAAAGGGGTGGACGACAGCCGGCAGGGGCGGCAGACTGCGGCACGTGGTAGGCGCGGTACGACTGGAACCGGTCGACGAGACGAACCTGGAGTCGTTGCTATCCGTAGCGGCGGCCGAGGCCGAGCCGAGTGATGTCATGCCCCCGGTGGACGCCCCTGCCGGCTGGTCGCACGCTCGTCGGGAGGCGTTCCGGGAGTTCCACCGGGCCAGCTTCGGTGGCCTGGACGGGCCGACCCGCACCCTGATGTTCGCCGTGTGCGTCGGCGGCGAGGTGGTGGGCATGGTGCGGATGGCCCGCTGCGACACCCCCGGGGTGGCGGAGACCGGGATGTGGCTCGGCCGGTCGGCCCGGGGCCAGGGCCTCGGCGCGGCGGCCCTGCGGGAGTTGCTCAACGTCGCGGCGGCCGCTGGTATGCACTCGGTCGTCGCGGACACCACCCCGGACAACGGGGGAGCCATCGCGGTGCTGCGCAACTGCGGTGCGCAGCTGCGCGAGAGCGGTGGCAAGGTGTACGCGGAGATCTCGCTCGACGCGACCCCGCCCGCCGCCGGCTGACCCGCTTCCGTCGGGAGCACCATCGGCGCGGGCAGCGGAGCGCTGGTCGCGGGCGAACGCGACGCGGCCGGTGTGTCACACCGGGCGACGACGGAGCGCTTCGATTGCGGCCCGTGGTCTTTGTGGCATACGGAATGCGTCAGCCGAAGCGCCGGAGGGGCGGTGCGGTGAAGCGGCGGTGCGGTGAAGCGGCGGTGCGGTGAAGCGGCGGTGCGGTGAAGCGGCGGTGCGGTGAAGCGGCGGTGCGGCCTGCACGACACCCATGCTTCCACGATCAGTGATATGCCAGGCTGGCATACTTATGCCGCTCAGGCATACCGCTCATTGCAGGATCTACTTGTCCGCGGCGACACGCCCGAACGGGTGGCCCAGACACCCAAGCCGCCAGGCATCACCCGGTCGGCCAGGCCGGCGGCCGGCTGTCCAGCCCGGAGGTCTGCACCTTCCCGCCCGCAGGCCCCGGCCCGGTTCACCGTGCGAAGTCCGCCGGCCTGGTCCACCGTGCGAAGTCCGCCGGCCCGGTTCACCGTGCGAAGTCCGCCGGCCCGGCTCACCGCCCGCAGGCCCCCGGCCTGGCCCACCGTACGAAGTCCGCCGGCCCACCACGCCAAGCCCGCCGACCCGGAGCAGGCCCTGTTCAGCCCGCGTGTTTGTCGGCGTAGGCGGCGAGCCAGGCGACCTGCGCCGGGTCCAGGGAGGGGCGGACCCGGTCGCGGGCGGTGGCCACGTGCGCGGCGGTGACCGTGGCGGCGGACAGCGACTCCCGCATCGCGGCCAGCGCCGCCTCCCGCACCAGCGCCGCACAGTCCGCCGCCGAGAATCCGGTCAGCTCCTCGCCGAGCGTCGCCAGGTCCACGTCCTCGGCGAGTGGCACGGCGCGGGACGCGGCCCGGAGGATCTCCGCGCGGGCCGGGCCGTCCGGCGGCGGCACGTACACCAGCCGCTCCAGCCGGCCGGGGCGCAGCAGGGCCGGGTCGACCAGGTCCGGCCGGTTGGTCGCCCCGATCACCACCACGTTGCGTAGCGCCTCCACCCCGTCCAACTCGGTCAGCAAGGCGGCGACCACCCGGTCGGTCGTACCGCCGTCGGTGGCCTGGCCGCGCACCGGGGCCAGCGCGTCCATCTCGTCGAGGAACACCAGCGTCGGCGCGGCCTCGCGGGCCCGGCGGAACAGCTCCCGGACCGCCCGCTCGCTCTCCCCGACCCACTTGGAGAGCAACTCGGCGCCCTTCACCGACAACACGTTCGCCCGGCCGGTCCCGGCCAGGGCGGTCACCAGGTAGGTCTTGCCGCACCCGGGTGGCCCGTAGAGCAGCACCCCCCGGGGTGGTTGCACCCCCAACCGGGCGAAGGTGTCCGGGTAGGTCAACGGCCAGAGCACCGACTCGGTGAGGGTCTGCTTCACCTCACCGAGGCCGCCGACGTCGTCGAGGGTGACCGTGGCCAGTTCCAGCGTGGACGCCGCCATGGTGGTCGGTCGGACCACCTCCAGCGCCGCCGAGAAGTCCGCCATCGCCACCGTCGGTGTCTCGGCGGTCTTCTGCCGCAGCGCCGCCCGCACCCCGGCCTCCCGGACCAGCGCGGCCAGGTCGGCGGCGACGAACCCGGGGGTACGCCCGGCCACCTCGTCGAGCCGGACGTCCTCGGCCAGCGGCACCTGCCGGGTCAGTACGGTCAACTGCTCCCGGCGCAACGCCGGGTCGGGCAACGGCACCGTGATCCGCAGCGACAGCAGGTCGGGCGCGCGTAACCCCGGGTCGACCGACTCCGGGCGGGACGTGGTGCACACCACCGCCGTACCGGATCGGACGGCCCCGGCGAGCACCTGCCGGAACACGGTGGCCAACGGGCCGGCGTCCTCCGCCGGGGCCAGCGCCTCGACGTCGGTGACCAGCAACACGGCCGGCCCGCCGTCTGCCAGGTCGGCGACGGTCTCGCGCAACCGGCGGGCCGCCGCGTCGTTGGTCAGCGCGGCGAGTTCCGGGGCCCACAGCGGGCGGACCCGGGCCCCGACCGTCCTGGCCACCGCCCGGACCAGCGCCGACTTGCCCGATCCGGCCGGCCCGCTGAGCAGCACACCGAGCGAGACCGTGGTGCCCAGCCGGCCCAGCACCTCACCGTGGTGGAAACCCAGGTCCAGCAGTTCGGTCAGTTCCTCGGCCTGGGCGCGTAACCCGGGCAGCTCGTCCACGTGTGGCACGTCGTCGTCCGCCGCCTCGGTGACGGTGCCGGCCGTCGGCCCACCGGCCGTCGGACCGGTCGGGGTCCCCGCCGCCGAAACGGAGGTCTCCGCCGCCGAAGTGTCGGTGGTCCGGCCGCCGGGCCGGGGACGGTCGGCACCTGCGGTGGTATCCCGGTGCGGTCGGGCCGGGCCGGAGGAGCCGTGCGTGACGTGGCCGTGTTCCCAGCCGACCACGGTGTCCATGGTCACCAGGGCGCCGGTCTCCGGTTCGGCGGCGACCACGGTCAGCAGGGTGCTCGTCCAGGCGTACCCGACGGTGTTGGCGAGGCTACGCCGGGCGGCCTCGACCAGGCCGCGCACCGAGGCGTCGGGGAGGACGTCCTGGGGCAGCAGGGAGACGTTGTCACCTTCGGTGACGACCTTGCCGAGCAGGGCGAGTCGCAGCATCTCCGGGGACACCGCGGCGACCACCGCCACCGGGCCGGCCAGGGTCACCCGCCGGGCCGGGGTGACCAGGGCGGGCGCGACCGTCACCTGGCCGCCGTCGCGCAGCCCCAGGTTGCCCAGGGTGAGATCGTCGGCGTAGAGCAGGGCGGCGCTCGTGGTCGGTTCGGCGGGCGCGACGATCCCGGCGGTCACCCGCCTGCCGGCCAGCCGTACCGGGTCACCCGGGCGCAGCGCCAGAGCGGTCAGCACCTCCGGGTGCAGCCGGACGATGCCGCGTCGGGCGTCCAGCGCGGCCGGGCGCAGGCTGGCGGTCAGGGTCAGGTCCGGTTCGGGCATCGCCCGACAGTAGCCGCCCGCCGCAGCGGACGGTCCGCTGGTCAGCCGTCGTGGTCGAGCAACGTCGGGTCGCGACGGATCAGCTCGGCCAGCCGGGCCGCCGGGTCGACACCGGGCATCTCCCGGGCCGGCGTCCAGGCCGGTGGGGTCCGCTCCGCCAGCGGCCAGGCAGGCGGTGGGGTGTTCCGGGGGTCGCTGCCGCCCCGTACCCCGGGCTCCGCCCGCTCGTTGCGGGCACCGGGCTCGGTCCGTTCGATCCGCAGCGGGTACGTCCGCCCGGCGTACTCGACCCGCAGCGCCACGGTCAGCCCGGGGTGGGCGGCGACCACCCGACGTACCGCCTCGGCCACCTCCTCGACCGGGTCGGACCCGCCGGCGGCGGGCTCCCCCGGCCCGGTCCAACCGGGCCCGGCCCGGACCAGTTCCGCCGGCGCGGCACCGGGGCGCCCCGGACCGGCAGGTGCCACCGGGTGCGCTGGTCCGGTCGGTGCCGTCGCCGGGTGCACCGGTTCCGTCGTGGCCCGGCCGGTGGTCGTGAAGGCCAGGGTCGACCCGCCGTCGTCGGCCTCCGCGCCCTGGTCGGCCGACCGGCGACGGCGGGCCTCCTCACGGCGTGCCAGCCGGGCCAGTGTCTCGTCCAGACCACCTCTCATGACGTCCCCCTCTCCCGTGGAAACGGCCCCGAGCGCCGATTCGTTCAGACGCCCTTCTCCCGCACCGCCCGGTCCAGTGCCCGGTCCAGGACGACCAGCAGGGCGTCCCGCACCGAGAGCCGGTCCCTGGCGTCGAACTGCACCAGCGGTACGTGGTCACCGATCGCCAGCGCCCACCGGATCGCGCCCAGCTCGTGCGTCAGCCGACCGTCGAAGGTGTTCACCCCGACCACGAAGGGCAGGCCGGCCCGCTCGAAGAAGTCGATCGCCGGGTAGCAGTCGTCCAGCCGGGAGCTGTCCACCACCACCAGCGCGCCGAGCGCCCCCCGGGCCAGGTCGTCCCACATGAAGCCGAACCGGTCCTGGCCCGGTGTGCCGAACAGGTAGAGCTTCAGGCTCCGGTCGATGGTCACGCAGCCGAAGTCCATCGCCACCGTGGTGGTGGTCTTCGTGCTGCGGGTCCCCGGATCGTCCACGCCGATGCCGGCGCTGGTCATCTCGGCCTCGGTGGTGAGCGGGGCGATCTCGGAGATCGCGCCGACCGTGGTCGTCTTGCCCACCCCGAAACCGCCGGCGATCAGGAGCTTGACCGGGATCGGTGGGGCGACGGCCGGCCCGGTCCCGGTACGGGTGTCCGGCGCGGGCACGGTCGCCGCCGCCGGTCGGTACGCCGGTGGCGGCGACGGGTGCGGCGGTGCCGTCGGGGGGCCGCCCACCGGCTGCCCGTAGCGGGCGGAGGCACTGTTCGCGGCGAGCCCGCCGAGCGGGGCGACCGGCCATTCAGGAGATCGCACGGAGTCCATCAATCACTCGCAGGATGAGGTCGGGGTCAAATGCGTCGTCGACGGCGCCGACGTGCACGTCGAGGTGGCCGGCGGCCCGCAGGTCACCGACCAGCACCCGGGTCACGCCGAGCTGTAGCCGCATCCGGGCGGAGATCTCGGCCACCGAGATCGGTTCAGCGCACAGGGCGACGATCGCCTGTAGCTCGGGGGCGAGCAGGGCCGACAGCAGCGCCGCCCGGGCCGGCTCGGACCGGGCGGTGACCTGGGTCTCCAGGCCGATGGCCGGGTCCGCGCCGGCCACCCGTCCAGCGGTCAGTACGAACGGGCGGGGGCTGGCCGGTCGGTCGGTCTGCGGTTCGGGGGCGGGGACCGGTGTCGCTGTCCCGTCCCCCGTCGGGGCGCGCAGGTAGGGGCGGACCCGGACCGACGGTTCGGGTTCCGGTTCCGCACCGGCGGCGTCCCGGGTCATTGCTGAACGGCGTTCTTCAGCTCGGCGATGAGTCTCGGTGTCAGTGCCCCGCCGGCCCGGCCGGCGAAGAGCGTCATCTCGTACGCGACGGTGCCCAGGTTGGCCGACCGGTCGGCGATCACGCCGAGTACCGAGCCGCTGCTGATCGCGGTGATCAGCAGGTAACCGTCGGCCATGTCCACGATCACCCGGTTGAGCCCGCCGAGGGCGTACCAGCTGGCGGCACCGCCGGCCAGGCTGGTCATGCCGGAGACGACGGCCGCGAGGCGTTCCGCGTTGGACCGGTCCTTGATCGACGACATGGCCATCAGCAGCCCGTCGGAGGAGACCGCGATGGCCTCCAGGACACCGGCGGTGCTGGAGGTGAACGAGTCCAACAGCCAGTTGAAGGTGCGCGCCTCCGCGCTGAGATCCCCGGCCGGGTGGTTCTGGTAGTCGACGTTCTCGTGTACGTGCGGGCTGGTCACCGTGTCGTTCCTTCTTCAGTGCGGTGGTCGGGACGGACTTCGCGTAGAGCCCGGGCGACGCCCGTCTCGAACGCGTTGATGAGATCGCGGACCTCGCCGGGATCTCCCGGATGCTGGCTGGGCGGTTGCCGAGGGGGTGAGACGGCCAGGTTGGCGCCCGGTACCCGTCGGGTCAGGCGGGGTGTCGCCGGCTCGGCTGGGGGTGCGGCGGCGGGCCTTGCCTGTTCGGCCCGCTGCACCCCGGACTGGAACTGCTCGACCAGGGCGCGGGCGGCGGCCGGGTCGGCCCGGGTGCCGTCCACCGGGCCGACGACGGGGGCGGTGTGCGGCAGGCTGGCCCCGGGAACCCGCTGCCGGATCCCGGGCGGCGGGGCGGGCCGGTCCGTGGGGAGCGGGGTGGCCTGCGCGACCGTGGGGAGCATGGTGGCCTGCGGGACCGTCGTACGGGGCTGGGCGTCTGCCGGGGTCACCGTGGCGGTGCCCCGGACCGGCGGGGCCGCCCCGGCGACGACCGGGTCGGTGTCGGCGGGCGCGGCCGGTTGCGGGTCGGCCGGCACGGTGCCGAACGCGTCCCAGGGGCCGGCGGATTCCATGCTGCGGGTCGCCTTGCTGAGCAGCGTCGGATCGAATCCGGGCAATGCCGTGGGGTCGACCAGTGGCCAGGTCGGCCCCGCCTCCACCAGCGGCCGGCTCGGCGCCGCGTCGACGGGTGGCCGGGTCGGCTCCGCGTCGATCACGGGCCAGGCGGGGGGTGGGGTCGGCGCCGCGTCGACGGGTGGCCGGGTCGGCTCCGCGTCGAGCACGGCCGGTGTCCGGCCGGTCCGGGCCGGTCCGTCGACACCGGGCGCGGCGGTGGTCCCGGCCCGGTCCCGCGACGGGAGTACGGCGGGGCCGGCCGTGGTGGGCCGGTCCCGGGAGGACAGGGCGGCGCGGGCGACGGGTTGCCCGTGACGCCCGGTGGTGGCGCGCACCAGGGCGGAACCGGGGAGCACCAGGCTGGCGGTCACCCCACCACCGGCGGTCGGGGTGAGTTCCACCGCCCAGCCGTGCCGGCGGGCCAGCCGACCCACCACGAAGAGCCCGAGCACCTCGGACGGGGCCAGGTCCAGCCGTTCCCGGCGGGTGAACCTGGCGTTCTCCTCGGCCAGCCGCTGCTCGCTCATGCCGATGCCCTGGTCGATCACGGCCAACCGGGCACCGTCGTCGGTCGGTTCGGCGGTGACCACGACCCGGGTGTGCGGCGGGGAGAACACGGTGGCGTTCTCCATCAGCTCGGCCAGGGCCAGCACCAGGTCGCCGATGATCGCCGGTACGGCGACCACCTCCGGGGGGACCCGCACGTCCACCCGGGTGTAGTCCTCGATCTCACCGAGCGCCAACCGGACCACGTCGGCCACCGGGACCGGTGCGACGTGTGCGTCGTCGCCCGCCGCGCCGGAGAGCACCACCAGGCTGCCCGCGTTACGGCGCAGCCGGCTGGAGATGTGGTCGAGCCGGTACAGGTGCTCCAGCCGGCCCGGCTCGGTCTCCTGCTGCTCCAGTCGGTCGATCAGGGCGATCTGCCGGCCGACCAGGTTCTGGGTACGTCGGCCGACGTGACCGAACATCTGGGCCACGTTGCGTCGGCTCGCCACCTGCCGTTCCACCAGCCGGGCGGCGGTGTTCTGCACCCGTTCGAAGGCGCGGGCCAGGTCGCCGATCTCGTCGCGGGCACCCACGTCGACCGGGTCGAGGCGGACCGGTGGGACGGTCTCCGACTCGTCGTCGGCGACCCGGACCAGCTCGGACTCGGCGACCCGGGCGACCCGGTCGGCGGAGCGGGTGAGCCGGGTGAGCGGCCGGGCCACCGCCCGGCCGACCGCGATGGTGAGCAGGATGACCGCGATCAGGACCAGGACGATCAGCAGGGTCACCCAGTACGCCCCGGCGAGCGCCACCTGCCGGTCGGCGCGCACCTCGGCGGTGACGTCGGCGGCCAGTTTCTTCTCCACGAACTGGCCCAGGGTGATCATCGAGGAGACGGTGGGGAAGAGGGTCGCCACGTCCAGCGAGCCGATCGCCGTGGCCGGGTCCAGGGCGCTCTGGTTGATGAAGTTCGGGCCGGTGCGGTTGGCGACCGCCACTTCCTCCAGGGTGAGCAGGTCGAGCTGCTCGGGGGTGACCAGGGCCTGGAGCCGGGCGCTCTCGTCGGAGAGGACGGCGAAGTTCGCCACGTAGGCGGTGACGGTCTGGGCGCTGGGCCGGGCGGCGACCAGCACGATCAGGGTGGCGCCGGCGCTGAGGCTCTCACCGGTGCGCAGCAGGCCGTCCAGGGCCAGCACCTGCCGCCCGGTCGGGGTGCGGGTGTCCGCGTTGAGGCGGAGCTGAAGTGAGTTGATCAGGGCGGTGTTCACCGGCCCGTATCCGGCCATGAGCTGGTCCGGGCCGGTCTGCCCGGCCACCGCCGCCGTCCGCAGGGCGGCCAGTTGGCGTACCCCGTCCAGGGCGGTGTCGACCTCTGCCGGCAGGGCGTCGCCGAACTCGGCGCGCAGGTCGGCGATCCGGTCGTCCACCTCGGCGACCTTCTGCACCAGGTCGGTGCGCTCGACCTGCTTGAGCAGCAGGCCGATGGCGAGCAGGCGTTCCTGCTGGAGGTGTTGGAGGATCGTGCCGACCCGGCTGGCGATCCGGACCCGGTCGGCGAGGTCGCCGGCCCGCTGCGCCACGGTGGCCCGGTCCCAGACCACCGGCACGGTGAGCCCGACCATGCAGAGCAGGGGGACCATCAGCAGTAGGGCCAGCTTGCCCCGGATCCGGAGCCTACCGAGCAGCATCGAAGGGCCTCCACCGGTCGGGTTCGGAGCTCTGGCCCACCGGCTGGAGCACCGGCACCGGTCCGGCCGGTGGCCGACCGGACCGCGTCGGCGGCTCCCACCGGGTGGCGGCGGTGGTTTCGGCCGGGTCGCCGGGTGCGGCGTCCCGGCCGGGCGGGGTGCCGGTGCGGCGCGGCAGCCAACCGCTCGCGCCGAGCGCCGCCAGGAGCAGCACGGCCACCCCGCCGGCGGCGAGGATCAGCAGGGCGTCGCGGTCGAGCTGGTCGATGCGCTGGCGGAGGAGCCGGTCCAGTTCGTCGAGGATGACCGGCTGGAGTTCCCGGGCGGCGGTCTGCGCCTGGCTCCGGGCAGCGGTGAGTTTCGTCAGGTCGACCGCTTGCGTACGGTTGTCTGGCTGGGACAGCGCCGCCAACGCCTCGACCGCCCGCTGGTAGTTGTCGAACGGGGTGAGCACGTCCGCGCCGATGCCGGCGCTCTCCGAGGTCTCCACCACCGTCTGGAGGTCGTCGACCAGGTCGCCCGCCGGTTGCAGGGCGGCGAACCGGAGGGTCGCCAGTTGGCCCAGGGAACGGGCCTGTTCGGCGGCGGGTCGTCGTGGCATCAGCACGGCCAGGTCGACGAGCCGGCCGGCGGCGACCACGGCCTCCGGCATCTCCTCGCCGACGCCGTCCTGGAGGAAGTACGAGTCGGAGCCGGGGTCCCGGATCAGGCCGGAGGTCTCCCGGATCTTGCCGTGCAGGGCCAACAGCAGATCGGTGACCTCGCCGTACGCGGTGAAGGCGACCTCCGGGTCGGTGAGTGACCGGCTCGGCAGTCCCTCCAGTTTGGCCCGCAGCCCGGCCCACCGCTCGGTGCTGCGCAGCTCGCCGCCGATGCGGGTGTCGACCGCTGCGGCCGCCTCCACCGCCCGGTCCAGGGCGTCGCGGGGCACCGAACGGCCGGCGACGGCGGCGGTCTGCACGTTCACCAGCGCCTCGGTGACCGGGCCGAGGACGCGCAGGTACTCGACGCCGAGGCGTTCCCGTTCGGCCAGCTCCCGGTCGGCGTCCACCAACTGGTGACCCCGTACGACGAGGAACGCCACCGGCAGCAGCAGCGCGGTGGCGAGTAGCAACGGCAACAGGCGGCCCGGTGTCCTGGGCCGTCGACGGACCCGCGAGGCGGGAACGGTCATGGTGGTCTCCTCCGGCGGCGGCGCAGGGGGTCGGGGATGGCGTGGAACTTCGGTCCCGTGCGTCGGACCGGAACCTAATCGAAGGGCGATCCCTGGCCGGAGGTCTGCACCGGTCAGTTTTGCGTCACTTCGAGTGATGTGACGCGACATCAAACTTCCCGACACGCTCCGTACTGTTGTCGGAGTGACATGCTCGTTTCCATTGTGATATAGGGCATTAAGCGTGAATTCACGGAGTCCGAACTCGTTCTGGGTGAACGCCGGGTGACCTTGTGCGTTTGACCTGTCCGGCCGACGATTGGCCGACCAGGACGGACGTACGGCGGATCTCAGCCAACGCTCAGGTTCCGGGCCGTACCGTGAGCCGAATGAAATCGCCGCTGTCGGCTGCCCGGCTCCGCCGTGCCCTGCCCACCGGCCGCCGCGCGGTCGCCGCGTCGGTGGGCGTCGTCCTGCTGGCGGGGGTCGTCGGCTGGGCGGTCTGGCCGGACCGGCCGGACTTCCGCACCGAGTCGACCGCGCTCACCGTGCGCTCCGGGCCCGGCGGCGACGAGCCCGTCGACCTGGACACCACGCTCTACCTGCCGCGCGGCGCTACGGCCGACCGGAAGGTCCCGGCCGTGCTGCTGGCGCACGGCTTCGGCGGTACGAAGGACTCCGTCCGCGCCGACGCCGAGGACCTGGTGGGGCAGGGCTACGCGGTGCTGACCTGGACGGCGCGGGGCTTCGGCCGCAGCGGCGGGCAGATCCACCTGGACAGCCCCGACTACGAGGTGCGCGACGCCCAGCGGCTGCTGGACTGGCTGGCCGCCCGCCCCGAGGTGCGTACCGACGCCGCCGGTGACCCCCGGGTCGGGGTGGTCGGCGGCTCGTACGGCGGCGGGCTGGCCCTGCTGCTGGCCGCGCAGGACCCCCGGGTCGACGCGATCGTCCCCATGATCACCTGGAACGACCTGTCCCGCGCCTTCCTGCCGGAGAACACCGGCAAGCCGGCCACCGAGGGCGTGTTCAAGAAGGGCTGGGCCGGCATCTTCTTCGGCGGTGGCGGCAGCGCCGGTTCCGGGCCGGCCGGGCTGTCCGGCAACACCGCCGCGGCCCAGCCGGAAGGGGCACCCGCGTCGGCCGGTGCGCCCAGCCCTCGGCCCGGTGGCGGCCCGGGCAGCGGATCGTCGCGCGCCCCGGGGGCCGCCGCCGACCCGTCCTGTGGCCGGTTCGCCGCCGACGTCTGCGCCGCGTACCTGCGGATCGCCACCACCGGGCGGGCCGACCAGGCGGCGGTGGACCTGCTCCGGCGTTCCTCCCCGGCCGACGTGCTGGGCCGGATCAAGGCCCCCGCCCTGCTGGTGCAGGGCGAGGCGGACACCCTCTTCCCGCTCACCGAGGCGGACGCCAACGCACGCGGCATCGCCGCCGCCGGCACCCCCGTGCGGGTGGCCTGGTTCACCGGCGGCCACGACGGCGGCACCGGCCCGACAAGCGACTCCGACCGGGTGAAGTACCTGACCGTGCAGTGGCTGGACCACTACGTCAAGGGCACCGGCGCGGCCCCCGGCGACGACTTCACGTTCTCCCGGATCGCCGGTTTCGACGCCCTCGACCGGGGCCTCGTCGCCACCGGTTACCGCACCGCCGACTATCCCGGGGTGACCGGGGACGCCCGGCGCGAGGTGCCGGTCACCGGGTCGGCCCAACCGGTCGCCAACCCGCCCAACGGCAACCCGGCGGCGATCTCGGCGATCCCGTTCGCCGGGTCGCTCGGCTCCCTGCTCGACGGGGTCGCCGGCGACGTACCCGGCCAGCACGCCCGGTTCGAGTCGACACCGCTGACCGAGGCGGTGGACGTGGTGGGTGCACCCACCGTCACCGTCCGGGCCGCGTCGGCGACCGGCGAGGCGGTCCTGTTCGCCAAGCTCTACGACGTCGACCCGGCCGGTGCGGCGACGCTGCCCGACGGGCTGGTCGCCCCGATCCGGTTGACCGGCCTGCCGGCCACCATCGACGCCGCGCAGCCGGTCCAGGTGACCCTGCCGGCGATCGTCCGCCGGGTCGAGGCCGGGCACCGGCTGCGGGTGGTGCTGGCCACCGCCGACCAGGCGTACACCACACCTGCCGAGCCGGCCGTCTACACGGTGGCGGTCGACGGGGCGGTGAGCCTGCCGACGGTCACCGCCACCCCGATCCCGACCACCGCCACGGTGTGGCGCTGGGTGCTGGTCGGCCTGCTGGCCGCGATCCTGATCGGGCTCGTCGTGGTCGTCGCCGTGGTCCGCCGCCGGCACCGCCGCCAGGACGACTCCGTCCATCCCGAGTACGCGGGCATCCCGCTCGCCGTCCGTGACCTGCGCAAGGAGTACGCGGACGGTTTCGTCGCGGTGTCCCGGGTGGACTTCGAGGTGCACCCCGGCCAGGTGATGGGGCTGCTCGGCCCGAACGGCGCCGGCAAGACCACCACCCTGCGGGTGCTGATGGGGTTGACCCAGCCGACCGCCGGGGAAATCTACGTCTTCGGACACCGGCTGGTGCCCGGCTCGCCGGTGCTGTCGCGGATCGGCGCGCTGGTGGAGGGGCCCGGTTTCCTGCCGCACCTGTCCGGCCTGGACAACCTGAGGGCGTACTGGCGGGCGACCGGGCGGCCGTGGGCCGACGCGCACTTCGACGAGGCGTTGGAGATCGCCGGCCTGGGCGACTCGGTGCACCGGCGGACCAAGAACTACAGCCACGGCATGCGGCAGCGGCTGGCCATCGCGCAGGCCATGCTGGGCCTGCCGGAGCTGCTGGTGCTCGACGAGCCGACCGACGGGCTCGACCCGCCGCAGATCGCCGAGATGCGCCGGGTCCTCCAGCGGTACGCCACCGACGGCCGGGCGGTGCTGGTCTCCAGTCACCTGCTGGCCGAGGTGGAGCAGACCTGCACGCACGCGGTGGTGGTCAACAAGGGCCGGATCGTCGCCTCGGGCCCGGTGGAGGAGATCGTCGGCGAGTCGCCGAGCACCCTGTTCGAGGTGACCGACCAGGCCGCCGCGCGGGCGGTGCTGAGTCGCCTCGACGCGGTGCAGGTGCTGACCGCCGACGACGCCGGTGGGCTGGTGGTGGACACGAACGGGACCGCCCGCAGCGAGGTGGTGGCCGAGCTGGTCCGGGCCGGGATCGGGGTGGACCGGGTGGTGCCACGGCGTCGCCTGGAGGACGCGTTCCTCGCCCTGGTGGGCGAGAACTCTCGGGGAAGCGGTGACCGGTGATGGCAGGTTCTGCGGCGGGTTCCCCGTCGGGCGGCGCGGCCGCGCGTGGCGCGGCCCCGGACGGGACCGCGACGGGGGCGTTCGGGCCGGGTGGGGCGGCGGTCGGGTACCGGCCGGGGGCGACCCTGCCGTTCGGGGCGGAGTTCCGCCGGCAGGCGTCGCGGCGGCGTACCCAGTTGGCACTCGGTTTCATGGTGCTGCTGCCGTTGATCATTCTGGTGGCGTTCCAGTTCGAGTCCGGGGACGACGACGGCAGCGGGCGCGGCGAGTTCTCCAGCCTCGCCGACCTGGCCACCTCGGGCGGGCTCAACTTCACCCTCTTCTCGATCCTGGTGTCGGCGTCGTTCCTGCTGGTCGTGGTGGTGGCGCTGTTCTGCGGTGACACGGTGGCCAGCGAGGCGAGCTGGGGCAGCCTGCGCTACCTGCTGGCGGTGCCGGTGCCCCGGGCCCGACTGTTGACGGTGAAGCTGCTGGTGGCGCTGGCGTACTCCGGGCTGGCCCTGCTGTTGTTGGCCGGCACGGCCCTGCTCGCCGGCACCCTGCGCTACGGCTGGTCGCCGCTGACCAGCCAGGTCGCCGCCGAGCTGACCCCGACCGAGGGGCTGGTACGGCTGCTGGCGGTGCTCGGCTACCTGGCGGTGGTCCTGCTGGTGGTGGCCGGGCTGGCGTTCCTGCTGTCGGTGATCACGGATGCTGCGCTGGGCGCGGTCGGCGGCGCGGTGCTGCTGTGGATCCTGTCCAGCATCCTGGATCAGATCACCGCGCTGGGGGCGCTGCGCGACTTCCTGCCGACCCACTACAGCAGCGCCTGGCTGGGCCTGCTGTCCACCCCGATGCAGACCGACGACGTGGTCCGGGGCGCGATCTCGGCGATCAGCTACGCCACCCTGTTCTGGGGGCTGGCCTTCTGGCGCTTCACCCGCAAGGACGTCACGAGCTGACGGCCGGTCTGACCCGGCCCGGCGGGCGGGGCAGTCGGGCGGCTCGCGGGCCGATAGTGCGCCATCACTGCTGTCGGACACCGCACCATCGGCCCCGTTGAGTCGATCATTCCGTCGTCAGGGCGCACCCGCCGTCGTGGCCGGCGGTGCGACCGCAGCGGCCGGGGCCGCCGAGCGGGGCGTCGCACCAGATCCGGGTACGCACGGACTGCCGGTCCTCCGGCGACAGGGTCGTCTCGCCGAAGTCGACGGCGAGCACGTGCCCGAGCGAACGACGCAACGCCATCGCCAGGGCGGCGACCTCGTCGACACTGGTCAGCCTGGTCGGCAGGTGGATGATCCAGCACGGGTCGGTCACCGTGGCCACCACCTGTTCCGGGCCGCTCTCGTCCGGCGGCAGTCGGCGTGCCCCGATCCCCACCGCCGCAGCGCCACCCGGATGCGCTCACCCTCGGTGGTGGCGGTCGCCAGGTCACGGGTGACCCGTTCCAGCTCGTCGGCGACCTGGTCGAGGAAGGCGTACACCTGCTCGGGGTCGAGGCCGCGCCACCGACGGGTGCCGAAGGTGACGGTGCGGACGTGCTGCGGCAGCAGCCGCCGCCCGGCTCGATAGATCATCCTGTCTCGCCCTTCCTGGCCGGTCGGGGTGCCGCACCTGACAACCCGTCGGTGTACGACCCCAGTGCGGCGACGGCAGCGGCCAGACACTCGGCCATCAGGTCGAGCTGCTCGGCGGCGCACCGCCACTGCCGCGCGGTCGTCTCGGTGTCGTGCCGCCCCGGTGGGGTGGTGACCCCGGTGGGGTCGGTCGGCGCGGCCTCGGCGGGGGCCGCGTCGCGGAGCTGCTGGCCGGCGGCGGTGACCCGGCCCGGGAGCTGCCGAATCCGACCGGCTGCCGCACTCCACCGGCCACGGACGGTATCCAGCGTCTCGACGAGGTCGCCGATGGTGCCCGGCTCGACGTGCCCGGCGGCGACCCGCAGCCGGCGTACCCCGTCGGTGACCTGCTGATCGACCTCGGCGGCCAGGTCGAGGGCGTCACCGCCGCTGCGTCGGGCCAGCCGGAGCGCCGGGTGGGTGCATCCCCCGCCGACGCGTTCCAGCAGCACCATCCCGGCGGCCACCTCGAGGTACGTCTCCCGCAGCTCGGCGGCGACCTGCTCGGCCGCCCGTATCGCGCTGGCGACCGGCACCTCCGTACTCGTCTCCACCGTGTCTCCTCTGCCTACGTGGGTGCCGGGGCAGCGCGCCGACCAACCTGGAAGGGGGTTCCAGCCGATCCGTACGCGCTGCCCCGGCCCTGTCCGGGTGTTCTCCCGGAGGGTGAACCGGCCCTGGTGCCAACCCGGGTGGCTCGGTCCCATGCTATTGCGCCTAGTGACATAGGTCAACCAAGCGCTTGAGGTGAAGTCGCAGAACGTGATCAGATGGGATTGCCAACCCGGGAGGATCACCATGCCCGCGATTCCGCTGAGCTACACCGACATTGCCGCCGACATCACCAGCCGGATCAGGGATGGCGAGTATGAGCCGGGGGCCAAGCTGCCCTCCTACTCGCAGCTCGCGGATCTCTACTCCGTCTCGTTCTCCACGGCTGCGCGAGCGGTGGCGCTGCTGCGTGACCGGGGTGTGGTCGTCGGTGCGCCCGGTCGGGGAGTGTTCGTCCGCGACACGGGCAACGCGTGATGCCTGACACGAGGGAACGGGTTGGGAGCTTTGGGGCCGGTTCAGCCGGTGGTGGGCAGGGCGACGGTGACCACCAGGCCGCCGTCGGGGCGGGGGACCGCCCGCACGGTCCCACCATGGGCGCGAGCCACCGCCCGGACGATGGACAGCCCCAGGCCGAAGCCCCGCTGACCGGCGACCCGTTCCCGGTTGAGCCGGCGGAACGGCAGGAACATCGTCTCGATCTCGTACCCGGGCACCACCGGCCCGCTGTTGCTGACGGTCAGGGTGGCCCGACCGTCGACCACGGCCGTGGCGACCGAGAGCCAGCCGCCGGTGTCGACGTTGTGCCTGACGGCGTTCTCCACCAGGTTCTGGGTGAGCCGTTCCAGCAGGACCGGGTCGCCGGCCGTCCGCGCCGGGGCCAGTTCGCGGGTGACGGCGAGCGTGGTGGACCGGCCGGTCTGCTCCGCGACGTGACCGGCGACCTCGGCGAGGTCCACCTCGGTGTGTTCGGCCAGCGCGTTCTCCGAGTCGGCGAGGGTGAGCAGCCCGTCGATCAGTCGTTCGTGGCGTTCGTTGACGGCCAGCAGGGTCTCGCCGAGCTGTCGTAGCTCGGGCGGGGCGTCCGGGCGGGTGATCGCCAACTCGACCAGGGACCGGTTGATCGCCAGGGGGGTACGCAGCTCGTGGGAGGCGTTGGCGACGAAGCGCCGCTGCCCGTCGAAGGATCGGTCGAGGCGTTCGAGCATCAGGTCGAAGGTGTCGGCCAGCTCCTTCACCTCGTCGGTCGGCCCGGCCAGGGCGATCCGCTCGTGTAGTCCCCGGCCGGCCCCGTCGGCTCCGGCGATGCGACGGGCGGTGCCGGTGATCTGCTGCAACGGCTGCAACGCCCGGCCGGCGACCAGCCAACCGAACGCGACCGCGGCGATGGTCACCACGGCCAGGGCCACTCCGCCCTGGGTGAGCAGCGAGTCGAGGGCGTCCCGGCGGGCGTCGTCCTGCACCTGGCGGACGATGGCGCGCAGGTGTTCGGCCTGGTTGGCGTTGATCTGGGTGCCCTGGGGCAGCGAGATCGACTCCTTGCCACCGGTCCCGCGCAGGTTGAACCCGAGACCGTGGGCGAGCCGCTGGTCCACCAGCACGTACGTCACGGCGAGCAGTACCGTGCCGGCGAGCAGGAACAGGCCACCGTAGATGAGGGTCAGCCTGGCCCGGATGGTCGGTTTCCTCATCGGATCTGGTATCCCACCCCGGGCACCGTCTCGATGACGGGTGGGTCGCCGAGCTTGCGCCGCAGCTTCATCACGGTGACCCGCAGCACGTTGGTCATCGGGTCGATGTGCTCGTCCCAGGCCCGTTCGAGGAGGTCCTCGGCGGAGACCACCGCGCCGTCGGCGCGTAGCAGCTCGGCCAGCACGCCGAACTCCTTGCGGGACAGCGGCACGAAGTTCCCGTCCCGGGTGACCTGCAACCGGGACGGGTCGAGGACGATCCCGGCCCGGGTCAGCTGCGGTGGGGCGGCGGGGCGGGTGCGTCGGGTCAACGCGTGCACCCGGGCGCTCAGCTCGACGAACGCGAACGGTTTGGTGAGGTAGTCGTCAGCGCCGATGGCCAGGCCGGCGACCCGTTCCCGGACGGCGGCGGCGGCGGTCAGCATCAGGATCCGGGTGTCCCGTTCGGCACTGACCAGGGCGCGGCAGACGTCGTCGCCGTGCACGACCGGCAGGTCCCGGTCGAGCACGACCACGTCGTACCCGTTGACGCCGATGCGTTCCAGGGCGGCGTCGCCGTCGTAGGCGACGTCGACCGCGAACGACTCCCGGCGGAGCCATTCGGCGATCGCGTCCGCGAGCAGTTTCTCGTCCTCGCACACCAGTACGCGCACCGTTCCATCCTCGCCTATGCCGGGATAACCACCGCGTTAACGTTGCCGTTTACGCCCTGGATACCGCCTCAGGAGTTGAGTTATCCCTAATGCCGGCTGTCTGCCGGTCGGAAGGGAGACCAACGATGCGACGAAATCAGCTGAGCCTGCTCCTGGCCCTGCCCGTGGTGGCGGTCCTCGCCCTGAGCGGTTGTCAGTCCGATGCCGCCGACGACTCCGGGGTGGCCAGCGCCGGTGGTGGCGGCGCGGAGCCCTCGCTCTCCGCCGCTGCGGCGATGAGCGACGAGGAACGCCAGCTCAAGTTCACCACGTGTCTGCGGGAACAGGGGCTCGACGTGCCGGACCCGCAGCCGGGGCAGAAGGGGCCCCGGTTCAACGGCGGGTCGGACGTGGACCCGGCCAAGGTGCAGTCGGCGCTGCAGCAGTGCCGCGAGTTCGCCCCCAACGGCGGGCAGCCCCGGCAGCTCGACGCGGGCCAGGTCGAGCAGGTCCGCAAGCTGGCCCGGTGCATGCGGGAGAACGGCGTGCCGAACTTCCCGGACCCGGCCGCCGACGGCCGCATCCAGCCCGGTCGGGCCGACATCGACCTGAAGGACCCGGCGGTGCGGACCGCGTTCGACAAGTGCCGGGAGACCGTGCCCAACCTCGGTGAACGTCGGGGGACGTCATGACCGGCGCATCCCGATCCGCTGACCCGTCCGTCACCGGCCCGGCTGCGTCTGCGGTCCGGCGGCGACGCCCGCGACCGGTGTTCCTGCTCGGGGCGGCGGGGCTGCTCGTGGTGGCGGTGGCGGCAACGGCGGTCACCTTCGCCAGTGACGGCCACGCCGACCGTGCGACGTCGTCCGACCGCAGGCCGCCGTCGTCCGCCAAGGTCACCCGGCAGACCCTGGTCGACCGGGAGACCAAGAACGGCGAGCTGGGGTACGGCACCCCGCGCGCCCGGGACAGCCGGCTGAGCGGGACGGTCACCTGGCTCGCCGAGGGCGGCGCGACGGTCAAGCGGGGTAAGACGCTCTACCGGATCGACGACGAACCGGTGGTGCTGCTCTACGGTGGCCTGCCCGCGTACCGGGTGCTGCGTTCCGGGGTCAGCGGCACCGACGTCAAACAGTTCGAGCAGAACCTCGCCGCGCTCGGGCACGACGGTTTCACCGTCGACGAGGATTTCACCTCGGCGACCGCCGACGCGGTCCGGGACTGGCAGGAGGACCTGGGTCTGCCGGAGACCGGGCAGGTCGAGCCGGGCCGGATCGTCTACGCCCCCGGTGAGGTCCGGGTGGAGAGCCACGGCGTGGAGGTGGGCGACACCGTCGGTGCGGGCAAGGTGGTCCTCTCGACCACCGGTACCACCCGCCTGGTCACCTGCACCCTCGACGTGGAGGACCAGCGGTTGGCCCGCAAGGGCGCGGAGGTGACCATCACGCTGCCCGACGGCACCCGCAGCACCGGCAAGGTCGACACGGTCGAGACGGTGGTGCAGACCTCGGCGGCGACGACGGGCAAGGAGTCGGAGACCGACACCAAGATCGAGGTGACCGTCACCGGGGACGACGCCAAGGCGCTGGCCGGCTACGACAAGGCGGCGGTGGACGTCGGCCTCGTCGCCTCGGAACGCGCCGACGTGCTCACCGTGCCGGTCGCGGCACTGCTCAACCTGGCCGAGGGCGGCTACGGGCTGGAGGTGGTCGAGGAGGGTGGCACCCGGATCGTCGCGGTGCGTACCGGCCTGTTCGCCGACGGCCGGGTGGAGGTCTCCGGCGACGCGGTCACCGAGGGGCTGACCGTGGGGATGCCCGGTGACTGAGCCGCCCCGGGCCGACCACCCGGACCACGTGGTCGAGCTGCGTGACGTGACGAAACGCTACGGCGACACGGTCGCCGCCCTCGGTGGGGTGTCGATGAGCGTCGACCGGGGGGCCCTGGTGGCCATCGTCGGCCCGTCCGGCTCGGGGAAGTCCACCATGCTCAACGTGATCGGCACCCTGGACCGGCCCACCTCGGGCGCGGTCCACATCGACGGGTACGACGCCGCGCGGTTGTCCGACCGGGAACTGTCCGCGCTGCGGGCCAGCCGGATCGGCTTCGTGTTCCAGCAGTTCCACCTGGCTGCCGGCGTACCCCTGGTGGAGAACGTGGCGGACGGCCTGCTCTATGCCGGGGTGCCCCGGCGGGAGCGGCGGCGGCGGGCGGAGGCGGCGCTGCGACGGGTCGGCCTGGGACACCGGCTGGACCACCGGCCGCACCAGCTCTCCGGCGGGGAGCGGCAGCGGGCGGCGATCGCCCGTGCGGTGGTCGGTGAACCGCCGCTGCTGCTGGCCGACGAGCCGACGGGCAACCTCGACTCCAGCTCCGGCGCGGGGGTGATGGAGCTGCTGCACGAGCTACACGCGGCCGGTACCACCATCGTGGTGATCACCCACGACCGGGAGATCGCGGCGAGCCTGCCCCGGCAGGTGCAGATGCGCGACGGGCTGATCGTGGCGGACTCCGCCGCCCTGACCGAGGGGGTGCTGCGATGACCACCACGCCGCTGCGGTCGACGGGCGCGGCCCGGCGAAGCGGTGCGGGGCGACCGGAGCTGCTGCGACCGGCCCGGATGAGCCCGCAGGACGTGCTGCGGGTCGGTGGCGTGGGGCTGCGGACCCGGCCGCTGCGGGCGTTCCTGTCCGCTCTGGGCATCGCCATCGGCATCGCCGCGATGATCAGCGTGGTCGGCATCTCCTCGTCGTCCCGGGCCGACCTGGACCGGACGCTGGCCGCCCTGGGCACCAACCTGCTCACCGTCGCGCCGGGGAGCACCCTCTTCGGTGCGGACGCCCAGTTGCCGGTCGAGGCGGTCGGCATGATCAGCCGGATCGGCCCGGTACGCCAGGTGTCGGCGACCGCCCAACTGGCCGACATGCCGGTCTACCGGTCGGACCGGATCCCGGCGGCGCAGACCGGTGGCCTCGGCACCCAGGCGGTGGAGCTGGACCTGCTCGACACCGTCGGCGCTTCACTGGCCAGCGGGACCTGGCTCAACGAGGCCACCGGGCGGTATCCGGCCACGGTGCTCGGGTCGGTGGCCGCGGAGCGGCTCGGCCTCGGCGCGGCCGGGCCGGACATCCGGGTCTACCTCGACGGGCGCTGGTTCACCGTGATCGGCATCCTGCGACCGGTCCCGCTCGCCCCGGAACTCGACTCGTCGGCCCTGGTCGGTTGGTCGGCCGCGACCACCTACCTGGGCCTGGACGGGCACCCGACCCGGATCTACACCCGCTCGGCCGAGCAGCACGTCGAGGCGGTACGGGCGGTGCTGGCGGCGACGGCCAACCCGGAGCAGTCCAACGAGATCCAGGTTTCCCGGCCGTCCGATGCGCTCGCCGCCCAGCAGGCCACCGACGAGGCGTTCACCGGTCTGCTGCTCGGGCTGGGTGCGGTGGCGTTGCTGGTCGGCGGGGTGGGGGTGGCCAACACCATGGTCATCTCGGTGATCGAACGGCGGGCCGAGATCGGGTTGCGGCGGTCGCTGGGTGCCACCCGGGGGCAGATCCGTACCCAGTTCCTCGCCGAGTCGCTGCTGTTGTCCGCCCTGGGTGGGCTGGGCGGGGTGCTGCTCGGTGGCCTGGTCACCGCCGGTTACGCCGGTTCGCAGGGGTGGCCGACGGTGGTGCCGCTGTGGGTGGTGGCCGGCGGCATCGGGGCGACGATCGGCATCGGTGCGTTGGCCGGGCTCTACCCGGCGATCCGGGCCAGCCGGCTGGCCCCCACCGAGGCTCTCGCCACCCCCTGACCGCCCCGCCCGACGGGTGGCCCGGCGGCCGGTGGGGGACCTCACCGGCCGCCGGACCACGATCAGCCGGGCCGGCTCAACGTCGGCTCACCCGGATCAGTTCCCAGCCGCCCTTCGGGACACCGGGCGTCGGGTCGGTGCGCAGGTTCATCGGGTTCGCCATCCCGAGATAGAGCGTGGAGCCGTCCACGACCATGGTTCGGACACCCTGGTTGAGCGGGTTGCCGAAGCCGCCGGTGTCGACGGCGCGGGCCGGCCGGCCGGGCGCGTCGAACGACCAGAGGTCCGCCCCGAAGGTCGGCGGGCTGGGCGTCGTGCCGGCCGGGGGCGTCGGCATCTCACCTTCCAGCGAGATGTAGGCGAAGTCCATGGTGCCGACGTAGAGCCGGCCGCCGGCCACCGCCATCTTCCAGGCGTACAGGTTGAACGGGTCGCCGAAGCCGGAGCCGCCGTAGACCGGGGTCGCCCCGGTCGGGGCCGGGGCCCACGCGCCGACGCCGTTGTTCGCGGTCGGGTCGTACGCCGGCAGCGTCGACTCGCCGTAGAGCGTCTCGATCCGTTCGTGTGCGCCACCGAGGTCCTGGCCGCGGAAGACGGCGAACGCCCGCTGGGTGTTCTGCACCGTGGCCTGGAGCTGCGCCTGACTGCGCGGCGGGTACACCGACAGGTGCAGGGCGGTCGCCTGCAACGGCACGTGCATGGTCCCCCAGTGCAGCCGGCCGCCGTAGGAGGCGAGACCACCGAGGGCGTACGCCCGGCGGACCACCGGGTCGGGCTCGTAGTCGGCGGCGGACCAGACCTGCGACCAGTTGCCGGCGTCCTCCGGGTTGAGTCCGGGTGCGCCGGCCGTCAGCGGCGGGCTCATCCAGATACCGGCCAGGTCGGCCGGGTCGGTGCCGTCACCGGTGCCCGCCGCCGGGAGGGCGCCGACGGCGCGCGGTGCCTGCTCGCCCACGTCGGAGTACGACGGGCCGACCGGGGGCGGCGTCGGGAGGATGCCGGCTGCGGCGCGCTCGGCCACCGAGCCGTCGACGATCGCCTTGGGCCAGGTCGAGACGTAGAGCCGCCCCTGGTGCTCGGTGAGGTCGGCGACCTGGGTGGGCAGGTCGGCGACCTCGGTGAAGGCGAACGGGTCGGTGCGGTCGCCGGTCCAGCGCAGCACCCGGCCGGCCTCGCCACCGTTGGCGCCCAGCCCGACCCCGGCGTAGAGCACGCCGCCGGCCACCACCCAGTGCCGGATGTTCTCGTACGCGGTGAGGTTGGTCGAGCCGAGGTAACGGCCGGTGACGGTGTCGAAGGCGAACACGTTCACCCCGCCGACCACGCTCGGGCCACCGAGCAGTACGACGCCCTGGTGGGCGGCGGCGCTACGCAGGCCGGCGGTGGTGTTCAGCAGGTTCGCGTCCGCCGGGGATGCGGACGTGATGTCGGCGGTGCGTTCGGTGAGTCGTTCGGTGGCCAGGTCGTAGGTGTAGACCTCGGGGGTGCGGTGGTCGCCGAGGGTGGCGGGCAGGGCGGGGTTGCCCCGGGCCGGCTGGCTCTGACCGAACTCGCAGACGTAGTCGTCGTTGAGGATCGGTTCGCGGACCTGGTAGCCCTCGGGCTTCAGGCAGAGCACGTTCGCCCCGGTGCCGAACCAGAGTCTGCGGCCGGCCTGGGCGAGCCCCCAGACGTACGACTGGTTGACCTTGGGCTGTCCCACGGTGCAGGGCGGTCCGGGTGGATAGTCGACGCCGACGCCGGCAAAACACTCGTCAGCGGCTGCCTTGGCGAGCAGTCGTACCGTTTCGGGGCGAATGTCGGCGTGGGCCGGAGTGGCGAGCAAGGGCAGCAGGATCAGGGTGGCAAATGCGGGCAGCAGTCGTCCCGGTAGGGGTGGTCGACGTCGCACGGTGGTCCTTTCCGTGAACAAACGGTCGGGCTGGCGATAGCCGGGACGGGTGGGCTGGATCGCTCTCGACCAGGGGAGATGGGTAATCGGCGGTGCACCCGGAGGAGTGGTGCAGGTTGCCGGATCGCGTCGGTCGACGGGAATGGCAAATTGCCGGCGCGAGGTTACGGGCCGGCTCGGTGGGGTGGTTTTGGCGGGTGATTCCGAGGGTGGTTGTCGCAGATCCGGGGGCAACGTGGTGCCGAGGCTAACGTATTACGCAGCCCGTTATCACCGGAAAAATTGTTAAGGATTTTTGAACTGGCGGCCGTGCCGGCTACTGCCGTGAGTCGATGTCGAGGTGCGGCGCTGGGTGCTGCGGCCGGGCCTCGTGAAAATTGCTGACGGGTGGGGCGTTCCGGGTGTCGCGGGTAAACCGCGCCAACCGCCTGCTGTCGTCAGAAGTTGGCGCGCAGTGCGGACACCTAGCGCTGGCGGCGGTGTCGGGGCCGGGCCCCTCGCCGCTGGTCGGGTGGGCCGGGCCCGGTCGGGGTTTCCCGGTGACCTCCCGGTGGCTTCCCGCGCGAATTGCGTGCATATTCATTTTCCATAAACACGGCGTATGAACTTCGTGACAGTTAATTCATAGTTAACAATCATTACATTCAGGGCCGCTCCAGCTCGCGGCGGGGAGGTGGTCGGCGTCGGCCGGTGGTGGTGGTCGCGGGTGCGTGGGCCCGGGATCGCTCCCGACGCGACGTAGGGGTGACACCGGGACGTCGGGGTGGGGTAATGTCTCGCACCGAGACCTTCCCAGTAACAAAGAATTTATCGATTTAACTGCTTCGATGCCTCATCATGAGGGGACGTAATCCCTTCCATGGAGGTTCCCATGAACGTGTCTCGGCTCGGCGGGCCGACCCTCTCGCTGTACCGCATCGTCATCGGCCTGCTGTTCATGCTGCACGGCCTGTCCTCGGTCTTCGGGTTGTTCGGCGGCAACCCCGTGACCGGCAAGGCTGTCCCGGTCGGTGCCTGGCCCGGCTGGTGGGCCGCACTGATCCAGCTCGTCTGCGGTGCGCTGGTGCTGGCCGGGCTCTTCACCCGGCCCGCCGCGCTCCTCGCGTCCGGCTCGATGGCATACGCCTATTTCGTGGTGCACCAGCCGGAAGGGCTGCTGCCGCTGCGCAACGGAGGCGAGCTGTCGGCGCTCTTCTGCTGGTCGTTCCTGCTGATCGCGGTGCTCGGCCCGGGCTCCTGGGCGCTGGACACGCTGCTCGCCCGCCGCAGCGCCGACGCCCCGTCGGCACCGGTGGCGGAGCGAAGCTCGGTGCCTGCCTGACGCACTGACCGGCGTCGCCGGAGCCGCAACGAGGCGGCTCCGGCGACGCGTGCGGTCAGGGGTTGTACGGCGCGTCGGTGTGACTCACCTCGGCGAGGGTGCTGCCGGAGAGCTTGTAGACCGACGTCCGCTTGATGTCCAGCTCGGCCATGCCCCGGCTGGGGCTGCGGGTCAGCCAGACCACGGTGGCCTTGCGCCCGGCCACGCTGATCGAGACGACCGGGGTCCGGTCGCCGAGGTCGGTCAGCGCGCGGAACACCGGCAGGCCACCGCTGTTGCGCCACGCCGCGAGCGTGTAGAAGGTGCCGCTGCCTCCGGTCTTGATCGCCACCGCGCCCACCGCGTCCTCCGCGCCGTCGCCGTCGAGGTCACCGATGCCGCAGGGCTTCTGGAGCGTCACGGTGGCCCCGTCCTCGCCCGACCACTGCCCCCCGGCCAGCGGCAGGTAGTCCGGGTAGCCGTTGTAGGGCGTCTTGCTGCTGCCGAGCCGGGCCTCCGCCAGATGGGCACAGGTCAACGGTGCCTTGACCGGCGCGGCGGCGGTGGTGGTCGGGGCGGCGGCCGGCGGGGTGGTGGGGGCGGCCTTCTTCACCTCCGGCGACGGAGCCTCGCTGGTGGGAGTCGCCTCGGGGGAGACCTGACTCAGCACCGAGGCGGTGGAGGGCCCGGTGGACGGGCCGACGGTGGACGCTGCCTCGTCCGTCCCGCCCTGCTCACCCCCGCAGGCGGCGGTCAGTAGGCAGACCATGGTGAGGGTCGCAAGGCTCGACGGAATCCGTCGCATGGGCGGGGGGTCCTCTCTCGACGTCAGGTCTCCCGCACCGTACTGATCGATGGCAATGTCGGTCATCGGCTCGTCGGCCGGCCCCCCACCGGCCTGTCGGAGCGCGGTCAGGGGCCGACCGGAGGGCCGGTGCGCGGATCCGCACAAGGGCGTACTGAGCTGGAAACTTGCCCGAAACATCAATGGCTTCCGGTGCGGCCGGCGCACGCCCCGCCGGCAGGTGGTTCACACCGTGGGAAGCCGACTGGGCGATGGCGGCGAAGCTGCCTAGACTCGACGGCACAACTGCATACCTCATCCAGAGGGGCTGAGGGATACGGCCCGACGACGCCCCGGCAACCACCCCGCGCGCTCATCGCTGAGCGTCCCGCGGGGCAGGTGCCAATTCCGTCCCCGCCGCAGGGTGCGATGCGGGGAAAGATGAGAGGAATCCGCCATGACGTCGACGCTCGCCGCCCCCGGTATCGACACCACCGCCAGCCCGGCCCGCGCCCTGGTCTGCCGCGCCTGCTCCGCCCGCTACCCGCTCGCCGCGCAGCACGCCTGTTACGAGTGTTTCGGCCCGCTGGAGGTCGACTACGACGCCGCCGCACTGGCCGCCGTCACCCGGGAGCAGATCGAGGCCGGCCCGCAGAACATCTGGCGGTACGCCGCCCTCCTGCCCGCCGGCCAGGACCCGGCCACCCGGGTCACCCTCGACCCGGGGCTCACCCCGCTGGTGGCGGCCTCGAACCTCGCCGCCGAACTGGGCATCAGCGCGCCGCTGTGGGTCAAGGACGACAGCGCCAACCCGACCCACTCGTTCAAGGACCGGGTCGTCTCGGTGGCGCTGACCGCCGCGAAGGCGCTCGGCTTCACCCGGTTCGCCTGCGCCTCGACCGGCAACCTGGCCAACTCGGTGGCCGCCCACGCGGCCCGCGCCGGAGCGCCCTCGGTGGTCTTCATCCCGGGTGACCTGGAGCAGGGCAAGGTGATCACCACCGCCGTCTACGGCGGCGACCTGGTCGCCATCGACGGCTCGTACGACGACGTGAACCGGCTCTGCGGGGAGCTGGTGGAGACCGACGAGTTCGAGGACACCGCGTTCGTCAACGTCAACGTCCGGCCCTACTACGCCGAGGGCTCCAAGACCCTCGGGTACGAGGTGGCCGAGCAGCTCGGCTGGCGTATCCCGGCCCAGGTGGTCGTCCCGATGGCCTCGGGCGAGCTGCTCACCAAGATCGACAAGGCGTTCTCCGAGCTGGTCGAGATCGGGCTGGTCGAGGCGCCCGCCGGGGGTTGGAAGGTGTTCGGCGCCCAGTCGGCCGGCTGCAACCCGATCGCCGCCGCCCTGCACGCGGACACCGACACCATCACCCCGGTCCGGCCGACCGGCATCGCCAAGTCGCTCAACATCGGCGACCCGGCCGCCGGCCTGTACGCCCTGGAGGCGGTGCGGCGGACCGGCGGCTGGATGGAGTACGTCGACGACGAGGAGATCCGCGCCGGCATCCGGTTGCTGGCCCGCACCACCGGGGTCTTCGCCGAGACGGCCGGCGGGGTGACCGTTGCGGTGCTGCGCAAGCTCGTCGAGTCCGGCCGGCTCGACCCGACCGCCGAGACGGTCGTTTTCAACACCGGCGAGGGCCTGAAGACCATCGACGCCGTCGCCGGCCAGGTCGGCCCCACCCACCGGATCAAGCCGTCCCTGCGGGCCGCCCGCGACGCCGGCCTCCTCTCCTGATCCCCCGGGGAGTGGATCTCCGAGTGACCGGAATTTCGCGGTGAGTGGCGAAAACCCGCCGGGAAGGACTTGACGGCAGGAACCGGGCGGCGCAAGATGCTCCGTGCGGGAGGGCTTTCGCCGGAGACTTTTCAAGTTCTTGCGACCCAACGCCGGAGGCGTTGTGCGAACGTCCCTCCCGACCAACGTGCAAGGGGGCCAGCGGAAATCCGCTGGCCCCCTTCGTCGTCGACAGGAAGACTCCCGGCGTGACCGTGGACATCGCAGCAATCGATCCGACCGACCAGCCGGCCCTCGATGCGGCCTACCGGATCGCGGCCACGGTCGAAGCGACGGAGTCACCCGACCTGCCGCCGCTGTGCCGTCGCCGGTTCGAGGCGCCGCTGCGGCACCCGATGCCCGGCATCGACACCCGCTGGTCGGTGGCGCGACTGGACGGCGTGGTCGCCGGCTGGGTCCGGCTCAACCTCCACCTCCTGGACAACACCGACAACGCCAGCGTCGAGCTGGTGGTGGACCCGGCGCACCGGCGGGCGGGAGTGGGGCGGGCGTTGTTCACGCACGCCCGCGAGCAGCTGCGGGCGGCCGGCGGCAAGCGGATGGTCGGCTCCGCCGTGGCCGCGCTGCCCGGCGAGCCGGGTGGACAACTGCCCGGGGCGGCCTTCGCGGCGGCGCTCGGCGCGAAGGCGGCGCTGGTCGACGTCCGCCGTCGACTCGACGTCACCGCGCTCGACCGGGACCGGCTGGCGGCGCTGCGGGCCGGGGCGCGCTCGGCCGTCGCCGGCTACCGCACGGTCCGCTGGCACGGACACCCGCCGACGGAGCACCTCGCCGACCTCGCCTACCTGGAGGGCCGGATGATGACCGACGCACCCCTGGGTGACCTGGAGTGGGAACCCGAGCGGATGGACGCCGAGCGCATCCAGGGCATGGAGCGGGCGCTGGACGCGCGGGGCGTCCGCCGCTACAGCGTCGCCGCCGTGCACGAGGCGTCCGGCCGGCTGGTCGCGTGGACCGTGCTCAGCCTGGCCGCGAACACCACCCGGCACGCCTGGCAGCAGCTCACCATCGTCGACCCGGCCCACCGGGGGCACCGGCTCGGGCTGCTCTGCAAGGCCGAGAACCTCGAACACACCCTGACGTACGAGCCGGAGCTGAGCGTGGTCGACACCTACAACGCGGCGGCGAACACCCACATGATCGCGATCAACGAGCTGCTCGGGTTCCGGCCGGTGGCCGGGTCCACGGAGTGGCAGTCGACCATCTGATCTGTGACACGCCCCTACTGATCTGGTCAGCATCTGTTGCATGATGGCGGGCATGACGGAGACCCCGCACCCGCTGTACGACAGGCACGCCGACACCCTGCACCGCGCGCTGACCGCGATCACCGAACGCGGGTACTGGTCCGCCTACCCCGAATCGCCCAGCCCCCGGGTGTACGGCGAGACCGCCGCCGCCGACGGGAAGGCCGCCTTCGAGGCGTACCTCGGTGGCGACTTTCCGCTCGACCAGCCCGGCACGGCCGACCGGGTCGCCACCGAGACGAGCCCGTTCGGGGTGGCCCTGGACGTGCGCTACCCGCACCCGGGCGCCGACGAGGTGGTCGCCGCCGCCTCCGCCGCCCTGCCGGCCTGGCGCGACGCCGGCCCGCAGACCCGGGCGGGGGTGTGCCTGGAGATCCTCGACCGGTTGCACAAGCACGTCTTCGAACTGGCCAACGCGGTGCAGTTCACCAGCGGCCAGGCGTTCGTGATGGCCTTCCAGGCCGGCGGCGCACACGCGCTGGACCGGGCCCTGGAGGCGATCGCCTACGCGTACGCCGAGATGACCCGGCACCCCGGGACGGCCAGCTGGGAGAAGGCCGCCGGCAAGGGCGACCCGCTGCGGATGACCAAGACGTTCCACGTGGTGCCGCGTGGGGTGGCCCTGGTGATCGGCTGCAACACCTTCCCGACCTGGAACTCGTACCCCGGGCTGTTCGCCTCACTGGTCACCGGCAACCCGGTCGTGGTCAAGCCGCACCCCCGCGCGGTGCTGCCCCTGGCGATCACCGTGCGGTACGCCCGGGAGGTGCTCGCCGAGGCCGGCTTCGACCCCGACCTGGTGCTGCTCGCCCCCGAGGCCCCCGGCGAGAAGCTGGCCTCGACCCTCGCCCTGCACCCCGCCGTGAAGATCGTCGACTTCACCGGCTCCACCGGGTACGGCGACTGGCTGGAGGCCAACGCCCGGCAGGCGACGGTCTACACCGAGAAGGCCGGCCTGAACACCGTCGTCATCGACTCCACCGACGACTTCGCCGGCATGTGCCGCAACCTCGGTTTCACGCTGACCCTCTACAGCGGGCAGATGTGCACCACCTCGCAGAACATCCTCATCCCCGCCGCCGGCATCACCACCGACCAGGGGCACAAGAGCTTCGACGAGGTGGCCGCCGGCATCGCCGCCACCGTCGGCAAGCTCACCGCCGACCCGGCCCGGGGCGTCGAGCTGACCGGGGCGATCGTCAACGACGGAGTGCTGGAACGCCTCGACGAGGTCACCAAGGTCGGCGAGGCGGTGCTGGAGTCGCGTACCGTCACGCACCCCGCGCTGACCGACGCGGTGGTCCGGACGCCGACCATCGTCAAGCTCGCCGCCACCGACACCGAGGTCTACGGCCGGGAGTGGTTCGGGCCGATCTCCTTCGTCATCGCCACCGACTCGACCGCGCACAGCATCGAGATCCTGCGGTCCACCGTCGGAGAGTCCGGCGCGCTGACCGCCGCCGTCTACTCCACCGACGAGGCGGTGCTGGACGCCGTCGAGGCCGCCGCGATCGACGTCGGGGTGCACCTGTCGGCCAACCTCACCGGTGGGGTCTTCGTGAACCAGTCCGCCGCTTTCTCGGACTTCCACGGCAGCGGCGCGAACCCGGCCGCCAACGCCGCCCTCACCGACGGCGCCTACGTCGCCAACCGCTTCCGCATCGTCCAGTCCCGCCGCCCCGCCTGACCCCACCGTCCCCTTCCCCCACCCCCGCCTTCCCACCACCCCCACCCCCGTCCGCGCTCCGGCTGCGGGCGGGGGTGGTCCGTGGTCGGTGGTCCGTGGTCGGTGGTCCGTGGTCCGTGGTCGGTGGTCCGTGGTCCGTGGTCGGTGGTCGGTGGTCGGTGGTCGGTGGTCGGCCGTCGGTGGTCCGTGGTCGGTGATCAAGAGGTTTACGTCAGCCTGAGTGGCTGATTTGACGTAAACCTCTTGATCACCGGCCCGGCCCGGCGCGGCCCGGCCCGGCGCGGCGCGGCCCGGCGCGGCCCGGCCCGGCGCGGCGCGGCCCGGCGCGGCCCGGCCCGGCGCGGCCCGGCCCGGCGCGGCGCGGCCCGGCGCGGCCCGGCGCGGCGCGGCCCGGCGCGGCGCGGCCCGGC
>NZ_JBEZFY010000008.1:0-332012 GCF_040649765.1 Micromonospora sp. NPDC048894 | reverse complement strand
AACCTCGCCAAACGCCTCACCACCGAAACCACCCCAACCTGGCGAGAAACCCCACAACCACAAAACACACAAAATACGTGAATCAGACGTCCTCTGAGAACGTCGTTGACCTCACCGCTGAATTCCTCCACCGAGACGCCGACTGCACGTGCCTCGTCGAGGAACTTACGGGCCAGAGACAGCGGACTCTTCAACCGGAACTCCTGGTCACGCAGTTCGACCGCACCATCTGATCCCAGTGCCCTGCCTACCCGGGAGAGCGCGCTCTCCACATCGTCGGCCACCACCGCCGCCTGCTCATGAAGCCTGTCAAGCACCCTACGCTCATGCGCGGAGAGTTCGGCGAACACGTCCGCCGGCTGTACGCCCTGACCACTCGTTTCCGACGCGTCATCTTGGGCGTCCGCCGTGCGGTCCGAGCCACCGGGCCCGTCGAGCAGGTGCAGGCGGTTGAGGTACGGGTCGCCGTACCCCTGCTCGTCGTCGGGTGCCGGCGGGTGCTCGGGCAGGTCGGGCAGGGCGCTGAACCGCCCCCGCGCCAACCCGGCCAACGGCATCGGGTGGCCGTCTCCGCCGAGGATCAGCGCGTCGATACCAACGACGTTGTCGGGGTGCCGCCGGCCGGCGTGGGCGTAGAGGGGGCGCTCGTGGACCGTTCCCGCCTGCGGGTCGAGATAGAGCACCGTCCCGTTCTGGTTGAGCGCCACCCAGGCGTGCGAGCCGCCGTTCTCCCACTCGGTGATCAGGAAGGCGTAACTGCCGTGACCTCCCAGGACCAGTTGGTCGTGCAGGTTGCGGTAGCCCCGTTCGACGGACTGGCGCAGGTCTGCCGGCCCCGGCGGGACACCGTCGGCGACGGCGAACAGCTTCTGGAACCGTCCGCCGGTGACCTCCTCGACCCGGCCGGGTCCGCCGGCCTCGCCGTTGACCGGACGCCGGATGTCGCCTTGCAGGTAGCCGTCGAAGGTACGGGGCGCGGCCACCCTGGGTCGACCGTGCACCCACGTCTCGAACAGGGACAAGGTGCAGTCCAGGCAGTTGATGCCCCGGGTCGGGTCGGCCTGCGGGCCACCGTCGTTGGCCAGCGCGAACCACCCGCCCCGCCGGGGATCAGGGGTACGCACCACGCTGCCGTCCGGCTGCCGGGGCATCTGCCGTTCGAGGTCGGTCTGGTGCAGGGCCAGCGGTGGCCGCAACCCACCGAACTGCCCGTACCGGCGGGAGCGGTCGATGGGCGGCGGATCGTCGTCGCCGGTGAGCGCCGACCTGTCGCCCGTCTCGACCCCACCGGTGGCCAACTCGGCCACGTCGTCGTTGATGCGGGAGAAGTCAGCAGGATCTCCGATGACGACATCCGTGGGAAAGACCCGGCCGTCGATGATCGCCGAGGCCAGATCCAATTCTCGATAGCTGTCCGCCTGCTCGGTACTCGCGATCTGCTGATACCAGTTGGCCAGTTCGAGACGGCCTTCGCGCTGTAGGTGGTTCGCCCGGCGAGCAGCACGCTGTGCCCTCGCTTCGTGCTCGCGGGCGACCTCTCGCCGGAAGCCGGCGTCATCCCTACGTCGCCGATCCTCGAACCAGTGTCGCTGTGCCTCGAAGTAACCCTGATAGCGGCGACGGTCGAGCGCCTCCCGTTCGGCTGCCCATTTCGCGGCGTACCACCGGGGAGTTCTCGGGCGCGGTGGCTCGTCGTCCGGATCTGGTGTCGGAGGGGTCGGGTCGGTGGCCGGCGGGTCCACGGGCCCGGGGGCCAGTGCCTCCAGGAGCGGGAAACGCCTGTCGCCCTGCCGCCGGCCATCGCGGTCGGCTACGCCGGGCGGCCTCTCCCGGGCAGCCTGCGGAGTGTCCGGTGCGCTGCCGTGGGTCGGGAGCCCCGGCGTCGGTGCCGGCCCCACCGACCCAGCGGGTGCCGGCCCCAGCGGAACGCCGGCTGTGGAAGCGGCCGACGTCGTGCGTCCAGGAGAGGGGTCTGCGGTAGGTGACGCCGCAGCGGTTGCCGTCGGTGCTCCGCCCGCTGTCGTCACGCTCGCGGGCGGGGTGCCCTGCCCGGAGTCGGGCCCGGGTGGTGCGGTGACCGCCGCGTTCGTCGGCGCCACCTCAGCGGCTCGACCTGCCGTCAGCGGGGAGGTCACCTGATCGGCAGCGACCGAGGACAGGGTGGGGCTGGACGGCGTCGACTCGGCCACGATCGACGCCGGAGCCGCGCCCGTGACGTGGTCGACCTCGGGTGCCGGTGGGGCCGGGGGCGTCACTGCGCCCGCTCCCGCCGGCCCGTCCACCGGCCCGACGGCAGCGGCGGCCCGGCTGGGATCGGGCGGCACCTGCGGATCGCGGGGCGACGGCGTCTCGACGGCAGTGCCTGAGCCGTCACCGGCCACGACGGTGGGGCCGAAGGATGTCGCCGGTCCCGGCACGGAAGCGTCGGCGGCCGGCCGCGCAGGAGCATCGCCGGCCGGGGATGCCTGGTCGGTACCGGCCGGCACCGGCGACGGTGGGACGGGGAAGGCCGCCGGCACCTGGGTGGCGTCGGCCAACGAGTGCAGCCGGCCGTCGAGGCGGGCGTGCAGCGCGGCGTCCGCCTGCGCGGTCGCCGAACCGCCGACCCCGGAGACGGCCGCCCGGGCCGCGTCCTCCGGCGACAACGCTCCCTGGCCGGTGGCCAGCCCCGCCGCGCCCTCCGCGAGCACCTCGCCGGTCATCTCCCGGCCCAGGTGCTCACCGACCCGGGCCCCCCGCCCGGTGGCGTGCCGCCCCAGCCCGGCCAGTGGTGCGACCGCACCACCGGCCAGCCCACCGAGCGCCGACGCACCGAGATCGGCGAGGTCGAGGCCGTGCCGGCGACCGGTGGAGTTCTGGTACGCCTGCGTCGCGAGGTTGACGCCGCCCTCCTGTCCCGCCTCGAACAGGCCCCCCTTGACCGCCCGCTTGCCGAGCCCACGCATCCCGTCCCGGGCCACTTCTTTGGCGGCCCGCTCGCCCGCCTCCTTGAGGCCCTGTCGGAGCGCCTTCTTGGCCAGTTGCGCCATCAGCCGGCGGAAAATCTGCTGGATTACCAGCCGACTGGCGGTGACCGCCGCGCCGGCCGCCGGTGAGGCGGCCCCGGCGGTGAGTGCGGCGGCGACGGCGAGCGCGAGCAGCTCCACGACCAGGATGCCGAGTTCGATCCACACCTCGAGCTTGGCGGCCTCGATGTCGCAGCCGCACTCCTCGACCAGGCGACCCAGGTCGGTACTGACCGCGAGCAGCACCGACAATGGAGCCTCGTCGCCGTCGGCGAGCCGTCGCCAGGCCGCCTCGAACGCCTCCGGGACCGCGCCGGTCCCGCCGTAGCCGCCGCGTACCTCGGTGGCGGCGGCGATCGCGTCGGCACGAGGGCCGGCCAACGCGCCCGCCACGGCGTACCACTGGTCGGCGAGGTCCCAGACGGCGCGTTCGTTTCCCTCCGGCCACTCCACGCCGACCACCCAGTCGAGCGCCTCGTAGGCCCAGCCCGGCAGGTCCCAGGGGCTGTAGTCGAGGGGGTGCGGGATCGGGCTCGGCAGCACGGTCACGGCTTCCCCCGCAGGTCAGTGCCGACGGTCACGAGGGTCGGCCACCCGGTCGAAGCGCCGGCCGCTGGCCGCGTCGGTCCGTAGGTTGGCGTCGACCGAGGTGACCACGTCGGTGCCGAGCCCCTGCAACGCTCGGCCGAGCCCGGCCCAGGCACGCAGCAGGGTCTCCTCGTGGGACCGGTAGCTCTTCTCGAAGGCCGCGCCGATGTCGTCCCGGCCCCATGGGCGGGGTGCGCTGGCCGCCGTGATCTCCCCACCGAGGGTGACGCGGCGGGCCGACACCGATTCACCGGCCAGGTGCAGGTCGGTGCCGCCCCACCGGGCCCGGGCCGGATCGAGCCAGAGTTGCCCCTCACCCATGCCGTTCGTCCTCCCGCCGGAGCACCGCGTCGGCCCGCCCGAACAGTGCGCCGAAGTCGCCCGTACGCAGGAACTCCACCGACCCCGAGCCGGCCGGCAGATGGGCGGCGACCAACTCCTGGGTGGCCGTGGCCGCCCGGGCGCAGGCCCGGTGCACCGTCATGGTGATCTTGCGACTGAGCGCGTGGTGATCGCGGTCGTGGTAGACCTCGCCGGTGAGCTCCACCGAGATCAGCTCGCCACGGGCACCCACCGTGGCGGTGACCTGGCCGTCGTCCGACCGCTCCGTGACACGCAGTGCGGCCAGTTCGGACCCCAGTTCGTCCACACCGGACCGCAACCGCCGGTATTGGCCGTACACCTCGTCGAACCGCGCCCGGAGCGCCTGGTTCGCGTCGCGGTCCACCCTCTCGGCCAAGGCCACCCTCCCCCGGTCACCGTCAGTCAGGCGAACCATACCGGGTGCCACGATTCCGTGGGGTCCGGTAGTTTCGGGCCGTGATCGATCGCCAACAGGCCGAGCAACTCGCCGACGTGTGGGCCCGGCGGGACTCGCAGCGCCTGGGCCACGAGTGCCGGGCCACCCTGGACGAGTTCGACCTGGGCTACGTGATCAGGTCGACCGTCGACCGCGCGGTCGACACGGACCCCGGCGACCTGCCCACCACCGTCGTCGACAAGGAGACCGGCGAGGTCACCACCTGGCCCCGGGTGCCGGCGGCCGTGGTGCAGCAGATGTACCGCCGCAGCCGCCCCACCGGCACCCCCGCCCCGCGCACCGTCGACCCGGCCAGCCTGCTGCTCCGCGAGATCCGTCGGCTGCCGACGCCCGCCACCGTGGCGCACCTGACCGTCGAGGGCCGCACCTACCTCGGTCACGGCGTCAAGGGCGACGTGGCGGTGCGGCACCACCCACTGGTCCGGGCCTACCTGGACGAGCTGCCCCCGGGGCACCTGGTACGCGGAGGCGACCGGCACGCCGAGATGGTCGTCGTGTCGGACGTCCTGCACGAGTACGACCACCGCCGCGCCGCCGCCGGCCAGCCCCCGCTGACCATGCGCGAGGCGGAGTCGCTGCTGCTGGCGACCGGGATGGACGTGTTCCTGGCCCGCGAGCCGGGTGATCCGCAGGCCGGCCCGGCGGAACGCCCGTGCGACTCCTGCCTCAACTTCCTGGTGCACTTCGCGGTCCTCGGCTGGTCCGAACTCGCGTTCACCCGGCAGTGGCAGCCGGACAGGCAGGCCGCGCCGGAGCCGGGGCGGTTCGCGCCGGAGGTGGCCGACGCGCTGGTGAGCGCCGGCTGGCGTCCGGGGTTCGGTGACGATGGCCTTGCCGAGGAGGCGATCGCGGAAACGAGGGAGATCTCCCCCCGACATCCTGATCTCACGTCCGCGCTGAACGCCCTCACCAGGTTTCCGGGGCTTGCCTCCGGTCGGCGCGGTCCCGGGCGGCAGGTCTGGATCTCGCGGTTCTCCATCGACCCCGTGCACGCCGCCTACACCGCCGCCACCCTGGCGGACTTCGGTGCCGTGCTCGGCGTACGGCTCTTCCCGATCGGCGCGGGGCATCCGGACACGATCCTGGCGGTGGACGAGCACGGCCGGGTCTTCGCACTGGACCAGGCGGGCGAGTGGTTCCTCGGCGACGACGTCGACACGGCGCTGACCACCCTGCTCCTGGGTCTCGCCCCGCCCCGGGTCCGGGACGACGGCAGCTGGTGAGAGGGGTGTGCCGGGGTTACAGCGGCATCCCGGTCAGCACCAGCACCCTCGGCTCGGTGTAGTCGTCCATCGCCGACCGCACGCCCTCCCGGCCGACGCCGCTGCCCTTGACGCCCCCGTACGGCATCTGGTCGGCCCGGTACGACGGCACGTCGCCGACGATCACCCCGCCCACCTCCAGCACCCGCGCGGCGGTGAACGCCACGTCGAGCCGGTGGGTGAACACGCCGGCCTGCAGCCCGTACGCCGAGTCGTTGACGGCGGCGAAGGCGGCGTCGTCGTTGTCGACCGACGCCACCACCAGCACCGGCCCGAAGACCTCTTCGGCGCAGACCTTGGCCGACGGCGGCACCCCGGTCAGCACGGTGGGTGGATAGCTGGCGCCGTCGCGGCGGCCCCCGGTCTCGACGGTGGCCCCGGCGGCGACGGCCTCGTCGACCCACGCCTCGACCCGTTGGGCGGCCTCGACGGAGACCAGCGGCCCGACGTCGGTCGACTCGGCGGTGGGGTCGCCGGTGCGCAGTGCCCGCACGGCGGCGACCAGCCGGGGCAGGAAGGCGTCGTGGTGGTGTTCGTGCACGAGGACCCGCTGCACGGCGATGCAGGACTGCCCGGCCTGGTAGTTGCCGAAGGTGGCGATCCGCCGGGCGGCGAAGTCCAGGTCCGCGTCGGACGACCAGTCGGCGCAGATCACCGCCGCCGCGTTGCCGCCGAGTTCCAGGGTGACGTGCTTGTCCGGCACCTGACGGCGGATCTGCGCGCCGACCGGCCCGGAGCCGGTGAACGACACCACCGGCAGCCGGGGGTCGTCGACCAGGTCGGCGGTGCGGTCGTTGGGCAACGGCAGCACCGAGAACATCCCGGCCGGCAGGTCGGCGCCGGCGAGGATCTCGCCGAGCAGCAGCGCGGACAGCGGTGTCGCCGGGGCGGGCTTCACGATGATCGGCGCACCGACCGCGAGGGCCGGGGCGACCTTGTGCGCCACGAGGTTGAGCGGGAAGTTGAACGGGGTGATGCCCAGCACCGGCCCCCGGGGCACCCGCCTGACCAGGGCGATCCGGCCGGTCGCGGTGGGGTCGGTGTCGAGGCGCTGCATCTCGCCGGAGAACCGTCGGGCCTCCTCGGCCGCCCAGCGGAACGTCGACACCGCCCGGCCCACCTCGGCTCGCGCCCAGGTGACGGGCTTGCCGTTCTCGGCGGTGATCAGGTCGGCCACCTCGGCCGCCCGCGCGGCGAGTTCCCGGGAGACGTGGTCGAGGGCCGCCGCCCGGACGTGTGCGGGCAGGGCCGCGGCCTCCGTCGCCACCCTGGCCGCCGCGGCGACGGCGGTTTCGACCTGGTCGGGCGTGGCCCAGCTGGTACGCCCCACCGCCCGGCCGTCGTACGGGTGGGTGACGGTCAACTCGTCGTCGCCGTGGACGGCACGACCGGCGACCCAGAACGCTCTCGGCTCCACGTCGGCAGCGTAGACGACACGCAGCCGCACGGAAACAGTCGCTCAAGCCCTTGTCTGCCGCGAATTCGGTAGCCAAGATGGCAGTCAGATTGCGATTACCTCCGCTGACTCCGACTCCCAGCCACCCCTGGAGAGACCTCACCATGAGCGACCAGCAGCAGTTGCGCAACTTCGTCGACGGCGCGTACGTCGACCCGGTGGACGGCGGTCACGCCGATCTGATCGACCCCTGCACCGGTGACGTCTTCGCCCAGGCTCCCGTCTCCGGCGCGGCGGACGTGGACGCGGCGATGCGGGCCGCCGCCACCGCCTTCGAGACCTGGCGGGAGACCACCCCGGCCGAGCGGCAGCGGGCGATGCTGAAGCTCGCCGACGCGGTGGAGTCGCGGGCCGCCGAGCTGGTCGACGCGGAGGTGCGCAACACCGGCAAGCCGCGGCAGCTCACCGCCGAGGAGGAGTTGCCGCCGGCGGTGGACCAGTTCCGGTTCTTCGCCGGGGCGGCCCGCATGTTGGAGGGCCGCTCGGCCGGGGAGTACCTGGCCGGGCACACATCGTACGTGCGGCGGGAGCCGATCGGGGTCTGTGCGCAGGTCACCCCGTGGAACTACCCGCTGATGATGGCGGTGTGGAAGATCGCCCCGGCGTTGGCGGCCGGCAACACGGTGGTGTTGAAACCGTCGGACACCACGCCGGTGTCGACGCTGCTGCTGGCCGAGATCGCCGCCGAGTTCTTCCCGCCGGGGGTGTTCAACGTGGTCTGCGGCGACCGGGACACCGGTCGTACCCTGGTGGCGCATCCGACGCCGCAGCTGGTGTCGATCACCGGCTCGACCCGGGCGGGCATGGAGGTCGCGTCGGCCGCCGCGCCGGACCTCAAGCGGACCCACCTGGAGCTGGGCGGCAAGGCCCCGGTGGTGGTCTTCGACGACGCGGACGTGGCGGCGGCGGCCGAGGCGATCGCGACGGGCGGCTACTTCAACGCCGGCCAGGACTGCACCGCGGCGACCCGGGTGCTGGCCGGTCCCGGTGTGCACGACGACTTCGTGGCGGCCCTCACCGAGCAGGCCCGCAACACGCGCACCGGTGCCCCGGACGACGCCGACGTGCTCTACGGCCCGCTGAACAACGCCAACCAGCTCGCCCGGGTCAGCGGCTTCGTCGACCGGCTCCCCGATCATGCCGACCTGCACACCGGTGGCGCGCGGGTGGGCGGGCGCGGCTACTTCTACTCCCCCACCGTGGTCTCCGGGGTACGCCAGGCCGACGAGATCATCCAGCAGGAGGTGTTCGGCCCGGTCATCACCGTGCAGCGGTTCACCGACGAGGACGAGGCGGTGCGCTGGGCCAACGGCGTCGACTACGGCCTGTCCGCCTCGGTCTGGACCCGTGACCACGGCCGGGCGATGCGGATGACCCGCCGGCTCGACTTCGGCTGTGTCTGGGTGAACACCCACATCCCGTTCGTGTCGGAGATGCCGCACGGCGGCTTCAAGCACTCCGGGCACGGCAAGGACCTGTCGGTCTACAGCCTGGAGGACTACACCCGGATCAAGCACGTCATGCACCACATCGAGGGCTGATCCCCATGGTTTCCAGCGCGGAGCTGCACCGGCGGCGGGGTGCCGCCGTGGCCCGGGGGGTCGGCAGCGTCATCGACTCGTACGTGGACACCGCCAGCGGCGGCACGGTCGTCGACGTCGAGGGGCGGGAGTGGATCGACTTCGCCGCCGGCATCGCGGTCACCAGCGTCGGCAACTCGGCCCCACGCGTCGTGGAGGCGGTACGCGCCCAGGTCGAACGGTTCACCCACACCTGCTTCATGGTCGCGCCGTACGAGTCGTATGTGGCGGTCTGCGAGCAGCTCAACGCGTTGACCCCGGGCACCTTCGAGAAGCGGTCGGCGCTGTTCAACTCGGGTGCCGAGGCGGTGGAGAACGCGGTGAAGATCGCCCGGCACGCCACCGGACGGCAGGCGGTGGTGGTCTTCGAGCACGCCTACCACGGCCGGACCAACCTGACCATGGCGTTGACCGCGAAGAACATGCCGTACAAGCACCGGTTCGGGCCGTTCGCCGGGGAGATCCACCGGGTGCCGATGTCGTACCCGCTGCGCGACGGCGGGTTGTCCGGGGCGCAGGCGGCGGCGCGGGCGATCGAGTTGGTGGACAAGCAGGTCGGGGCGGAGAACGTGGCCGCGCTGCTGATCGAGCCGATCCAGGGGGAGGGCGGTTTCGTCGTACCGGCGACGGGTTTCCTGCCGGCGCTGCGGGAGTGGGCGACGGCGGCCGGGGTGGTGTTCGTCGCCGACGAGATCCAGACCGGCTTCTGCCGTACCGGCGACTGGTTCGCCTGCGACCACGAGGGCGTGGTGCCGGACCTGGTCACCCTGGCCAAGGGCATCGCCGGCGGGTTGCCGTTGGCGGCGGTGACCGGCCGGGCGGAGCTGATGGACGCGGTGCACGTCGGCGGCCTCGGCGGCACCTACGGCGGCAACCCGATCGCCTGCGCGGCGGCCCTGGCCAGCATCGAGACGATGCGGGAGCTGGACCTGGCCGCCGCCGCCCGGCGGATCGGGTCGGTGCTCGCCGACCGGTTGCGCGCCGTCGCCGCCCGCGACCCCCGGATCGCCGAGGTACGCGGGCGGGGCGCGATGCTGGCGGTGGAGCTGGTCCGGCCGGGCACCCTGGTGCCGGACCCGGCCGCCGCCAGTGCCGTCTCGGCGGCCTGTCACGCTGCCGGCCTGCTCACCCTGACCTGCGGCACCTACGGCAACGTGCTGCGGTTCCTGCCGCCGCTGGTGATCTCCGACGGCGAGTTGGCCCGTGGGTTGGACATCCTGGACGCCGCCTTCGGCTGACCGTCCACGGCCGTCAGCGCACCAGCTCCACCAGGTTGCGCCGGATCACGTTCTTGCCCGGCTCCCGGAGCAGCTCCATCGCGGCGGCGTTGAGCAGCACACAACTGCCCGACGGCCCACTCACCGACACCGTCGCCACCTTGCCGTTGTCCAGATTCGTCACCCGCAACCGTGTGCCCACCGGAAACCGGTCGCTCGTCGCGGCGGCTGCGCCGGCCTCGGCGGAGAAGGTGACCGGGCCACTGCACGCGCTGCGCCCGGCAGCCACGCCGGTCGCCGGTGGCGTCGTCGGCCGCTGGGTGGCCGGCGGCTGGGCGGCACCGGGCCGGGTCTCGCCGGGGGCGGGGGCCGCCGGCGCGTCGACGCCGACCCGCTCGACCACGTTGCGCCGGATCACGTTCTTGCCGGGCTCCCGGACGAGGTCCATCGCGGCGGCGTTGAGCAGCACACAACTGCCCGACGGCCCACTCACCGACACCGTCGCCACCTTGCCGTTGTCCAGGTTCGTCACCCGCAACCGTGTGCCCACGGGGAACCGGTCACTTGTCGCGGCGGGGTCCCCGCCCTCGGCGGAGAAGGTGACCGACCCGGAGCAGAGGCTCGGACGGGCGGACGTGGTGTCGGCGAACCCGAATCCGGTCCCCACCGCCACCACCGCCGTGGCGACCACCGCCACCCCCGCCGCCAGTACGTGCTTGCGCTGCACCTTCACCACGTCTCCCGTCGTCGCCGTTGCCTGCATCGGCTGATACGGCCCGGGAGCGCTCCCCGTTCAGTTCCACTGTCAGGAAAGTTTCGGACACCAGGCGAGAGTGCCGTCGATGTCGACGGAGTGTGACGGCTCCGCTCAGGCGATCTGCCGCAGATCGTTGCCGTAGTCGAAGATGATCCGCAGGCGTGCGCCGAGTGCGGCGGCATACCTGCTCAGCGTCGCCACCTCGTTGACGTCCAGATCACCGTTCTCGATCTGACTCACCCGGCCCGGCGTGACCCCCATCAGCCGTCGAAGGGCGCCCCGATGATGACCACGTCGGCGTCGGCGTAGGTCACCGGCTCGGTGACCGTGCAGGGTGGCACCCCGAGGAAGGTGACGTCGGGGCCGTACATCGGGCCGTAGCGGGTCATCGTTCCTCCAGCGCCCAGGGGGAGCCGTAGTCGGTGAGCAGGTCGAGGAAGGGGCGCGGGGGCAGCGCCTCCGGGCCGAGCACCCCGACGCCGGACCAGCCGCCGGTGGCGAGCAGTTCCAGCGCCACCACCGGATTGACCGCGGTCTGCCAGACCACCGCCTGGTGGCCGTACTCCCGCATGGACCACTCGTTGTCGACCACGTGGTAGAGGTAGACCCGGCGCGGCCGGCCGTCGGTCCCGGTGCCGGTGACGTACGTGCCGGCGCAGGTCTTGCCGCGCATCCGGTCGCCGAGGGTGGCCGGGTCGGGCAGGCTGGCGGCGACCACGTCGCGGGGCGAGACCTGCATGCCGCGCACCGACACCGGGGTGGTGGAGTCGAGACCGACCTTGTGCAGGGCCCTGAGCACCTCGATGAACTCGTCGCCGAGGCCGTACTTGAAGGTGACCCGCCTGGCCTTGACCCAGCGTGGGATCAGCAGCACCTCCTCGTGTTCGACGTTGACGCATTCGACCGGGCCGATGCCGGCCGGGAAGTCGAAGACCTCCGGTTCGCTGAACGGTTCGGTGGTGTACCAGCCCCGGTCCCTCTCCCAGATCACCGGCGGGTTGAGGCATTCCTCGATGGTGGTCCAGATGGAGAACGAGGGGGCGAAGTCGTAGCCGTCGACGGTGAGGTTCGCGCCGTCGCGGATGCCGATCTCGTCGATGTCGGTGAACAGCTCGTCGGCGGCGTACCGGGCGAACACGTCGGACAGGCCCGGTTCGATGCCGATGCCGCACAGCGCCAGCCGACCGGCGTCGGCCCAGGTCGCGGCGGCGGCGAACTGCTCGTCACCGAGCTTCACCCCGGTCTGGGTGTAGGGCCGCGCCGGGTGCGGGTGCGACAGTGACATCGCCATGTCCAGGTAGTCCGCCCCGGCGGCGAACGCCCCCTCGAAGATCGGCATGACGAAGCGCGGGTCGACGGCGTTGAGCACGTGGGTGATCCGGTGTTCCCGGCAGAGCGCGGCGACGGCGTCCGCCGAGGAGGCGTCGACCCGTACGGCGACGAACCGGTCCCCGTGTCCGGCGACGGCCCGCTCGGCCCGGGTCAGGTCGTAGTCGGCGACGACGACGGTGGCGAAGAAGGAACGGCGGGCGGCGATGGCGACGGCGGCGGAGCCGACCCCGCCGGCACCGACGAGCAGGATACGCATCAGGAATCGAACCCCAAACCAAGACGATCGGGCGTACGGAGCCAGTGCTGGTGCCGGTCGTCGTGCGCGTACGCGTCGGCGCGGGCCGGCGACCAGCGGGTGAGGTGGATGTCGGCGGCCGGACGGGGAGAGTCGGGGCGGTGGTGCGCATACCGGCCGGGCGTCACCTCGGCGAACGCCCGGTCGGTATGCGGAAGGATCACGACGGGTCTGCCGCCCGTCGGCCGGGCGCGTCGGCGACCGGGAGCGCCGAGCCTGCCGCCCGTCGGCCGGTCACATCGGCGACCGGGAGCGCGGCCCGTCGGGACCGTCGACCGCGCAGCATGCTCAGCCCGACGAGCAGCAGGGCGATGGCGAACATCGCCGTGCCGATCACGTTGACCTGTGGGGGGATGCCCCGCTGGGCGGCACCCCAGACGTACATCGGGAAGGTGACGGTGGTGCCGGCGTTGAAGTTCGTCACGATGAAGTCGTCGAAGCTCAGCGAGAAGGCGAGCAGGGCGGCGGCGACGATGCCGGGCAGCACCAACGGCAGGGTGATCCGCCGGAACGTCTGCCACTCGCTGGCGTAGAGGTCCATCGCGGCCTCCTCCAGCCGCCGGTCCATCCCGGCGAGCCGGGCCTTGACCGTCACCACCACGAACGACACGCAGAACATCACGTGCGCGATGACGACGGTCCAGAATCCCTGCGGCACCCCGGCGGAGACGAACAGCGCGAGCAGCGAGGTGCCGAGCACCAGCTCCGGCGTCGCCATCGGCAGGAAGATCAGCAGGTTGATCCCGCCGCGCCCCCGGAACCGGTGCCGGACCAGGGCGAACGCCATCAGCGTGCCGATCACCGTGGATCCGACGGTGGCGAGGAACCCGATCTGTACGCTGCGGACGACCGCGTCGCACATCTCGGGGGTGGCGCAGGGCTGCCGCCAGTTGTCCAGGGTGAACTCGTTGAAGTCGTACGACAGCCGGCTGGACGGGCGGTTGAGGGAGAGGCCGGCGACCACGGCGATCGGCAGGAACAGGTAGCCGAGCACCAGCAGCGCGACGATCATCACCCACCGGTCGGCCAACCACCGCGACACCCTCACCGGAATCCACCTCCGTTCACGACTGCGGGGCTCCGCTGCGCTGCACTCCTCGCGCTCACCGGACCGACCTTCCGCTCGCGACTGCGGGGCTCCGCTGCGCTGCACTCCTCGCGCTCACAGCACATCCTCCGTGCCGGCGCGGCGCAGGTAGACGAAGACGACCGCGAGGATCGCCGCCATCAGCAGGAACGACAGGGCGGCACCCTGCGGGTAGTCCAACCGGACCAGGAACGCCGAGTCGATGACGTTGCCGATCATGTACTCGTTGGGGGTGCCGAGCAGTTCGGCGTTGATGTAGTCGCCGGTGGCCGGGATGAAGAAGAGCAGGGTGCCGGCGATCAGGCCGGGCATCGACAGCGGCAGGGTGACCGTGCGGAAGGCGTGCAGCGGGCCGGCGTACAGGTCGCTGGCCGCCTCCAACAGCCGGTAGTCGAGCCGCTCCAGGCTCGCGTACAACGGCAGGACCAGGAACGGCAGGAAGTTGTACGTCAACCCGAGCACCACCGCGACCGGGGTGGCGAGTAGTCGCCCGTCCGGACCGAGCAGGTGCACGTCGCGCAGCAGCCCGACCAGCACGCCGTTGTCCGACAGGATGGTCTTCCAGGCCAGGGTGCGCACCAGGAAACTGGTGAACATCGGGGCGACCACGCAGACCAGCAGCAGGTTCTTCCACCGGCCGGCCTTCTGCGCGATCGCGTACGCCAGCGGGTAGCCCAGCAGCAGGGCCAGCACCAGCGCCGCCCCGGCATAGCCGAACGACCTGGCGAACTGCGGCCAGTACGCCTGCACCGCCTCCGGATAGTTGCCGAACGCCCAGGTCAGCGCGTACCCGGTGGAGAGCGAACCGGTCGGGTCGTAGAGGCTGGCGGCAGCCAACTGCAGCAGCGGCACGACGAAGAACAGCGTCAGCCAGGCCGCCCCCGGCAGCAGCAGCAGGTACGGCAGCAGCCGGTGCCGGCCGGGCCGGGCCGGTGCCGGTGCCCCGGTCGCCGGCGTCCCGCCGCCCAACTGGGCCAGTGCGGTCACGACGGTGCCCCGACGGGCTCGTCGAGCAGCGGGGTGGTGCGGTCGTCCTGACCGGGCTCGCGGGGCAGCAGGAAGGCGTGCCGGGGGTCCCAGTGCGCCACCACGGTCGTGCCGACCGGGTGCTGCCGGCCGACGCCGCTGTTCGCGGTGAACGCGGACAGTTCACTGCCCCACCCGGTGCGCACCAGGTACTGGGTGCTCACCCCCACGTACGACGCGTCGGTGATCACCCCCTCGACCTGGTGGTGGCCGGTGGGCACCTGGTCGGCGGTCTCGGCCAGGTGCAGCTTCTCGGGACGTACCCCCAGGTAGACCGGGCCCCGGTCGGTGCGGGCGCGGTCGACGGGCACCGAGAAGCGCGCGCCGTGCGCGGTGACGGGCACCTCGGACCCGGCCGGGCCGGCGGCGTCGGCGGCGAGCAGGTTGGACTGGCCGAGGAAGTTCGCCACGAACGCGGTCGCCGGGTACTCGTAGAGTTCGGCCGGTGCGCCGAGCTGCTCGATCCGGCCGGCGTTCATCACCGCGACCGTGTCGGCCATCGTCATGGCCTCCTCCTGGTCGTGGGTGACGTGCACGAAGGTGATGCCGACCTCGGTCTGGATGCGTTTCAGCTCGATCTGCATCTGCCGGCGCAGCTTCAGGTCGAGCGCGCCGAGCGGCTCGTCGAGCAGCAGCACCTGCGGGTGGTTGATCAGGGCGCGGGCCAGTGCGACCCGTTGCTGCTGGCCGCCGGAGAGCTGGGCCGGGCGACGCCGTTCGTAGCCGTCGAGCTGGACCAGGGCCAGCATCCGGCGGACCTGGTCGCCGACCTTGCGGATGCCCCGCCGCCGCAACCCGAAGGCGACGTTCTCGGCGATGTCCAGGTGCGGGAAGAGCGCGTAGCTCTGGAAGACGGTGTTGACCGGCCGCTGGTACGGCCGCAGCCGGGCGATGTCCCGGTCGCCGAGGAGCACCTGCCCGCTGGTGGGCTCCTCCAGCCCGGCGATCATCCGCAGGGTGGTCGTCTTGCCGCAGCCGGACGCCCCGAGCAGGGCGAAGAAGGAGCCCTGCGGGACGGTCAGGCTGAGGTCGTCGACGGCGGTGAAGACGCCGAACCGCTTGCTCAGCTGGGCCAGCCGCAGGTCACCGGCGGGTGCCTCGTTCGCCATCCCGCTCACGCCCCGATGACCTGCTGGAACTTCGACTCGTATTCCTTTTCCTGTTTTTCGTCGAGGGCCATGAAGACCTTCGACTTCGCCAGCAGGGTGTCGTCCGGGAAGATCAGCGGGTTGGCGGCCAGCTCCGGGTCGATCTTCTCCATCTCGGCCTGGGCGCCCTTGACCGGGCAGATGTAGTTGACGTACGCGGCGAGCTTCGCGGCGACCGCCGGCTGGTAGTAGTAGTCGATCAGCGCTTCGGCGTTGCCCCGGTGGGTGGCCTTGTTGGGCACCAGCATGTTGTCGCTGAACAGCATCACCCCCGAGTCCGGCGCGACGAACTTGATCTTGGGGTTGTCGCCGGCCAGTTGGATCACGTCGCCGGACCAGCCGACACACGCGGCGATGTCCCCCTTGGCCAGGTCGGGGGCGTAGTCGTTGCCGGTGAAGCGACGGATCTGCTTGGATTCGACGGCCTTGCGCAGCTTGTTGAGCGCGTCGTCGAACTGCGCGGCGGTGAACTTCGACGGGTCGTGCCCGTTCGAGGAGAGCAGCAGGCCCATGGTGTCCCGCATCTCCGACAGGGCGGTCACCTTGCCCTTGAGATCGGGCCGGGTGAGCAGCTCGTCGACGGTCCGGACCTCGCCGGTGACGCTGCCGTTGTAGGCCAGCCCGGCGAGGCCGGACTGCCACGGGATCGCGACCCGGTCCTCCGGGTCGAAGGAGCGCCCGCGCAGCGACGGCAGCAGGTTGGCCGCCACGTTCGGCACCTTGGCCGGGTCGAGCTTCTGGATCCAGCCGAGCCGGATCATCCGGGCGGCCATCCAGTCGGTCAGGACGATGATGTCCCGCCCGGTGCTCTGACAGCCGGCCAACTGGTTCTGCACCTTGCCGAAGAACTCGTTGTTGTCGTTGATGTCCTCGGTGTAGGTCACCGTGATGCCGCTGGCGGCGACGAACGCGTCGAGGCTGGGCCGCTTCGCGGCGTCCTTGTCGTCCACGTCCATGTACTGCGGCCAGTTGGAGAAGGCGAGGGTCTTCTCCGTGGCCGACAGGTCGTCGCTCTTGCAGCCCGCCTCGGTCTGGGTAGCGGCCTTGGTGCCGCAGCCGGCGAGGCTGCCGCCCGCAGCGAGCAGGGCGGCCGATCCGAGGGTGCCGGTGAGCAGTCCACGCCGGGTGAGGGGCCGCAGGGGAATACGCATGTGACGACTCCTAGGGGTCGTCCGACGGCGGCGGGGACGGGGTGCGGCGCCGGCGGGAGGGGTCGGGTGCCTGAGACGACTGATCCTGGCATGAGGTAACCAGCCTCACAAGGGATTCCGTTGCCGCAATAGCCTCTGACGACGAATTACGCCAAACTGCGCGATGGCACTAGGCTCAGCTGGGGGAACGGACATGGGGAGCGGTCGATGACGATCCGACAGCACGAGAACGGTAGCGGGGGGCGACGCGTCACGGTGCGCGAAGGTGCCAGCCACGCGCTGTTGGACGACGTGGCGAAACAGATCATCGAGCAGCTACAGCAGGACGGCCGCCGGCCGTACGCGGCCATCGGCAAGGCGGTGGGGCTCTCCGAGGCGGCGGTCCGCCAGCGGGTGCAGCGGCTGCTCGACGCCGGGGTGATGCAGATCGTCGCGGTGACCGACCCGCTCCAGCTCGGCTTCCCCCGGCAGGCCATGATCGGCCTGCGCACCGACGGCGACCTGGAAGCCGTCGCCGACCGGCTGGCCGAGTTCGACGAACTCGACTACGTGGTGATCACCGCCGGATCGTTCGACCTGCTCGCCGAGGTGGTCTGCCGCAACGACGCCCACCTGCTGGAGATCCTGCAACGGCTGCGGTCGGTGCCCGGGGTGCTCGCCACCGAGGCGTTCGTCTATCTCAAGCTCCGCAAACAGACCTACACCTGGGGTACGGCCTGAGCCCGCCCACCATGGTCCACTCCCCGGCGCTCAGCGGGAGGCGACGAAGGCACGCCAGGCGTCGGGGGTGAAGGTCAGCGTGCCGCCGACCCGGTCCTTGCTGTCCCGCACCAGCACCCGACCGTGCAGGTTGTCGGCCACCTCGACACAGTCACCGCCGTTGTTGCTGCTGCGGCTGGCGGTCCGCCAGCGGGGCTCGATCACGTCCATGTCTCCACCGCTTCCCGGATCAGCTCGTGCGACCGACGAGCGGGCAGCGCCTCGCCGGCCACGCTCTCCCACCTCCTGCCCAGGCTAGCAATGTCGGCACTCTCGGTCACTAGCCCACCACGGAGTTGGTTGTCCAGATAGGCCAACTCGCTGCCGTCGGGCAGCCGAGCCAGCATGAACGGCCCGGCCAGACCGGTGTGCCAGGGTCCACCGAGCGGAATTACCCGCACCTGCACGTGTCCCGCCCGGCGACGGCCGCCAAGTGGGCCACCTGTCCGGCCATGGTCATGCGATCGCCAACCAGTCGATGGAGCACCGCCTCGTCGATCACGAAAACCAACTGGGCTGAAGGGTCGCGGTCGAGCAGGACCTGTCGTTCCAACCGTCCGCCCACCAGTTGCGCAACCTCGTCAGACGGGAGCAGGCCACCGGTCCCCAACACCGCTCGGGCGTACCCCTCGGTCTGGAGCAGGCCCGGCACGAGCAGTGACTGATACGAGCGGATCGAGGTGGCGTCCTGCTCCAGTTCTGCCCACGGGCGGAACCAGGGCAGGTCACGGCGACGGTAGGGCTCGGGCCAGAGTTCGGCCGGCTCCCGGCCGAGGACACCGGCCACCGCCACCCGGGTACGCGGATGGGGCACCCGCCCCGAGCTGAGCCATCGCCCCGCCGTCTTCGGATCGACCCTGACCTGCTGCGCCAGCGACTCGACCGTCTCCCCGCGTTCCGCCATCGCCACCCGGAGCACCTCGTTCACCGGCAGCCCCTTCCACCCGACCGACACGCTCCGGCGCACCATAGCGACAGTGCGTGTCGACGTCCGCCCGTCATCGGCGTGTCGGCGCGAGACCTCTGCCAAGGGTCCGCAAGGTGCCCCGGAAGGTCCGCGAAGCGCCCCGGAAGTGCACCTGGATCCACTCTCGGGAGCCGATATGACGGTTTCCCCCGTGCCCGCATACCGCCAGTTGGCCGCCATCGAGTCGATCATGCCCCACCGAGGCCGGCCGGCGCGGGGCCGGCGGAGCGAGCATCCAGCCGGACTGCCACCATCCCAGGGGCATACGGATTCCGTTGCCTTACGCCCTCACTCACGCTGAATCCGTCGCCCCTGACGCGAACTAGGCTTGCATTTCGCGGCAGGACTGTGGGATAACCGTGGGCAGAGCGGCCGGTGTCACCCCTGCCCGGCCCGAGACCCGATGGGGCTGACATGGCCGACGCCACCGACCACCTCTGGATGCACTTCACCCGGATGGCCAGCTACTCGGCCGGCGAGGTGCCCACCATCGTGCGCGGCGAGGGCACGTACGTCTGGGACTCGCAGGGCCGTCGCTACCTGGACGGGCTCGCCGGGTTGTTCGTCGTCAACGCCGGGCACGGGCGTACCGAGCTGGCCGAGGCAGCCGCGAAGCAGGCCGCCGAGCTGGCGTACTTCCCGCTGTGGTCGTACGCCCACCCGAAGGCCGTCGAGCTGGCCGAGAAGATCGCGTCGCTGACACCCGGCGACCTCAACCGGGTCTTCTTCACCACCGGCGGCTCGGAGGCCGTCGAGACGGCGTGGAAGCTGGCCCGCGCCTACTTCAAGCGCACCGGCCGGCCCAACAAGCACAAGGTGGTCAGCCGCTACCTCGCCTATCACGGCACCTCGATGGGCGCCCTGTCGATCACCGGCCTGCCCGGCATCAAGAACGACTTCGAGCCGTTGGTGCCCGGCGGGATCAAGGTGCCGAACACCAACTTCTACCGGGCCCCCGAGCACGGCGACTCGCCCGAGGCGTTCGGCCGCTGGGCCGCCGACGAGATCCGCCGGGCCATCGAGCGGGAGGGGCCGGACACGGTCGCGGCGGTGTTCCTGGAGCCGTTGCAGAACTCCGGCGGCTGCTTCCCGCCGCCGCCCGGCTACTTCCAGCAGGTACGCGAGATCTGCGACGCGTACGACGTGCTGCTCGTCTCCGACGAGGTGATCTGCTCGTGGGGTCGGCTCGGCGAGTATTTCGGTGCCGTCCGGTACGGCTACCAACCTGACATCATCACCACCGCCAAGGGCATCACCTCCGGCTACGCCCCGCTCGGCGCGATGATCGCCAGTGACCGGCTGATGGAACCGTTCCTCACCGAGACCGGCATGTTCGCCCACGGGGTGACCTTCGGCGGGCACCCGGTCTCCTGCGCGGTGGCCCTGGCCAACCTTGAGGTGTTCGCCCGGGAGGACCTGATCGGCCACGTCCGGGCCAACGAGGACGCCTTCCGGTCCACCCTGGAGAAGCTCACCGACCTGCCGATCGTCGGTGACGTCCGGGGGGACGGCTACTTCTACGGCATCGAGCTGGTCAAGGACAAGTCGACGAAGGCCACCTTCGACGAGGCCGAGTCGGAGCGGCTGCTGCGCGGTTTCCTGTCGACGGCGCTCTTCTCCGCCGGGCTCTACTGCCGCGCCGACGACCGGGGCGACCCGGTGGTGCAGCTCGCCCCGCCGCTGATCAGCGGGCAGGAGCAGTTCGACGAGATGGAGCAGATCCTGCGCGCCGTACTCACCGAGGCGTGGTCCCGGCTGTAACCGTCTGCGGGCCGACCGGCCGGACAGCGGCTCGACCCGCGGTCCCGCCGGCCGGCCCACACCGGACCGGCCACCCCACACCCGAGGGGCACCTCCGCACCCCGGTCGGCCACCCGTCCCCGCCGGCCGGCACTGACACTTCGCGGCCAGCGAAGTTCCCGCCGCCGGCCCGGCCGGCGCTGACCGCCCGGAGCCCGCATGCGCTACCCGGAGTTGTCCCACTGGTTGTCCACGGTGGACGAACCGTTGACCCCGCTCCCGGCGCTGCCCGGTGACACCGACGCCGACGTGGTGATCGTCGGTGCCGGCTACACCGGGTTGTGGACGGCGTACTACCTGGCGGTGGCCGATCCGACGCTACGGATCGTCGTGCTGGAGGCGGAGATCGCCGGGTACGGCGCGTCCGGGCGCAACGGTGGCTGGTGCTCGGCGCTGTTCCCCACCTCACTGCCGGCGTTGGCCCGTCGGCACGGCCGGCCGCAGGCACTGGCGCTGCAACGGGCCATGCAGGCGACCGTCGCCGAGGTGGGCCGGGTGGTGGCCGCCGAGGGGATCGACTGCGACTGGCACCACGGCGGCACGGTGCTGCTGGCCCGTACCGACGTCCAGCTCGGCCGGGCACGCGCCGCGGTCGCCGAGGCCCGCGACCACGGCCTCGACCCAGCCGACCTGGTCCTGCTCGACGCCGCCGGGGCCGCCGCCCGGTGCGCCGCCGACGGGGTACGCGGCGGCACGTTCACCCCGCACTGCGCCGCCGTGCACCCGGGGAAGCTGGTCCGGGGCCTGGCCCGCGCCGTGCGCCGGCACGGGGTGACGCTGTACGAACGGTCCCCGGTCACCGCGATCCGGCCCGGCGCGGCGGTCACCCCGCACGGCACGGTACGCGCGAACGTGGTGGTCCGGGCCACCGAGGCGTACACCCCGATGCTGCCCGGCCACCGCCGCACGGTCGCCCCGGTCTACTCGCTGATGGTGGTCACCGCGCCGCTGCCCGCGCCGACCTGGGAGCGGATCGGGCTGGCCGACCGGGAGACCTTCGCCGACTACCGGCACCTCATCGTGTACGGCCAGCGCACCGCCGACGGGAGGTTGGCCTTCGGCGGGCGGGGCGCCCCGTACCACTTCGGGTCCCGGGTCTCCCCCGGCTACGACCGGGAGCCCCGGGTCTTCGCCGCGCTACGCCGGACGCTGGGTGAACTCTTCCCGGTGCTCGGCGCGGACGTACCGGTCGCCCACTCCTGGGGCGGCCCGCTGGGGGTGGCCCGGGACTGGTCCGCGTCGGTGGGGCTGGACCGGTCGTCCGGGCTGGGTTGGGCCGGCGGCTACGTTGGCGACGGGGTGGGGACGAGCAACCTGGCCGGCCGTACCCTCGCCGACCTGATCCGGGGTGTGGAGTCGGACCTGACCGCACTCCCGTGGGTCGGCCACCGCTCCCCCCGCTGGGAGCCGGAACCGCTGCGCTGGCTGGCCATCAACGCCGGCCTCCGGGTGATGTCCTCCGCCGACGAGGTCGAACACCGCACCGGCCGCCCCGCCCGCCGCGCCACCCTCTTCTCCCCCCTCCTAGGCCACTAACCCCCACCCCGCTCCCCCTCCCTGCTTCCCCTCCCCCACCCGCCGACCCCCCGTCCCGCCGACCCCCCGTCCCCGCGACCCGCCGGCCCCGGTGATCAAGAGGTTTGCGTCAGGTTGAAGATCGAACTTGACGCAAACCTCTTGATCACCGGGGAGAGGGCCTGGGGTGGGGTTGGCCTGGGGTGGGGTGGGGTGGGGTGGGGTGGGGAGGGCCGTGGGGGTGGGGTGGGGTTAGTGGTTGGGGGGGATTACGCGGAGGTGACCACGGCGGCCGGTGGGCGGGGTCTGGGGGTGGGGGTCGTGGTCGTCCTGGGGTGGGCGGGGGGCCACCGGGCGGGCCGCCTCGCGGACGGCCTCGGCCAGGGCGACCAGGTCGTCGGTGGTGGGCGGCGGCGGCTCGAACTCGCCCTCGTGCCGGACGACGTCCCAGCCCCGGGGGGCGGTCAGGCTCCGGGCGTGCTGCTCACACAGGTCGTACGTGTGCGGCTCGGCGAAGGCCGCCAACGGCCCCACGACAGCGGTCGACTCGTTGTAGACATAGGTCAATGTGGCAACCGCTTGCCGGGGGCAGGCGTTACGGGAGCAGCGCCGTGGTGACCTCACGTGCGGCAGGGTATCCCCATTACCGGGTCCGGCGCACCGGTTCGCTTTCCGACACGCCCGTCACCGTGATCACAATTCGCACCTGACGCCCCGCCGCGCCCGTCGGCGCGCGCTGCCATCGGGCGGGCCGGACCGGGGGCTACCCTTTTGTTCATGACGAGCCCGGAACGCCGCCGCCCCGGCTCCGGCCGGCGCAACCACCGCGACCGGCACGGACGGGGCCTGCGCGGGCGGCTGGTGCCGGCGACCGTCCCGTTGGCCCGGACCAAGGCCGAGATCTTTGACGACCTGGTGCTGGACACCGTGGAGACGTTGGAGCGCCGGTTCGCCAAGGAACTTGCCGGCGTGGAGTTCGCCGTCGAGGACGTCCCGCCGGATCTGAACGTCTATGACTCAGACGTGCTGGAGGACGGCGAGGTGCCGCTGGCCCGGTTGCTGCCCGGCCGACCGGGCCGGCAGGAGGTGCCACCCCGGATCGTGCTCTACCGGCGGCCGTTGGAGTTTCGCGCGATGGACCGTGAGGACCTGGCCGACCTGGTCCACGACGTGATCATCGAGCAGGTGGCGAACCTGCTCGGGGTCGACCCGGACGAGCTGACCTGAGGCTGCGCGCCCGGTGACGACCCGGGTCTTCGGCCGAGGTTGACCAGGACCAGCACTCCGCCGGCCCACCACGCGGGCGGGCACTCATCTACCGGAGGACGGACCCGCCACCCAGGCGGACATTCATCCGCCCAATGACGAGCCGAACCGCGTCGGCGGGCACCCGGTCCCGGGGTCGAGCACCACGCCCCGCTTTTGACGGATCGTCGGCACTGGTCCGGCGAGCCGCCGTCACCGGCCCGACGATCCGCCGGGCCCGCTACCTCCACCGCCGGCACAGCCCGGCCCGGGGACCGACTCGCCCGCCGCCCGGGCCCGGTGGCCGCTCACGTCGTGACCTGGTGCTGTATCGCCATGGTCGGCCACCGTCGTGGCCGGACCGCCGCCCGACGCCGGCCGCCCCCGCGACCGGCTGTGGGCGTGAGCCGGGCGGCCCCCACCGCCCGACTCGACCTTCCATTCAGGCGGCCCGCCGCTTCAGCTTGCGCCGCTCCCGCTCGGAGAGCCCACCCCAGATCCCGAACCGCTCGTCGTGCCCGAGGGCGTATTCCAGGCATTCCGTCTTGACCTCGCACCGCGAACAGATCCGCTTCGCCTCGCGGGTCGAGCCGCCCTTCTCGGGGAAGAACGCTTCCGGGTCGGTCTGCGAGCACAGTGCCCGCTCCTGCCACTCCGGCGCGTTTCCGAGCAGGTCGGCCACCTCAAGCTGGCCGTCCATCAGATGCCTCCTTGTCGCGCACCGACGTCACCGCCGCTGCAACCCCCCACGCGAAAGGCGTGCTTGTCCGTCCGGTCCTATTTGTGCGTTCCGTGCGAACAACCCCATCGAAATTACACGCGTGTAATGCGTGCGCCGTCAAGCCGAACTTGATAATGGAGTCGTCCTCCCGACACGCCACCGGACGGTCACCCGGACCACCCGGCCCTCGCAACCTGCCCTATCGATTCAGACCCCGGGCGAGTAACGCCCTCTCCGGCGAGTTGCCCCAGATTTCTGCCGTGGCGTCGCCGCCCCGGACGCTCCCGCACAGCGCCGTCGAACGCTCCGGCCGGCCGGTCCTATCAAGATCATGAGCATGGTGGGGGACAGGTTAACGCGGTTGGGCCCGGATCGCTCACCGAGTCGGAAATACCGACAGCGCCCCGTCCACATTGTGGACGGGGCGCTCGGGTCGGTACGGTTGTCGTGGTGCTCAGGTCGACCTTGACGGGCTGGTCGGCCAGACGAATTCGGCGATCGAACCCCCGTTGACGGAGATCGTTCCGGCGGGCGTCTCCTCGTCCCACCAGACGGTATAGACACCCGCCGTCAGGTCCGGGTACACCGCGCTGTGGAACACCCCGTCCCGGACGATCCGCTCCCGTACGGCGGAGTGCGTCCGCACCGCACCGGCCTGGTCGACCCGGCTGATCTCGATCTCCCGCCCGTGCTGGTCACGTCCGGTGTAGATGATCAGGGCACCGGTGTCACCACCGACGTCGAGCATCACCGTGCCGCTCTCCGTCGGCCCGTACTGGTGATGATGGTGGTGGTGTCCGCTCACGCCGCTCTCCGTCCGGTCAGGAGTTCGCCGCGGCCGGGTTGTTGAACCCGTCGTACGGCGTGCCGAGGAAGGGGAAGTCCCGCAGGAACGGCGCCGTCACGTCGGCGGCGCTCAGGCCGGGGGTGACCGCACCGGCCGCCGCGTCCGGCTTGAACTTCTTGTCCACCAGCGGGACGGTGACCCCGGCCACCGCCCGCAACGCGATGCTCACCACGTCGTCGACGACCCGGCGACCGTTGGGAAAACCGGCCAGGTCCCCGCCGAGCAGCCCGAACTGGTTCGGCTTGCTGCTCGGCCTGATCGCGGTGTTCAACCGCAGCATGTCGGCCTGCACGTCACCGGTGAGGTTGGTGAAGCCGTCGATCAGCCCCGACGGAATGCCGGTGAGCAGGATCGCCAGCAGGTCGGCCCGGGGCTTCTTGGATTTGTTCAGCGCGTCCAGGTTGGGAAAGACCCCCGGGTAGAGCACCGGCAGCAACGCCGCCAGCTCCGGCTGCTCGACGAACCGGGCGAACCGCTTGTCCTCGGTCGGCGGCAGCGTGTTCCACAGGTCCTTCTTGGACATCGGGACGATGACCTCGTTGAACAACGGGTTGCCCAGCCGGGACACCTGGGTCCACGGGCCGATCGCGGCGTCCGCGGCGACCCGGTCGCCGAGCACCCGCACCTGCTGCCGGGACGCCGTCGTCCACACCCCGATCGTCGAGGCGCGGTCGCCCACGCCGTACCGGTTGGACCTGCGGCGGACCTTGCTCAGCGGCACCTGCACCGCGATGCTGTGCACGTTCATCCGGTCCACCGAGTTGACCGGCTCACCCTCGGTCTTGAACAGCTTCTTGCCGGCCACGTGCAACTGCTGGAACGGCCGCAGCGTACCCAGGTCGAAGATCGCGCCCAGGTCGACGAAGAAGCCGTCCGCGCGCTGCCCGGCGAACACCTTCTCCCCCGTCGACAGCTTGTACGTCGCCTGCCGGACCAGGTCGTTGTACTTGGGGATGGACAGCGGCCCCACGTTGCACGGCGGGCAGGGCAGCTTGTTGGCGAGCACGTGCTCCTTGCCGTCGGTCACCCGGGTCAGCTTGTAGAACTGCCGCCGGTTCCAGTTCTTGCTGTCCAGCGACTCGATCGGCCCGGTGTTGTAGAGAAAACTGTTCTCGTTCGTGATCTCGGTACGGAATTCGAACCGGTAGGTCACGTCGGGATGGCCGTCACCGTCGTTGTCGATATGGATCTCGTACCGCACGTCGTCGCCGAACTCGAAGAAGTTCGGGCCGCCCGAGGGGAGCTGCAACGGCACGTAGTTGGCGATCAACGTCACCGAGTCGGGCCGTTCGGGGCTGACGAAGGCGTAGAGGTCGGAACTGTCGGCGACCGGGTCCTTGCTTATTTCCGGTGCTTCGCGGTGGGACGACATGGCGGACCAACCTTTGCGGGATCATGAGGAGTCAGGGCATGACGAACCGGGCGCGGGAGTCTGCGCCTGGCGGTGAAGAGGAAGAGGGCGGGCGGTTCAGGGCCACCCGGGACAGCGGGCGGGTCACCCCCACCCGGTGACGGCGGGCAGGTCAGACCGCCGTCGGACAGCAGACGGGGTCAGCCGCGCCCGGCAGCCCGGCGGAGCCGGTCCGCGAGCCCCCGGTCACGTACCTCGATCCGGGACGTACCGACGAAGACGTCCAACGTCCCCGACTTGGCGTCGCGCAGGTGGACCACGATAGGACCCTCCGCGCTGCTCGCCGACGGGGAGTTCTGCGCGGCCGACACGCCGGTCACCGTCAGCGCCGCCGCGCCCAGCGTGGCACTCGCCGCAGCGGTCAGTGTCTGCCGCCGGGTCAGTCGCGGCCAGGAACGCTTCCGCACTTCGCTCGTCATGGGGAACCTTTCCTCCGGCGGCGCGTGAGCGCGCGCGGTGTGGAGCGCGAGGTCGCCGGCGGCGGCCCTCGCCTCAACCGCCGCCGGCGAACACTGGTACGGCCCGCACGCGCGAAAGGTTCGATGTCATCGCAACGGATGACCGTAAGCGGTCGTCCGCTTGCGTGCCGGACGTCCCGCGGCGGCGGCGATCGCCCGCAACTGCTCCTCGGTACGCGCCGAACCGTTGCCCGAGCCGGCCATCCGGGAGATGGTCTCCTCCATCAGGGTGCCGCCCAGGTCGTTGCAGCCGCCCTGCAACATCGCCACGGTGCCCTCGTCGCCGAGCTTCACCCAGGAGCACTGGATGTTGTCGATCCGCCCGTGCAGCAGCAGCCGGGACATCGCGTGCACCACCCGGTTCTCCCGCCAGGTCGGGCCGGGCCGGGCGATGCCGGCCAGATAGATCGGCGCGTTGGTGTGCACGAACGGCAGCGCCACGAACTCGGTGAACCCACCGGTGCGGTCCTGCACCCCGGCGAGGACCCGGAAGTGCGCCAGCCACTGGCCGGGATGGTCGACGTGGCCGTACATCATCGTGGAGCTGGAGCGGATGCCCAGCTCGTGCGCGGTCGAGACCACCTCGACCCAGGCGGCGGCCGGCAGTTTGCCCTTGGTGAGCACCCAGCGCACGTCGTCGTCGAGGATCTCGGCGGCGGTGCCCGGGATGGTGTCCAGGCCGGCCTCGCGCAGCATCGACAGCCACTCCCGCACCGGCACGCCGGCCTTGGCGGCGGCGGTGACGATCTCCATCGGGGAGAACGCGTGCACGTGCATGCCGGGCACCCGGGCCTTGATCGCCCGGACGATGTCGGCGTAACCGGTCACCGGCAGCTTCGGGTCGATGCCGCCCTGGAGGCAGACCTCACCGGCGCCGGCCGCCCACGCCTGTTCGGCCCGGTCGGCCACCTGCTCGACCGACAACCGGAACGCGTCGGCGTCCCGTTCCCGCTGGGCGAACGCACAGAACCGGCAGCCCACATAGCAGACGTTGCTGAAGTTGATGTTGCGGTTGACCACGTAGGTGACGTCGTCGCCGACGGTGTCCCGCCGCACGTCGTCGGCGAGCCGGCACAGCTCGTCCAGGGCGGGGCCGTCCGCGCCGAACAGCGCCAGGGCCGCGTCGGCGTGCCGGGGCTCCAGCAGCGCCGCCGGGTCGTCGGCCGCCAGCCGCAGCCCCGCCCGCAGGTCACCGTCGGCACCCGGCACCGGCCCGCCCGACGCGGCGGGGCTCACCTTGCCGGCGACCTCCGCCCAGTCGCCGTAGACGCTGTCGAAGTCACCCCGCCGGTCGTCGGTGCGGCCGGCGGTGTCGATGGTGGCGTGCAGGTCGGTCCGGCCGCCGCCGAAGACCTCCTCCGGCTCCTGCCACGGGCGGCCCACCGGCCGGGCCGCCTCCACGGCCAGCCCGGTCGCCGGGTCGGCGAGCGCGGTGACGTGCGGTGACAGCCGGGGATCGAGCCACGGGTCGCCGGCCCGGACGTACTCCGGGTAGATCGTCAGCCGCTCGCGCAGGGTGAAGCCGGACTTCTCGGTCTGCCGGGCCAGCTCGTCGAGCTGCGGCCACGGCCGCTCCGGGTTGACGTGGTCCGGGGTGAGCGGGGACACCCCACCCCAGTCGTCGATGCCGGCCCGCAGTAGCAGGTCGTACTCGTCCTCGATCAGGTTGGGCGGGGCCTGGAGCCGGGCCTTCGGGCCGAGCAGCAGCCGGGCCACCGCCACGGTGGCCGCCAGGTCGTGCAGCTCGGCGTCGGGCAGGCCGCCCATCGCGGTGTCCGGCTTGGCGCGGAAATTCTGCACGATCACCTCCTGGAGGTGGCCGTACTCCCGGTGCGCGCGACGGATCGCGAAGAGCGCGTCGACCCGCTCGGCCGGGGTCTCACCGATGCCGATCAGGATGCCGGTGGTGAACGGCACCCCCACCCGGCCGGCGTCGTCGAGCACCCGCAGCCGCACCGCGGGCTCCTTGTCCGGGGAGCCGAAGTGCGGGCCGCCCGGCTCCGACCAGAGCCGGGTGGCGGTGGTCTCCAGCATCATCCCCATGCTCGGCGCGACCGGCTTGAGCCGTTGCAGCTCCGACCAGGAGAGCACCCCCGGGTTGAGGTGCGGCAGCAGACCGGTCTCCTCCAGCACCGCCACCGCGCAGGCCCGCAGGTAGTCCACCGTGGAGTCGTAGCCGCGCTCGTCGAGCCAGGCGCGGGCCGCCGGCCAGCGCTCCTCCGGCCGGTCACCCAGGGTGAACAGGGCCTCTTTGCAACCCAGCGCCGCGCCCTGCCGGGCGATCGCCAGCACCTCGTCGGTCTCCAGGAAGGCCGCCGGCAGCCGGTGCGGCACGGTCGCGAAGGTGCAGTAGTGGCACCGGTCCCGGCACAGCCGGGTCAACGGAATGAAGACCTTCTTCGAGTACGTCACCACGCCCGGCCGGCCGGCGTCGCGCAGCCCGGCATCCCGGACCTCCCCGGCGATCCGGAGCAACTCGTCCAGGTCGGCGTCCCGGGCGCTCAGCAGCGCGGTGGCCTCGTCGACGTCGAGCGCGCGCCCGGTGGCGGCCCGGCGCAGCGCCCGTCGCACGCTCGCCGAGGTCGGGCCGGGATCGGTGCGGTCAACCATCCGCCCAGCCTAGGCGCTGGCCGGGACGATCCGGCAGCCATGCGAGCCGGGTGTGACATCTCCCCGTCGGGGCTGCCGCACCACCGTCCCGGCCGGATCGGCACCTCGCGTCGCAGCGCGCCGACCGACCCGGGTTGGTGGCACCGCGCCGGCCGGGTCGGGCTCACGCCGTGGCGCGGGCCGACCCGGCCGGGTGCGGCTCAGTGCGGGGTGTTCGGATCGTCCCGCCGGAAGGGCTGGGTGCGGTCCCCGTCCGCGTCGGCCGGGCCGGTGGTCGGCTCCGTGGACTGACGCGGGATCGCCTGGGTCGGGTCGGCCGACGGAGGCTGCCCGAACGGTGGGGCGGACTGCGGAGCCCCGAACGGCGGGGCGGACTGCGGAGCCCCGAACGGCGGGGCCGACTGCGGCGGGATTCCGGTCGGTGGCCCGGACTGCGGCGGCGCGGACTGCGGCGGCGCGGACTGCGGAGCACCGAACGGCGGCGCGGACTGCGGCGGGGCGAACCCGGGCTGGCCGTACTGCCCGGCACCAGGGTGACCCGGGGGCGGGTAGCCCTGGCCCGGGTAGCCACCCTGCTGCTGCGGCCAGCCGGGCTGCGGCTGGCCGTAGACGCCGGGCTGGGGCTTCGGCTTCGCGACGTAATAGAGGGTGCGCCAGATCCGGTAGACCACGAAGGCGGCCATCCCGAACAGCGCCAACCAGGCCGCCCGGGTAAGCATGCCGAGCAGGGCGTCCAGCACCTCGGCCTCGGCCAGCCGGCCGACCAGCCAGATCAGGAAGGTCAACACGCCGAACAGGGCGCCGAAGGCGTACTCGGCGAGGGCGACCTGGGTGAACTGCCGGGCCCGGCCGGACACCGGCGCGAGGTGGGTGACCAGCAGCACGGCCAACAACGGCAGCACCGTGGCCTCGACACCGACGAAGGCGAAGAACTCGCTCCCCGCCCGCCCCGAGAAGGTGCTGTAGTCCGACATCGGCACGAGCAGCCGGACGAACCCGACGAAGAGCAGCACGGCGTTCGCGCCGAGCAGGACGAGCGCGGCGAGTTCGCGCAGGGGTGCGGTGATCTGGCGGGCCTGCGACGCGTCGTGCGACGCGGGCTCGGCGGGGCTGGTCACGAACTCTCCCTCGGGGCGAAACGGACAGATGCCGACGTGAGCCTAGTCTCCCGGGCCGCCCGGCGGCGGCTCGCGTCCCGTACGGGAGGATGGACGACATGCGCATCGTGGTTCTGACCGGCGGGATCGGGGGTGCCCGATTCCTGCTCGGCGTCCGGGCGTACGCCCGCGAGGTGGGCGCCGAGGTGACCGCCGTGGTCAACGTCGGCGACGACCTCTACCTGCACGGCCTCAAGGTCTGCCCCGACCTGGACAGTGTCCTGTACACCCTCGGCGGGGGTGCCGACCCGGAACGCGGGTGGGGGCGGGTCGGCGAGAGCTGGACCATCAAGCAGGAGCTGGCGGCGTACGGTGCCGAGCCGGGCTGGTTCTCCCTCGGCGACAAGGACGTCGCCACCCACCTGGTGCGCACCACCATGATCAATGCCGGGTATCCGCTATCGCAGGTCACCGAGGCGCTGGCCGCCCGCTGGCAGCCCGGCGTACGGCTGCTGCCGGCCACCGACGACCGGCTGGAGACGCACGCGGTGGTCGACCTGGACGGCGAGCGGCGGGCCATCCATTTCCAGGAGTGGTGGGTCCGGTACCGGGCGGGCGTGCCCACCGACCGGTTCGTCTTCGTCGGCGCGGACACCGCCAAGCCGGCCCCCGGGGTGGCCGAGGCGCTGGCCGCCGCCGACGTGGTGCTGGTCGCGCCGAGCAACCCGGTGGTGAGCATCGCCCCGGTGCTGGCGGTGCCCGGCCTGCGCGACGCGGTCGCCACCGGTCCGGCCCGGGTCGTCGGGGTGTCGCCGATCATCGGCGGCGCACCGGTGCGCGGGATGGCCGACCGGTGCCTGGAGGTCCTCGACGTCGAGTGCAGCGCCGCCGGGGTGGGTCGGCTCTACGGCGGTCGCAGCGAGGGTGGCCTGCTCGACGGTTGGCTGGTCGCGCCGGAGGACGACGGGGTGGCGGTGCCCGGGGTGACCGTCCGCGCGGTCCCGCTGCGGATGACCGACGAGGCGGCGACCACGGCGATGGTCCGGGCCGCGATGGAGCTGGTGTGAGACTGGAGATCCTGCCGGTGCCGGGCATCGGCGACGTGACCGAGGGCGACGACCTGGCGGTGCTGATCGGCACGGCCGCGCCGTGGTTGCGCGACGGCGACGTGCTGGTGGTCACCAGCAAGATCGTGTCGAAGGCGGAGGGCCGGCTGGTGGACGTGCCGGCCGACGGCCCGGAACGGCTCGCCGCCCGGGACGAGGTGCTGGCCGCCGAGACCGCCCGGGTGGTGGCCAGCCGGGGGGCGACCCGGATCGTGCAGACCCACCACGGCTTCGTGATGGCCTCTGCCGGGATCGACGCGTCGAACGTCGACAAGACCCGGCTGGTGCTGCTGCCGGTGGACCCGGACGCGTCGGCGCGGGCGCTGCGCGCCGCCCTGCGGGACCGCTACCGGGTCGACGTCGCGGTGATCATCAGCGACACGATGGGCCGGCCGTGGCGCAACGGGCTGACCGACGTGGCGCTCGGCGTCGCCGGGATGCCCGCCATCCGGGACCACCGGGGCGAGGTCGACCCCTACGGCAACGAGCTGCAACTGACCCAGATGGCGGTGGTCGACGAGCTGGCCGGCGCAGGTGAGCTGATCAAGGGCAAGTGCGACCAGGTCCCGGTGGCGGTGGTCCGGGGCTACCTGCCGTCGTCGTCGCCCCCGGCCGACGGTGGCCGGGCGCACCCGCCGGCCGGGGGCGACGGCCGGGACGACCGGCCGGCGGTCCGGCTGGTCGACGACGGGGCCGGAGCCGCCGCCCTGGTGCGGGAGAGCGCGTTGGACCTGTTCTCACTGGGCACCGCCGAGGCGATGGCGGCCGGGATGCGCGCCGCCGCGACGCTTGCCGACGGCCGTGGTGAGGCACCGGTGGACCCGGCGGCCGTCGACCGGGCGATCGCCGCGGTGGCCGAGGTGGTCGCCCCCGGCACCACGTTCACCCAGGTCACCGACGACGAGGTACGCGCCGGTCTCGCCGCGACCGTCGACGGCTGGCCGATCGGGGCGAGCGGTCTGCTGCTCGGCGCGGCACCCACTCCCGTCGACCAGCCCGACCTGGTGCGTTTCGGCGTCGACCTGCACCGGCTGCGGATCGCGCTGGCCGCCGAGGGGATCCCGTCCACCCTGCTGCCGCCACCGACGGGCAGCATCGCCAGCGCCTGCCTGGCCCTCTGACCGGCCAGCACCCTCCCCGGGCGGGCTGACCGAGCCGGTCATGATCACCACAGGGTCGCCGAGGTGGCGGCTTCCGCGAGGCTGGACACCGCCGGGTCAGCCGCACCTGCCCGCTCGCCGCGTCACGCGTCACGCGTCAGGCGTCAGGCGTCAGGCGTCAGGCGTCAGGCGTCGAGCATGGCCCGGCCGAGCGGGGTCAGGGTGTGCAGCACCGTGTTGCGGTCGCGGCGGCTGACCAGCAGCCCGGCGTTGCGCAACACGGTGGTGTGCTGGCTGACGGCGGCGGCCGAGATGTGCAGCCGCCGGGCCACCTCGCCGGTCGTCGCACCGTCGTCGCTGACTTCCAGGACCGCCGCCCGGGTACGGCCCAGCAGCGCCGCCAGCGCCTCCCTACCGCCGTCGCCGGCAGGTCGGCCACCCTCGCCCGGGGGCGGGTCCAACCCGCCGAGCCGGTCGGCCGGATAGACCAGCACCGGCGGCAGCATCGGGTCGAGCAGGGCGACCGGGGTACGCGCACAGAAGAACGAGGGCACCAGCAGCAGCCCCCGACCGTCCAGGTGCAACTCCCGGCGGTTCGGATAGTCGAGGACCTGGAGGACCCCGGATTCCCAGCGCATCCCCGGCCGCAGGCTCGCCAGTAGTCCCTCCGCCCCACCGTCGAGCAGGGCGCGGGCGCGTACCGCCCGGTCGGCCTCCACGGCGGCCCTGATCCGCCCCCAGTACGGGTCGATCGCCACCGACCGGTACTGCGCCATCGACTCCGTCAGGTGGCGGAGGACCTCCGGCTCACCCCGGGCCAGCGCGGCAGCCGACGGCGGCAACGGGTTCGTCCCCGCCAGCAGGGCCAGGTCCCGGCGCAGCAGCCCGGTCGGGGTGGACCGGACGGCGTCCAGCCCCGCCTCGAAACCGTCGAGGCTCTGGTACGGGGTGAGGAAGTCGGGGAAGTAGCCGCGGGGCGGGTTCAGCGCGAACAGCAGCCGGAACTGGTCGGCGGCGGTCTCCCGACGCAGCCCGGTGGCCACGCCCCGCCGCCAGCCCGCCATCAACGGGTCGCGGGTCCGCCCCTGGAGCAGGTGCAGGCTGAGGACCGACTCCCAGACCGGATCGGCGGCAGGGGCGACCCGGGTCCGGAGGATGTCCTCCTGGGAGAAATGAATGGTCAGCATCGAGCGCTCCTGGGGCGGGGCAGGGGGAGCCCGCCGACCCACTGAACTGTACCGGGCGGCACTTATCTCCACTTTTAAGCGTGGGCTGAAAGACCTCGACGCCCGTACCGTCGGTTGACATGCTCCTACTGCCTGGTACGACGCGTGGGGGTCTCCCCACCGTCCACCTGGTGGCCTGTGGCCCAGGGAGACGTGGGTCCGGGAGGCACCACGAGGGTCTGCGGCCCTGGTTCCGTGGAGGTGTCGCCCGGGCCCACCACCCGAGCGGTGGTCGGCTCAGCCGATCCAGAGCGCCACCCGATGATCCTCGTCGGTGACGTAGAAGCTGCGTCCGTCCACCTCGGCCACCCCCTCGACATTGTGGAACGGCGCCAACTCGGCCGCCACCTCACCCGCGATCCGGTCGTCGTCGGTCGGCTCCCAGCGGAACCGGACGTGCCGTGAGGTGACATCGCCACCGGTCGGATGGTCGTCCAGCAGCACCGAGCCCTTGCCGAGCGCGTCGATCGACCCGACCACCGCCGCGTACCCGCCGTCGGGCGTCGGGGTGATCGCGCGGAAACCCACCAGTGCACCGGGCGGCGTCACACCGGTCACCACATACGCCCGACCGGCGCGCGGCCAGCCGCCACCGGGGGTGAACATCTCCGGGATGCCGGCCAGCTCGACCAGGACCGGTTCCCCGTCCACGGTCACCGGGAATCGGAGCCCCAGCAGCACCGTCCCGTGCGGGGTGAACGTCGCCGCCTCCACGTTCAGCGGCAGGTCACCGTCGGCCAGCCGGCGTACCCAGGACTTGGCCCGCGCCGTACCCCGGGACACCGTCTCGCCGATGAACCGCTGGCGGACCCGCTCACCCGGCGGCAACGGGGTGAACGCCGCCTTGACCAGGGCGTCGTTGACCGCCCGGTGCACCCGGAACCGGTTGCGGACCACCTGCACCGGCAGCGTCCCGGTGGCGGCGTCGTCCTCCCGGAACCGGGCCACGAACGCACGGCGGGGCCGCAGCGGGCCGGCCTTCGAACCGAAGTGCGACCCGAAGACGTACACCCAGCCGTCGTGCGCGGCGAGCGCCTCACCGTCCTCGGTACGGCCGTTCTCGGTCCCCGCGTCGGCCGTCACGTGATGGGCGACCCACTCGCCGTCGGTGCGCTCCAGCAGCAGGGCGAGGCAGTGTTCCACCGGCCCCTCGTCGAGCACGGTCCAGAAACCACGGACAGCGTCGTACGCCCGTAGCAGCGACCGGGACCGGACCGGCAACAGGTCGCTGGCCTCGTTGCCGGCCACCACGAACTCCAGAAGTCTCAGGCTCACCGCGCCAGGGTACGGAGCGCACGCTCGTAGAGTGTCGGGATGCCCGACGCCTTCCCCGCCACCCCGGTCCCCTCCCCGGCCGGCACCACCGAGCCAGCCGCCCCCACCGAGCCGGGCGGGACTGCCGACCCGGGCAGGACTGCCGACCCGGGCAGGACTGCCGACCCGGGCAGGACTGCCGGGTCCACCTGCGCCAGCCGGGCGGACACCGCCACCCTGCCGGGCGGGACCAGCGGAGCCCGCCCCGGAGTGCCCGGCGACGGAAACGTGGCGCTGCACGCGGACGCGGTGGCGGTGCTGGCCGGTTGGACGCCGACCGGGCCGGACGCCGCCGAGGCGCGGGACCGCACCCTCGCGCTCCTCGCCGCCGGCCCGGTCGCCCTGACCCGCCACCACCTGCCGGGGCACCTCACCGCGAGCGCGCTGATCCTCGACGCCGCCGGAGCCCGGGTGCTGCTCTGCCTGCACGGCAAGCTGCACCGCTGGGTGCAGTTGGGCGGGCACTGCGAACCGGGCGACGAGACACTGGCCGGGGCGGCGTTGCGCGAGGCCACCGAGGAGTCCGGCATCCCCGGGCTGGTCATCGATCCCGTACCGATCGACGTGGACATCCATCCGGTGGCCTGCCAGGGTGGTTCGCTGCACCACGACGTGCGGTTCGCGGTCTTCGCCCCGCCGGACGCGGTCGAGCAGGTCAGCGACGAATCCGAGGCGCTCGGCTGGTTCCCGACCGACCGGCTGCCGGAGCCGCTGGCCGGCGGGACCGCCAAACTCGTCGCGCCGGCCCTGGCCGTCCACGCCCACCGGGCCCGCTGACCGCCCGCTCCGACCCGCGCCCGGGGGCCGACCCGCCAGACGGCCGACCCCGGGAGACAGCCGACCCGCCAGACGGCCGACCCGGGAGACGGCCGACCCCGGGAGACAGCCGACCCGCCCCCGGCGGTGGGCCCGTCCGGGCGGCCGGAAAGCCCGACGGTCGCAGCGGCATACCACCGGGCGGGGGTCAGGCCGCCCCGACAGTCAGACCAGCCCGTCCTCGCCCCGGGCTTTCAGCTCGTCGACCAGGGCCTTGACGTCCTGGGCCCGGTCGCGCGGGCAGACCAGCACCGCGTCGGGGGTGTCCACCACGATCAGGTCACGGACCCCGAGAGCGGCGACCAGCCGACCCGACTGCGGCACCACCACCAGGTCGTGGGCGTCGTGCAGCAGGACCCCGGGCTTGGCGTCGGTGCCCAGCACCACGTTGCCGGCCGGGTCGGCGGGCAACACCTCGCCGAGGGTGTGGAAGTCACCCACGTCGTTCCAGCCGAAGTCACCCGGCACGGTGGCGACCCGGCCGGCGGTGGCCGCGCCCTCCATCACCGCGTAGTCGACGGAGATCTTCGGCAGTGTCGGCCAGACCGCGCCGAGGACCTCGTCCTGCTCGGGGGTGCCCCAGGCCGCCGCGATCGAGATCACCCCGGCGTGCAGGGCGGGCTGCTGGCGGGCCAGCTCGGCGAGGAAGACGTCCACCCGCCAGACGAACATGCTGGCGTTCCAGAGATGCCGACCCGAACGCAGGTACGCCTCGGCGACCGACGCGGCCGGCTTCTCCTTGAACTCGGTCACCGGACGCAGCGGGCCGTCGCCGGTCGGCTCACCGGTCTCCAGGTAGCCGTAACCGGTCTCCGCCCGGGTCGGGGTGATCCCCACCGTCATCAGCAGCCCCTGCTCGGCACCGCCGATCGCCGCCCGGACCGTCTGCACCCAGGTGGCCGGGTCACGGATCAGGTGGTCGGCGGCGAAGGAGCCCATCACCGCCGCCTCGTCCCGCCGGGCGATCACCGCCGCCGCCAGGGCGATCGCCGCGCAGGAGTCCCGGGGCGACGGCTCCACCAGGATGTTCTCCTCCGGCACCCCGCTCAGCTGCCGGGCCACCGCCGCCGCGTGGGCGGCCCCGGTGACCACCAGGATGTGCTCCGGTGTGGTCAACGGCGCGAGCCGGCCCACGGTCGCCTGGAGCAGCGACGCGTCGGTGCCGGTGAGCGGATGGAGGAACTTGGGGTGCCCCGCGCGGGACAGCGGCCACAACCTCGTGCCGCTGCCACCCGCCGGGATGACGGCGTAGAGCATCAGCACATCATGCCCGAACCGCCACAGGTCGGATGCCGGGTCCGCCGTACGGTCAGCGACCACTCAGGAACGCGCCCGGCTCCAGGCGGCGATGTGCACCTCGGCGCTGGACGCCCAGGTGAACTCCTTGGCCCGGTCGAAACCCGCCTTGGCCAGCGACAACCGCCGCTGCTCGTCGTCGAGCAGGGCGGCCAGGTCGGTGGCGATCTGGTCCGGGTCCTCACTGGTGTACGCGACCGCGTCACCGCCCACCTCGGGCAGTGAGAGCCGGGGCGTGGTGAGCACCGGCGCGGCGCAGGCCATCGCCTCCAGGATCGGCAGACCGAACCCCTCGCCGTACGACGGGTAGGCGGCGACCAGCGCCCCGCCAAGGAAGCCGGGCAGGTCGGCGTAGCGCAGGTAGCCGGGACGCAGCAACCGCAGGTGCGACGGGACCTCGGCCACCGCGCGGTCGATGTCCTCGTCGTGGCCCTGGCCACCGGCGATCACCAGGGCCGGCGGGTTCTCCCGATCGCCCACCGCCCGCGCCCACCCCCGGATCAGATTGGGTACGTTCTTGCGCGGCTCCTTGGCCCCGAGGAAGGCGACGTAGCTGCTGCCGGCGAGCCCGAGCCGGGCCCGCACCCGGGCCTTCTCCTCCTCGCCCGGGGCGTGGAAGGCACTCTGGTCGACCCCGTGGTAGGCCACGTCGATCCGGGTCGGGTCAGCGTCGAGCAGCCGGATCAACTCGTCGCGGGTGGCCTTGCTCGGCACGATCACCCGGCTGGCCCGGCGCAGCGACGTCTTGATCGCGCTGCGGAAGAACGTCCGCCGGGACTTGTCGTAGTGCTCCGGCTCGGTGAAGAACGTCGCATCGTGCACGGTCACCGTGACCGGGCAGCCGGCCCGCAGCGGGCAGGTGTAGAACGGCGAGTGCAGCACCTCGGCACCGACCTGCTGGGCGAGCAGCGGCAGGCCGGTCTGCTCCCAGGCGAGCCGGGCCGGGCGGTGGGCGACAGCGGCCGGGGCGGGGATCACCTCGGCCCCGGGCAGCATCCGGGTGTAACGCTCCAGGTCGGTACGCAGGCTCACCACGACCAGGTCGACCGTCTCCCCGCAGACTGTGCCGAGGGCTCCGAGCAGGCCATCGACGTATCTACCGACGCCGCCACGGTCGGCGGGGACACTCGTGGCGTCGATGAGCACGCGGGGCGGGCGACCGGCGGTCACGGGGCGACTCCTTGCACTGACTGGTCTGTGGGAAACAACACTCCGGGCAAGCCTACGCCGGAGCCCGGTACGGACGCTGACTCCGACCCGACCGTACGCCGACTTGTCATCGTCATCGAATACGGGCGACAGGGGCGTATCGTTCGCGCCGATGGCCGACAACATTGCCCGGGTGTTCGCCGCCGCGATCGCGGCCGACCCCGCCCGCCCCCTGCTGACCTGGTACGACGACGCCACCGGCGAACGCACCGAACTCTCCGGCGCGACCCTGGCGAACTGGGTGGCCAAGACCGCCAACCTGCTGGTCGACGAGCTGGCCCTGAGCCCCGGCGACCCGGCCGGGGTGCTGCTGCCACCGCACTGGCAGACCGCCGCCGTGCTACTCGGCTGCTGGTCGGCCGGGTTGACGGTGCGTGACGAACCGGGTGACGTGGACGTGCTCTTCGCCGCCGCCGACCGGGTGGCCGAGGTCGACGCCTGGCCGGCCGGCGACCGGTACGCGCTGGCGCTCGCCCCGTTCGCCGCCCCGCTGCGCGAGGTCCCCGCCGGCTTCGCCGACTACGTCGTCGAGGTACGCACCCAGGGTGACCACTTCACCCCGTCCGGCCAGGGTGGCCCCACCGACGCGGCCCTGCTGGCCGAGGCGGACGCCCGCGCGACGGCCCTCGGCATCGCCCCCGGCGACCGGCTGCTCATCGACGCGACCACCCACCCCGACCCGCGCGACTGGCTGCTCGCCCCGCTGCTGCGGGGGGCGACGGTCGTGCTGACCGGCAACCCCGACCGCTCCCGCTTCCCCACCCGCGCCACCACCGAACGCACCACCCACACCCTCCCCTGACCCCCACCCCCTCCGCCCTGCTCCCACCCCACCCCCGCCGCTTCCTCCCCGCTTCCCCCCGCCCTCCCCGCCTCGCCCCGCCCTCCTCGCCTCGCCCCGGTGATCAAGAGCTTTACGTCAAAATTCCGCCGACAAATGACGTAAACCTCTTGATCACCCGACCTCGATGGCGCTGGTGTTCGGTGATCAAGAGGTTTGGGTCAGAAACAGGGGGCGGATTGACGTAAAGCTCTTGATCACCGGGGCGAGGCGGGGCGGGCGAGGCGGGGCGGGCAGGGCACGGGGCGGGGCGGGGCGGGCAGGGCACGGGTAGAGCGGGCGGGCAGGAGACGGGCAGGGCGGAGCCGGGGGCAGGGGTGGGTGGGGTTAGGGGGTGGGGCGGGTTTGGGCGAAGGCGGCGAAGGCGGTGAGGGACTCCGGGTTGGCCAGGGCACCCTGGGCAGCTGCCGAGTCGACCGGAGTGCCGGTGAGGATCTTCTTGACCGGGACTTCCAGTTTCTTGGACGACAACGTGCGCGGCACTGCCCGGACCTGGTGAATCTCGTCGGGGATGTGCCGGGGCGACAGGGCGGTACGCAGCTCGCGGGCGATCTTGCGGCGCAACGCGTCGTCGAGTTCGAGGCCCTCGGCGAGCACCACGAACAGCAGCAGCTCCCCCGCCCCGCCCTCGTCGTCCTCCAGGTGCACCACGACCGAGTCGACCACCTCGTCGAGGCCCTCCACCACCGAGTAGAACTCGGCCGTGCCGAGGCGTACGCCGCCCCGGTTGAGGGTGGCGTCGGACCGGCCGGTGATCACGCAGCCGCCCCGCTCGTTGATGGTGATCCAGTCGCCGTGCCGCCACACCCCGGGATAGACGTCGAAGTACGCCTCCGTGTAGCGGCGACCGTCCGGGTCGTTCCAGAACCCCACCGGCATGCTCGGCATAGGCGCGGTGATCACCAGTTCGCCCAGTTCGCCGAGGACGGGGGTGCCGTCGGCTGAGCGGGCCTCCACCTTCGCACCGAGCGCCCGGCAGGTGATCTCACCGGCGTACACCGGTAGCAGCGGCACACCGCCGACGAAGCCGGTGCAGACGTCCGTCCCCCCGGACAACGACTGGAGCTGGAGGTTGGTGCCGACCGTGTCGTACACCCAGGTGAAGCCCTCGGCGGGCAGCGGCGCTCCGGTGGAGCCGACCCCGCGCAGCGCGGACAGGTCGGCGACGTCCCTGGGCACCAAGCCGGCCTTGCGGCAGGCCAACAGGAACGGCGCGGACGTGCCGAAATAGGTGGTGCCGGTCTCGTCGGCCAGCCGCCACAGCTCGCCCAGGTCGGGGTGGCCGGGGTTACCGTCGAACAGCACGATCGTCGCCCCGACGGCCGGCCCGGAGACCAGGAAGTTCCACATCATCCAGCCGGTGGTGGTGAACCAGAAGAACCGGTCGGCCGGGCCGAGATCGTGGTGCAGGGCGAGCATCTTGAGATGTTCGAGCAGGATGCCGCCGTGCCCGTGCACGATCGGCTTCGGCAGGCCGGTGGTGCCCGAGGAGTAGAGCACGTAGAGCGGGTGGTCGAACGGGACCGGGGTGAAGGTCAACGCCCCGTCGGTCTCCGCCGCCAGGTCGGCCCAGCTCAGGCTGCTCTGTGGTACGCCGCCCGGCGCGGCCTCCGCACCGCCGACGGCACCACCGGGCAGCGCGGATGCCGGGGCAGCGCCGTCGGAACCGGCCGGAGGGGCAGCGCGGTCGGAACCGGCCGGGGCGAAGCCGTCGGGGCCGGTCGGGTGCAGGTAGGGGATGTGGACGGTGTGGGTCAGCGACGGCAGGGCGGCCCGGATCGCGGCCACCTCGGCCCGCCTGTCGACCGGCTTGTCGCCGTACCGGTAGCCGTCCACGGCCACCAGGACCTTCGGGGCAATCTGCTGCCAGCGGTCGACGACACTCCGGGTGCCGAACTCCGGGGCACAGGACGAGAAGATCGCCCCGAGGCTGCTGGTGGCCAGCAGCAGCACGTACGTCTCGGGGATGTTCGGCGCGTACGCGGCCACCCGGTCCCCGGCGACGACGCCGAGGCGGCGCAGCCCGGCCGCCACTCGACGGACCTGTTCGCGCAGCTCGGCGGCGGTCAGGGTGACCGGCGGGCGGGTCTGGGAGTGGGCGACCACCACCGGGTCGTCATCGGCGCGGCCGGGCAGCCGCAGCACGTTCTCGGCGTAGTTGAGCGTCGCGCCGGGGAACCACCGGGCACCGGGCATCGCCGCATCGGTCAGGGTCGCCGTCGGCGGGGTGTGCGCCACCACCTCGAAGTGGTCCCAGATCGAGCGCCAGAAGGCGTCCAGGTCGGTGACCGACCACTGCCACAGCGCGTCGTAGTCGGCGAAGTCCAGCCCCCGGTGCTCCCGCAGCCACCGCAGGTAGCCACCGATCCGGGACCGCTCGCGTACGTCCGCCGGCGGCGTCCACAGCACGTCACCCACCGCTCCACCCTCCCTGAGGCCCACACGGCACTGTGCCCGGCCATACCGCCATCTTGCCTACCTCGCAGCGCCATCATCCACACCGGGGCCCACCACGGAAACGTGCCCCGCGCACACAATCCGTCCCCACCCCCGCTGCCGAGTCCGGCTCAACCCGCTGATCAAGCACCCATCTCCCACTGATCCAGCTGACCCATCGACCAGACCCCGTTGATCAAGAGGTTCGGGTCAAATTCCAGCCCGAACCTGACGCATACCTCTTGATCACCGGACCGACACATTCCGCCCCGGCCGAAGCGACGGGCTGGCGCCGGTGATCAAGAGGTTCGCGTCAACATTGAGCCGATACCTGACGTATACCTCTTGATCACCGGGCTGGGACGCCCAACGCCGGGTGCAGCCGGGGGCTGGGGGGTGGTGATCAAGAGGTTTGGGGCAGGACTGGGCGCGGAGCTGACGTAAATCTCTTGATCACCGGGGCGGGAGGGGGAGCCGGGGGGCAGGGGTGGGAAGGGGGAGCTTGGGGGGACGGAGGGGGTCAGGAGGCGCGGTGGGCTTGGATGGCGCGGCGTTTGGCCAGGCGGTGGGCTCGGCGGATCTCGGCCTCCTTGTAGCGGCGGTGATCGTCTGGGGTCTCCGGGAGGACGGGGCGGACCGGGCGGGGGGCGCCGGCCACGTCCACACCGACGAAGACCAGGTAGGCGGTGGCCACCCGGACGGGTTCGTCCTCGGCCGAGTCCCAGCGCTCGGCGACCACCTTCACCCCGACCTCCATCGAGGTGTTGCCGGTCCAGTTGACCTGGGCGTGGGCGTGCACCAGGTCACCCACCCGGACGGGCTCGGAAAAGACGATCTCGTCGATGGAGGCGGTCACCGCCGTACCGCCGCTGTGCCGGGCCGCCGCCGCCCCGGCCACGTCGTCGACGAACTTCATCAACACCCCACCGTGCACGGTTCCGTACAGGTTGACATCGACAGCGGTCATGATGCGACTCAGCGTGACCCGGGAGTACGACGTCGGCTTGCCGGGAGGGGTGGTGGGGTGCTCGGTCATGGCAGAAACGGTACGGTGCGCCAATGCGACATCTCTGGAGCTTCCTCGCCGGGCTGGTGGTGGCACCCGTCACGTGGGTGCTGATCACCCTCGGGCAGGACGGGTCGGGCCGGACCGTGGACCGCTGGGTGGAGATCGGCACGTACAACACGGCCAACCTGATCGAGCCGACCGTCTACCTCGGCGTCGCCGGTATCCTGCTCGGCCTGGTCGGCACGCTGCGCACCTCGCCGCTCGGCCCGCTCGTCGCCGGGCTGCTGCTGGTCACCCCGTACGTCGGGATGTTCATCGCCCCGTTCACCGTGCTCGACTGGATCCCGAGCGGCTGGAAGGTGCTCGGCGACCCGCTGCCGCTGCACCAGCCGGTGCAGAACGGCACCCTGTTCCTGATCGGCGTGCTGCTGCTGATGGCCGTGTTCAGCGCCCAGCGGTGGCGGCGCTGGCCGCAGCCGGCGACCGGGACGGAATCGGCCCCGGCCGACTACGACGACCCGCCACCGCCCAGCTATGCCACGAGCGACTGGCCGCCGGCCGGTCCGCCCGCCCGCAGCGAGCCGGACACCGCGCCGCTCACCCTCGGCTACCCCGACCTGGACACCCCCACCGAGCCGCTGCCCCGGCGGGCCGGCACCGAGTCGCCGTGGTCCGCCCCGCCGCGCTACGGGGCCAAGCCGGAGAACAGCCCCGACAACCGTTGACCGCTGACGGGTGGGCCGGCACGACTGGCCCACCCGATCATCCGGTACGGCTTCTTCACGGCCGAGCCGTTGTCAGGACGGCTCGGCCCCCTCGGGCGGTGACCAGGGATCGACGGGCAACTCGTAGACGAGTCGGTAACGGTCACCAGGAAACACGATGTCGGCGGTTTCCACTGCGGTCCGCCCGGCGAAGTAGGTGCGCTCGACTTCGATCACCCACCTGCCGCCGCGCCGGTCGAGTTCGAGGGCGGCAGCTTCCTCGGGCATCGCCTGCCGGGTCGTCACCTCTTCCACAAACCGGTCGACGGCCACACCGATGAAGTCCATCCGAGCGACCACGCCGATGATCGGACCTCGCTCGGGGTACTCGATCGGCGTACCGCCGGTGAGGGCCAGCGGCTCGTACGAGTCGGCAAGTTGTATCGGGGCTCCGTCGGCCAGGTAGCGGTACCTGGTGTGCATGACGACGTCGCCGGGCCGGATGCCGAGCCGTTCGGCGATGCGGGGCGTCGCGGGGATCTTCTCGCTGTCAGACTCCCAGCTCGGTTGCTTGCCTGCGGCTTCGCTGTCCCGGGCGAACGGTGACGTGCTGCCGATGCGGTTGCGCAGGTCCCGAGAGTGGGCGCGACGCACGAGCGATGTGCGGCTGCGGACGTAGTTGCCCGATCCCCGTCGGCCTTCGATGAGCCCTTCGCTGCGGAGCATGGTGAGGGCGTGCTTGATGACGGTGCTGGAGAAGCCCCAGCGCTGCTGGAGTTCCCTCTCGGTGGGCAGCTTGTCCCCAGAGGACAGTTCACCGCCAAGGATCCGCTGTCGCAGGTCATCCACGACGCGCTGATAGTTGGGCGGCTCCCTGCCGGTCATGGATGACCCCTCCACGTGGACACACCTACTCACGGTCAAGTCGACCACGTCTCCGCAGGCGCAGCAAACAATGTCAAACGTTCATGATCCGAAAGTTAGCACAATTAAATCCTTTACTGATCCAGAGTTAGTGCGCTAACTTTCGGTAGCAGTGCAGGAGCCCTCACTCAGAGCTATCTGCGCAGCTCACAGCCCCGCTTACCGAAGGTAAGAGTGATCATGAGGTCTGAAGTGGTATCGATCGTGTTCGGGGGCCTGGTGCCGGGCTTTCTGGTCGGGCTGCTGGCGTTCCGGGTCAAGTCGAGGTGGTGTCCGCGCTGCGGGGAGTCCACCACCGTGGCCGTACCCCCGCCGGTGGAGCGGGACCGGTGAACCGGCCGGCGCTGACCGACGTCGACGAGCTGCCGATCGGCCGGCGGGTGGCCCGCTGGCGGGTACGCCGCCGGATGACCCAGCAGATGCTCGCCGACCGGCTCGGCAAGTCGAAGAGCTGGGTGGACAAGGTCGAACGCGGCGTACGCAGCCTGGACCGCTACTCGACCGTCCAGGAGATCGCCGAGGTGCTGCGCCTCGACCCGGCCACCCTGCTCGACCCCCGCAGACCGCTACCGCCCGTGACCGCCGGCCTCGACGGTGTCGACGCGGTCCGCGCCGCCCTGGCCCGCTACCACCACCAGCGTCCGGCCCGGACGGTGTCGCCCGACGAACTGGGGCGGCATGTCGCGCACGCCTGGCTCACCTACCAGCACGCCCACTACACGCAACTGCTCCGGGCCCTGCCCAGCCTGCTCGACGCCGCCCGTGCCAGCCCGGGACCGCTGGTGGCCGCGTACCGGATCACCGCATCGGTGCTGGTCAAGCTCGGTGAGGCCGATCTCGGTTGGCTCGCCGCCGACCGGGCCGTCGCCGCCGCCGTGGGGGACCCCGTCCGCGCCGGCACCGCGACCATCGTCGTGGCCCAGGCGCTGCGCGCGCTCGGCCGCGACCGGCTCGCCCTCACCGCCGCCGTCGCCGCCATCGGCACCGCCACCCACGACGCGGTACGCGGGACGCTGTTCCTCCAGGCCGCGCTGGCCGCCGCCGGCTGTGGTGACGGCCGCCGCGCCGACGACCTGATCGACCACGCCACCGTCCTCGCCAACCGGTGTACGAGCGGCGACGACCCGCACCACACCGCGTTCGGCCCCGCCGCCGTGCTGCTGGCCCGCTTCCTGACCGCCCTGCGCCTCGGCGACACGGCCGTGGCGGTCCACCACCACGAGAAGGCCATCGGGCGCGACGACTGGCGTCGGCTTCCCGTCGAGCATCGGGCCGCGCACCTCGTCGACGCCGCCCGCGCCTACCTCGACGCCGGTGACCTCGCCGCCGCCGGTCGTACGCTGGTCGAGGCCGACACCATCGCGCCCGCCGAGGTCCGCTACCGCCCCGCCGCGCGTACCCTCGTCGCCGAGATCGCCCGCAGCGGCCCGCCAGCCGCCGACGTGGCCCGCCTCGCCACCACCGTCGGCCTCACCCGCTGACCCGCCAGCAGCCGCACATCGAGATCGTCGGCAGCTCACGGAACTTGACACCCACTTCGCACCTTGCCTGTCAGGTGCGAAGCAGGCGTCCGGAACGGAGGAGCAACGAACCCGGCGGTCAGTCCTTGAGCAACTGGCGGGCCATGACGATGCGTTGGACCTGGTTGGTGCCTTCGTAGATCTGGGTGATCTTGGCGTCGCGCATCATCCGCTCGACCGGGTAGTCCCGGGTGTAGCCGTACCCGCCCAGCAACTGCACCGCGTCGGTGGTGATCTCCATCGCCGCGTCCGAGGCGAAACACTTCGCCGCCGCCCCGAAATAGGTCAGGTCGGCGTCGCCGCGCTCCGACTTCCCGGCCGCCGCGTACGTCAACTGCCGGGCCGCCTCCAACTTCATCCCCATGTCGGCGAGCATGAACTGGATGCCCTGGAACTCGGCGACCGCCTTACCGAACTGCTTGCGCTCCTGCACGTAGCCCTTGGCGTAGTCCAGGGCCCCCTGGGCGATCCCGACGGCCTGCGCGGCGATGGTGACCCGGGTGTGGTCCAGGGTCCGCATCGCGGTGCCGAACCCGGTCCCCGGCTCGCCGATCATCCGGTCAGCGGGAATCCGCACGTTGTCGAGGTAGACCTCCCGCGTCGGAGAGCCCTTGATGCCGAGCTTCTTCTCCGGAGCACCGAAGCTCACCCCCGGGTCGGACTTCTCCACCACGAACGCGGAGATCCCCCGCGAGCGGGCCGCCGGGTCGGTCACCGCGAACACCGTGTAGAACTCCGACACGCCGGCGTTGGTGATCCACCGCTTCACCCCGTTGAGCACCCAGTGATCACCATCACGCACCGCCCGCGTCGTCATCGACGCCGCGTCACTGCCCGCCTCCGGCTCCGACAGGCAGTACGAGAACATCCCCTCACCCGAGGCGACCCGGGTCAGGTACCGCTGCTTCAACTCCTCGGACCCGGCCAGGATCAGCGGCATCGTGCCGAGCTTGTTCACCGCCGGGATCAACGACGACGACGCGCAGACCCGCGCGACCTCCTCGATGACGATCGCGGTGGCCAGGGCGTCCGCGCCGGCACCGCCGTACTCCACCGGGATGTGCGGGGCGTGGAAGTCGGCGGCCCGCAGCGCGTCGTACGACGACTGGGGGAACTCACCGGTCTCGTCGGCCTCGGCCGCGTGCGGGGCCACCTTGGCGGCACAGACGTCGCGGACCGCCTCGCGGACCGCGTCGTGCTCCTCGGGCAACCGGTAGACGTCGAACGTCTGCTCTGCGGCCATGTCGACCCTCCCATTTCACGGCTATCATGCGCAGTCTGTGACGTCCCTCAGGCCGCCGACTGCCGCGGTTGAAGAATAGCCATCGCGACCCCCGTCATGTTACCGACAGGTAGGATCACGCCGCACGGCCCCCGAGAGCGCACAACTACGCTGACCGAACGACAGGTTTTTCCATCGGTGCCCGGCCAGGCGCCGCAGCCGATTGCGACGCAGTGAAGCGCCGCCAGCGCGAGCGGAGAAGACAGGCGTGACGATCCCGTACCCGAACATCCAGCCGGCGCCGACCATCTCCCCGGTGACGCCCCCCTCGGGTGCGCCGCGCCCCCGGGTGACCTTCCTGGGCACCGGCTACCTCGGCGCGACGTACGCCATCTGCTATGCCGAACTGGGCTACGAGGTGCTCGGCTTCGACGTCGACGCCGACAAGATCGCCAAGCTGAACGCGGGCGAGGTGCCGATCCACGAACCGGGCCTCGACGAGCTGCTACGGCGTAACCTGGCCGCCGGCCGGCTGCGGTTCTCGACCGACATCGCCGAGACCGCCGACTTCGGCGACGTGCACTTCATCTGCGTCGGCACCCCGCAGCGCGCCGACGGCATGGGCGCCGACCTGTCGTACGTCGAGGCGTCGGTGACCGCCCTGGCCCAGCAGCTGACCCGCAAGGCGCTGATCGTCGGCAAGTCCACCGTCCCGGTCGGCACCGCCGAGTGGGTGGAGCAGCTCGTCGGCAAGCACACCCCGACCGACCTGGGCGTCGAGGTGGCCTGGAGCCCCGAGTTCCTCCAGGAGGGCTTCGCCGTCGACGACGTGCTGCGCCCCAACCGGATCGTGGTCGGGGTCAAGAGCGAGTGGGCCAACGCCATGCTCTACGCCGCCCACAAGGGCGTCTTCGACCTGGCCGCCACCGAGGACCGGGAGGTCCCGCTGGTGGTCACCGACTTCGCCACCGCCGAACTGGTCAAGGTCGCCGCGAACGCCTTCCTGGCCACCAAGATCTCCTTCATCAACGCGATGGCCGAGGTCTGCGAGGCCAGCGGCGGCGACGTCACCCAGCTCGCCCGCGCCATCGGCTACGACCCCCGGATCGGCAACCGGTTCCTCCAGGCCGGCCTCGGCTTCGGCGGCGCCTGCCTGCCCAAGGACATCCGCGCCTTCCAGGCCCGCGCCCAGGAGCTGGGTGCCGGCGAGGCGCTGCGGTTCCTGCACGAGGTCGACCTGATCAACCTGCGCCGCCGCACCCGGGTCCTCCAGCTCGCCGCCGACCTGCTCGGCCGCCGCTCCGGCCCGGCCGGCCCGGACTTCTCCGGCACCCGGATCGCCGTGCTCGGCGCGACCTTCAAACCCAACACCGACGACGTCCGCGACGCCCCGGCCCTCGCCGTCGCCGCGCTGCTCGCCAAGGCCGGCGCCGACGTGCACGTGTACGACCCGCAGGGCACCGAGAACGCCCGCCGGGTCGCCCCGGAACTGGTCTTCGAGGACAGCGTGAACGACGCGGTCTCCGGGGCCGACCTGGTCTGCGTACTCACCGAGTGGGCCGACTTCCGCAACGCCGACCCGGTGGCCCTCGGCGAACTGGCCGCCGGGCGCAAGGTCGTGGACGGCCGCAACTGCCTCGACGCGGCACTGTGGACCCAGGCGGGCTGGGAATACCGGGGCATGGGCCGCCCCTGACGACACCGGAACGCGTCGGTGCGGGAGGTGACACTCCCGCACCGACGCGTTTTTTGTGCCCCTAACGGAGCGGCAGGTGTCGAAATCCACGCCCGCTCAGGGCATGCTGCGTGGGGACGGCGTCCACAGTGCGGCCGGCCGGGTGGAGGGATGTCGTGGAGAACTTCCAGTGCTCCTCGTGCGGGCGGCAGATGAAGGCGGCGGCCCGCTGCCCCGACTGCGGGGCCGAGCAACCGCAGTGGCGCGAACACCTGGCCGACATCGAACGCTCCATCGCGGAGATGAAGGCACGCGACGCCGAGATCGCCCGCGAACAACGGCAGATCGCCGCGAAGATGCAGGCCGCCCTCTTCCAGCGGGACATCCTCGCCCACGCCGGTGACGAACGCGTCAAGCAGGCCACCCGCCCGCGCCGGGTGCTGCGCCGCAAGCCGGGCCGTCGACCGCCGACCGCCGCCACCGGAGCGCCACCCCGGGTGCCCCGGCAGGGCACCCCGGCCGGTCCGGACGAACCCCCGCTCCCACCGCCGTACCGGACCGCCACCTGGCTGGGCGCGGACAACCCGGAACACCCGGCCGAGGCCTCCTCCCGGGAGGTGCAGAACATCCCACTCGGGCTGGGCGCACTGGTGCTGGCGGTGGCCGCAGTGGTCTTCGCCGCCGTCGCGACCAGCTCGATGGACGCCCTGGCCCGACTCGGCATCCTGCTGGTCGCCACCGTCCTGCTGCTGCTCGCCCCGCCGGTGCTGGCCAAACGGGGCCTGACCTCCACCGCCGAGACGATCTCCACGGTCGGCCTGCTGCTGGTGCCGCTGGCCGGGTACGCGCTGTGGGCGGTGGACCGGATCGGCGCGTCCGGCGCGGTCTTCTCCGGGATGATCTTCGCGCTGACCACCGGGGTCGCCCTCGCCTACGCCGTCGGCACCGGCCTGCGGGCCCCCCGGTTCGCGGCGGTGCTGGCCGCCCAACCCGTGGTGCCGCTGCTGGCGTACGGGTGGATCAGCGGCCCGACCGGCTGGGCGGTGGTGTTCACCGTGGTGGCCGTGCTCGACCTCGGACTGGTGCGCTCCGGCATCATGCGGGAACGACCGGCCCCACCGGAAGCCGCGACCGGCGGCACCACCGCCCCGCCCCGGCAGCGGGTCACCCCGGACGGCCGGCCGGAGGGCGCACCCGAGGAGACGGGCGAGATCCTCGACGGCTCGGCGGCCACCCCGACCGGGCCCGCCCGACCGGTGCCAGGGCTGCCCGAGGCGACCTGGCTGCTGCACGGGGTGGCGGTGGCGCTCGCCCTGGCGTACGCGGTCACCGCCCTGCTGCGGGTGCAGACCGTACCGGCAGCCACCGGGGCGGGTGCGGCGCTGCTGCTGGCCGCGGCGGTGGCCCTGGCCGGCACCCTGCTGCTGCGCCGCCCGCCGCTGCCGGACGTGGGGGCCGGCATCCTCACCCTGGCCGTGATCGGCGCGCTCGGGCGGATCGCCTCGGTGGCCTTCCCGGACCGGGCGTTGCTGCTGATCGCCGCCGTCATCACGTTGACCGGGCTGGCCGTGCGGGCCGTACCGGAAGCAGCCCGACGGGGGCCGCAGCTCGCCTCCGCCGCAGCGCTGACCGTCAGCGGCCTGGTGGTGGCCGGCGGTGCGCTGCGGGCCGGGCTGGCCCCGGTCCAGGCGGCGTTGCCGGCCTGGCGGGCCGACCTGTCCGCGTTCACTGGCGAGGTGGCCGCGACGGCCGGGCCGTCCGCCGGGCAGCTCGCCGCCAGCGCCCTGTTGCTCACCGTCGCGGCGGTGCTGGCCCTGCCGCCGGAGATCCGCCGCGAGTTCGCGGTGGTCGGCGCGGGCCTGACCGCGCTGGCCGTACCCGCCTCACTGGGTCTGGGTTGGGTGGCGGCCCCCTGGCCGATGGTGCTGGCGGCGGTCGCGATCGGCGTCGCCGGGATCTCCGCCGGCACGACCCGGGCGGCCGTGGTGCACGCCGGCACCGCCACCGTCGTCGGGTTCGTCGGGGCCGGCGCCGCCCTGAGCCGGCCGTCGGTGGCTGCCGCCGCACTGGCCGTGCTGATGCTGGCGGGCGTGCTGGTGGCGCTCGCGCCCCGGGTACGCATCGCCCCGGCCGCCGCCGACGTCCTGTCCGGTTGGGCGGCCGGTGGGGCGGCATTCGCGCTGCCCGGCGCGGTCACCGCGTTCGTGGCGGCCACCGAGCCGCCCGGGCCGGCGCTCACCCCGGCGGTGCTGCGGGAACTGACGGTGCCGATCCTCGCGGCGGGCTTCCTGGCCGTCTGCGTCACCCTCGGCTACGCGGCGATGATGCAGGTGTCGCAGCGGCACCTGAGCCTGCCGCACGCCGTCGGCACCGGGCTGGGCGCGTTGGCGGTGATCGGGGCCGCCTTCTTCGCCCCGGGACGCACCGCCGCCGACGCCTGGCTCGGTGGGCTGGTGCTGATCGCCACGCTGCTGCTGCTGTTCGCCGGCCGGATCGACGCGGGTCGGCGTTCCGACCTGGCGCTGGACGGCGCGGACCTGGCCGCCGCCGCCGTCACCGCCGCACTGATCGCCACCCTGGCCCGGATCACCGCGGTGATCTCCCCCGGTGGGCAGCTCGCGGTCGCCGCCGTGCTGGTGCTGGTGGTCGCCGTCGCCGCCCGGGCGATGCCCGAGGAGTGGCGGCGCGGCCCGGTGCTCGGTATCGCCGTCGGTGCCGCCCTGATCGGGGTGCTGGCCGGCTGGTCGACGCTGCGCGGCGGGGTGGGTGTGCTGGCCACCCCGGGCCCCATCTGGGCCGGGGACCTCACCGCCTGGCCGGCCGCACCGACCGGTGGCTCGGCCTGGCAGGCCCCGGTCGCGCTGGCGCTGCTCGCGCTCGCCGCCGCGATCCTGCTCCCCACCCCCTGGAAGTACGACGTGGCGGGCATCGGCGCGGTGCTCGCCACCATCGGTGTCCCGGCCGCCTTCGACCTGCCCTGGTGGTCACCGGTCCTGGTGGGGTTGACCGTCGCCACCGTCTTCGCCATGGCCGCGGTGGCGTCCGCCGACCCGCGCGCCGGGCTGTCCCGGGCCACCGTGGCCGGGGTGGTCGCGTTGCACGCCGCCGGAGCCGGGCTGGTGCGCCCGTGGACCACCGCGCTCGCCCTGGGCGGCATCGCGTTGATCGGTCTGGCCGTGGCGGCGGTCGCCCGGTCCGTCGCCCCCTCCCTGGTGGACGACGTCGAGACCGAGGGGATGCCGCCACACCTGGTGCAGATCGGTGGCCTGGCGACCGCCGCCGCGCTGCTCACGCTCCCCGGTGCGGTGGCCGCCCTCGCCGCCGAGTTCGGCCACGGGTCGCAGGTGGTGCTGACCGCCGCGTTGGCCGCGTCCAGCTTCGGCCTCGCCGCCGTGGCCGCCGTCCGCCGCCAGGTGCCGCAGTACCTGCCGTACGCGAGCGCGGCGATCGCCGGTGGAGCCACCGTCAGCGCGCTGGCCGCCATCTTCGTCGACCTGCCGTCCGGGGTGTTCGCCGCCGCAGCCGCACTACTCGGGGTGCTCGCCGAACTCGTCCGGGCGGCGACCGTGCCACCGGTCGGGTCCGCCCAGCCGACCCGCCGCTGGACGGTCCTGCTGGACGGGGCGCTGCGCCGGCTGCCCGACGACGGTACGCAACGACGCTGGCGGATCGACCCCGCCGCCGGGGCGCTGGCCGCGGCGGCCGTGCCCACCGTGCTGGCCCTGATCTCCCTCGCACCGCTGCTCTTCGTGGCGCTGGTCGAGCCGCACCGGATGCTCGCCCACATCTGGCAGGGCCCACCGCCGCAGCTGCGTACCCCGCCACCGAAACTGGTCGACCCGACGCACGTGCTCACCGCGCTGCTGCTCACCGGCACCGCCGCGCTGGCCGCCACCGGCCTGTCCGGTGGGCGTCGGTCCCGGGCGGTGCCGGTGGTGCTGCCCGGCCTGGCGGTGACGCTGCTGATCACCCCGATCGCCCTGGGCATGGCCTGGCCGCAGAACGCCCTGGCCGCCCTCGCCGTGTTCACCATCTCGATGCTGGGCCTCGCGTTGACCCCGCCACCCCCGCTGGCGGAGCGGGCCCGGTCGCTGCGGTTGGCCCGGGTGCTGGTCTTCGTCATCGGGCTGGCCGGTGGTGGCGCGGGGCTGGCCGGCAGCCTGGCCAGTGAAGGGCTGACCCTGTTCACCCTGGGCGGCGCCGTCGGCGTCGGGGCCGTCGCCGCGCTCGTCGGCACCACCGGGCGGGCCCGCATCCTCGGCTGGCTGTTCGCCTCGCTGATGGCGCAGCTCTTCGTGCTCACCGCCGGGCTGGTGGCCGGTTTCCCCGCCGTCTGGTCGGCGTTCGGGGTGCTCGCCGTGGGCGCGGCGTTGCAGGTCTTCGCCGCGACGCTGCCCCGGCTACGGCGGCCCGAGGCGCACCGGGAGGCCGCCACCGTCGAGTGGAGCGGGTACGCCGCCGCGCTCATCGCCCTGGCCCTGGCGTTCGACTCCCCCCGGCACATCGCCGCCCTGCTCGCCGCCTGGGGTGCCGTGCTGGGGGTGGCCGCCGTCCGGCCGGGCCGGCGACCGGTGGAGCGGCGGATCCTCTTCTGGGCGGTGGTCGCCTGCGAGATCGTCGCCTGGTGGATCCTGATGCGGGTCGCCGACGTGGCGCTGCCCGAGGCGTACACGCTGCCGTTCGCGGCGCTCGCCCTCCTGGTCGGCATGTTGGAGTTGCGCCACCGCCCCGACCTGTCCAGCTGGGTGGCGTACGGCCCGGCACTCGTCGCGGCATTCGTGCCGACCCTGGCGATCGTGCTGGCCACCGACTCCAGCATGCTGCGCCAGGTGCTGCTGCTGCTCGGCGCGGTGGCGGTGCTCGTCTTCGGCTCGACCAGCCGGCAGCAGGCCCCGGTGATCGTCGGCGCGGCGGTGACCGCGATCGCGGCCGTACACGCCCTGTTCAGCCTCGGCCCGTGGCTGGTGCTCATCCCGGTCGGCCTGGTGCTGCTGGTGCTCGGGGCGAGCAACGAACGTCGCCGCCGCGCCCAGGACCGGCTCCAGACCGCCCTGCGCTCCATGAGATGAAGCCGGAGGGTCACGGCGGGGTTCGGACGTGGCCGGGCTCAGTGGGCCGGGTGGTCGTGGGTGGTCACGGCCTGGGCCGGGTGGTCGTGGGTGGTCACGGCCTGGGCCGCAGATCGTGGGCGGCCCAGGCCAGGGTGGGGCTGCGGGGGTCAGGTCAGGGAGGCGCGGAGGGCGGCGTCCTTCTCGGCGACCAGGTCCTCCAGGTCGGCCTGGAAGGCGACCATCCGGGCGCGCAGGGCCGGGTCGGTGGCCGCGAGGATGCGGACCGCGAGCAGGCCGGCGTTGCGGGCGTTGCCGATCGACACGGTGGCCACCGGGATCCCGGCCGGCATCTGCACGATGGACAGCAGCGAGTCCATTCCGTCCAGATGCTTGAGCGGGACCGGTACGCCGATCACCGGCAGCGGGGTGACCGAAGCCACCATGCCGGGCAGCGCGGCGGCACCCCCCGCCCCGGCGATGATCACCTGGAGTCCCCGGTCGGCGGCGTCCCGGCCGTACTCGATCATCTTGACCGGGGTGCGGTGCGCGGAGATCACCGCCACCTCGTACGGCACCTCGAACTCGTCAAGCGTGTCGGCGGCGGCTCTCATCACCGGCCAGTCCGAGTCGCTGCCCATGATCAGCCCGACGGTGCTCACCCGTGCCCCTCCCGCAGCCAACGGGCGGCCCGTGCGGCCCGTGCCCGTACGTCGTCCAGGTCGTTGCCGAGCACCGTGACGTGCCCGATCTTGCGGCCGGGTCGGACCTGCTTGCCGTACAGGTGGACCCGGGCACCCGGTTCGGCGGCGAAAAGGTGGTGCAGCCGCTCGTCGAGGGAGATCCCCCCCGGCTCACCGCCGAGCACGTTCGCCATCACCACCACCGGGGCGGTCAGCGCGGTGTCCCCCATCGGGTAGTCGAGCACCGCCCGCAGGTGCTGCTCGAACTGCGAGGTCCGGGCCCCCTCGATGGTCCAGTGCCCGGAGTTGTGCGGGCGCATCGCCAGCTCGTTGACGACCAGCCCGGTGTCGGTCTGGAACAGCTCCACCGCCAGCAGGCCGACCACACCGAGCGCGGTGGCCAGGTCGATGGCGAGCTGCTGGGCGGCGACCGCCGACTCCTCCGCCAGGTCGGGGGCGGGAGCGAGGACCTCGACGCAGATCCCGTCCCGCTGCACCGTCTCCACCACCGGATATGCGGCGACCTGCCCGAACGGTGAGCGGGCCACCTGCACGGCCAGCTCCCGGCGCAGCGCCACCCGCTCCTCGACGATCAGCGAGGTGCCCCCGGCGAGCAGGGTGGCGGCCAGCTCGGCGGCCTGCCCGGCGTCGTCGACCAGCCACACGCCACGCCCGTCGTAGCCGCCCCGGGCCGCCTTGAGCACCACCGGCCAGCCCTGCTCCGCACCGAAGGCGAGCAGGTCAGCAGGGGCCTCCACCGGCCGCCACGCCGGGTTGGGTGCGCCCAGCGCACCGAGCCGTTCCCGCATCACCCGCTTGTCCTGGGCGTGCAACAACGCCTCGGCGGGCGGGAAGAGCTTCACGCCCTCGGCGGCGAGGGTGCGGATGTGCTCCGTCGGGACGTGCTCGTGGTCGAAGGTGACCACGTCGCAACCCTTGGCGAAGGTGCGCAGCGCGGCGAGGTCGGTGTGGTCGCCGTACTGCACGTCGGTGGCGACGAGCGCGGCACCGTCGTCGGGGGCGAGCGCCAGCACACGCAGTGACTGGCCGAGGGCGATGGCGGCCTGGTGGGTCATCCGGGCCAGTTGGCCGCCACCCACCATGCCGACGACGGGCAGACCGGTACGGGAATCCATAGCGCCACCAGCCTAACCGGGGCCGTTCGCCGCCCGGCCCGAGGGCCACCCGGCTGAGCGGACCACCACCCGAAACCGGGCACCGCTCCCTGTGGGCGACCACCCGAGCCGGTCACCGCTCCCTGTGGGCGACCACCCGAGCCGGTCACCGCCCCGGCGGGCCGCCCCCCGGCACCGGGCCGGGCGGACAGCCGCCCGGCAGGCAGCCCGCCGGCCCCTGGCGGGGTCGGCTCAGGTGAGCTGGGCGACCAGCTCCTCGACCGAGGTCACCGGCCGTTGGCAGACGAACCCCCGGCAGACGTACGCGGTGGGCCGCCCGTCGACCAGCGGCCGGTCGGCGAGCAGCGGCACCCCGGGCTGGTCGGGCCGGCCGGCGACCACCACCGCACCGGGTGGGGCGTGCCGGTGCGCGGCGGCGACCAGCGGGTCCCCGGCCGGGTCGTCGGTGACCACCGCGATCTCGTACGGCCCGGACAGCAGCGCCTCACCGGCGGACGACGCGTACCCGGTGAACCGGGCGTGCCGGCCGACGATCGGTGCGACGGTCGACAGGGCCGCCTCCGCCGCCTCCCGGTAGCGGGTCTCCCCGCTCAACGCCGCGTACGCGCTCAGCGCCGCCACGATCGCCGACCGGCCCGACGGGGTGGCGTTGTCGGTCGGGTCGGCCGGCCGGGTGACCAGCCGTTCGGCGTCGTCGGCGGTGTCGTAGAAACCGCCGTCGGAGGCGGCGAACCGGGCCAGCGCCACGTCCAGCAGGCCACCGGCCAACTCCAGCCAGCGGCCCTCGCCGGTGAGCTGGTGCACCGCGCAGAACGCCTCGGCCACGCAGCCGTAGTCCTCCAGCACACCGGCCGGCTCGCCGACCGTCCGGTCGCGGGAGGCCCGGCGGAGCCGGCCGTCGACCAGGTGCACGCCGGCCAGGTGTTCGGCGGCGTCGCGCAGCGCCCCGTCGGCGACGATGGCGACCCCGTCCATCAGGTTGGCGTCCTCGTCGCCGGGGTCGGCGCAGAGCGCGGCGACCTGGACGAACTCGACGAGCGCGGTGACCGCCAGGCCGTTCCAGGCGGCCACCACCTTGTCGTCGCGGGCCGGTTGGGGGCGGGTGTCCCGGGCGGCCAGCAGCCGGCCCACCACGCTGCGCCAGCGGGCCCGGATCTGCGGGTCGGCGTCGTCGACGTCCCGGGCCAGCCGCAGCACGCTCGTGCCGTGCTCGAAGGTGCCCGCCTCGGTGACGTCGAACAGGTCGGCGGCCCAGCGGCCGTCGTCCTCGCCGAGCGCCTCGACGAGCTGGGCCGGGGTCCAGGCGTAGGTGAGGCCCTCCACCCCGTCGGTGTCGGCGTCGAGCGCGGAGGCGAAGCCGTCGCCGGGGCGGTGCAGCTCGTCGGCGAGGAACCGGGCGGTGTCCCGGGCCACCCGGCGGGCCAGCCGGTCGCCGGTGAGCCGCCACAGCTGGGTGTAGACCCGCAGCAGCAGGGCGTTGTCGTAGAGCATCTTCTCGAAGTGCGGCACCGTCCAGTGGGCGTCCACCGAGTAGCGGGCGAACCCCCCGGCGAGCTGGTCGTACAGGCCGCCCCGGGCCATCGCCTCGGCGGTGTGCCGGACGATCTCCAGGCTGCGCGCCGACCCGGTGCGCCGGTGGTGCCGGAGCAGGAACAGCAGGTTCATGTGCGGCGGAAACTTCGGTGCGCCACCGAAGCCGCCGTTCGTCTCGTCGTACTCGGTGGCGAGTTGGGTGGCGGCGGCGTCGAGCAGGTCGGCGGTGAGCGGGGCGGTGGGGCCGCCGACGGCCTGGGCGCCGCCGATCGCCTCGACCACCGCCGCACCCTGCCGCAGTACGGCCTCCCGCTGCTCCCGCCACGCGGTGCCCACCGACTCCAGCAGCCGGACGAAGTTGGGCTTCGGGAAGTACGTGCCGCAGAAGAACGGGGTGCCGTCGGGGGTGGCGAAGACCGTCATCGGCCACCCGCCCTGGCCGGTCATCGCCTGGGTGGCGGTCATGTAGACGGCGTCGACGTCGGGCCGCTCCTCCCGGTCCACCTTGATCGCCACGAAACCGGCGTTGACCAGCGCGCCGACCGTCTCGTCCTCGAACGACTCGTGGGCCATCACGTGGCACCAGTGGCAGGCGGCGTAGCCCACCGAGATCAGCACCGGGACGTCTCTCCGCTTCGCCTCGGCGAACGCCTCGTCGCACCACGGCCACCAGTCGACCGGGTTGTCGGCGTGCTGGAGCAGGTACGGCGAGGTGGCCTGGGCGAGTCGATTCACCCGACGACCCTATCCACCCCCGGGCGCACCCGTCCCGCCGAAACCGGGCCTTCCCCCGTTCACATTCATCGTCTTTGATCTGTGCGGGTGCGGTGATCGGCACCGGCCCGCGAGGAGGTACCCCCATGCGCGGTTCCCGTCTCCTGTCGGCGCTCACGTCGGTCGCGGTGGCCACAGCGGTGTTCAGCACCGCCGCCCCCGCCTCGGCCGCCGTGGACCCCGGCACCCGGGTCTCGGCGACCACCGTGGTCGGCACGCACAACGCGTACGAACGCGGGACGTACACCTATCTGGCGCAGGCGCTCGACGCCCGCCCCGGAATGATCGAGCTGGACGTCTGGCCGGACATCATCACCAAGCAGTGGCGGGTCAGCCACTCCAACCCGCTCGGCAACGACAACAACTGCGTCGCCGCCAGCACCCCCGCGCAGCTCTACACCGGCACCCGCAACAAGAACCTGGAGCACTGCCTCGACGACATCCGGCTCTGGTTCGACGCCCACCCCGACGCCGGTCCGCTCCAACTCAAACTGGAGCTGAAGACCGGCTTCAGCAGCCGTACCGGGCAGGGGCCCGTCCAGCTCGACGCGGTGCTCGCCGCCCGCCTCGGCAGCCGGGTGTTCCGCCCCGCCGACCTGCGCGCCGGGTACGCCACCCTGGACGCCGCCGCCCGCGCGAACGCCTGGCCGACCCGGGCGCAGCTCGCCGGCAAGGTGATCGTGGAGCTGATCCCCGGCACCGTCGAGGAGGGCAACCCCACCGACACCCTCTGGACCGACATCGAGTACGCCCAGCACCTGGCCGGCCTGGCGGCGGCCGGCACCCTCGGTCAGGCGCAGGCGTTCCCGGCGGTGCACCGGGCCCAGACCGGCGACCCGCGCAGCCGGTACGCCGACACCAGCCTGCGCCCGTGGTTCGTCCTGTTCGATGGCGACGCGTCGGCCTACGTCACCGGCGGCATCGACACCTCCTGGTACGACACCAACCACTACGTGCTGGTGATGACCGACGCGCAGAACGTCCCCCCGGCGGTCGGCAACACCGATCCGGTGGCCGCCCGGGCCCGCCTCGCGCAGCTCGCCGCCGCCCACGCCAGCATCGCCTCCGCCGACTGGGCCGCACTGCCGGCGGTGGTCGGCGAGGTCCTCCCCAGAGGCTGACCCGCCCGCCGCCGGGGTGGCCCGCGTTCCGACGTAGGCACGCGGGCCACCCCGCCACCCGCCACCCGCCACCCGCCGCCCGCCGCCCGCCGCCCGCCGCCCGCCGCAAGATCATGCTCGATCCTGGTTGTAGTGGCCCAAGCCCGCCGAGACCACTACATCGTGGATCGAGCACGATCATGCCGTCGCCACACGCCCGAGGAGGGGTGGGGGTTGCGGGGTCAGGAGGCGCCGTCGGCCCGCAGGGGGAAGACGTTCGACTCGGCGGAGTCGCGCAGCGAGCCGAGCACCGCGCCGATCTTGTCGGCCGGCATCGGCTTGAAGAAGTGGTAGCCCTGGGCGGCGGTGCAGCCCAACGCCACCAGTGCGGCCCGCTGCTCAGCCGTCTCCACGCCCTCGGCGACCACCCGCAGCCCCAACTCGTGGGCGAGGCCGACGGTGGCCCGGACGATCGCCGCCGCCTCCGGCGAGTCGGCCATCCGGATCACGAAGGACCGGTCCACCTTCAACTCGTCCACCGCGATCCGGGTCACGAACGACAGCGACGAGAACCCGGTGCCGAAGTCGTCGACGGCCAACTGGACGCCCATCGACCGCAGGTTCGCCAGCACCTCGTCGATCACCTCCAGCTCGCTCATCACCACCGTCTCGGTGATCTCCAGGACCAACCGGTGCGGCGGCACCTGGTGGCGACGCAGGGCGTCGGCGATCTCCGCCGGCAACCGGGGGTCGAGCAGGCTGCGGGCCGAGAGGTTCACCGAGATCGGCACGTCCAGCCCGTCGCGGGCCCACTCGGCGGCCACCGACAGCGCCTTGTCCAGCACGTACCGGGTGAACGTGCCGAGCTGCTCGCTGTTCTCCACCGGGCGGATGAAGTCGGCCGGGCTGAGCCAGCCCCGCCGGGGATGCCGCCAGCGGATCAGCGCCTCCACCCCGGTCGGTGCGCCGGTGGCCAGGTCGACCGCCGGTTGCAGGGCCAGCACCAGCTGGTCGTCGGCCTGCAACGCCTCCCGCAATTCGGCCAGCAGGGCCAACTGGTCGGTGCTGGCCGCGTCCCGGGTGCTGTCGTACGCGGCGACGCTGCCGCCGCCCTCCTTCGCCTGGTACATGGCGATGTCGGCCCGACGCAGCAGCTCCGTCAGGTCGGCGGTGCCCGCACCGGCAACCACCACCCCCACCGACACCTCGACCGACATCCGCACCCCGGCCACCTCGGTCGGCGCGGCCAGCCGCTCGGCGATCTCCCGGGCCTGCCGCAGCGCGTACGCCATCGGGGCGGCCCGGTCGCCGATCACCGGGACCGACGTCAGCAGCAGGGCGAACTCGTCGCCGCCGAGCCGGGCGAGCAGGTCGCCGGGGCGGGTCAGGGTGCCCAACCGGTTGCCGGTGAGCCGCAGCAGCTGGTCGCCGGCCGCGTGCCCGAGGGTGTCGTTGACCTCTTTGAACTGGTCGATGTCGAGCAGCAGCAACGCCACCGGATGATCGTGGACGAGCTGCCGCAACGCCTGGTCGCCCTTGGTCAGCATGGCCGTCCGGTTGACCAGCCCAGTCAGCGCGTCGTGCACCGCGTCGTACGACGAGCGGGCACTGACCAGCCGCAACTCCCGATGGGTCGCCGCGTCGTGCAGCGCGGCGGCCAACGCGTCGGAGTAGGCGGCCACCGCGTCGCGTTCCCGGTCGTTCGGCGGCCCGGTGGAGGGGAACCGGACCCGCAACTGTCCGACCTGGACGTCACCGACGACGAGCGGCCGGACCAGTTCGTGGGTGTCCACGGTGGCCCCGGCGGGTGGCCCGGTCTCCCGGTCGGCCACCTGGCCCGAGGCGTCACCCCGGTAACGCCGCCAGCGGCCGTCACCCCGGGCCACGTCCACGTCCACCAGTTCGGCACCGAAGAGGGCCAGCGCGCCGGTGACCGCCGCCGTGGCCACCCCGCGCTCGTCGAGCTGGTTGAGCGCGGCGGTGGCCTCGGCGAAGGCCCGCCAGGTGCGCTGTTCCTGGTCGGCGCGCAGCCGGTGCCGGTAGGTCTGCTGGAGCAGCCAGAGCAGCGGTGGGAGCAGCAGCAACCAGCGCGGGTCGACCTCCAGCAGGGCCACCACGACCAGCCCGACCACCACGTTGCCGACGAACATCAGCACCTTGCCGCGCAGGGCGACGAGCAGCGCCGGGCCGACCGCAACGCCGTGCCGCAGGGCGAGGGTGGCCCCGCCCAGCCCGGCGGTGGTGAGCAGGTAGGTGACCGCGCCGGCGACCAGGGCGGGCACGAGGGCCGGGGTGGGGCCGGCCAGCAACGGCTGACCGAGGGCGGTGGTGACGGCGACGGCGAGCGCGGTGGCTGCGGTCAGCGAGGCGGCGATCCGCAGCAGCTCCACCGGGGGACGGCGGTCGGCGGCCAGTGACATGGTCGTCCAGGCCACACCGGTGCCGAGCAGCGCTGCGGCCGGCAACCAGCCGGCTGGCGCGAGGTAGAGGCAGACGATCAGGGCCGCCTCGCCCCAGGTGATGCTCACCATGCCGGTGGCGGTGCGGAACCGCAACCGGGCGAGTTGGGACATCGCGAACACGGCGACGACGATGCCGAACCGGGCGACCGCGGGGAGCGGGTCGTCGGGCGGCAGGACGGTCGGCAGGCGCAGGCCGAGCGCCACCGCCACCAACGCGGTCAGGGTCACGGCGAGGGTGAGGACACGTACCCGCAGCGGGGTGTCCGGCGGCTCCGGCCCGTCGTCGGACGCGCCGGCCCTGCCGGAGGTCACCGCCCGGCTCCGTCCGCGGGGCCGTCGACGGCGCGACGGACGAACGCGGCTACGACGGTCATGGCACCCCCTCCCGCGCACGGCTCAGGGACTTTCGTCCCCCGGCGGAAGGCTAAGCCAATCCGGGTGGCCGCAACAGGGGTCGACGACCCGGATCAGCGTGATTCACGCCCCCGTCATCCCACTCAGGGCTGCTGGTGGCCGCTCGGCAGGTTCGTACGTGATTCCTGCCCGGTCGTCCCGTCCGACGGACCGGTGGCCGACGAATCGGCCCGGTCGGCCCCGACCGGGCCGCCCTGCTGGGGGAACCGCTCGGGCAACCGGCGCAGCCGGGAGTTCATGTTGCGGATCAGCAGCACGGTGGCGGTGCCGAGGATCAGGATGAGGAACAGGCCCATCGGCCCGGCCAGACCACCCGTGCGGGTGTCCCCGAAGTTGTTCTCCGCGAGCACCTGGACAGTGTTGAGCATGGCATTTCTCCGATGTGCGGTGGAGTGTCAGCGTAGCCCCGGCCGCCGGTCACCTGACATGGGCGGCTTCCCGTACCCCGGCGAACAGGTCGGACTCGGGCAGCGGGGAGTCGACCGTCGAGCGGGCGAGTTGGAAGTCCTCCGTCGGCCAGGCGTGCTGCTGGATCTCCATCGGCACGTGGAACCAGAAGCCGTCCGGGTCGACCTGGGTGGCGTGGGCGCGCAACGCGTCGTCGCGGACCGGGAAGTATTCCGCGCACTCCACCCGGGTGGTGATCCGCGAACCCTTGTCCGGCCGCTCGTCCCAGCGCTTGAGCCAGTCCTCGTACGGTGAGGGGAGGCCCGCGGCCAGCGTGCCCTCGTGCAGGGCCAGGATCCTGCCCTTGGAGAAGCCGATGTCGTAGTAGAGCTTCAACGGCTGCCAGGGGGCGCCCAGTTCCGGGTACCGGGTCGGGTCGCCGGCCGCCTCGAACGCGGCCACGCTGACCTTGTGGCACATGATGTGGTCGGGGTGCGGGTAGCCGCCCTCCTCGTCGTACGTGGTGACGACGTGCGGACGGAACTCCCGCATCAGCTTGACCAGCGGCCCGGCCGCCACCTCGACGTCCTGGAGGGCGAAGCAGCCCTCGGGCAACGGCGGCAGCGGGTCGCCCTCGGGCAGGCCCGAGTCGACGAAGCCCAGCCAGGCCTGCTCGACGCCGAGGATCGCCCGGGCGGCGTCCATCTCGGCCCGCCGGATCTCACCGATGTTGGCCCACACGTCGGGGCGGTCGAGCTTGGGGTTGAGCACGCTGCCGCGTTCGCCCCCGGTGCACGTCACGACCAGCACGTCCACCCCCTCGGCGACGTATTTCGCCATGGTCGCGGCACCCTTGCTGGACTCGTCGTCCGGGTGTGCGTGCACGGCCATGAGCCGCAGCTTCTCTGCCAACGTGGGCGCTCCTCGTCTGTGCCCGCCGGCGGCCCGGTCCGGGTCGCTCGCCCGACCCGCCGCGGTGACCTGTCGGCGCGGCTGCCGACCTGCCGTTCCGGGCCCGGCCCCGGGCTGGGAAGATGGACCCTGTCATTCTTGCCGACGCGACCGACAACAACGCCAGGAGATACCCGCCGGTGACCGAGACGCACGCCACAGTTCCCTCGGCCGCGCCGGTGTTCCCGCCCGGCCGGTACGGCCGCCGACGGGAGCCCGGGCGTCGACGCCCGGCGCTGAGCTGGGCACTGGTGGCCGTGCTGATCGCCGGGTTGGTCCTGGCCGCGACGCAGCTCTACCAGCGCTACGGCGACCCGGAATACCGGCCCGAGGTGATCACCTACACCGATGCCAGCGACACCGGCGTGCGGGTCGACTTCCGGGTGACCGTGCCCGAGGGCGGCTCGGCGGTGTGTCTGGTGCGGGCCCGCTCGCACGCCGGCGTCGAGGTGGGGCACGAGGAGGTCACCGTGACCGCGTCCCCCGGCCAGCGGCACGTCACCGCCCGGCACCGGGTGGCGACCACCGAGCGTCCGTTCATCGGCGAAGTGGTCCGCTGCCGTCCGGCGGGCTGAACACCACGGGTGACCAGGGCGCGGCGACGCCACGGCCGGCGGGCGGCACGCTGCTCCCACCCGACCGGGTGATCGACGACGCCCGCACGTGCCGGCCACTGGTAGGTTGGTAAGTCACCTGTCAGCCAGCACGCACATCCGAGGAGTACGCCTGTGTCCACCAATGACAACAAGGCGCCCGCCACCTGGCTGTCCCAGGACGCGCACGACCGCCTCCAGGCCGAGCTCGACGAGCTGATCGCCAACCGGCCGGTCATCGCCGCCGAGATCAACGCCCGGCGGGAAGAGGGCGACCTGCGGGAGAACGGTGGCTACCACGCCGCCCGCGAGGAGCAGGGCAAGGCCGAGGGCCGGATCCTCTACCTCAAGGAGCTGCTGCGCACCGCCCAGGTGGGCGAGGCGCCGACGGCCGACGTGGTGTCGCCCGGCATGGTCGTGACGATCTACTTCGACGACGACAAGGACGACACCGAGACGTTCCTGCTCGGGTCGCGGGAGATCGCCGCCACCACCGACCTGACGGTCTACAGCCCGGAGTCGGCGCTGGGCAGGGCCATCCTGGGCGGTCGCCCCGGCCAGGCCTGCACCTACACCGCGCCCAGCGGCGCGGACATCAAGGTGACGATCGTCAGCTTCGAGCCGTTCTCCGGCTGAGCCGCACCGCCGCCGGGTCCGCGCGACCCGACGACGATCCATCGGTACGCACGAGGCGTGGCACCCGTCGGGGTGTCACGCCTCGGTCGTCAGGACCACCTGGTAACCACTGGCCCGTAGGGCACTGATCAGGGTGTCGGAGTGCTCGACGCCCCGGGTCTCCACCGACAGGGCCACCTCCACCTCACCGAGCCGCAGGTGCGGATTGGCCCGCTGGTGTTCCACGTCGACCACGTTCGCCCGGTGCCCGGCGATCTCGGTGAGCAGTGACGCGAGCTGGCCCGGCCGGTCCGAGCAGCGCACGGTGACCCGCAGGTAGCGGCCCGCTGCGGCGAGACCGTGTTCGATCACCCGCATCATCAGCAGCGGGTCGATGTTGCCGCCGGAGAGCACCGCCACCGTCGGGGTGTCCACCTGCACGACGCCGGCCAGCAGCGCGGCCACCCCGACCGCACCGGCCGGCTCGACCACCTGTTTGCCCCGCTCCAGCAGCATCAGCAGCGCCCGGGAGATGTCCTCCTCGCTGACGGTGACCATCTCGTCGACGAGCGTACGGACGTGACTGAAAGTGATCTCACCTGGCCGGCCGACCGCGATGCCGTCGGCGATGGTGGCGAACGCCGGCAGCCGGACCGGTTCCCCGGCGGCCAGCGAGGGCGGGAACGCGGCGGCGCTGGCCGCCTGCACGCCGATGATCCGCACGTCGGGTCGCAGCGCCTTCGCGGCCACCGCCATCCCGGAGATCAGGCCACCGCCACCGACCCCGGTGATGATCGTCCGCACCTCGGGGCACTGTTCGAGGATCTCCAGGGCAACGGTGCCCTGGCCGGCGATCACGTCCGGGTGGTCGAACGGGTGGATGAACACCGCGCCGGTGCGCTCGGCGAAGGTCTGCGCGGCCACCAACGACTCGTCCACGGTGTTGCCGACCAGTTCGATGCGAGCGCCGTACCCCTTGGTGGCGGCCACCTTGGGCAGTGGGGCGTTGACCGGCATGAAGACGGTGGCGTGGGTGCCGACCAGGCCGGCGGCGAGGGCCACCCCCTGGGCGTGGTTGCCGGCACTGGCCGCGACCACACCCTGCTCCCGCTCCTGCGCCGACAGCCGGGAGATCCGCACGTACGCGCCGCGCACCTTGTAGGAGCCGGCGCGCTGCATGTTCTCGCACTTGAGCCAGACCGGGCCGGCCAGCGCCGCGCTCAGCGGCCGGGACGGCTCCAGCGGGGTGGTCCGGGTGACCCCGGTGAGCAGTTCCCGGGCGGCCCGTACGTCGGCGAGGTCGACCAGTTCCGTCATGCCCCGATCGTGCCACCCGCCCCCGGCGGCACCGGCGGCGACACCGCCCGCCACCAGCGGCGACGACGTGCTCACCGACCGCTGGTGGTCGCACCGGGGTCAGCCGGCCGACGACCCGGACCAGGTGGGCCCGCTCCGGCACCGACGGCCCGGCACGGGGCGGTCAGGCGGGCGGGTCAGGCGACGGCCGGGGAGCCCGTGTCGACCCGGGGGTAGCCGGGGGCGTGCCGGGTCCAGGGGGCCTGCATCTCGAACTGCCCGGCGACACCGAGCAGCAGCAGTTCCGACCCGGGCGGGCCGACCAGTTGCGCGGCGACCGGCAGGCCGTCCGGGCGGCGGCCCACCGGCACCACGATCGACGGCAGGCCGGCGACGTTCCACGGGGCGGCGAACGGGGCGTACCGGATGTTGGTCCTCATGTTCGCCAGCCAGGACCGGCCGGACCAGGCGGTGGCCTCCGGCGGCGGCCCGGCCAGGGCCGGGGTGAGCAGCAGGTCGACCGCGTGGTCGGTGAAGAAACCGACGGAGCGGTCGCGCCAGGCGGCCCGGTCGGCCTCCCGCACGTACCCCCGGCGTTGCGCCCACTCCCCCAGCGCGACGTGCCGGCGGCTGCGCCGTTGCAGGCCACGCCGGTCGATGCCGGCGGCCCGCACGTCGGCCGCGGCGGCGGCGAGCCAGGTGGCGATGCCCTGGAGGCCGAGCGAGGTCGGGTAGACCGGGTCGGCGGGCACGGTGTCGTGGCCGGCGGCGGCGAGCAGCCGGCCGGCGGCGGCCACCGCGTCCCGGTTGGGCGCGTCCGGCGACACACCGCGCACCGGCGAGCGCAGCGACACGCCGACCCGCAGCCGGGGCGGGGGGACCAGCTTGTCCGGGCGACGCCCGGCGAGCACCTGGAAGCCGACGGCGGCATCGGCGACCGTGGTGGTGAGCATGCCGTGCTCGGTCAGCCCGAACCAGTCCTCCGCGCCGAGCTGGCACGGGACCACACCCCGGCCGGGCTTGAGCCCGACCAGGCCGCAGCAGGCGGCCGGGATGCGGATCGAGCCCAGCCCGTCGTTGCCGTGCGCGATCGGCACCAGCCCGGCCGCGACCGCCGCGGCGGCTCCGCCGGAAGACCCCCCGGGGGTACGCCGCAGGTCCCACGGGTTACGGGTGACGGCGGTCGCGTCGTCGGTGATCGCCCAGAGTCCCAGCTCCGGCATCCGGGTCACCCCGAGGATCACCGCGCCCGCGCCGCGCAACCGGCGCACCACCTCGTGGTCGGCCTCCGCCACCGGGGTACGCGCGGCGACCGACCCGTTCCAGGTGGGCAGGCCGGCGACCGGGGTGTTCTCCTTGACCGCCACCGGCACCCCGGCGAGCGGGAGGTTCGCCAACTCCTCCTGCTCGTCGACCTTCTCCGCCTCGGTGATCGCCTCGCCGCCCCGGACCACCCGGAACGCGGAGAGGGCGCCGTCGACCCGCCCGACGTGGTCCAGGTGGTCGGCGACGACCTGGGTGGCGGAGACGTCGCCCCGGCGTACGCCTCGGGCGATCTGCTTGGCGGTCGCCCCCACCCAGGTCGGCATGATGTCCTGCACGGCCACCTCTTCCCAGCCCGCGGTCAGCCCAGCGCCTGCTCCAGATCGGCGAGCAGGTCGTCGACCGTCTCGATGCCGACAGACAGTCGCACGAGATCGCCGGGAACTTCAAGCGGCGAGCCGGCAGCACTTGCGTGTGTCATCCGGCCCGGGTGCTCGATCAGGGACTCCACCCCGCCGAGCGACTCGGCGAGGACGAACAGCCGGGCCCGGTTGCAGACCTGCACGGCGTGTTCCTCACCGCCGGCGGCCCGGAAGGAGATCATCCCGCCGAAGCGGCGCATCTGCTTGGCGGCCACCTCGTGTCCGGGGTGCGACGGCAGGCCCGGGTAGATGACCTGGGCGACCTTGGCGTGCCCGTCGAGGAAGGCGGCGATCCGTTCGGCGTTGTCGCAGTGCCGGTCCATCCGTACCCCGAGGGTCTTGATGCCGCGCAGGGTCAGCCAGGCGTCGAACGGGCCGTTGATCGCGCCCATCGCGTTCTGGTGGTAGCGCAGCTCGCCGCCGAGGGTCGGATCGGCGACGATCAACGCGCCACCGACCACGTCGGAGTGCCCGCCGACGTACTTGGTGGTGGAGTGCACCACCACGTCCGCGCCGTGCGCGAGCGGCTGCTGCAGGTACGGCGAGGCGAACGTGTTGTCGACCGCCAGCAGCGCCCCGGCCTCGTGCGCGAGCCCGGCCAGGGCGGCGATGTCGGCGATGCCGAGCAGCGGGTTCGTCGGCGTCTCCACCCAGACGATCTTCGTCTCGGGGCGGATCGCGGCCCGGACCGCGTCGACGTCGGAGACCTTCGCCGGCGTGTACGTCAGCCCCCACCGCTCGGCGACCCGGGCGAACAGCCGGTAGGTGCCGCCGTACGCGTCGTCGGGGATCACCACGTGGTCGCCGGGCGAGCAGACCGTCCGCAGCAGGGTGTCCTCGGCGGCCAGGCCGCTGGCGAAGGCGAGCCCGACCCGACCCCCCTCCAGCGCGGCCAGGCACTCCTGGAGCGCGTCGCGGGTGGGGTTGCCGGAGCGGCTGTACTCGTAGCCCTGCCGGGGCGCTCCGACGGCGTCCTGGGCGTACGTGCTGGTCTGGTAGATCGGGGGGATCACCGCGCCGGTGCGGGCCTCCGGGTCCTGGCCGGCGTGGATGGCGAGCGTCTCGAAGCCGTGACTCATCCCGCAGACGTTAGTCCGCCCCGCCCCGCCCGCCGGGCGGAACCCGCCCCCGCTCATCCCGCGCCGCGCCCCGGCGGCGTCCACTCCGCGTGGTGGGCGGGCGCGCAGGGCTCTAGGCTGCGCGGGTGAGCGGGTGCGTGTTCTGTCAGATCGTGGCCGGGGAGGTGCCGGCGTTCCGGGTGGCCGACGAGCCGGACGGGGTGGCGTTCCTGGACACCCGGCCCGTGTTCAAGGGGCACGTCCTGGTGGTGCCCCGCGCCCACCTGGTCACCCTGACCGACCTGCCGGCGGCCGACCTGTCCGGCTACTTCGGCCTGGTGCAGCGCCTGGCGGCGGCCGTGGAATCCGGTCTGGGGGCCGGTGGGACCTTCGTGGCGATGAACAACCGGGTGTCCCAGTCGGTGCCGCACCTGCACACCCACGTGGTGCCGAGGACCAAGGGCGACGGCCTGCGCGGCTTCTTCTGGCCGCGTACCCGCTACGCCGACGACGCCGAGGCCGACTCCTACGCCGGGCGGGTCGCCGCCGCCCTGCCCTGAGACCCGCCGACATTCGGCGAGGCCCGGGGGCGAGAGCCGGGACGCAGCGGGTAAGGAAGACGGGCCCGCCGGTGTTGCATGCGGGGAGAGGTACGAGAGGAGTTCCACCGTGTTCCTTCGCCGCATGAAGGCCGAGATGATCAGCCCCGACCAGGCCCTGCCCGGCCGCCCGATCGCGATGCCGATCGGGGACCGGCACGAGGTGCTGCCGTCGTCGCTGAAGGGCCCGTTCCCGGAGGGTGCCCAGGTCGCCGTCTTCGGCATGGGCTGCTTCTGGGGCGCCGAGCGGCTGTTCTGGACCCTCCCGGGGGTGCTGACGACGTCGGCCGGCTACGCGGGCGGCTACAGCGCCAACCCGACGTACGAGGAGGTGTGTTCGGGGATGACCGGGCACGCCGAGGTGGTCCAGGTGGTCTACGAGCCCACCGTGATCAGCTACGAGGACCTGCTCAAGGTGTTCTGGGAGAACCACGACCCGACCCAGGGCATGCGTCAGGGCAACGACGTCGGCAGCCAGTACCGCTCGACGATCTACACCACCAGCGACGAGCAGCTGGCCACCGCGCAGGCGTCCCGGGACGCGTTCGCGCCGATCGTGGCGCGGGCCGGCAAGGGTGAGATCACCACCGAGATCGCCCCGCTGGGCGACTACTACTTCGCCGAGGACTACCACCAACAGTATCTGGCCCCGACGAAGAACCCGAACGGCTACTGCAACCACGGACCGAACGGGTTGAGCTGCCCGGTCGGGGTGGCCCGTACCGCCGGCTGAGGGAGCCCCGGCAGGTGAGGGCCGTGATCGCGGGCGGAACTGCCCGTTCGAGGAACGCGCGAGGGAGTATGGGCCCGATGAGTCACGATCCGGCCGGGGGTGTGCGGGTCATCAGAATCGTCGATCACGATCCGGCCTGGCCACAACGGTTCCGGGAGGTGGCGGGTCCACTGCGCGCGGCATTGGGCGATGTGGCACTGCGCATCGACCACATCGGCTCCACCTCGGTGCCGGGCCTGGCGGCCAAACCGGTGATCGACCTACAGATCTCGGTGGCCCGGTTGGCACCCGACGAGCCTTTCCGGGTGCCGTTGCAGAGCCTGGGACACGTGTTCCGGGACAAGAACCCGGAACGTACGAAGCGGTACTTCCGGGAACCGCCGGGGCAGCCGCGTACCCACATCCACGTGCGGATGGCAGGTAGTTTCTCGGAGCAGTTTCCCTTGCTGTTCCGCGATTACCTGCGGGTGCATCCACAGGCCGCCGAGGAGTACGCGGCGGTCAAGCGTGACCTGGCCGCCAGACATCCGCACGATGGGCTCGCCTACACGAACGCGAAGGCCGGGTTCTCCTGGGCGCTCATCCGTCGCGCCGACGACTGGGCCCAGGAGACCGGGTGGTCGCCGGGCCCGAGCGACGCATGAGCACCGACGGTGTGAGCTGCCCGGTCGGGGTGGCCCGTACGGTCGGCTGACCGACCCGGACACCGAGCGGCCGTCGGGCGACCCGCCCGACGGCCGTTTTCCGGAGCCTGCGGTGTTTGTCACATCGTGGGCCCGGGGCGAATCGGGCACCCGCCGGGCCCCGGGCAGGAACGTCGGCCCGCGCGGGGCCGTCACGGTGAGTGGCGCACATGCTAGCAATCCCGTAACACCATCGACATCAGCTCAACAGGCGAAGTGCAACAACCTCTGGCAGCATTGGCTGGCATGTGCGGACTTGCGGGAGAGTTCCGGCGTGACGGTTCCCGGGCCGATGTGTCGGCGGTGGAACGCATGGCGGCCACGATGAGTGACCGGGGGCCCGACGACAGCGGAGTGTGGTCACAGGGGGCCACCGCCCTCGGGCACCGCCGCTTGAAGATCATCGACCTCTCCGCCGCCAGCGGGCAACCGATCGTCGACCCGGCCGCCGGGCTCACCGGCGTGTTCAACGGCTGCATCTACAACTACCGCGAGCTGCGCCAGGAGTTGCAGGCTAAGGGCCACCGCTTCTTCTCCTCCGGCGACAGCGAGGTGGTGGTCAAGGCGTACGCCGAGTGGGGGCTCGACTTCGTCGACCACCTGATCGGCATGTTCGCCGTCGCGATCACCGAGCGGGACACCGGCCGGCTGGTGCTGGCCCGGGACCGGCTCGGCATCAAGCCGCTCTACCTGGCCGAGACGCCGGGCGTGGTGCGGTTCGCCAGCACCCTGCCCGCCCTGCTGGCCGGCGGCGGGATCGACACCACCATCGACCCGGTGGCACTGTCGCACTACCTCAGCTTCCACAGCATCGTGCCGCCGCCGCGCACCATCCTGCGTGGCGTGGCCAAGCTCCCCCCGGCCACCGTCCGGGTCTACGAGCCCGACGGCCGCACCCACGAGCGGGTCTACTGGGACCCGTCGTTCACCCGGGACGCGTCGCGCGCCGACTGGTCGGCCCGGGACTGGGAGGACGCCCTGCTGGAGTCGCTGACCACCGCCGTACGCCGGCGGATGGTCGCCGACGTGCCGGTGGGCGTGCTGCTCTCCGGCGGCCTGGACTCCAGCCTGGTGGTGGCGCTGCTGGCCGGCGAGGGGCAGACCCGCTCCGGGCTGTCCACCTTCTCGATCGGCTTCGACGCCGTCGGCGGGCGGGAGGGCGACGAGTTCGTCTACTCCGACCTTGTGGCCAAGACGTTCGGCACCGACCACCACCAGCTCAAGGTGGCCGCCGGTGACCTGGTTCCGCCGCTGGAGGCGGCGGTGGCCGCGATGAGCGAGCCGATGGCCAGCCACGACTGCGTCGCCTTCTACCTGCTGAGCCAGGAGGTCTCCAAGCACGTCAAGGTGGTCCAGTCCGGTCAGGGCGCGGACGAGATCCTCGGCGGCTACCACTGGTACCCGCCACTGGCCGGCATCGACCGGGAGCAGGCCCTCGACTCGTACGCGAAGGCGTTCTTCGACCGGGACGCGGCCGGGCTGGCCCGGGTGCTCAACCCGGCGTGGCTGGCCGACGGCGACCCGGCGCGCGAGTTCGTCGCCGCCCACCTGGGCCGGGCCGGGGCGCAGACCGCCGTCGACGCCGGCCTGCGCATCGACACCCAGGTCATGCTCACCGACGACCCGGTGAAGCGGGTCGACAACATGACCATGGCGCACGGCCTGGAGGCCCGGGTGCCGTTCCTCGACCACGAGTTCGTGGAGCTGGCGGCGAGCTGCCCGCCCGAGCTGAAGCTGGCCCAGGGCGGCAAGGGCGTGCTCAAGGAGATCGGCCGCCGGGTCCTGCCGCACGAGGTGATCGACCGCCCCAAGGGTTACTTCCCGGTGCCCGGCCTGACCCACCTGGAGGGCAAGCTCCTCGACCGGGTCCGCGACGCGCTCACCGCGCCGCAGGCCCGCCGCCGCGACCTGTTCCGTGCCGACTACGTCAATGCGCTGCTCGCCGACCCGAACGCCGAACTGACCCCGTTGAACGGAAACAAACTGTGGCAACTGGGACTCCTGGAAATGTGGCTCCAGAGCCACGGAATCGACTGACCGTGAACGAGACCCTCGCGACCGGCACGGCCCGTACCGACCGGGAGCGGGTGCTCGGCCGCCGCCGGGAACGCATCGGCCCCGGCGGTGACCCGGTCGCGCCGGCCACCGCACCGGAGCCGCGCCGGGAACCGGCCGGGCCGTCAGACGTGGTCCTGGACTGCGGCTGGGGGCGGCTGGTGTTCGGCCAGACCTTCCACGAGCAGGTGGCGGTGGCCCATGTGCTGCGGTCCGAGGCGGCCGGCTCCCGGGACATCTGCATCTACCTGCGCGACCCGCACGTGCTGGTGTCCCGGCTGCCCGACGAACTGTTCATCGACCCGTCGCTGACCTACCGGCTGCCGCTGGGTGAGCGCCGCCCGGAGGCCACCGGGCGGATGGAGATCCCGGGGCTGGTCGTCCGGCCGCTGCGCGACGCCGACGACGCGGACGCGGTGAACCGGATCTACGCCCGCAACGGCATGGTCACCGCGCCGGTGGAGGTGCTCGTCGACAACGCCGGCACCGACCGGTTCCTGCACCTGGTGGCCGAGGCGAGCACCGGGGAGATCGTCGGCACCATCACCGGCGTCGACCACGTGGCGGTCTTCGGCGACCGGGAGAACGGCGCGAGCCTGTGGTGCCTGACCGTCGACTTCAACACCGCCCCGCCCGGCACCGGTCAGGCCCTGCTCACCGAGCTGGCCGACCGGCTCGACGAGCGGGGCCGGGCGTTCGTCGACCTGTCGGTGCTGGCCGAGAACTCCGGCGCGATCCGGCTCTACGAGCGGTTGGGTTTCCACCGCACCGGCACGCTCTGCGTCAAGCGGAAGAACCCGATCAACGAACGGCTGTTCCTGCCGGCCACCCCGGCGGGCTACGACGAGCTGAACCCGTACGCGAGGATCGTCGCCGACGAGGCGATGCGGCGCGGCATCCGGGTGGAGGTCACCGACGCGCACTGGGGTGAGCTGCGGCTGACCAACGGCGGCCGGACGATCGTCACCCGCGAGTCGCTGTCCGAGCTGACCTCGGCGGTGGCGATGAGCCGCTGCGACGACAAGCGGGTCACCCGGCGCATCCTCACCGAGGCGGGCCTGTCGGTGCCGCGTGGCCGGACCGCCACCGGCGACGCCGACGACCTGGCCTTCCTCACCGACGTCGGCCCGGTGGTGGTCAAGCCGGCCCGGGGCGAGCAGGGCAACGGCATCACCGTCGGGGTACGCACCGCCGAGGCGTTGGCCACGGCCGTCGAGCTGGCCCGCCGGTTCTGCCCCGACGTGCTGATCGAGGAGCTGCGCGCGGGCGAGGACCTGCGGGTGATCGTGATCGACCATGAGGTGGTGGCCGCCGCCGTACGCCGACCGGCGCAGATCACCGGTGACGGGGTGCACGACGTCACCGCGCTGATCGAGCGGCAGAGCCGACGCCGGGCCGCCGCCACCGGCGGGGAGTCCCGCATCCCGGTCGACGAGATGACCCGCGAGGTGGTGGCCGAGGCCGGGCACCGGATGGACGACGTGCTGCCCGAGGGGCGGGTGCTGGCGGTGCGCCGGACGGCGAACCTCCACACCGGTGGCACAATCCACGACGTGACGGCCGAACTGCACCCGACGATCGCCACCGCCTGCGTGGCGGCGAGCCGGGCCCTGGACATCCCGGTGACCGGGCTGGACCTGCTGGTCCCCGCCCCCGACCAGCCCGAGCACGTGTTCATCGAGGCGAACGAGCGGCCGGGGCTGGCCAACCACGAGCCCCAGCCGACCGCCGAGCGCTTCGTGGACCTGCTCTTCCCCGGCACCCGGGCCCCGCAGCGCCTCTGGAGCCCGGCCGGGCCCGGAGGGGTCGCGTGAGCCTCAAGCCCCTGGAGATCGACCTGGACTACCTGCGCCAGGTGCTGGTGGAGTTGCTGGACATCCCCAGCCCGTCGGGGCGTACCGACCACGTGCAGCAGTACGTGGGGGAACGCCTGTCCGCGCTGGGCATCCCGTCCACGCTGACCCGGCGGGGGGCGCTCAGCGCCTGCCTGCCCGGCCCCCGGCAGACCGGTGCCGACCGGGCGATCGTGGTGCACACCGACACCATCGGCGGGATGGTCAAGCGGCTCAAGGAGAACGGCCGGCTGGAGCTGAAGACCATCGGCACCCACTCGGCCCGGTTCGCCGAGGGCGCGCACGTGCGGATCTTCACCGACGACCTGGACCGGGTGGTCACCGGGCAGGTGTTGCCGTTGAAGGCCAGCGGGCACCGCTACAACGACGACGTCGACCTGCAGGGCGTCGGCTGGCAGCACGTCGAGGTACGCGTCGACGAGCCGGTCGAGGACATCGCCGGCCTGCGGGCGCTGGGCATCGACGCGGGCGACTTCGTGGCGTTCCTGCCGAACCCGATGGTCACCCCGTCCGGTTACGTGAAGTCCCGGCACCTGGACGACAAGGCCGGGGTGGCGGCGGTGCTGACCGCGTTCAAGGCGGTGGTGGACGCCGGTATCACCCCCACCGTCACCGCCCACCTGCTGGTCACCGTCACCGAGGAGATCGGCCACGGCGCCAGCCACGGCCTGGACCCGGACGTCGCCGAGATCGTCTCGGTGGACGCGGCGGTGGTCGCGCCGGGCCAGCAGTCCCGGGAGGACGCGGCGACCCTGGCGATGGGCGACGGGGTCGGCCCGTTCGACTACCACCTGACCCGCAACCTGGCCACCATCGCCCGGGAACACGGGGTGGACCTGGTCCGCGACGTCTTCGACTACTACCGCTCGGACGTGGCGGCGGCGGTCGAGGCGGGCGCGCACGCCCGGGTGGCGCTGCTCGGTTTCGGGGTGGACGCCACCCACGGCCACGAGCGCACCCATCTGGACGGCCTGGCCCACCTGACCCAGTTGCTCTGCCTCTATCTCCAGAGCGACCTGGTCTTTCCCGAGTGGGACGCCGAGCCGGAGGGCGACCTGGCCGACTTCCCGTCGCTGGCGGTGCAGCCGGCCAACGAAGACGGCCCCCGTGAGGGCCCGATCGGCATCGACTGACCGGCTCCGCGCAGCCCTGACCACCGGCCCGGCCGGCGGTCACGTCGCCGGTGGGTGGCGGCCCGCGTCGCGCCCGCCACCCACCGGCCGGGTCGATCGCTGCCCGGCGGGTGACCGACGCCTTCGCACCGGCCACCCCGGCCGGGTCACCGGTTGCGGCGGTCCGCCGCGTGCAGGAGCGCGATCAGCGCCTCGGTCGGTCGCAGCACCGCGTCCCGGGCTGCCGGGTCACCGGTGATCCGCTGCCGCGCCCGGTCGGCCAGCTGCGCCAGCAGTTCACCGGCGCGGGCCGCGTTGCCGGCGGTGCCGGCCTGCTCGGCCCGCTGGAGCCGGTCGGTCAGCCGGGCCGCCACGTACTCGGTGATCCGGCCGGCGGCGACGTACTCCGCGATCAGGTACCGCAGGTCGGAGTACCAGGCGGGGTCGCGGGTGAACGACGCGGGCAGGTGACCGGCGTCGGCGGCGGCGAGGGTCGCCGCGACGCTGGCGTCCACGTACGACCCGACGGTCGGGTATCGGGTGGCGAGTTGCGCGTCGGTCAGCGGCACCGAACTGCCGTCGAGGAAGCAGAAGCCGGGTCCGGTGTTGCTGCCGCTGTTGACCCGCAGCGGCACCTGGTGCTGGGCGAGCCGGATACCGCCGAGGGCGAGCCCGAGGTCGTCGCGGGCGATGGCCGGCGGGGTCGTGGTGGTCGTCTGGATCGGCGGGGCACTGGGCGGGGCCACCTGCCGGGCGACCCAGGCGACGGTGTGGTCGTAGACCGCGTTCTGCACCATGTGCTGCGGGACGCGCGACAGCGAGGGCAGCGTGCAGGTCTGCGGTTCACCCGGGTAGCCGCCCGGGTAGCTGCCGATGTCCCGCTTGCGCAGCGGCCCGTAGTCGGTGATCAGCTTCCAGTCGCCGTGCGACGCGCCGGCCACCTCCCAGGAGCGCAGGACGGGCGAGTCGGCCTGGGCGCGGGCCGTCGCGGGCAGGATGCCGCTGGCCACGTCCCCCTCGGAGTTGATCCGGAACACCGGTGTGGTCAGGTCGGTGCGCAACACCCCGCCACCGCCGTGCAGGACGACCGCGTCGAGGACGTTCGCCGACTGCTGGACGCCGTTGTAGTAGTTGGCGAGGCGGCCGGCCGACTGCGAGTGGCCGGTGGCGATCACGTACTGCGGGGCGGGCAGCTTGCCCAGCGGGTCGACGCCGGTCGGGTTGCGGACCGCCTTCACCGCCTGGCTGAAGATGTCGTACGAGAGGCTGTCGTCGGTGACGGTGCCGCCGACGGTGACGTCCAGCGGGCCGTACCGGGTGGGGCTCCACGCCTTGAGCCCGGTGGCGGAGTGCAGCCCGGCCCGCTGGGCGGAGACCCCGACCCAGGCGTAGCCGGAGCGGATCAGGTGTTCGTGCGACTGGAACCAGTCGACCTCCTGGTCCCACTGGTTGCTGACGTTGTTCCACTCGGCGATGACGACACCGTTGAACTTCGTGGTGTTGGCCGGCCGGCGGACCACCAGCCGGGTGCCGTACGGCTGGTCGGTGCCGAGGGTGGTCGCGTTCTGGGTGCCCTGCACGGCGTACCGGGTGGCGGTGCCGAAGAGGAAGAACTCCTCCTCGACGTAGCCGGCGGCGGCCAGGTTGACGTCGGTGGCGAGGAACGGGTAGCCGTGACCGGGGTCGCCGACCGGGGTGGTCCGGGCGATCGGCCCGGCGACCACCGGGTTCGCCACGGTCGCGCCGGTGGCGGTGGACGGCCGGGGCGTGGTCGGCGCGGCTGCGGTCGCCGGGTGGACCGGGCCGGTGGCGACGGCCAGCGCACCGACCAGGCCGAGGGTGAGACATCGTCGGGTGTTCCTGCGGGTGGTGGACGAAACGGGCACGGTTCACCTCACGGGGGGAGCGACCGAGGGGACGACTCGGGCGGCAGCGGCGAGACGTGGCCACTGTGGGGCAGAGAGTAATGCTCACTTCAGGCGAAAGATAGGCCAGACGAGCACGAACTTTCGCCGACTTGAGCAAAAGTCGCCGGCCTGCGACCCTCCCCCGCCGGCATGACGCCGTCTGCGGGATCGCGCGAAAAATCACTACCGGCACCCGGGGCGCAGTGGGTAGCGTGGCGGTACACGGGAAAGGAGGTGGTCCAGACTTGTATAGCAATCGGACTCGTGAGGTGGCTGTCCGCTAGCCGCTGTCCTCGACAGTGAACGACCAAGCATGATCGTCGAGACCGTGTGGCAGCGGTGCGGCGAAACCACGACAGCCACCCGACCCCCGGGGTGCCGACCCAGTCCAGTCGGCCCGTGCGCGAGCACGGAAGCCCCGGGGGTCGCTTCGTCTCCGGAGGAGGCCGGCGGTGTCCATGCGTGAGCTGACGGTGCTCGGTACGGCCAGCCAGACCCCCACCCGGCTGCGCAACCACAACGGCTACGTGCTGCGCTGGGACGACGAGGTGATCCTCTTCGACCCGGGCGAGGGCAGCCAGCGCCAACTCCTGCACACCGGGGTCACCGCCACCGACCTCACCCGGATCTGCGTCACCCACTTCCACGGCGACCACTGCCTCGGCCTACCCGGCACCATCCAACGGCTCTCCCTGGACCGGGTGCCGCACCCGGTGGCGGTGCACTTCCCCGCCGGAGGCGCCGAATACTTCGCCAGGTTGCGGCACGCCAGCAGCTTCCACGAGACCGCCGAGCTGGCCGTCGAACCGATCACCACCGACGGGCAACGGATCACCCTGGGCGTCGGCACGCTGGAGGCCCGCCGGCTGCGGCACCCCGTCGAGACGTACGGCTACCGGCTGGTCGAGCCGGACGGCTGCCGGATGCTGCCGGAGCGACTGTCCGCGTACGGCATCGGTGGGCCGGCGGTCGGCGAGCTGCTGCGCGTCGGGCACCTGGACGTCGGCGGACGCCGCGTCACCCGGGACGAGGTGAGCGTGGTCCGGCCGGGGCAGCGGTTCGCCTTCGTGATGGACACCGGCCTCTGCGACGGGGTGTACGCCCTCGCCGAACACGCCGACCTGCTGGTCATCGAGTCGACGTTCCTGGCGTCGGAGACCGCGCTCGCCGCCGAGGTCGGCCACCTGACCGCCGGCCAGGCCGCCCGGGTCGCCACCGAGTCCGGGGTACGCACCCTGGTGCTCACCCACTTCTCCCAGCGGTACGCCGACCCGCGCCGCTTCCACGACGAGGCCCGCGAGCACTTCACCGGGGAGCTGGTGATCGCCGAGGACCTGACCACCGTGCCGGTCCCGCCCCGGCGGGTAGCCTCGGCCGGGTGACCGTCACGCTCCGTCCCGCCGTCGCCGACGACCTGATGCCGGTGGGCGCCCTGCACCAGCGGTCCCGGATCGCGGCCTACTCGTCGTTCCTGCCGCCCGAGGCGTTGGCCGACCCGACGCCCGAGGCAATGGGGGCGTACTGGGTCGAGCGGTGGACGTGGGAACGCGACGAGCACCTGATGACCGTGGCCGAGCGGGACGGCCGGCTGGTCGGGTTCAGCTACCTCGGCCCGGACGACGGGGGCGACCCGGCGACCGGGCTGCTCAACGCCATCCACCTCGACCCGGCCGAGCGGGGCCGGGGCACCGGCCGGGCGCTGATGGTGGACGCGTTGGACACCATGCGGGTCCGGGGCTGGCGTCGGGCGGTGCTGTGGGTGCTGGAGAGCAACGCCCCCGCCCGGCACTTCTACGAGCGCGGCGGCTGGCGGGCCACCGGCGATCGCCGGGACGAACGGATCGGCCCCACCCGCACCCCGCAGCTGCGCTACGCCCGGCAGCTGCCCGGCTGCTGACCGTCAGGTGCCGTCCTGGTCCGCGTCGACCGAGAAGTTGATCACTGATAGATACCCGTCGCCGTCCTCGACCACCTTCATCAGCATGCTCTCGGCAAAGATGTTGTCGTTGTCGTTGAAGGTGTCCCGCCCGGTGTGCGCGGCGTACGGCGCGGCGGCGTACACCCGGGTGTTGAGCGCCTCGTCGAACATCATCTGGGTGGTGAGCACCCGGTCGTCGCCCAGGTGCACCATCGCGTGGATGTGCGTGGTGCGGCCCCGGTACCAGCCCGGCCAGATGGTGGTGAACTCGACGATCCCGTCGGCGTTGGTGACCTGGGCGCCGCGCAGGTAGCGCTTGTCGTCGGTCGGCGTCAGGTCCGCCGCCGACCCCTCGGCGCCGCCGCCCGGGGCCGCCCCACCCCCTGGCGGGGTGCCGGTGGGCGGGGTGCCACCCGACGCGCCGCCGGGCGGATTGCCGCCGGACGGAGCGCCGCCGCCCGACGCACCGGACGACTGCGCCTCGGCACCCGAGTACAGGCCCTCGGCGTCACAGTGCCAGATCTCCACGACGGCGTTGGCCAACGGTCCGCACTGCTCGCTGTCCTGCACCCGGATCGCCACCCGCAGCCGGGTGCCCGCCCGGTCCTCCCGGATGTCGTTGCGGATCTTGTCGGCGTCGAAGTAGTACGGGCCCTGGGTGGTGCTCGCGGTCAACGTGCAGGTGTTCGCCGCGCCGAACAGCGCAGCCAGGTCGGCCGACGTGCTGGCGGTCGCCTGGGGGGACACGGTCTGGCCGGTCGACGTGGTGACCGTGCCGCTGTCCCGGCCGCAGGCCGCGAGCAGGCCGGCCAGCCCGATCGAGCCGACCCCCGCGATCAGCCGCCGACGGCTGACCCGCTGCCCCTCGTGGTGGTCCAGGTCGTGTCGCATGTCGTTCCTCCCGTGGTCGGTGCCTCTCGGCTCACCCGACCGTAGGGAGGCTGCTCGGATGCCCTCTGTGCTGCCCCTGTGCCCGTGCTGTGAATGGTCGACCCGACGGCGACCGGCCCGGACACGCTGCGGGCCCCTCCCGTCGGAAGGGGCCCCGCAGCGGCGTCGGATCAGCGTGCGCCGAGGTGGGCGAGCAGGTCCTGACGGGTCAGCACGCCCTTGGGCTTGCCGTCGACCAGCACCAGCGCCGCATCGGACTTCTCCAGCAGGCCCACCGCCTCGCTCACCGGCTGGCCGCCACCGACCATCGGCAGCGGGTCACCCATGTGCCGCTCGATGGTGTCGTGCAGGTGGGCCTGACCGGTGAACAGGGCGTCCAGCAGGTCCCGCTCGGCGATCGAGCCGGCCACCTCGCCGGTGACCACCGGCGGCTCGGCCTTGAGCACCGGGAGCTGGGAGACGCCGTACTCACGCATGTAGTCGATGGCGTCGCGGACCGTCTCGGTCGGGTGGACGTGCACCAGTTCGGGCAGGCCGCCCGGCTTGCCGGCCAGCGCGTCGGCGACGGTCGGCTCGGTGCCGGGGTGGTCGAGGAAGCCGTACCGGGCCATCCACCGGTCGTTGAAAATCTTGGACAGGTAGCCCTTGCCGCTGTCCGGCAGCAGCACCACGACCACGTCGTCCGGGCCGGCGGCACGGGCCACCTCCAGCGCCGCCACCACGGCCATCCCGCAGGAGCCGCCGACGAGCAGCCCCTCCTCGCGGGCCAGCCGCCGGGTCATCTCGAAGGACGCCTTGTCGGACACCTCGATGATCTCGTCGGCGACCTCCCGGTCGTACGTCGCCGGCCAGAAGTCCTCACCGACACCCTCGACCAGGTACGGCCGGCCGGTGCCCCCGGAGTAGACCGAGCCCTCCGGGTCCGCCCCGATCACCCTGACCCGCCCCTCGGAAGCCTCCTTGAGGTAACGCCCGATGCCGGTGATGGTGCCGCCGGTGCCGACCCCGGTGACGAAGTGGGTGAGCCCGCCCCCGGTCTGCTTCCACAGCTCCGGGCCGGTGGTCTCGTAGTGCGAGCGCGGGTTGGCCGGGTTGCTGTACTGGTCGGGCTTCCACGCGCCGGGGATCTCCCGGGCCAGCCGGTCGGAGACGTTGTAGTAGGAGCGGGGGTCCTCCGGGGCGACGGCGGTCGGGCAGACCACCACCTCCGCCCCGTACGCGCGCAGCACGTCCTGCTTGTCCTGGCTGACCTTGTCGGGGCAGACGAAGACGCAGTGGTAGCCCTTGAGCTGGGCCACCAGGGCCAGCCCGACACCGGTGTTGCCGCTGGTCGGCTCGACGATGGTGCCGCCGGGCCTGAGCAGCCCGGCGGCCTCGGCGTCCTCCACCATCCGCAGCGCGATCCGGTCCTTGACCGAGCCGCCGGGGTTGAGGTATTCCACCTTCGCCAGCACGGTCGCGCTGATGCCCTCGGTGACGTTGCGCAGTCGTACCAGCGGGGTGTTGCCGATCAGGTCGACGACGTTGTCGTAGTACTGCACCTCGTTGTGCCCTTCGTTGCGGCGCCGGCGACGGCGGCCTGGCAGACGGTCCTTCGTCGCTCAGGGTACGTGCCCTCAGAGCGTCACATGACCGGGGATGACGGAGGCCCGACGCGCCTCCCACTCCAGGAAGCGCTCGGTCTCCGACAGCACGCTGCCGGCCAGCCAGGTGACCATCACGGCGTCGTCCACCAGACCGAGCACGGTCAGGAACAGCTCCGGCACCAGGTCGACAGGCGACACGACGTAGACCGTCGCCGCCGTCATCATCGCCAGCCGCAGCCCGCCGTCGTACTCGCCCCGGGCGGTCGCCCGGATCATCCGGGGCAGCGCCGCCAGCCGGGCACCCAACGACGGGCCACCCCGGGCACCCGCCGCCAGCGACCGGGCCAACGCCGTGAAGGCCGCGGTCCGCTTCAATGTCCTACCCATCTCATCCAGCCCCTCTCCACCGACCAGCGTGACTGTCCGGCGCAAGCCGTCGCCACCTGCGGCGGGGCGACCGCAGGTGGGCCCCGCCACCGGATCAGGTACCCAGAATCGTCGCGGCCCAGCCGGGAAACCGACCGTCCCGACGGAAGCGGGGGGCCGTCACGGCGCGATAATGTCGCTGTATGGGGGTGGCTGGTTCCGTCGTACCGGTGGTTCCGCGCTGGCATCGCGCCCGACAGGTCGCCCGGCTGGCGGCGATCGGCACGGGTGCCACCGCGGCGGCCGTCGCCGCGACCGGCGGGGTGCTGCTCGGCCAGGCCCGGCAGGCCCGACGCACCATCCCGATGGCGCAGGCCCCACCGCCGCGCTGCGACGGCGTCTACGGCGCCAAGATCCCCGGGACACCGCTGACCATGGTGATCCTCGGCGACTCCTCCGCCGCCAGTTACGGGGTGCTGCGGCGGCGGGAGACCCTGGGTTCGCTGCTGGCCACCGGGCTGTCCCGGCGACTGCACCGGGCCGTACGGGTGCACCGCTTCGCCGTGGTCGGCGCACTCTCCGCCGGGCTCCGGCCGCAGGTCGAGGCCGCCCTGGAATGCGCGCCGGACATCGCGGTGATCATGGTCGGCGGCAACGACGTCACCAACCGGTCGCCATACTCCGTGGCGGTCCGGCACCTGGTCGACGCGGTCCGCGCGCTGCGCGCCGCCGGCTGCGAGGTGGTCGTCGGGACCTGCCCCGACCTGGGCGCGATCCAGCCGATCCAACCCCCGCTGCGCTGGTTGGCCCGCCGGTGGAGCCGGCAGCTCGCCGCCGCCCAGACGGTCGCGGTGGTCGAGGCGGGCGGCTGGACGGTCTCCCTCGGTGACCTGCTCGGCCCCCGGTTCTCCGCCGAACCGACCCGGATGTTCGCCTCGGACCGGTTCCACCCTTCCGCCGAGGGGTACGCGATGGCCGCCGCCGCGCTCCTGCCGACCGTAGTGTCGGCGCTCGGCGGCGGGGAACGCCGACCCGCCCCGGGCCGGAGCGACGGCGTGCGGTCGCTGCCCGAGGCCGCCCAGGAAGCAGCCCGGCACGCCGGCACGGAGGTCAGCGGCGCACAGTTCCGGGGTCGGGAGCGCGGCCCCGCCGGCCGCTGGGCGCAACTGCGGCGGCGGGCCTTCTTCGGCGTCGGCGCGGTGCCGCAGTCCGGTGCCGCCGCCGACTCACCCCAACTGGAGGAACTGGCATGAGCGAGCACAGCGAGCGAACCACCGGGTGCCACGAATGCCACGCAGCGCCGGTCGGCATCGACGTGCACCTGCCGACGGTGACGCCATGACGGGCCGGTCCGTGGGCGGCGAGCTGGCCGTACGCCTCGGTAAGGCCGCGGCGGTCTCCCTGGTCGCCGGGACGATCGGCGGGGCGGCGGTGCTCGCCGGCCAGGCGGTGGCGGCCCGCAACCGCGACTACGCCCAGCCCGAACTGGGCCTGGCGCTGCGGGCCACGGTCGGCCGGGCCGGTGCCCCACCGCTGCGGCTGGTGCTGCTCGGGGACTCCTCGGCGCTCGGTGTCGGGGTGGGCCGCTTCGACGAGACGGTCGGCGGTCAACTCGCCTACCTGCTGGCCGAGGGGCCGACCGGTCGTCGGGTGCACCTGTCCAGCGTGGGTGTCTCCGGCTCCCGCTCCACCGATCTGTCCACCCAGGTGGCGCGGGCGCTGCTCGGGGACCGGCCGGACGTGGCGGTGGTGCTGATCGGGGCGAACGACGCCACGGCGATGAGCCGGCCGTTGGAGGCGGCGGCGTACCTCGCCTCGGCGGTGCGCCGGCTGCGGGAGGCCCGGGTCGAGGTCGTCGTCGGCACCTGCCCGGACCTGGGGGCGGTGCGCGCGGTGGCCCCGCCGCTGCGGCAGGTGATCGGGTGGTCGGGCCGGCGGGTCGCGAGGGCACAGACCGCCGCCGTGCTGGACGCCGGGGGCACGGTCGTCGACCTGGGTACGGAGACCGGGCCGGTGTTCCGGGCCGACGCCGGGACGCTGTGTCACGACGGCTTCCACCCGTCCGCCGACGGTTACCGGGTGTGGGCGCACGCCCTGCTGCCGGCGGTGGTCGCCGCCGCGAACGTCGCCTCCCGGCACTGACCGGCCCCGGAACGCACGGCGGTCCGGCGTAACCGCCCGGCGGTCCGGCATACCCCGCCCGGCGGCCGGGCGTGCCCCGGCGGTCCGGCGTGGCCCCGCGGTCCGGCTTACCCCGGCCGGCGTAGCCCGGGCCGGCGGGTCCGAGCTGCCGGTGGGTCGACGCCGCCGCCACCGGCATGCCGCCCGGGTGACATTTCCCGCTGGTCGGGCTGCTTCCGCGCCAAGTTACCGTCAAGTTAACGTTGGTTCATGCCGATTGAGTCGTCCCGCGACGCCGTCATCGTCGCCACCGCCCGGTCCCCCATCGGCCGCGCGTTCAAGGGTTCCCTGCGCGAGGTCCGCCCGGACGACCTCGCCGCCACCATCGTCCAGGCCGCGCTGGACAAGGTTCCCGGGCTCGACCCGACCACCATCGACGACCTCTACCTCGGGTGCGGGCTGCCCGGCGGCGAGCAGGGCTTCAACCTGGCCCGGGTGGTCGCCACCCTGATGGGCCTGGACGGGCTGCCGGGCGCCACCCTCACCCGCTACTGCGCGTCGTCGTTGCAGACCACCCGGATGGCGATGCACGCGATCCGGGCCGGCGAGGGCGACGTCTTCGTCTCCGCCGGGGTCGAGATGGTCTCCCGGTACGCCCGGGGCAACTCCGACACCCTGCCACCCGAGGCGCAGGCGCTGGTCGGCGGTGGCTGGGAGAACCCGCGCTTCGCCGAGGCGCGGCAGCGGTCGGTGGCCCGCGCCCAGGGCGACGCCGAGGTGTGGACCGACCCGCGCGACGCCGGGCAGCTCCCCGACATCTACCTGGCGATGGGGCAGACGGCGGAGAACCTGGCCCAGGTGTACGACGTCACCCGGGAGGAGATGGACGCGTTCGGCGTCCGCAGCCAGAACCTCGCCGAGAAGGCCATCGCCGACGGCTTCTGGGTCCGCGAGATCACCCCGGTCACCACCCCGGACGGCAGCGTGGTCGACACCGACGACGGCCCGCGCGCCGGGGTCACCCTGGAGGCGGTGGCCGGGCTGAAGCCGGTCTTCCGCCCGGACGGCCGGATCACCGCCGGCAACTGCTGCCCGCTCAACGACGGGGCCGCCGCCGTGGTGGTGATGAGCGCCCAGCGGGCCGACGAGTTGGGGCTGACCCCGCTGGCCCGGATCGTCTCCACCGGCGTCACCGCCCTGTCGCCGGAGATCATGGGCCTCGGCCCGGTCGAGGCGTCCCGGCAGGCGCTGCGCCGGGCCGGGATGACCGTCGACGACGTCGACCTGGTCGAGATCAACGAGGCGTTCGCCGCCCAGGTGATCCCGTCGTACCGGCAGCTCGGCATCCCCGAGGACAAGGTCAACGTGATGGGCGGGGCGATCGCCGTCGGCCACCCGTTCGGGATGACCGGCGCCCGGATCACCGGCACCCTGCTCAACGCCCTGCAGTGGCACGACGCGACCATCGGCCTGGAGACCATGTGCGTCGGCGGCGGTCAGGGCATGGCGATGGTGCTCGAACGGCTCAGCTGAGCCGCTACAGCGCGCCGCGGGTCGCCGTCACCAGGGCGGCGGCCCCGGCCAGTACCGCCTCCGGCGGGCCGGCGGCCACCAGGTCCGCCGTGACCACCCGGAGCTGGTCGGGCAGCGCCATCGGGTGCGCCAACCGGGGTACGTCCCGCCGGGGCTCACCCTCCGCGTCGGCCGCCAGGTCGGCGACCTCCTGCACCAGCTTGTGCACCAGGTCGGCCCGGGACACGTTGCCGCCCTCGGCGACCGCCGCCCAGCGCGGCTGCTGCCAGTGGCCCACCTGACGGACCAGCAGGTCCACCGCCCGGCCCAACTCCGCTGCGCTCATCGTCGGCGAGTCTACGCACCCCGGTCGGGGTGCGTAGACGACGACGCCCGCCGCCGCAGGGTGCACGGTGGCGGGCGTCGGGTGCGAAAGCGTCAGTCGTCACCCTGGAAGTAGCTGATCAGACGGAGCATCTCCAGGTAGAGCCAGACGAGGCTGACCACGATGCCGAACGCGGCCGTCCAGGAATAGCGGGCCGGCAGCCCCATCCGGACGCCGTCCTCGACCTCCTTGAAGCTGAGCACGAAGCTCAGCGAGGCGACCACGATGCAGACCAGGCTGAACCCGATGGCCAGCGGGCTGCCGTCGCGCAGGCCGGTGTTCACGCCGAACAGCGCGAGCACCAGGTTGATCAGCATGACGGCGAACAGGCCCGCCATCACGGCGATCATGCCCTTGACGAACTTGGGGGTGGCCCGGATGACGCGCGCCTTGTAGAGGATGGTCATCACGAAGAAGACGCCGAAGGTGGCGACCACGGCCTGGAGCACGATGCCCTGGTAGGCCGTTTCGTAGACCTTGCTGACCAGGCCGACGAACGCGCCCTCGACGATCGCGTACGCGACGACCAGCGCCGGGTTGGCGACCCGGGAGAACGAGATGATCAGCCCGAGGACCAGGCCGACCATAGCGGCGCCGATCCAGGCGACGCCGAGCACCGAATCCGGCACCAGGATCCAGGCGGCGGCGGCGGAGACGCCGAGGATCGCCAGGAGCGTGACGGTCTTGACGACGACGTCGTCGAGGGTCATCGTGCCGGACACCTGCGGGGCGACCGGGGAACCGGGCTGACCCGGGTACTGCTGGGGAACGCCGGGCTGTCCGTAACCGTACGGCCCGGGCTGGGCGTACCCGGCGGAGCGCTCCCGCTCGGCCGCCTGGCCGAGCCGGGCGAGCACCGGGTTCGAGGTCTTCACTGTCTCAGGCCTCCCTCAGGGGGTCAGTCGCACGCAAACGTGCACTCCCAGGGTAAACGGCCCGGTGCCAGCCGGTACGGCCGGGACGCTGTGGGAAAGCTGAGAGTGTGTGGTGCCCGGGGCGGGTCTCGAACCCGCACGCCTTGCGGCAGCCGCTTTTAAGGCGGCCGTGTCTGCCGTTCCACCACCCGGGCGAAAGCGCGTCACGTCGATGCGCGGCGGTGCAGTCCCACGGTAACCGGTCCGTGTCGCCCCGGCGTACCCGGCGACGCGAACGCCCCTGCCCGCTCCGGCGGGCAGGGGCGTTCGGTGTCGGAGCGGCGGTCAGGCCGCCCTGCTGGTGATCGGGATCGGCTGCGACGCCTCCGCGAACTCCTCCCGCGGGTCGTGCAGCTGACCGAGCGCGACCACCTCACGCTTGAGGAAGAAGGCCAGCGACCAGTCGACCACGACCCGGACCTTGCGGTTGAACGACGGGATCCGGCTCATGTGGTACGTCCGGTGCATGAACCAGGCCGGCCAGCCCGTCATCTTGATGCCGTACACCTGGGCGACGCCCTTGTGCAGGCCGAGGCTGGCCACGCTGCCGGCGTGCTTGTGCTTGTAGTCGACAGGCGGCCGGCCCCGGACCACCAGGGCGATGTTGTCGGCCATCCGGGCGGCCTGCCGCACCGCGTGCTGGGCGCTCGGCGAGCAGTAGTTGCCCGGCTCCTTGGTGAGGTCCGGCACGGCCGCGCAGTCACCGGCGCTCCACGCCCCCTCGACCACCCGGTCGCCGTCGACGACCTGGAGGGTGGGCAGGCAGGTGACCCGCCGCCGCTCGTCGCGGGGGAAGTCGGTGCGGTCCAGCATCGGCGACGGCTTCACCCCGGCCGTCCAGACGATGGTGTCGGAGCGGAAGCTGTCGCCGTCGGAGAGCTTCACCACACCGTCGACGCAGGACTCCAGCCGGGTGTCCAACCGGATGTCCATGTTCCGCTTGAGCAACTGCTGCACCGTGTAGGCGCCCATGTCCCGGTCGACCTCGGGCAGCACCCGCTGGGTCGCCTCGACCAGCACCCAGCGCATGTCGTCCGGTTCCAGCTCGGGGTAGTAGCGCAGCGCGTCCCGGGCCATGTCCTCCATCTCGGCCAACGCCTCGATGCCGGCGTAGCCGCCGCCGACGAAGGTGAAGGTCAACGCGGAGCGACGGACGTCGGGATCCGGCGTGGCGGCGGCCACGTCGAGCCGGTCCAGCACGTGGTTGCGCAGGTAGATGGCCTCACCGATGGTCTTGAAGCCGATCCCGTGCTCGTGCAGGCCCGGGATGGGCAGGGTGCGGGACACCGAGCCGGGGGCGACGACCACGTGGTCGTAGGGGATCTCCCGGGTCGGGCCGGAGATCGGCTGCACCACCGCGGTCTTGCGGCTGTGGTCGATCCGGGTCACCGCGCCCGCGACCACCTTGCACTTGCGCAACTCGCGCCGCAGCGGCACCACGGAGTGCCGGGGCGAGATGTTGCCGGCCGCCGCCTCGGGCAGGAACGGCTGGTAGGTCATGTGCGGCTGCGGGTCGACGACGACGACCTCGGCCTCACGGGAGCTCAGCTTCTTGGACAGGCGCAGAGCGGCGTACAGGCCCACGTGCCCGGCACCCACGACAAGGATCCGCTTCGGATTCACGTATCCATCTTTCCCCGGGCGGCTGCGGTAATACCCCTCGAGACCCCCATCTGTGACGGAGCACAACACCTGTGAGCTGCGCAACGTCGCGCTATCTGCGGCGCAGCAGCCAACCCAGCAGCCCGCTCAGACCCACCGCCACCAGCAGTCCGACCACCGTGGCGGTCTGGAAACCGTCATCCGGGCCGAGTTGCCCCGCCCGGGTCAGCAACACGCCGATCACCGCGGAGGCCAGCACCACCGCGCCGGCCCGGGTGAGCCAGCGCAGCACCACGTTCGGGTCGGTCACCCCGTCGTAGGGCAACACGGCCACCAGGGCGCAGAGGGTGTGCCCGAGGTAGAGCAGGGTCGCCACCGCCAGCAACCGCCACAACGCGATCGGGCGGTCGTAACCGGCCGAGGCGAACACCCAGCCGGCGACCGTGACCAGCGCGGCGAAGGTCGGCCAGACCCGGCGCGGGGCCACCGCCGGCAGCACCGCCACCACCGTCAGCGCGAGCAGCGACCGGGCCTGGAACAGCTCCACCGGGTACGCCAGCAGCAGGCCGGCCAGCACCACCAGGAAGACCGCCCCGCGCACCAGCAACGGCAGCAGCGCCACCCGACGCACCGCCGTGCGGGCCGCCCGGACCCGCTCCCGGGCCGCGTCCACCGGGCTCACCGGCCACCCACCCGGGGGGCGGTGGCCAGCCGGGCGACGTCCCGCAGCACCTGGTCCAGGCTGCCCGCGCCGGCCCAGCCCACCACCGGCACGCCGTGCTCCCGGAGCTGGGCGATCATCGTGTCCCGGTCCAGCCGCCACAGCCGGTACGCAACCGGTGCCCAGCCCCGGTCGCCGGGTGGGGCCAGGTCGGTCGGCAGGGTGTCCACCGCCACCACGAACCGTCCGCCCCGGGCCAGCCGGGCCAACATCTGCGCGGACCGCTCGTCGAGCAGCGGGGTGAGCACCACCACCAGCGCGTCGGCGGAGAGCACCTGCGGCCCGAACACCTGGTCGTACGGCTCGTGTGGGGAGGACTCGGCGTGCACGTCGAGCAGCCACTCCAGCACGGTCAGGTACTGCCGGCGGCCGGTCGCGGGGCGCAGCCGACGGGCCGCCGGGCCGTATTCCAGCAGGGCCACCCGGTCGCCCCGGTGCAGGTAGTGCTCGGCGATCGCGGCGGCGGCCCGGACGGTGGTGTCCAACACGGATGCCGCTCCGGCCACCCCGCCGGACCGCCCCGCCTCGGCCAGGACGTCGAGCAGGACGACCACCTCGGCGTCCCGGTCGGACAGGGTCGACGCCACGTGCAGTTGCCGGGTCCGCAGCGACACCCGCCAGTCGATGCGGCGCAGCCGGTCCCCCGGCCCGAAGACCCGCACCCCGGCCAGTTCCCCGCCCTCCCCCGGCCGGCGCGAGTGGTGCGCGCCGACCAGCCCGGCGGCCCGGGGCATCGCCTCCACCGCGTCGAACGGCTCGGTCTTCGGGTACACCCGCATCCGCACCGGTTCGGTGAGCACCGCACGGGAGACCAGCAGTCCGTCGGCGGCGGCGGCCCGGGCACCGGCCGGACCGACCGGGTGCCGCCCCCAGCGCAGCGCGGTGCCGGACAGTTCCAGGTCGACGGCGGTGCCGGTGGACAACGCCGTCACGAAGGGCCGGTCCATGCCGCCGGAGCGGCTGACATCCAGCTCGATGCCGCCGAAACCGACCCGCCGCACCGACAGCCACGGCGAGACGCGGGTCCGGACCACCACCACGTCGTACGGCACGGTGTCCGGATTGCCCACCGCCACCGCGCCGGCCAGGTCACCGCCCTCTACCAGCTGGGCATCCTCGGCGATGATCTCCAACTGTGGGGCGGCGGAGGGCCGGCGACGCAACGCGTACGCGGTGCCGAGCGCGAACGGGGTGGCCAGCACGACCAGGTCGACCCGGCCGAGCAGCACCGCGGCGATCAGCAGCAGCCCGGTGAGCAGCACCGCCCGGCCGAGCGCCCAGGTGGGCGACCAGCCCGCCGTCGGCTCCTGACGGTCCGGCACGACGATCAGCGCCCGGCCCGGCCGGCCGCGTAGCTGGGCAGCGCCCCACTGGCCGGGGCCGGGGTCTGCTCCAGCACCTCGCCGACCACGAACGACGGGTCGACCCGGCGCAGCCACATCTCCGGACGCAACGTGATCCGGTGCGCCAGCGCGGGGGCGGCCACCTCCTTCACGTCCTCCGGCACCACGTAGTCCCGGCCGGCGAAGACGGCCCGGACCCGGGCCAGCAGCAGCAACGCCAGCGAACCCCGGGGGGACGCCCCGACCAGCACCGACGGGTGTTCCCGGGTGGCCGCGGTGAGGTCCACGATGTACTTGCCGACGGAGTCCTCCACCACCACGTCCTCCAACGCGGCCTGCATGGCCCGCAGGGTTGCGGCGTCGACCACCGGCTCGATCTGCGCCTCCTCGCGGCGGCGGTCCATCCGGCGGCGCAGCACCTCCCACTCCTCGTCGCGCTGCGGGTAACCGAACGACACCCGCAGCAGGAACCGGTCGAGCTGCGCCTCGGGCAGCGGGTACGTCCCCTCGTACTCGATCGGGTTGGCGGTGGCCAGGACGTGGAACGGCTCGTCGAGCCGGTAGGTGACGCCCTCGACGGAGACCTGCTTCTCCTGCATCGCCTCCAGCAGCGCCGACTGGGTCTTCGGCGGGGTCCGGTTGATCTCGTCGGCGAGCAGCAGGTTGGTGAAGAGCGGACCGGCCCGGAAGGAGAAGTCGCCGGTGCGCTGGTCGTAGAGGAACGAGCCGGTGACGTCGGCGGGCAGCAGGTCGGGGGTGAACTGGAGGCGGCGGAAGTCCAACCCGAGGGCCTGGGCGAAGGAACGGGCGGTCAGTGTCTTGCCCAGGCCGGGCAGATCCTCCAGCAGCACGTGCCCGCCGGCCAGGATGCCGGCGAGGACCAGTTCCAGGGACTCCCGCTTGCCGACCACGACCGTGCCGACCGCGTCCAGCACCGCCCGGGCCAGGTGGCCGACCTCCGTGGCGGGAATGCTGCGGTCCACGTCGTTCATCAGATCTTCTCCAGTTCGGCGACGATCGCCGCGAGGTCGCGCGGCGACGGGGGACGGCGGGAGGGGGTCTCGAGGAAACTCCACAGCGGGTCCCCGAGCAGGGCCCGGGCCCGGGTCGGGTCGGCTTCCCTGGTCAGGCCGTGGCGTTGGCGCAGCCGCTCGTCGGCCAGCTCGCCGAGACGGGGCAGGATCCGCTCGGTGAACCGCTCCTGGTTGCCCGAGGACCAGTCCAGCGGTCGTTCCCAGCCGTTGATCGCGGCCCGCAGCGCGTCCCGGGCCGCCCAGTTGTAGGCGCCCGGCTCCTCACCGGCCGGGGTCCGGGCCCCGCTGCGGGGCGGGGGCGGCGGGGCCAGCGCGGCGGTGACCCGACGGACGGTGAGCACCGCCAGCACCCCCGCCACCACGATGCCGATCGACAGTTGCAGACCGACCGCGCGCAGGCCGACCAGGACCACGGCGGTCACCCCGGCGGTGGTCAGGAGCAGCCGGAACAGCCAGCGCACGCGCCCGCCCCGGGCCCGGCCGGACCGGGCCGACGGCTCCTCCTCGAAACGGAACAGGTCGTCCAGACCGGTCGACTCGCTCACCCCGACACCCCGCCGGACGGGTGGCGGGCGGTCACGCCGGCACCCCACCGGGTGCGGTGTGCTGGCGGGCGGTCACGCCGGCACCTGCGGGTCGGCCAGGGCGGTGAGTTCGCCACGCAGCCGGCGCAGCGCCCCCCGGGCCTGGTCCCGCATCCGGGCGTCGACGCTGCGGGTGGCGTAGCGGGCCTCGCGGTAGACGTGGGCGAAGCCGTCCAGCACGTCGGCGCTGGCGATGGCGGGCACCCCGGCGGCCGGGTCTCCCCGCAACAACCGGGTGACCAGGTCGGTCGGGGTGTCCCCGGTAAGCCTCGGCACGCCGGCCTCGGTGGCGGCCTCCTCCAGCCGCACCCAGCAGGCGATGACGGCGGTACGCGGGTCGGTGTCGGCGTCGTCCAGCTCCTCCAGGCCGGCGTCGAGCGCGGCCACCACCTCCCGGGCGGTCCCCTCGGCGGTACGCCGGGCCCGCGCGGCGGGCACCGCCCGGGTGGTCCGGCGCAGCGCGCCGCGCAGCAGCGTCCAGGCCAGGTAGCCCACGGCGGCCAGGATCGCCAGCCCGAGCAGGCCGAGCGCCGCCGTGGCGATCCACTGCGGAACACTCGCCCGGGTCTGCGCGGCGTCGGCACGGGGCTCGATCGGGATCGACGCGGCCGGCTCGGCGGACGGGTAATCCGGCACGTACGGGATGTTGTCGGCGGCCGGCGGGATACGGCTCGCGCCGATCGAGGAGTGCCCGGCGGAGAGCGCGGCGGCGAGCAGCAGCAGCGTCACCAGGGCGACGGGCCACCACCTGCGCAGTACGCCGAGGTCCATCGCCACCGCCCCACGCTGCTCAGTCCACCCCCGCGAGCTGTTTCGCCCGGGCGAACACGTCGTCCAGCATCTGTGTGGTCAACCGCTCGGTGAAGGTGTTCTGCTGGCTGACGTGGTAGCAACCGAGCAGATCGGGAGCGGCCGACCCGGACCAGTGTGCCCCATGGCCGAAGACCGGTCGCGGGCTGGGCGGTCGGACGCCGTACACCTGGCGTAGCACCGGCCACCACGCCGCCCAGGCGAACGCGCCCAGGGCGACGACCACCCGCATGGTGGGTCGGATCAGGGCCACCTCCCGGTGCACCCAGGGGGCGCAGGTGTCCCGCTCGGCCGGGGTGGGCTTGTTGTCCGGCGGGGCGCAGCGCACGGCGGCGAAGATCCGCACGCCGGTGAGGGCGAGGCCGTCGTCGGCGGCGACGCTGGTGGGCTGGTTGGCCAGCCCCGCGCGGTGCAGGGCGGCGAAGAGCACGTCGCCGGAGCGGTCGCCGGTGAAGACCCGCCCGGTCCGGTTGCCGCCGTGGGCCGCCGGGGCCAGGCCGAGGATCCCGATCCGGGGTTCGGACACCGGGCCGGGTGGGGTGGCGGACGGGCCCGCGCCGCCGCGCCCGGTGCGGTTGTCGGGGGCGCCGAAGCCGGGCACCGGGCGACCCCAGTAGTCCTGGTCGCGGAACGCGGCCCGTTTCGTCCGGGCGACCTCCTCCCGCCAGTCGACCAGGCGCGGGCAGGCGAAACAGTCGCTGACCGCCGCGTCGAGGTCGGCCAGGTCGGTCGCCCGCGCGGCGCGGGCGACCACCTCGGCGGGGGTACGGGACACGGTCGGCCTGGGCACCGTCAACGCCTGCGCCCGTCGGCTGACCGGCGCTCAGCCAAGCTTGGCCCGGAAGAGTTCGAGGGTGCGGGCCCAGGCGGTGGCGGCGGCCCGCTGGTCGAAGTTCTCCGGCCGGTCCTCGTTGAAGAACGCGTGCGCGGTGCCCGGGTAGTCGTAGGTCTGGCAGGTGCCGCCGGCGTTCTCCACGGCCCGGCGTACCGTCTGCACGCCGTCGGCGGCGGACAGTCCGTCGGCCTCTGAGCAGTGCACGACCGCCGCCTTACCCGCGTAGTCGGTCCACTCGGTGGGCATCCCGTCCCACGGCAGCCGGGGGTAGAAGGCGGCGGTGGCGACGATCCGCTCGGCGCGGGTGGCCGCCCACAGCGCCAGGCTGGCACCGGCGCAGAACCCGGCGCACCCCACCTTGCCGGTCACCTCGGCCCGACCGGCGAGGTATTCCGCCGCCCCGGCGATGTCGGCCGCCGCCTCGTCCATCTGGGTGCTGTTGAGCATCTGCCGGGGCTCACTGGGCTTGCTGGCCGGCTGGCCGTGCCGGAAGTCGGGGGCCAACGCCACGAAGCCGGCCTCGGCGAACCGGTCCACCACCGAGCGGATGTGCGGCACGAGACCCCACCAGTCCTGGATGACGATGACCGCCGGGCTGGCCGTCGCACTGGCCGGTACCGCGAGATACCCCTCGCCGGTCCCTGCGTTCCGGCGGTAACTCACCATCTCGCCCATCGGCCCGTCCTCCTGTCGGTCAGTCATCGTCGGCTGGTCGCAGGGCGTTCCTACGTGTCGGTAGCCTGCCACGCCGTACGCGTGCCGGGAAGATGCCAGAACAGTGGCATATACCTCGCGTTCATCGAACGGTGGCGTGCAACACGCCGACGGCGGCGCGGGAATCCCGCGCCGCCGTCGGCTGATCGTCGTACGGACCGGTCAGGCCCTGTCGGTCACGCCTTCTTGGTGAGGCAGAGCAGGTAGCCCTTGCCGCCCGGGGCGATGTTGTAGAAGACGTAGCCGTCCTCACCCTCCTTGATGTACTGCTCGCACGCCTTACCGGTCTTGGCCTGCGCCTCGGTCTGCTCCTCGACCCGGCCGACCACGTTGTAGACGGCGTCGGTCGAGGTGCACTTGACCACCTTGGCGTCGCTGACCGACTTCTCCTGCGTGCCGGTCACCTCCGGCAGCTCGGCGATGCAGTCACCGGCCTTCGCCTCGGCCGTCTCGTCGGGGTTGAGGAAGTTGCCGATGGCATTGGCGACGCCGAACTTCAGCGCCGCGATCACCAGGAAGGCGACGATCGCGCCGACGATGCCGAGCACCTTCTTCGCCCCGCCACCCTTCGGTTCCGTCGGCTGCGCGGCGGTGGCCGGGGTGACCGGTTCGGGCTGGGCCACCTGCTCCGCCTGCGGCGCGGGGGACGATGCGACCTGCTCTGACACTGAATTTCCTTCCGAGGGGCGAATGAGCAGACGACAACGTAGCGACGAAGATCAGCGCGTGCTGCCCCGTTCCCCTCGTCCGTTCAGCCATTTCCCAGCAACGGCAGGTCAGCCGGTGGCGGTGGGCAGGGGCACCCCCGCCGGCCCGGACACCGAGGGCGACGCGACCGGCACCGATCCCGTGGGTACGGGGTTTCCCGGCGCGGTGGCTGTCGGCGCAACACCCGGCGCGGTGGCCGTCGGCGACCCGCCGGGGCTCACGCCGGACCCGGGCGGGAGCGGGGCGACGGCCGGCGGACGCGGCCGGAACGGCGCCTGCTGCGGGCAGTACGGGTAGCCGCGCTGCACCGGGTTGACGTCGGGCAGGGCCGGATCGTCGCAGGCCGGCCAGCCCAACCGGATCGGGGTGCCGTTCTGGTCGAAGAGCCGGGCGTTCTCCACCAACCGCCCTTCGCTGTCGTAGACGTAGACGTCCTGCACCTGGTCGTACGGGTTCTGCACGGAGGTCGTCTCGTAGCCGTAGCCGTAGCCGGAGCGGGCCTGGTCGTCCACGTTCGCCACCGCGGCGATCGCGAACAACGCCAGCACCGCCGAACTGGCGTGCAACGCCCAGCGCCGCCAGGACCGCAGCTCGGGGGTGCGCCGACCCAACCAGACGGAGCCGCACACCAGGCCGGCGAAGACCAGCAGGCCGACGAACGCGTGGCCGTCGAGCCGGGGCAGCAGGCCGAGCGGCCCGTCGGTGCTGAGCGCGGTGAGCATCATCGCGACCAGGTAGGCGCGGGCCACCCACCACGCCGGGCGCAGCAGCCGCAGGAACTCCCCCGCCGTGTCGTGACCGAACAGTGGGCCGAGCCGGGCGTCGACCCGATCCACCCGGGCCCGGGCACGCCCCAGCATGGTGGCGATCCGCCGTTCCAGCGCCCGCCGGCCGGCCGCCGGGTCACCCGCCCCGGCGGCGGCGCGCAACTCCGCCGCGTACGCCTCGGGGGTGCCCAGCCGGTCGACCAGGGAACCGTCGGCCTCGGCGGCCACCTCGGCGAGGTGTTCCGGAAGGTCCTCGGTCAGCTCCTCGCGTACCTGCGGTGGCAGGTCGGCCAGGGCGGTCCGCACCCGCTCGACGTAGTCCGTTATCTCCTGCCCAGTGACGGTCATGCCGCCATCCCCCGATCGTCGAGCAGCTGGTCCATCGTCGTCGCGAACGCGCGCCAGGTCTTGCCGGAGCGGGTGAGCTGGTCACGGCCGGCGGCGTTGAGCGCGTAGTACTTGCGGTGCGGGCCGGCCTCGCTCGGCACGACGTAGGTGGTGAGCAGGCCGGCAGCGAAGAGTCGGCGCAGGGTCCCGTAGACCGACGCGTCGCCGACCTCATCCAGCCCGGCCTCGCGCAGCCGGCGCAGGATGTCGTAGCCGTACCCGTCGGAATCCCGCAACACGGCCAACACGGCCAGGTCGAGCACACCCTTGAGTAGTTGTGTGGTGTCCACGCATCACACACTACTGCGCACTGCGCACTACCGTCAACAACGCCATACCCCACCCCCGTCCTCATCTCCCACCCCCACCCACCCCACCCCCACCCCGCCCCAGCCCTCACCCTCGGCTCACCCCAGCCCCGGCCCATCCCCCGCCCCGACCCTCACCCCCGGCCCCCGGCCCCCGGCCCTCGCCCCCGACCCCGGCCCTCGCCCCCGACCCCCGACCCCGGCCCGGTGATCAAGAGATTCGCGTCATCCCCACCCGGATTTCCGACGCAAACCTCTTGATCACCACACCCTCGGCCCGGTGATCAAGAAGTTTGGGTCGTTCTCGCCGGGAAATTTGACGCAAAGCTCTTGATCACCGGGCTCGATGTCGAGCGGAGGGGAGGGAGGGGGGAGGGGGAGGGGGAGGGGGAGGGGGAGCGTGGGGGTCAGCTGGGGGTGGGGTGCTGGCTCCAGGCGATGCCGTCGAGGATGTCGTGTTCGGAGGCGACCACCGAGGACATCCCGGCCCGCTCCATGATCACCTTGAGCACCAGGGCACCCGCACCGATCACGTCCGCCCGGCCCGGGTGCATCACCGGGATCGCCAACCGCTGCGCGGCGGTCCGGCCCAGCAGGTCGGCGGTCACCCCGGCCACCCGCTCGTACGGCACCCGCGCGTGGTGGATGCGCTCGGGGTCGTACTCCTGGAGGTCCTGGGCGATGGCGACGACGGTGGTGACCGAACCGGCGAGCCCGACCAGTGTGGCTGCCTCCCGGCCGGGGACGGCGGCGAGCGCCCGGTCGACGGCGGCGGCGATGTCGGCCTGCGCGGCGGCGACCTCGGCGACGGTCGGCGGGTCGCCGTGCAGGTGCCGTTCGGTCATCCGGACGCAGCCGATGTCCACCGAGATCGCCGCCTGCACCCCGGAGTCGCGGGTGCCCACCACGAACTCGGTCGAACCGCCGCCGATGTCCACCACCAGGTACGGCGGCTCCGCGTCGGCGGGCAGCCCCCGGACCGCGCCGGTGAACGACAGCCGGGCCTCCTCGTCGCCGGTGACCACCTCGGGCGCGACGCCCAGGGTCTGCTCCACCATGGCCCGGAAGTCGGCCGCGTTGCTCGCATCCCGGGACGCCGAGGTGGCGCACATCCGCACCCGGTCGACGCCCAGCTTGTCGATCTCGGCGGCGTACCCGGCGAGCGCCACCCGGGTCCGCTCGATCGCCTCCGGGGCCAGCCGGCCGGTCCGGTCGACGCCCTGACCGAGCCGGACGATCTCCATCCGGCGGGCCAGGTCGACCAGTGGGGCCTGCGGCCCGGCCGACGGGTCGGGCAGGTCGGCGACCAGCAGGCGGATGGAGTTGGTCCCGCAGTCGATGGCGGCCACACGCGTCGTCACGGCAGCAACCCTACGGCAGCAGTCGCCCGCGCACGGCAGCGCCGACCCGACGCCCGACCGCACCGCCCCGACGCACGGCAGCACCGACAGGGTGCCCGGCAGCGCCAACCGCACCCGGCAGCGCCTGCCGGGCCGGCGGCGGTCACCGTCGCCGGCGCCGACGCCACAGCAGCCACGGCACCCAGGGCAGCACGGCGAGCAGCACCAGCAGCGCCACCAGCGGCGCGCGCCACCACGGGTCCACCGTCGCCGGTGGCGGGTCGGTGGGCGCGGAGACCCACGGGCGGGCGGTCTTCGACCACGCCAGGAAGGCGTCACCGATCGGGAGCAGCCCGAAGGCGTACCGGCGGGTGTGCGGGGTGTCCAGCGGAAAGCCGACCAGTTCGCCGTAGTTGGCCAACGCCCCGGCCAACGCGTCGTCGCCCTGCACCTGGGCCGCACCGAGGGTCACCACGGTGGCGGAGAAGCTCACCCCGAGCGGCAGCGGTCCCGAGTCGACGTCCCCCGGTCCGTCCAGGCCGCGCGGGTACTCCCGCACCGCCGGGCCGAGCCTCAGTGGCGACACCACGAAGTCGGTGCGGAAGCGCAGGTACTGCTCGCGGGCGAAGGTCGGGTCGATCTCCGGCAGGAACCGCTGGATGACGCTCTGCGAGGTGCCCCGGGCCACCTCGGCCGGTGCTCCGGTGCCCGGGTCGACCCGGTGTGGCAGCAGACCGGTACGCGGGTCGAGGCGCTGGCGTACCCCGTCCAGCCAGCGGCCGGTGGTCGGCGCGAAACGCGGCGGTAGCAGAGCGTCGTGCAGCCGCAGCGAGGCCACCGCCACCATCGAGTCGACCGGCCACGCCTGCCCCGGATAGGCGGCGAGGTACGGCGTGGGAGAGGCGTCGAACGCGGCGGCCAGGGTCGCCGACGCCTCGGCGAACCGGCGCACCTCGGCCGGGTCCCGCTCCGACTCCGGTTGCAGGGCGAGCACCCCGCCGCGCAGCCAGTTCGTCCAGCCGGCGTGGAAGACGCCGTACGCCGGGGTCAGGTCGCGGCTGAACGGGGCCGTGCCGGCCGGTGACTCCAGCCGGGCCAGCGCCCACCGGGCCTCCCGCAGCGCCTCGTCACGTCCCTGCGGCGGTTGCCGCAGGCCGGTCTCCACCCGGGCCAGCCCGTACAGCGCGTGGGCGAAGAACCAGCCCTCCGGGAACATCGCCTGGGCGTCCTCGCCGGCACCGTCGTCCAGTTCGGCCCGCAGGTAGTCGAGTTGCCGGTCCACCCCGGGCGGCTGGCGGTCGACGCCACCGGTCGCCGGGGCGATCAGCCGGGCGATGCCGACCAGGGCGAACAGGGTCACCAGGGCGGCGAGCACCGCGCCCAACCGGCGCACGATCGTCACCGACCCAGGGTGGCGGGCCGGGTCAAGACCGGCCGGGGCCGCACCTTCGGGCCGCCGCAAGCGGGCGCGGACCCGTCCGGGGCTAGAGGCGCAGCAGCACCGGGCGCGGACCCAGCCGTCCGGGGCTAGAGGCGCAGCAGCATCCGGGTGTTGCCCAGGGTGTTCGGCTTGACGCGTTCCAGGTTGAGGAACTCGGCGACGCCCTCGTCGTAGGAGCGCAGCAGCTGCTCGTAGACGGGCTGCGGCACCGGGGCGCCGTCGATCTCGGTGAACCCGAACGCGCCGAAGAACGCCGTCTCGAAGGTGAGCACGAAGATCCGGGCGATGCCCAACTCCCGGGCGGCGTCGATCAGCTCGGTGACGATCCGGTGGCCGAGCCGCCGTCCCCGGCAGGCCGGGTCGACGGCCACGGTACGGATCTCGGCGAGGTCCTCCCACATCACGTGCAGCGCGCCACAGCCGACGACCCGCCCGTCGCCGGTGACCGCGACCCGGAACTCCTGCACGTCCTCGTAGAGGGTGACGGTGGCCTTGCTGAGCAGCCGCCGGTCGTCGGTGTAGGTGTCGACCAGCCGGCGGATGCCGCGTACGTCGCCGGTGCGGGCCCGGCGTACCACGATCTCGTCGGTCACTGCGCCGCCGGCAGGTCCACGCACGGCCCGGCCGTCCACCACTTCTCCACCAAGGCGAGCGTCTCGTCGCCGAACGGGTTGACGCCGGGGCCGGCACCGAGCGCGTGGCCCAGGTGCACGTGCAGGCACTTCACCCGGCCGGGCATCCCACCGGCGGAGATGCCGGCGATCTCCGGCACCTCGCCGATCACGGCCCGGCGGGCCAGGTAGTCCTCGTGCGCGGCCCGGTACCGGTCGGCCAGCTCCGGGTCCTCGGCGAGCCGCTCGGCCATCTCCTTCATCAACCCGGCCGACTCCAGCCGGCTGCACGCCGCCGTCGCCCGGGGGCAGGTCAGGTAGAACAGCGTCGGGAAGGGGGTGCCGTCGGCGAGCCGGGGGGTGGTCTCCACCACGTCGGGCAGGCCGCACGGGCAGCGGTGGGCCACCGCCCGGGTGCCCCGGGGCGGGCGTCCGAGCTGCGCGGCCACCGCGGCCAGGTCGGCCTCGGTGGCCGGCTGGTGCTCCGGCGGGGGTACGGAGTCCGCCGCCGGCTCCTGCGGTGGTACGACAGTCACGGTGCCCATCTCTCGTTCGGTACGCGGGTGCTGCTCACTGGTCCGGGGCGTCGCCGTTCGCCGCCTGGACGCTCGACCACAGGGTGTCGTACCAGGGGTCGGGGGTCTTGGGTGGGGTCGGCGGCCGGCCGCCGTTGGCGTCCCGGGCCGCGCCGTCCGCGTCGTTGAGCACGATCACCGGCGTCTCACCGGGGGCCACCATGAAGAACCGTTCCCGCGCTTTGATCTTGATGTATTCGGGGTCCTGCCACTTCGCCGCCTGGGCCGACAGCTCGGCGATCTCCGTACGCTGGGCGGCCTGGCTGGCCTCCATCCGCTCGATGTCGACCTGCTGGTCGAGATAGACCCGGACCGGATAGGTGTACGCCAGGGCGAGCGCGAGCAGCACCGCGAACAGCACGGTGGCCCGGCCGGTGAACCGTCGGGGGTGGGGCGCGGTGAGTCGCCGGATGGTGCCGCCGGCCGCCGTCCGGCGGGCCGCCGCCGGACGGTTCGCCGACCGTACCCCGTCGGCGGTCCGCGACCGGGCCGCGGCAGCCCGCGGCTCGGCGCGGACCCCGCCGTCGCGCAGCGGCGTCCGGGCGCCCCGGGCCCCGCCCGGCCGACCGGTCGGCCGGCGGGCCGGGCGTTGGCCACCCGGTGTGCGGCGCTGCTGCATCGTCACACCCCTCCCCCGAGGTTCGCCTGGGTCAGGCCGAACGGTAACGCGGGAACGCGCCGGCGCCGGCGTACCGCGCCGCGTCGGCCAGCTCCTCCTCGATCCGCAGGAGCTGGTTGTACTTGGCGACCCGGTCGGACCGGGCCGGGGCACCGGTCTTGATCTGACCGCAGCCGGTGGCGACGGCCAGGTCGGCGATGGTGGTGTCTTCGGTCTCGCCGGAGCGGTGGCTCATCATGCACTTGAAACCGGCCCGGTGGGCCAGGTCCACCGCGTCCAGGGTCTCGGTCAGCGAACCGATCTGGTTGACCTTGACGAGCACCGCGTTGGCGGACTTCTCGGCGATGCCCCGGGCGATGCGCTGCGGGTTGGTGACGAACAGGTCGTCGCCGACGATCTGGATCCGGTCGCCGACGGCGGCGGTCAGGGTGGCCCAACCGGTCCAGTCGTCCTCGGCCAGCGGGTCCTCGATGGAGACGATCGGGTAGTCGCCGATGAGCTTGGTGTAGTAGTTGCTCATCTCCTCGGCGCTCTTGGCGGCGCTCTCGAAGGTGTAGGTGCCGTTGTCGAAGAACTCGGTCGCGGCCACGTCGAGGGCGAAGACGATGTCGGTGCCCAGCCGGTAACCGGCCTTCTCGACCGCCTCGGCGATCAGGTCGAGCGCGGCGGCGTTGCTGGGCAGGTTGGGGGCGAAGCCACCCTCGTCACCCAGACCGGTGGAGAGGTCCTTCTTCTTGAGCACCGACTTCAGCGCGTGGTAGACCTCGGCACCGGAGCGCAGCGCCTCCCGGAAGCTGGGGGCCCCGATCGGCGCGATCATGAACTCCTGGACGTCGACGTTGGAGTCGGCGTGCGCGCCACCGTTGAGGATGTTCATCATCGGCACCGGCAGCAGGTGGGCGTTCGGGCCACCCAGGTAACGGAACAGGCTCAGCTCGGCGCTGCCGGCAGCCGCCTTGGCCACCGCCAGGGAGACCCCGAGGATGGCGTTCGCGCCCAGCGTGCCCTTGTTGTCGGAGCCGTCGAGGTCGAGCATCTTCTGGTCGATCAGCCGCTGCTCGCTGGCCTCGTAGCCGATCAGCTGGTCGACGATCTTGTCCTCGATGTTGGCGACCGCGTTCTCGACGCCCTTGCCCAGGTAGCGGTCCTTGTCACCGTCGCGCAGCTCGACCGCTTCGAAGGCGCCGGTGGAGGCGCCGGAGGGTACGGCGGCGCGAGCGATCGTGCCGTCGTCCAGCCCTACCTCGACCTCGACCGTCGGGTTGCCCCGTGAGTCGAGAATCTCCCGGGCGACGATTCCCTCGATGGTTGCCACTGAGTCGCTCCTCGTTCGTTGTGCGAATCCGGTATGGGCCGCGACGGTGCGGCTGGGGCAGTTGTGTTGAACGCAGCGTATCGGGCGACGCTCGGCTGCACGGCGTCCGGGCACACGTAGCCCACCCCTAATCAGCCCGCCCTAACGGACATTCCCGGATTCTCACCCCTCAACCGGCAACCGGTTTGCGCCGGGTGGACACGATCGACCACGCTGGTCGCCATGCCCGCCGTCTCGACCACCCTCCGCGTGCTCGCCGTGTCGGTCATCGCGTCGCTCACCGTCACCGGCTGTCAGACCCTCGACGACACCGGACGCACCCTCGGCCGGTCCGATCTGATCAACGATCTCGCCACCCGGCTGGACGAGTCCCTGGTCCAGACCTGGACCGCCGAATACCGGCTCCCCGGCGGCCGGACCACCACCATCGCCCAGGAGAAGGAGCCGGCCCGCTCGGCGTACACCTGGGCCGCCGGCAAGATCACCGTCTCCGAGCAGGCCATCACCCGGTGCGCGACCACCGCCGGGCGGACCGCCTGCACGGTGGAGCCGCCGGTGCTGATGTCCGGCAAGGCCGCCGTGCCGCTGTTCGCCGAGGCCCGCAAGGCCGGGCTGGTCACCCCGCCCGCCGTCATCCGGTTGCTCACCGAGGCCGCCCTGGACCCGCAGGCCCAGGTCAAGCAGAGCGACACCACGCTCGTCGGCCACCACGCCACCTGCGTCGCCGTCCGGCGTTCCGTCGGGGACTTCGACGCCTGCGTCACCACCGAGGGGGTGCTCGGCAGCTTCACCGGTCTGCTCGACGGCCAGCCGGTCGAGCTGGCCCTGGAACGCTTCACCGACTCGGTGACGCCGACGGCGTTCGACCTGCCGGCCGGTGCCGGGGTGACGGACCGCCGGCCGGCGTCGTCGTGACCGTCCCACCGCCCGGACACCCCACGCCCCCGGCCGACCACCCGGCGGCCTCCACGACCGCCACCGACCGCCCCGCCGGCCCCACGCCTCCGGCTGACGACGCGGCCGGCCACGCTGCCGGGCCCGCGCCCGCGTCGGGCGATCTGGGTCTGCTGGTGGCCGGCACCCGGCTGTTCACCACCCCCGACGGTGGCCTGCCCCGGGTCGGCGAGCTGCCGGCCGGGACCGGATGGGTGCCGCTGGGCACGCTCGACGGCGTGCCGGCCTGGGCGCTGGAGACGGCCGACCCGGGCCGGCCAGCCACCCGGGACAACCCGACCGGGGGCGGGGAGCCGGGGAGCGGGGAGACCGTGGGGAGCAGGGCCGGGGGTCGACGGCCGGTCGGGCGGTGGCGCAGTTGGCGGGCGCTCGCCGCCGAGCTGCCCGAGCCGGTCGCCACGCTCGCCGGACGGGCGGTGGCCGTGGTCACCTGGCGGCGTACCCACCGCTGGTGCGGGGTCTGCCGGGCGGCGCTGGCCGACGTGCCGGGCGAGACGGCCCGCCGCTGCCCCGACTGCGGCCTGTACGTGCCGCTGCGGCTCTCCCCGGCGGTGCTCACCGCGATCACCCGCCCCGGCCCGGCCGGTGGCCCCACCGAGCTGCTGCTGGTCCGGCATGCGTCCGGGCCGACCGAGCTGTGGGCGCTGGTCGCCGGATTCGTGGAGGCCGGCGAGTCGCTGGAGACGGCGGTCCGGCGGGAGGTCGCCGAGGAGGTCTCGCTCGACCTCGACACGATCGACTACTTCGGCAGCCAACCCTGGGCGATCTCCGGGCCGGGGGTGCTGCTCGCCGGGTTCACCGCCACCGTCGCCGATGCCGGAGCCGAACCGGTGGTGGACGGGCGGGAGCTGGTGCGGGCCCGTTGGTTCCCGGTGGACGCGTTGCCGGCGGAGCTGCCGCCCGCGTACTCGATCTCCCGCTGGCTGATCGACGCCGTCGCCGCCCGCGGCTGAGCCGGCACCCGCGCGGCCCGGACGGCGGGCACCCGGCCGGGGTGGCGTGGCGGTCAGATGCCGAGCAGGGTGCGCAGGTGGCGTGGGGGCGGGCAGTCGTGGGCGAGCATCGCGTCGTGCCAGTCCCGCACCGACACCCCGGCCGGCCGGGCGGCGGCGACGTCGGCCAGTTCGCTGTAGCCGACGAAGTAGGTGGAGAGCTGCGTCGAGGTGAGCAGCGCCCGCCGCCACTTGCCGGCCGCCTCGCCCTCCTCCTGGAAGCCGCGTTCGGTCATCAGCGCCAACGCGTCCGCCTCGGTCATCTGGTCGCAGTGGACCAACTGGTCGAGCAGCGCGTTGATGGTCATCCGCAGCTGCATCTTGAGCTGCTGGAGGCGGACCGGCAGGCCGCCGAAGCCGAGGCCGGCCATCAGCTCCTCGGTGTAGACCGCCCAGCCCTCGATGAACACCCCCGACTCGGTCAGCGCCCGGACCCGGGTGGGGCCGGCGTACCGGCGGGCGTGGGCGAGCTGGAGGAAGTGCCCCGGCATCGCCTCGTGCACGGTCAGGTTGCGGATCATGTGGTCGTTGTACTCGCGGTAGAACGAGTCGACCCGGTGCGCGGGCCAGTCCGCCGGGGTGGGCGCGATGCAGTAGAAGGTGGGCAGGTCGGCCGGCTCGAGCGGGCCGGGCGAGTCGCAGTAGGCCACCGCGACACCCCGGGCGAACTCCGGCATCTCCTGGATCACGCACGGGTCGTCGACCAGGCCGACCAGGTCGTGGGCCCGGACGAAGTCGACGGCCTCGTCGAGGGTGACCGAGGCGAGGTCCACGATGGAGTGGTCGTCGGGGTGCTCGGCGGCCAGCAGGTCCAGCGCCCGGCGTACCGTCTCGTCGTCGGCCGGGCCACCGACCAGCTCGACGGCCGCCGCGCGGATCTCGGCGGTGACCCGGTCCAGGTTGGCCCAGGCGCGGCGCTGCACCTCGGCGGCGCCCAGCTCGGTGTCGAGGGTGTGCCAGAGGCGGGCCTCCCAGCGGCGGCGGCCCAGCCGGGGGTCACGGCCCGGCCCGGTTTCGGCGGCCAGCCCGGCGCGCAGCCAGCCGACGAACTCGTCGAGCGCGGCGATCGCCGCCGTCGCGGCCGGCCCGACCGTGCCGGCCAGCGTGGGTGCCTGGGCGAGCAGCAGCGGCACCTCGTCGCGGATCAGCGCGGCGGTGCCGACGAACTGCCCGACCGCCGTCTCGGCGTGCACCCGGGGCATGTCCCGCAACGTCGTCCGCGCGGTCGCCAACGCGTCGGGTACGGCCGTCAGCCGCCCGGCCAGGTGGGCCAGCCGCTCCTCCACCGGGGCGTACGGGCGGGCGAGCAGGGCGTGCAGCAGCGGACCGGGGTTGTGCACCAGCGGGTCCCACTCGAAGGCCCGGATCTCGCTCAACTCGAACAGTTCCCGGTCGACCAGGGCACTGAGCAGCGCGTGGTCGACCTGTTCCTCGACGTCGAGCGAGTCCGTGTCGACCTCGGCGAGCGCGTCGGCGGCCTCCCTCAGCATCGCCTGGTCGGCCGCGACCGCCCCGGCGGAGAGATCGGGCAACCGGTCGTCGTAGCGGTGGTCCCCGCTCGACGTGGCGACCCCCGGCCGGCTCTCCAGCACGGCCTCGACGATCCGCTCCGCCAACGGCACGAATGAACCCATCCCCCGACCCTACCCACTCCCCACCGCCCGCCCCGGCCTCGTCGATCAAGAGGTTCGCGGCACCGCACACCCGCCCCGCTCTCGTGATCAAGAGGTTCGCGTCACCGGATCGCGCAGGGCTGACGCAAACCTCTTGATCAACTCGACGAGGTGGGGGGTTCGGTGGTGCGGAGGGTTCGGGTGTGAGCCAGGGTGGTGCGGCGGAGAGCCGCTTCGGGGTCCAGGCCGGCGTGGCGGGCCTCGGCGACCAGGGTCAGCAGAGTGGCACCCAGGTGGGACTCCGGGTCGGGCTGGGCGTCGGGGGACGGCAGCGGGGCGGTCAGGCCGGCCCGACCGGCCCGGTCCAGCACCTTGGCCGCCAGGGCCAGCGCCGGCTGGCTCAACGCGATGCCGTCGAGCACCGACGCACGGGCCTTCTCGGCCCGCTTGATCCGTTCCCAGTTCGCCTCGATCTCGGCCAGCGAACCCGCCTCGGCACCGGCGAAGACGTGCGGGTTCCGGCGGACCATCTTGTCGACCAGGGTGCCGGCCACGTCGTCGACGTTCCACCGCTCACCCTCGGGCAGGTCCTCCGCCAGGCGCGCGTGCAGCAGCACCTGGAGCAGCACGTCGCCCAACTCCTCACGGAGCGCGTCGGTGTCACCGTCGCTGATCGCGTCGTACGCCTCGTAGCACTCCTCGATCAGGAAACCGGCGAGGCTACGGTGGGTCTGCGCCCGCTTCCACGGGTCACCACCCGGGGAGGCGAGCCGGTCCATCACCTCGACCGCATCGAGCAGCCGGGCCCCCGGCGGGTCCCACGAGCCGTACATCAGCTCCAGCTCGGCCAGCCCCGGTTGCCGGGCCAACCGCAGACCCAACTCCCGGGCCAGGGACTCGTCGCCGGCCGGGCCGGCCAGCCAGACCGCCGTACCGCCCGCCGCCGCCGCGTCGAGCAACGCGTCGGTGGCTCCGCCGGAGACGACGGTGACCTCGACGCCCGCCGCGCGTACCGCCGCGACCTGGGCGCTCTGTGCACCGGTCAGCACCGGCGCGGAGCGCAGCACGTCCCAGGCGGCGGCGGTCAGCAGACCGGCCGGCAACCGGGGCGAGGTGACCAGCAGGACGATCCGGTGGGACGTGCTCAGGAGGCCACCGGCCCCTGCGCCGGGGTCGGGCTGCCGACCGGCTCGGGGGTCGACACGTCGGTCACCGGGCCGCTCGCGTCGATGTACGGCAGCGCGTAGAAGACCAGCTCCTGACCCTTGTTGACCCAGGCCGGGACGCCGAGCGGCCGGTACCGGGGGTTGACCTCGACGTCAAGCTTGTCGGCCTGCTCCCCCAGCGCGTTGCTCAACGCGGCGGCGCTGCGGACGAAACCGCCGTCGCCGAAGAGCTGCCGCACCTGCGCCACCGGCAGCCCCTTGTCGATGCCGCCGGTCTTCTCGATCGCGTGGTAGACCGCCATCACCGACTCGTCGCTCAGGTCGGCCGGCGGCAACTGCTGGCTGAGCACGGAGAACAGGTCCGCCCACTCACCCCAGAGCTTCGCGAACTCCGCCTGCGGCGGCATCTGCAACTGCTGGGCCAGCTGGTCCGGGGTGATCTGGTCGGGGACCTGGAGGCCCTTCTCGGCCGCGACCCGCTTGCCCAGGTCGATGCTGACCAGCAGGTTCACCACGTCCTGCCGGGTCACCCCGGCCCGCAGCTGCTCCGGGGCCGGGGTCTGGCCGGACTGGGCCGCGCCCTGCCGCACCGCCTCGGCGTACCTCGTCTGCGCGTCGGTGTAGATCGCGTCCACCCGGGCGACCGAGTAGCGACTGTCGCCGATGTATGCGGCCACATCCGGAGATGCCTTGCCGCAGGCGGTGAGGGAGAGGACACCCAGTGCCGCGACGCTGGCGGCGGCGATGAGACGGCGTGCACGCATGACGGTCACTCTCTCATGCCTGCCCGGCTACGGTGACGCCGCCCACCACGCGCTGCGGCCCCCGCCCGCAGCTTTCGCGCCCCCGGCCCCGGCCACCCCGGGTCACCGGACCCGACCGGCCGCTCATGCCCGCGCCCCGGCCAGCGGGGCCGGCTCGCCGAGGACGTCGGAGAGGAGCTGGGCGCACCACTCCAACAGCGCCTGGTCACGCAACGGCTCGCCACCGACCCGGCGGGTGCTCGGCCGGGGCACGCTGACCTGGTCGGTGGCCGGCTTGTAGACCGAGTCCGGGTGGTAGCGCTTGAGCCGCAACTGCTTGGAATCGGGCAACGGCAGCGGCCCGAACCGCAGGTGCTTGCCCTGCACGCTCACGTCGGAGAGGCCGTAGCGGCGGGCCAGCAACCGGAACCGGGCCACCGCGACCAGGTTCTGCACCGGGGCGGGCGGCTCGCCGTACCGGTCGGTCATCTCGGCGACCACCTCGCGCAGCCGCTCGTCGTCACGCGCCTCGGCGAGCTTGCGGTACATCTCCAGCCGCAGCCGCTCCACCCCCACGTAGTCCAGCGGCAGGTGCGCGTCGACCGGAAGATCGATGCGGACGTCGGTCGCCAGCTCGTCGGACTCGGTGCTCTCCCCCTTGAACGCCGACACCGCCTCGCCGACCATCCGGACGTACAGGTCGAACCCGACGCCCTCGATGTGTCCGGACTGCTCGCCGCCGAGCAGGTTGCCCGCACCCCGGATCTCCAGGTCCTTCATCGCCACGTACATGCCCGCGCCCAGCTCGGTGTGCTGGGCGATGGTGGCCAACCGCTCGTGCGCGTGCTCGGTGAGCGGCTTCTCCGGCGGATAGAGGAAGTACGCGTACGCCCGCTCCCGGCCCCGACCGACCCGGCCCCGGATCTGGTGCAGCTGGGCCAGGCCGAGCAGGTCGGCCCGCTCCACGATGAGGGTGTTGGCGTTCGGGATGTCGATGCCGGACTCCACGATGGTGGTGCAGACCAGGACGTCGAACTCCTTCTCCCAGAAGCCGACCATCACCTTCTCCAGGGCCTCCTCGCCCATCTGCCCGTGGGCCACCGCCACCCGCGCCTCGGGCACCAGCTCGCGCAGCCTCCGCGCCGTCCGGTCGATCGACTCCACCCGGTTGTGCAGGTAGAAGACCTGCCCGTCGCGGAGCAACTCACGGTGGATGGACGCGGCCACCTGCCGGTCGTCGTACGACCCGACGAAGGTCAGCACCGGGTGCCGCTCCTCCGGCGGGGTGGCGATGGTCGACATCTCGCGGATGCCGGTGATCGCCATCTCCAGCGTCCGCGGGATCGGGGTGGCCGACATGCTCAGCACGTCGACCGAGGCGCGCAGCGTCTTGAGGTGCTCCTTGTGCTCGACGCCGAAGCGCTGCTCCTCGTCGATGACCACCATGCCGAGTTGCTTGAACCGGGTGGCCGTCTGGAGCAGCCGGTGGGTGCCGATGACGATGTCGACGGTGCCGTCGGCGACCATCTCCAACGTCCGTTCGCTCTCCTTGGCGGTCTGGAAGCGGGACAGCTGCCGGATGGTCACCGGGAACTGGTTCATCCGTTCGGCGAACGTGTTGTAGTGCTGCTGCACCAGCAACGTCGTCGGCACCAGCACCGCCACCTGCTTACCGTCCTGCACCGCCTTGAACGCCGCCCGGACGGCGATCTCGGTCTTGCCGTACCCGACGTCACCGCAGATCAGCCGGTCCATCGGGACGGTCTGTTCCATGTCCCGCTTGACCTCCTCGATGGCGGCCAACTGGTCGGGCGTCTCCTGCCACGGGAAGGCGTCCTCCAGCTCCCGCTGCCACGGGGAGTCCGGGGCGAACGCGTGCCCCTTGGACGCCTTGCGGGCGGCGTAGAGCTGGATCAGCTGGGCGGCGATCTCCCGGACCGCCTTGCGGGCGCGGGCCTTGGACTTCTGCCAGTCCGAGCCGCCCATCTTGTGCAGGGTGGGCTGCTCGCCGCCGACGTAGCGGGAGAGCTGGTCGAGCTGGTCGGTGGGGACGAAGAGCCGGTCGCCGGGCTGGCCGCGCTTGCTGGCCGCGTACTCGATGACCAGGTATTCGCGGGACGCGCCGTTGACGGTGCGCTGCACCAGCTCGACGTACCGGCCGATGCCGTGCTGCTCGTGCACGACGAAGTCGCCGGCCTTCAGCTCCAGCGGGTCGATGGTGTTGCGCCGCCGGCTCGGCATCTTGCGCATGTCCCGGGTGGAGGTGCCCCGGCCACCGGTGACGTCGTTGCCGGTGAGCAGCACGAACCTCGACGCCTCGTCGACGAAGCCGGCGGTCAGGCAGCCGCAGGTGACCAGCACCTCGCCGGGGGCGGGCGCGGCCGGCACCTGCTCGGTGAGCCGGGCGCCCAGGCCCGCGTCGCGGAGCACCTCGACGGCCCGCTGGGCGGGACCGTGCCCCTCGAAGACCAACGCGACCGCCCAGCCCTCGCCGGTCCAGCGCTTGATGTCGTCGACCACCCGGCCGGTCTCACCGTGGTAGAGCGGGGCTGGCTGGGCGGCCAGGGTCACCGTGATCGCGTCGTCGGGGGTCACGTCTCCCCCGCCCGGCGCATCCTCCCAGGGCTGCCGGGTGGGGGTGGCGGCGTCCGCCTCGACCAGCCCGAACGGGGCGAGGGTCCACCAGGGCTGGCGCAGGGCGCGGGCGGCGGCGCGTACCTCGGCCAGGGACTTGAAGGCGGCGGCGCCGAGGTCGACCGGGGCCTGGCCACCGACGGCGGCCGCGGCCCAGCTCGCCTGGAGGAACTCCTCCGAGGTACGCACCAGGTCGTGGGCCCGGGTGCGGATCCGCTCCGGGTCGCAGAGCAGCACGTGGGTGCCGGCCGGCATGGTGTCGACCAGCAGCTCCAGGCTCTCGCTGCCGAGCAGCGCCGGCACCAGCGACTCCATCCCCTCGACGGGGATGCCCTCGGCCAGCTTGTCGAGGATCTCGGCCAGTTCCGGGTGCTCCCCGGCGAGCGCGGCGGCCCGCCGGCGCACCGCCGGGGTCAGCAGCAGCTCCCGGCACGGCGGGGCCCACAGCTGCGGTACGCCTTCGATGGTGCGCTGGTCGGCGACGGCGAAGGTGCGGATCTCCTCCACCTCGTCACCCCAGAACTCGACCCGGGACGGGTGCTCGTCGGTGGGTGGGAAGACGTCCAGGATGCCGCCGCGCACGGCGAACTCGCCGCGTTTGGTGACCAGGTCGACCCGGGCGTACGCCAGGTCGGTGAGCCGGCGGGCGACCTGCTCCAGGTCGGCCTCCTCCCCGGCGGCGAGCTGCACCGGGTCCAGGTCGCCGAGGCCCTTGAGCTGTGGTTGCAGCAGCGAGCGCACCGGGGCCACCACCACCCGCAGCGGGCCGGTCACCCCCTGCGCGTCGGCGGTGTCGGGGTGGGCGAGGCGGCGCAGCACGGCCAGTCGCCGGCCGACGGTGTCGGAACGGGGTGAGAGCCGCTCGTGCGGCAGCGTCTCCCAGGACGGGAAGACCGCCACCTGCCCGGCCGGGAGCAGGCTGCCCAGCGCGGCGGCCAGGTCGTCGGCCTCCCGGCTGGTGGCGGTCACCGCGAGCACCGGCCGGCCGGCCCCGCCGACCGGCTCGTCGGCGGCGACGGCGGCCACGGCGAACGGGCGCAGCGCGGCCGGGGCGGTCAGGTCCAGCCCGTCGACCTGGGCGGCACCGGAGCGCGCCAGGTCACGAGCACGGGCCAGCCCGGGGTCGGCCAGGGCGGCGGAGAAGAGTCCGGTGAGCATCAGTGATCACTTCCAGGAAAGCCGCCGGTCGGCCCGGGGCGCGCGAAGATGCCCCCACGCCCGGCCGGGCCGGGGGGTGCACGGCCGCCAGCCTATCTCGCGAGGGAGACAATCGAGCCCGCAGCGGCGGTGCCGGAACGGGGGAGGACCAATGCCACAGCAGTGGGGCGCGGACCCACGCCAACAGACCACCCAGGGACGGTGGCGGGGTCTGGGCCTGCCCGACGGGATGACCTTCTACGAGGTGCGCTGCCTGATCGACGAGCCGGGCTGGGTGGGCCCGGTGCCCAACCTCGGCTACCGGGTCTACCTGGGGCGCTCCGGCGGATACCTGCGCCGGCTCAACGGTGAGATCGCGTTCGCCGATGCGACGTCGGTGCTGCTGACCCGACCCGGCGACGAGATGAGCGTGGCCCATCCGCTCGGCTGCGGCGACGTCTACTCGTGCCTGGAGATCCGCCCCGAGGTCCTCGAGGAACGCCCGGACGCCCGCGACTGGTTCACCCGGCGCAGCTGGGACGGTCAGCTCGACGCCGCGTTGGACCTGGAGCACCGGATGCTGGTGGCCCGCAGCCGGCGGGGTCTGGACGGCTTCGAGCTGACCGAGCACACCCACCAGTTCCTGGCCACCCTGCTCAGTGGCAGCCCGCTGGGCCGGGGTGCCCCGGGCGCGGACCTGGACCGTGCGGTGGGGCGGCGACCGGCCACCCTGGCCGCCCATCGACGCCTCGCCGACCAGGCCCGCCAGGTGCTCGCCGCGTCGGGTTTCACCCTGGGGCTCACCGAGGTCGCCCGGCTGGTCGGCTGCTCACCGCACCACCTGAGCCGGGTGTTCCAGCGGGTCACCGGGCGCAGCCTCACCGCCTACCGCAACGAGCTGCGGGTCCGGGCGGTGCTGGATCTGTTGGGCCGCTCCGATCCGCCCCGGCTGGTGACGATCGCCGCCGAGTACGGCTTCGCCGACCAGGCGCACCTGAGCCGGGTGGTCCGGGAGCGGGTCGGCCATCCGCCCGCCCGCCTGCGTCGACTGCTCGCACCCGCCGACTGACGGCCCGCTGCCCGGCACCCGGGCCGCGGGGCGCTCGTCGTGGCGGGGCCGCCGGTCGAACCGAACCGCGCACGAATCTTCAAGATTTCGACCCCCGTGCCAACCGAGGATGGAACAGCCAGCCCGGTCGGTCGACGTTGCGACGGCCGAGGGAGACGCGGACCTGTTCGGGGAGGCCCGCGTACCCCCCAGTCGGGCTGACCGGGGATGCCGTCCGGCGCCCGGTGGAGGTGCCGTACCCCGGTGCGGCACCTCCACACCCGGCCGCGTCCCGTTCAGTAGCGCACGGCGATGCGTCGTTCGACCGCGTCGACCCGGATCTCCCCGCCGTACGGGATGATCAACTGCGGGTCGGTGTGGCCCAGGTCGACGTCGAAGACCACCACCGCGTCCGGGCGGTACGCGCTCAGCGCCCGGACGATGGCACCCCGTTGGGCGGCGGCCCACGCCAGCCGTTGCGCCACCGGCAGCGGTCGTGCGAAGTCCCACGCCTTGGGCCGGCCGACGATGATCGCCGGGAAGGCGGCGAGCAGTCCCCGCTCCCCCATGTTCCGCACGATCCGGAACACCTCCTGCGCGTCGGGCAGCTCGTTGGAGGTCTCGACGACGAGCACCGAGCCGGCCAGTTCGGCGGCCGACGGGACCCGGTCGGCGGCCATCAGCCAGTGCAGGATCTCCAGGCAACCGCCCCAGGTCCGGCCCTCGACGACCGTCGACGGTCCCCGCCAGCGCCAGCCCTCGCCGGGCAGCATCGGCGGTTCGACCGTGAGCGTGGCGGGGTCCCGCCAGTCGCCCGGTTCGTCACCCCACTGCGGCGCGGGGGTCAGCTCGTACCAGTCGGAGGTGAACAGGGCGGCACGCAGCGAGTCGAGGGTCAGCGGGTGCGGCGCACCGGGTCGGCCGAGGTGCACCAGCACCGAGCCGCCGTGGTAGGCCACCATCCCCAGCCGGTAGAGGTGGTTGAGGACGTTGGTGTTGTCCGAGTAGCCGAAGTAGGGCTTCGGGTTGGCCCGCAGCACCGCGTCGTCGAGGTGCGGGGTGACGGTGATCAGGTCGTCGCCGCCGACGGTGGCGAGCACGGCGGTGACCGTCGGGTCGGCGAAGGCGGCGGTCAGGTCCCGCGCGCGGTCCCGGGGGTCGGCCCGGGTCTGCCTGGTGGTCGGGTACTCCACCGGCACCAGGCCGAACTCCTCGCGCAGCCGGTGCAGGCCCAGCTCGTACACGTGCGGGAACAGACCCGGCAGGCCGGCGGAGGGGGAGACGACGGCGACCCGGTCGCCCGGTTTCGGTTTGGCGGGGTACGCGGGACGGCTCACGGTCGGAACCTACCGCCCGTCACCAGCGGTTTTCGCCTGACGAAACCCCACAGGCCGGGCATTACGGGCCATAGGCTGAGCCGGTGGACGAGGAGCCGCGGACCCGGGCCTGGCTGCCCCGCACGGCGGCGCTGCTGTTCGGCACGCTGGTGCTGGCCAGCGCGTTCATCGCGGCCTACGTCGGCGCGCTGCACCAGCCGCACCCCCGGGACGTGCCGGTCGGGGTGGTGACCGGCGACCAGCGCGCCGAGGCGCTGCTGACCGCCGTGCGGGCCCGCACCGACACCATCGAGCCCATCGGGTACGCCGACCCGGGCGCGGCCGACGACGCCCTCACCGCCCGCCAGGTGTACGCCGTGCTCACCTCGGCCCCCGACGGCACGCTCACCCTCGCCACCGCCAGCGCCTCCGCCCCGGCCGCCACCGAACTGGTCACCGGGGTCCTCACCCCGGCCGCCCAGCAGGCCGGACTGCCGCTCACCGTCACCGACCAGGTGCCGGTCTCCCCCGACGACCCGCGCGGTCTGGTGCCGTTCTACCTGGCCGTCGGGCTGGTGCTCGGCGGCTACCTGGCCTCGACCGCGCTCGGCGTCTCGCTCGGCACCGCCCCACGCGGGCTGCGCCGGGCCGGACTGCGGATCGGCTCGCTGGCCGTGCACGCGGTGCTGCTCGGGACCATCGGCGCGGTGCTGGTCGGCCCGGTCCTCGACGTCTGGGACCACGACCTGGTCACGGTGGCGGCGGTCGGCACGCTCACCGTCTTCACCGCCGCGATGGTCGCCGCCGCCGTGCAGGGCTGGCTGGGACTGCTCGGCACCGGGCTGGTGATCCTGCTGCTGGTGGTGCTCGGCAACCCCGGCTCGGGCGGCATCTACGCCCCGGAGTTCCTGCCCGCCGCGCTGCGCGGGATGCACCGCTGGAACGTCCCCGGCCTCGCCACCGACCTGCTCAAGTCGGCCGTCTACTTCGACTGGCGGTCGGCCCGCTGGCCCCTGGCAGGGCTGCTGACCTGGGCCGTTCTGGGGCTGCTCGGCCTGCTCACCGCCGCCCGGTTCCGGGCCCGCCGGACCACCACCCACCGGGTCGACACCCGACCGGACGGGTGAGGCCGGACCGCCGGCGGGCGGGGTCGAATCCACCGGGCGGGGGTGGGACACGGCGATCGTGGGGAAGGTGACACACCGAACCCCTTCCTCGCCGACCGGGCCGCGCAGATACCATCCAGGGAGTCGGACAGCGCTGTCCTTCGTACTCACGTAAGGAGCGCACGGTGACCGACCAGCATGATCACGACGGGCCCGACGCCGCCCTGCGGGCCGACATCCGCCGGCTCGGCACCCTGCTCGGCCAGACCCTGGCCCGGCAGGAGGGTCGGCCGCTGCTCGACCTGGTCGAGGAGATCCGCGCCCAGGTCCGCTCCGACGCGCCGGCCGCCGCGCAGCGCCTCGGCGGGCTGGACGTGACCACCGGCACCAAGCTGGCCCGCGCCTTCTCCACCTACTTCCACCTGGCCAACATCACCGAGCAGGTGCACCGGGCCCGGGACCTGCGCCGCCGTCGGGCGATCCAGGGCGGCTGGCTCGATCAGGCCGCCAAGATGATCGCCGAGCGCGGGGTGCCGGCCGAGGAGATCGCCGCCGCCGCCCGCCGCCTCGCGGTACGCCCCGTCTTCACCGCCCACCCCACCGAGGCGGCCCGCCGGTCGATCCTGTCCAAGCTGCGCGCCATCGCCGACGAACTGGACACCGAGACCGCCAACGCCATCCTCTACGGTGCGAGCGACGAGGGCCCGGCCAACCGCCGCCTCGCCGAACTGCTCGACCTGATGTGGCAGACCGACGAGCTGCGCCTCGACCGGCCCGACCCGACCGACGAGGCCCGCAACGCCATCTACTACCTGCGCGACCTGTACGCCGAGGCCGCCCCGCAGGTGCTCGACGACCTGGCCGACACGCTGCGCACCCTCGGCGTGGAGACCTCGCCGACGTCGCGCCCGCTGACCTTCGGCACCTGGATCGGCGGCGACCGGGACGGCAACCCGTTCGTCACCCCCGTGGTCACCCGGGAGGTGCTGCGCATCCAGCACGAGCACGGCATCACCGCCACCGAGGCGGCGATGGAGCACCTGGTCAACGAGGTCTCCGTCTCCCGCCGGCTACGCGCCGTGTCGCTGGACCTGTCGGCCAGCCTCGCCGCCGACCTGGACGCGCTGCCCGAGGTGGCCCCCCGGTTCCGCCGGGTCAACGCCGAGGAGCCCTACCGGCTCAAGGCCCGCTGCGTGAAGGCGAAGCTGGCCAACACCCGGGAGCGGCTGCGCGCCGGCACCCCGCACGTGCCGGGCCGCGACTACCAGGGCTCCGGCGAGCTGATCGCCGACCTGGAGCTGCTGCGCGCCTCGCTGGCCCGCAACTCCGGGCAGCTCACCGCCGTCGGCCGGCTCGCCTCGACCATCCGTACCGTCTCCGCGTTCGGCCTGCACCTGGCCACCATGGACGTACGGGAGCACGCCGAGAAGCACCACGAGGTGCTCACCCAGCTGTACGCGGCGGTCGGCGAGGTGTCGGACTACCCGGCGCTGACCCGCCTGGAGCGCACCAAGCTGCTCGCCGACGAGCTGACCGGCCGCCGGCCGCTGTCCGCCCTGGACACCCCGTTGACCGAGGGGGCGCGCAAGACGTTCGACGTGTTCGGGACCATCCGCGAGGCGCAGGACCGGTTCGGTGGCGAGGTCATCGAGTCGTACATCATCTCGATGACCCTCGGCGTGGACGACGTCCTCGCGGCGGTGGTGTTGGCCCGGGAGGCCGGCCTGGTCGACGTGCACACCGGGCGGGCCCGGATCGGCTTCGTGCCGCTGCTGGAGACCCCGGCCGAGCTGAACGCCGGCGGCGAGATGCTCAACGAACTGCTCTCCCTGCCGGCCTACCGGGCGCTGGTCGCGGCCCGGGGCGACGTGCAGGAGGTGATGCTGGGCTACTCCGACTCCAACAAGGAGGCCGGCATCACCACCAGCCAGTGGTCGATCCACCGGGCCCAGCGGGCGCTGCGGGACGTGGCCGCCCAGCACGGCGTGCACCTGCGGTTGTTCCACGGCCGGGGCGGCACGGTCGGGCGCGGCGGCGGCCCCACCCACGAGGCGATCCTGGCCCAGCCGTACGGCACCCTGGACGGCGCGATCAAGGTGACCGAGCAGGGTGAGGTCATCTCCGACAAGTACACCCTGCCGGCGCTGGCCCGGGAGAACCTGGAACTGACCGTGGCCGCGGTGCTCCAGGCCACGCTGCTGCACACCGCACCCCGGCAACCCGCCGAGCAGTTGGAGACCTGGGACGCGGCGATGGACGTGGTCTCCGAGTCGGCCTTCCGGTCCTACCGTGGGCTGGTGGAGGACCCGGACCTGCCGGCGTACTTCTGGGCGTCCACGCCGACCGAGCTGCTCGGTGCGCTCAACATCGGCTCCCGGCCGGCGAAGCGGCCCAACACCGGGGCCGGTCTGGGCGGCCTGCGGGCCATCCCGTGGGTGTTCGGCTGGACGCAGACCCGGCAGATCGTGCCCGGCTGGTTCGGGGTCGGCTCCGGCCTCGCCGCCGCCCGCGCCGCCGGCCTGGAGGACGTGCTGGCCGAGATGAACCGCAACTGGCACTTCTTCCGCACGTTCCTGTCCAACGTGGAGATGATGCTGACCAAGACCGACCTCAGCATCGCCCGCCGGTACGTCGAGACGCTGGTTCCGGAGCAGCTGCACCCGATCTTCGACAAGATCGAGCAGGAGTACGAGCTGACCAAGCAGGAGGTGCTGGCGGTCACCTCGTCGCCGGCCCTGCTGGAGAACTCACCGGTGCTCCAACGCACCCTCGCGGTGCGCGACACCTACCTGGAGCCGCTGCACCACCTCCAGGTGGCGTTGCTGCGGCAGTACCGGGACTCCGGCGCCGCCGGCCGGGCGGTGGCCACCGCGCCGGGCGGCCGACGCGCCCCCAGCGACGGTACGGCCCTGGAGCGTGCCCTGCTCACCACGGTCAACGGCATCGCGGCCGGGATGCGCAACACCGGCTGACGCGCCGGGCCCCTGCCGACGCCACGGCTACCGCAGGGGCCCGCTCGGCCCGGCCGCAGCGATCCAGGCCGGCCGAAGCGATCCGGGCCGGCCCGGATCGCGGTAGGTGCGCGGCGGGTAGGGACCGGTCGGGGCCCACAGCGTGAGCCCTGACGTCAGAAGTCGCCACCACCGCCGAAGTCGCCACCCCCGAAGTCGCCGCCGCCGAACCCACCGCCGCCGAAGTCACCCCCGCCGAAGTCACCGGCGGTGCCGAAGTCCGCGCCGTCGCCGAAGCCCTCCTGGTAGCCGGCGTCGTAACCCGGGTCGGCGAACGCCGGCGAGAAGAGCGCGTCGGCGATCAGCATCCCGCCGACCACACCGACGCCCGCCCCCAACGCGGTCTTCCACCAGGGCGTCGAGTACCAGCCGGCCGGCACCGGCCGCCCCTGGTAGCGCCCGCCCGGGTAGTAGTACGGGGTGTCCCGGCCGGGCTGCGGGCCGGCCCTGAACGTCTGCCCCTGCACGTCCACCTGACGCTCCCGGGTGATCTCCCCGGCCCCCTGCGCGGCGGCGAGCGGGGGCAGCTCCGGGCCCGGGTCCAGGCCGAGCGCCACCCGGGCCGCCCGCGCGTAGGCGAGCCCCTCCAACGCGGTCTCCCGGGCCAGCCGGAACTGGTGCACCGTCCGGGCCTGCTCCAACTGGCTGCCCGCCGCGTTGTACCGCTCACCCGCGTCGACCAGGGCCTGACGCACCGCCGGGTCGTCGCCGTGCAGGTTCATCACCTGACCGCCGAGGCGTTCGTACCACCGTTGGGCGTCGGCCCGCACGTCGGCGAGGCTGCGCGCCTCCCGGGCCGCCTTCTCCCGCCGCCACCAGACGAAACCACCGACCAGCAGGGCGATCAGGATCGCCACGAGCAGAAATTCCATCCTACGAACGTACCCGGGGGCGTCGAGTCGTACCCGTTTGGCAAGCTCTGGTGATGGACTTCTCGACGCTGGCCGTGGTGGTGGTCTGTCTCGCCGCCGGTGGAGCCCTCGGCTGGTACGCCGCCCGCTCCCGGTCGGCCACCGAGATCGCCCGGCTGGAGGCCACCCTCGCCGCCACCCGGGAAGGCGAGGGCCGGTTGGAGCAGTCGATGCGGGCGCTCAGCTACGAGGCGACCGCCCAGTCCCAGGAGGCGGTGGCCCGCGCGGTGGCCCCGCTGCACGACACCCTGCGCCGCTACGAGACCCGGGTCGGCGAGCTGGAACGCGACCGGGTCGACGCCTACGCCGAGCTGCGCGAACAGGTCCGCTCCATGGGGGCGGTCTCCAGCGAGCTGCGCACCGAGACCAAACAGCTGGTCGCCGCGCTGCGCGCCCCGCAGGTACGCGGGCGTTGGGGCGAGCACCAGCTCCGTCGGATCGTCGAGGCGGCCGGCATGCTGGAGCACTGCGACTTCAGCGAACAGGTCACCGCCACGACCGACCACCAGGGGGTCCGCCCCGACCTGGTGGTCCGGTTGCACGGCGGGCGCACGGTGGTGGTGGACGCCAAGGCACCCTTCGACGCCTACCTGACGGCGATGGAGGCGCGCGACGAGCACGGCCGCGACACCCACCTCGACCGGCACGCCAAGCACCTGCGCGGGCACGTCGACGCGCTGGCCGCGAAGACCTACTGGGCGGCGTTCGACGACACCCCCGAGTTCGTGGTGCTGTTCGTGCCGGCCGACCCGTTCCTGGACGTGGCGTTGCAGCGCGACCCGACGCTGCTGGAGCACGCGTTCGCCCGCAACGTGGTGCTGGCCACCCCGGCCACCCTGGTCGCGCTGCTGCGTACGGTGGCCTACTCGTGGCGGCAGGAGGCGCTGGCCCGCAACGCGGTGGCGGTGCACTCGCTGGCCCGCGAGCTGTACGGCCGACTGTCCACCCTGGGCGATCACGTCGGCAAGCTCGGCACCTCGCTCGGTGGCGCGGTGACGGCGTACAACCGGGCGGTCGGTTCGTTGGAGGCACGGGTGCTGGTCAGTGCGCGCAAGCTGGCCGAGCTGGGCGTCTCCGACCAGGAGCTGGCCGTCCCCGCCCAGGTCGAGCTGGCCCCCCGCCAGCCCCAGGCCCCCGAGCTGCTCCCCACCGACGACCGCTCCTAGGCCGCCCCCCACCCGCTCCACCTGCCGGTCCGGCCCGCCGGCCCCGGGCACGGCCGCAGGCGTGGGCACCGGGCCGGGCGGGCCGGGCGGGTCAGGAGCGGCGGGCGGATTCCACCACGAACGGGACACCCTGCTGGCAGGTGCTCATCAGGTCGGGCTGGGCCCGGCCGGTGACGCTGACCCGGGCCCCCACGACGAGCACGTCCTTGGGGCCGCCGACGAGTTGGTGCCCGTCGAGCAGCAGGCAGCCCGGCTCGACCCCCGACTCGACCGTGCCGGTCAGCTCGGTCGCGCCCGGACCGGGCGGCACCTTCGGCCCGCCACCGGGCAACTTGGGCCCGCCGGGTGGCACCGACGCGCCGGGTGGCACCGGGCCTGCGGGTGACGTGGACGGGGCCACCGAGGCCGGCGACGGGGTGGCCGGGTCCGTCGGGGAGCTGGTCGGCACGGCCGGGGGGCCGGTGACGTCGGCATCGTCCCCGCCACAGCCGGTGAGCGCCACACCGGCGGCCAGCAGCACGACCAACGCCATCCGAGGAGTTCTCATACCCACTGGGACGCACCCCTTCCGCGTTCCGTTCCGTGGGACCGGCATCGATCCCCGGGGAAACCCGTCGGTCCCGGCCACGGGCCCCGACGACCCCGGGCACGAAAGGCCCGACAGCCCAGCGGGCGGCGGTCACCCAGCCCAACGCGGCGGACCGTCAGCGCAGCGCAGCGGCGGACCGTCAGCGCAGCGCAGCGGCGGACCGTCAGCGCAGCGCAGCGGCGGACCGTCAGCCCAGGACGCGGCGGACCGTCAGCCGCGGGCGGCGGCGGCCTTCATGTCGCGCTTGAGTTCCTGGGGCAGTGAGAAGGTCAGCCGCTCGTTGGCGGTGACCACCTCGTCGACGTCGGTGAAGCCCCGCTCGGCCAGGTGGGCCAGCACCTCCTGGACCAGCTCGTCGGGCACGCTCGCACCGGAGGTCAGCCCGACGGTGGCGGCACCAGTCAGCCAGGCGTCGTCGATCTCGTGGGCGAAGTCGACCAGGTGCCCCGCGCGGGCCCCGGCGTCCAGGGCCACCTCGACCAGGCGTACCGAGTTGGAGGAGTTGCGCGAGCCGACCACGATCACCACGTCGCAGTCGGGGGCGATCTCCTTGACCACGTGCTGCCGGTTGGAGGTGGCGTAGCAGATGTCGTCGCTGGGCGGCGACTGGAGCAGCGGCAGCCGGGTCTTGAGCCGGGCCACCGTCTCCAGCGTCTCGTCGACCGACAGGGTGGTCTGGGAGAGCCAGACGACCTTGCTCGGGTCCCGCACGGTGATCGTGTCGGCGTCGTCGGGGCCGTCGACCAGCTGGATGTGGGCGGGAGCCTCCCCGGCGGTGCCGATGACCTCTTCGTGCCCCTCGTGGCCGATCAGCAGGATGTCGTAGTCCTCGGCGGCGAACCGCTTGGCCTCCTGGTGCACCTTGGTCACCAGCGGGCAGGTCGCGTCGATCGCCTTGAGCGACCGGGCCTTGGCCTGCTCGTAGACCTCGGGGGCGACGCCGTGCGCGGAGAAGATGACGGTGGCGCCCTCGGGCACCTCCTCGTTCTCCTCCACGAAGATCGCGCCCTGGGCCTCCAGGGTCTGCACCACGTGCTTGTTGTGCACGATCTGCTTGCGGACGTAGATCGGGGCACCGTAGAGCTTCAGCGCCTCCTCGACGGTCTGCACCGCCCGGTCCACCCCCGCGCAGTAGCCGCGGGGCTTGGCCAGGAGCACGCGCTTGCCGGTCTTGGGGGTCGCCTCAGCCTCGGTCACCCGCCCATCGTACGTGCCGGCATCCCCACCGGCAGGAGCTGCGACCCGTACCACAGCGGGGGTACGCCGTCCCGTCCCGTGGCGTGCTCACGCGGCAGCTCCCGGGACCCGGCCGGGACGCGTGGCGCGGGCGGTCGGGGCTGCCCCGGGTCGTCGGAGGCGGACCGTAGGGTGGGCGGGTGACCGATGCCCCCCGCAGCACCCCCGAGGAACCCTGGCCGGTCCGGGTGGTCAGCCAGAAGGTCGGCGCCTGGATCGCCAAGCTCGGCTGGGTCTGGGTCGACGGGCAGGTGGCGCAGATCAGCCGCCGGCCGGGGGCGGGCACGGTCTTCCTCACCCTGCGCGACCCGTCGGCCGACCTCAGCCTCACCGTCACCACCAACCGGGACGTCCTGGACGCCGGCGCACCGGAGCTGCGCGAGGGCGCCCGGGTGGTGCTGCACGCCAAGCCGGAGTTCTATGCCGCCCGGGGCACGTTGAGCCTGCGCGCCGACGAGATCCGCCAGGTGGGGCTCGGTGAGCTGCTGGCCCGGCTGGAGAAGCTCAAGAAGCTGCTCGCCGCCGAGGGGTTGTTCGACCGGGCCCGCAAGCGCCGGCCGCCGTTCCTGCCACAGCGGATCGGCCTGGTCACCGGCCGGGCGTCGGCCGCCGAGCGGGACGTGTTGACCAACGCCCGGCGACGCTGGCCGGCGGTGGAGTTCCGCACCGTCAACGTGGCGGTGCAGGGGCCGGGTGCGGTGTCGCAGATCGTCGACGCGTTGCGGGTCCTCGACGCCGACGAGACCATCGACGTGATCATCCTGGCCCGGGGCGGCGGCGGCATCGAGGATCTGCTGCCCTTCTCCGACGAGGCGCTGTGCCGGGCGGTCTTCGCCTGCCGTACCCCGGTGGTCAGCGCGATCGGCCACGAGACGGACGCCCCGCTTGTCGACTACGTCGCCGACGTGCGCGCCTCCACCCCGACGGACGCCGCCAAGCGGGTCGTCCCCGACCTGGCCGACGAGGTACGCCTGATCGGCCAGGCCCGGTCCCGGCTGGAGCGGGCGGTCCGCAACCTGGTCGACCGGGAGTCGCACCGGCTGACCCTGCTGCGCTCCCGGCCGGTGCTGGCCCGCCCGCAGGTGATGGTCGAGCAGCGCGCGGCCGAGGTGTCGGCGTTGCGGGACCGGGCGGGGCGCAACCTGCACCACCGGCTCGACGCGGCCACCGGCGACCTGCGGCACACCCTGGCCCGGTTGCGGGCGCTCTCCCCCGCCGCCACCCTCGACCGGGGTTACGCCATCGTGCAACGGGCCGACGGGCACGTGGTCCGGGCGGCCGGCGAGGTGGCCACGGGCGATCCGCTGCGGGTACGCCTCGCCGAGGGCGAACTGACCACGACCGTCGAGGAGACGAGGACGAGATGAGCGACCGGAAAGCCGACGAGCAGCTCAGCTACGAGCAGGCCCGGGCCGAACTGGCCCAGGTGGTGGAGCGGCTGGAGGCGGGTGGCACCTCGTTGGAGGAGTCGCTGGCGTTGTGGGAGCGCGGCGAGCGGCTGGCCGCCGCCTGCCAACGCTCCCTCGACGGCGCGCGGGCCCGGATCGACGCCGCCCGGTCGGCCACCGACGCCTGATCCGGCGTCAGCCGACCAGGCGGATGCGGACCCGACGGTTCTGCTTGCCCTTGCTCTCCACCTTGACCACCTGGAGCCGCCCGACCTGCCCGATGGACGCCACGTGGGTGCCGCCGTCGGCCTGCACGTCGAGCCCTTCGATGTCGACGATGCGGACCTCCTGCTCGTCCGGGGGGATGAGGTTGGTCTGGGTGCGCACGATGTCGGGGATGGCCAACGCCTCGTCTCGGGGCAGCACCCGCACGGAGATCCGCCGGTCGGTGGCCAACTCCTTGTTGACCGCCTCCTCCAGCAGCCCCTTGAAGCCCTCGGGGGGCTGCGGCAGGTTGAAGTCCATCCGGGCCTCGCCCGGCTCCATGTTGCCGCCGGTCACCAGCGCGCCGAAGTCGCGGAACACCACCCCGCAGAGCACGTGCAGCCCCGAGTGGGTACGCATCAGCGTGAACCGGCGTTCGTCCTCGATCGCGCCCTGGACCTCGGCGTCGACCGGCGGCGTCGGGTCGCCCTCGGCGGGGATCAGGTAGAGGTCGTCACCCTTGTGGGTGCCGACGATCCGGGTCTGCACCCCCTGCCACAGCAGGACGCCGTGGTCCGGTGGCTGTCCGCCGCCGCCGGGGTAGAAAGCGGACCGGTCCAGCACGATGCCGCGCTCGGGGTCGACGTGCACGACCCGGCAGGTCCACTCGCGCAGGGACGGGTCGGCGAGGTCGAGACGTTCGGTGCGTCCGTGGTGGGAGATGCCCATGGGGGCGCAGCGTACTACCGATCGTCGCGCATCGTGAGCCTAGCCACGCCCGGCCTCGGCCCAGTAGCCGGCCAGCCGTTTGACCACCTCGACCAGCTCCCCCTCGTCGAGGGTGAAGGGAAGCCGGACATGGTCCAGGTAGGAGCGCGCCCCCACGGCGAAGTGCGCACCCAGCATCAACTGCATGCCGTGGTGCTGGGCGACGTGGTTGAGCTGTTGCAGCGGTCGGGGGGTGGCGCACCAGACGCTGAGCCCGCCGTGCGGTGACTCGTACCGCCACTGCGGCAGGTGCTCGGCGAGCGCGGCGAGCAGGGTGTCGCGACGGAGGAGGAGGTCCCGTTGCCGTTCGAGCCGGATCTGCGGCAGGTCGTCGAGGAGTTCGACGGCGAGCAACTGGGTGGGCAGCGGGCAGCCCAGGTCGTACATGGCCCGCAGGTGCACGATCCGTTGCAGCTCCCGGCGGGGCCCGACCAGCCAGCCGATCCGCAGCCCCGGCCAGCAGACCTTGCTGAGGCTGCCCACCGTGTAGATCTGCGCGCCGGGGGCGTACGCGGCGATCGGGGGCGGCGGGAGGGGGCCGTCGATCCGGGTGTCGGCGAGGGTGAGGTCCTCCACCAGCGGGACCCCGTACCGGCGGGCGATGGCGGCGACCGCTGCGCGGCGCTGCTCGGTCATCGTCCACCCGGTCGGGTTGTGGTATGTCGGGATGACATAGATGAAGGAGGGTTCGTACCGGCGGACGGCTGCCTCGACCGCCTGCGGGTCGGCCCCCTCCCGCTCGATCGGCACCACGACCAGCCGTAGTCCGGCGGTACGCAGCGACGCCAGCACGGTCGGGCAGGTCAGCTCCTCCACCAGCACGGTGTCGCCCCGGCGGGTCAACACCCCGGCCAGCAGGGACAGCGCCTGGGTCGCGCCGTTGGTGACGATCACCTCCTCGGCGGCGGTGACCCGGCCGTCGGCGGTCAGCTTGCCGGCGATCCGGTCCCGCAGCGCGGGGTAGCCGGCCGGTTCGTACACCCGGCCGGGCAGTGCCGCGGCGGCCAGGGCGGGCAGCCGGGACATCGCCGTCATCAGCCATGGGCCGGGCGGTGGCGCCGGGACCGTCAGGTCGACGGTACGCACCCGGTCGCGGACGACGTCGGCGATGAAACCGCTCGCCGCGGCACCGTAGTCGGCGGGCGGCAGGACGGCGGGTTGGGCGTGCGCGACCCGGGTGCCGCTGCCCTGGAGGCTGACCAGCCAACCCTCGTCCTTCAACAGGCTGTACGCCTGGGCGATGGTCGTCCGGCTGACGGACAGCACCACGGCGAGCCGGCGTTCCGGGGGCAGCTCGCTGCCCGGGGGCAGCGAGCCGAGGCGGATCAGCAGCCGCAGCTGCTCGGCCAGCCCCCGGTAGAGCCGGGTCTGGTCCTGCTTCCACGCACCGAGCTGAGCCGCCAACTCTTCCGCGTTCATGCTCTCCCCCCAATGGACTGAGGATTGGCTATTTCCCTCAGCCACTGACTTGAGCAATATTCCATCGTCACGTTAGCGGGGGGCTGTGACTACCACCTGGTAACGCCCCGTGCCCGCTCGGCGGCCATTGCCAGCTTCCCGGGTCGTGACACCGCAGCGAGTGTCACCTCACTCGAGCCGCCAAAGGAGACGGTTCACAGCAGAACGGGGAGCAGGAGCCGCATGGAGTCGTCGTTGCACGAAACCGCAGGCTCGACCGGCACCGGGCAGCGCGTGCCCGGCCCCCGTACCGGCTCCACACCGCCCCCGGGGCCGGACGACAGGCCGTCACCGGTGACCTCCCGGGCGGCAGACGTCGCCCAGGAGTCGACCGACGCCCTGGAGCCGCTGCTGCGGCAGGAGATCGTGCGCATCACCGAGGCCGAGGCGTCCTCGTCGGTGACCCAGGTGCTGCTGTCCCCGCAACGACTGCGCACCATCTGCGCGCACGCCATGGAGGACCTGCTCGCGCTGGCCCGCCGGGACCCGGCCGCCGGCAGTTCGTGGCGGTACGTCTGGGACAGCTACATCGCCTACCGGGCCACCCTCGCCTACCGGGTGGCGCACGCCATCCACCAGGCCGAGGACACCCCGCTGGGTCAGGACGTCCGGCTCGCCGTGGCCCGTCGGGTCTCCGAGGTCGCCAAGGTCCGCACCGGCGTGGAGATCCACCCCGCCGCCCGCATCGGACGACGGCTGATCATCGACCACGGGCTCGGCACGGTGATCGGCGAGACCACGGTGATCGGCGACGACGCGTACATCCTCCAGGGTGTGGTGCTCGGTGCCCGGGGCATCGCCGACAACCCCAACGGCAGGCGGCACCCCCGGCTCGGGGACCGGGTCGAGGTGGGGGCGTTCGCCCGCATCCTCGGTGCGGTGACGGTCGGCGACGACGTGCTGATCGGGCCCGGGATCATCGTCACCACCGACGTGCCGAGCCACCGCCGGGTCCGGCTGCTCAACCAGTACCAGGGCACCTCCGGCGAGTGCAACGTCCGGGTCTTCGGCGTCGTACCGGTCTGCGAGGGCGTGGTCGAGGTGCACGGCACCGGTCTCGCCGCGATCGAGGTCGACCTGGTGACCAGCACCGGCCAGCACCGCCCGGTGGTGGTCCTCGAACGCGACGACCGGCGGGTCCGGTGCGCGGTGAACCGTCCCGGCACCGACGAGCGGCTCCGGATCATCGACACCTGCGGGAACGAGACGGTCCTCTACAACCTCCAGCAACTCTGGCGAGCGCTCGACGAGTTCGGCTTCGCGTGACCAGGAGATGACATGACGAACGACACCGGCCGGCGTGCCGGCCGCTGGCAGCTCGGGCTGCTCTATCTGCTGGTGTGCCTGATCTGGGGCACCACCTGGTACGGCATGAAGATGAGTGTGGAGACCCTGCCCCCGATCACCGCGGCCGGGCTGCGCTTCCTGGTGGCCTTCCCGTTCCTGCTCGCCGTCTGTCTCGCCACACCCGGGGTGTCGTTGCTGCCGCCGCCGGGGCGACGCTGGGTGGTGCCGTTCATCGCGGTGGTCTACGTCGCCGTCCCGTACGCCCTGATCAACTACGGTGAGCAGCACATCAGCTCCGGCCTGGCCGCGTTGATCTTCTCGTCGGTCGTGGTCTTCCTGCTGCTGTTCTCCGTGCTGATCTCACGGATCTCGGTGAGCTGGATGCAGTGGGCCGGCGTGGTGGTCGGCCTCGGCTGCCTGGTCGGCATCGTCCAGCTGACCGCCGGGATCAGCGCCCGGGGCGTCCTCGCGCCGGCCGCCGTGCTCCTGGCCGCGGTTATGCACGCCCTGACGTACGCGGTGATGGCCCGCTACGGCGGCACGGTGCACGTGCTCACCCAGGAGACCCTCCCGATCGGGCTCGGCGCGCTGGGCTTGGTGGTCCTCGGCGTGACCGTCGAGCAGCCCGACCTCGGCGCGGTCTCCGGCCGGTCCCTCACCGGCGTGCTCTATCTCGGGCTGGTCGGTTCGGTGATCGGCTTCGCCGCCTACTTCTACCTGCTCCAGCACGTCGACGCGGTGCTGGTGTCGTACGTCTTCGTGCTCTTCCCGGTGGTGGCGCTGTTCGGCTCGGCGGTGCTGGAGAACTCGGCGCTGCCGGCCCTGGCGGTGGTCCTGGCGGTGGTCATGCTCGCCGCGTTCGGTCTGACCAAGAAGGCGACCGGGGGCGGGTCGGCGGCGACGCCCGCACCGGTGCCCGTGGACGACGGGGCGACGCTCGACGAGTCCACCCTCGACGCGGTCTACGAGCACGCGCGGACCGCCTACCCCGGGGAGGCGTGCGGGTTCGTGCACGCCAGTGGACGGGTGCACGAGGCGCGCAACATGGCCGACGAGATGCACCGGCAGGACCCGGTCCGGTTCCCCCGCACCGCCACCACCGGTTACGTGCTGGCCCCCGCCGACCTGATCTATCTGGAGGACAACCTCGACGGGGACGACCCGGTGGTGGTGCTCTACCACTCGCATCCCAACGGCCGGGCCTACTTCAGTGACGAGGACCGGCGCAACGCGCTTGTCGACGGGGCGCCGCTCTATCCCACGCTTACGCAGTTGGTGGTCGGCATCGACGACACCGGCGTCCGGGAGGCGCGGTTGTTCCGGTGTGTCGAAGGCGACTACACCGAGCTGCGCTTCCTGCCCGGCCCGGACCGGCGTACGGCGGAGGTGGGCTGAGATGGGCATTCGTGACTCGATCCTGGACACGGTGGGCGGCACCCCGCTGGTGCGGCTCAGCCGGCTCACCGCCGACCTGCCCGGGGAGATCCTGCTCAAGCTGGAGCTGAACAACCCGGGCGGCAGCCACAAGATGCGCATCGCGTTGAACATGATCCGGGCGGCGGAGCGGGACGGCCTGCTCAAGCCGGGCTCCGGGCAGACCATCCTGGAGCCCACCGGGGGCAACACCGGGATGGGGATCGCGATCGCCGCCGCGGTCCTCGGCTACCGGGTGGTGCTGGTCATTCCGGACAACTACAGCGAGTCGAAGCGTCGCCTGCTGGCCAGTTTCGGGGTGGACGTCCGGCTCTCGGACAGCACCCGGGGCAACAACTCGCACGGCGAGCTGGCCACCGAGATCCAGTTCGAGCACCCCGAGTACGTGATGCTCAACCAGGCGGCCAATCCGGCCAACCCGGAGATCCACCGGTTGACCACCGTCCGCGAGATCATCGCCGACCTGGACGGCACCCGGGTGGACACCTACGTGGCCGGCATCGGCACCGGCGGTCACCTGACCGGCATCGGTGAGGTGCTCCGGCAGCACCAGGGCGGGCTGCGCATCCTCGGCGTGCAGCCGGAGGGCTGCGACATGTTCGCCGACGTGTTCGTCCCGCACCGCATCCAGGGGCTGTCCATCGGCATGATCCCGCCGGTGCTCAACACCGAGATCATCGACGAGATGGTCACGGTGAGCGAGGCGGACGCCATCGACGGGATGCGTCGGCTGATGGAGTGCGAGGGCATCGGCGCGGGGCCGTCGACCGGGGCGAACATCGCCGCGTGCCGCCGGCTGCTGGCCGCCTCGGACGAGCCGCTGACCCTGCTGACGGTGGCCTACGACCGGGTCAACGACTACCTGGAACTGCTCTGAACCGGGGCTGACCGCACCACCGGGTGCTGAGGCGGACACGCCGACGGCGGGGTGGCCCCGGGGCCACCCCGCCGTCGGTACACACGCTCAGCTGAACAGGTTGTACAGCTCCTGCGGTGCCTCGACCACCTGGTCGGCGGCGGGCTTCTGGGCGGCGGTGGCGTTGCCGTAGTCGGAGTAGGTGATCTTGATGTCCTGCGCGGCGACCTGGCCGGCGGCCGGGATCTGCACCACCAGCTCGCTGAGCCGGCCCTGCGGGTCCAGCTTCGCGGTGAACGGCACCGACTGCGCCTGGGCGCCCAACGCGGTGATCACCGTCTGGTCGACGGAACCGGCCTCGGCGGCCTTCGACACGTCCAGGGTGCCGGCGTAGGCGCCCTCGCCGGTCTGCCGGACCTCGGTGATGCCCTGGGTCAGCACGGCGCTGCCGGCCGGGTCGACCTTCTCGAAGTCGAAGCCGAGCGACTTGTTGCCCTTGATCCGGGTCTGGTCGAGGTGCTGGTACTTGCCGAGGCTGAGCTTCTGCGCGCCGGGGATGCTGCTGGCGGACTTGCCGCCCAGGTCCAGCTTCACCCAGCTGTCCGGCTTGGCGTGGATCAGGTCCAGGTTCATCATCAGGTCCGAGGACGCGTCACCGATGCTCAGCTTCATCTGGGCGCTCTGGCTGGGCTGGTGCACCTGCCCCTCGGCGGTGGAGCCCACCCCGGTCATGGTGAACCGGAAATTGCCGTTGCGGATCTCGTTGGTGGAGTTCAGCAGGGCCTGCTTGGCCTCGGAGGTGCCCGGCGAGGCGCTGCCCGAGGCGGCGCCGCCGGAGACCGTCGGGGATGCGGAGGCCCCCGCCTCGCCGCTCCCGGCGTTGTTGCAGGCGGCCAGGCCGGGGGTGAGCAGCGCTGCGGCGAAGACCGCCGCGCTGAAACGTCGAATGGTCACGTCAGGCTCTCCAGTCGGGTCGTCCGACCCCCGGCGGGCGTCGGGGGCGTGGCGTCGCGGGCGTGACGCTTCCCGCGTGGCGCGCGATCCCCGCCCGGTCGCGCCGGACCCCGGGGGTCGCGTCCCTTCTGTTCCCGCGCGTCGCCTTCCGCAATCCACCCGCCCGCAACTGCCGCGGACTTCCTGACCGACGCCGCTTGGCCCGACCACGATCAGCACCGCGTCGACCGTCCGCAGGACCGCGCCGACCGTCCGCAGCACCGCGCCGACCAGGGTCACGCGGCCGGTCAGCGTAGTGCGCCGGCCAGTTCGCGCAGCTCGTTGTCCCGGGCGTCGCCGACCACGATCACCGTACGGCCCGGTTCGAGCAGCACCAGGGCCTGCTCGTTGCCCCGCCCGGTGTACCGCTGCCAGTTCGCCCCGCCCAGGTCGGCCGGCCCCTGCGGCTGCCCCTCGGCGGTCAGCTCGGCGGGCAGCAACCGCTCCGGCGGCACGTTGCTCTGCACCAGTTGGGCGCCCCGCCCCTCCGGGGTGAGATAGCCCACCCGCAGGTTCGCCCCGTCGTCCACGGTGCGGAAGCTCGCGCTGACCGTACGCCAGCCGGAGCCCAGCCCGGACGGCTCGGTGACGGGGAAGACGTTCGCGGCGCGGGCCTGCTCGTAGGCGGGGGCGGCGTCGACGGTGGTGGGCTGCTCGCCACCGAGGAAGCCCCGGTAGAAGGCGAGTAGCAGGGCGATCGGCACCAGCAGCACCAGCAGCGACAACGCCATGTCCTTCGGCGAGCGCTCGGAGCGGGACTTCTCCGCCCGGCCGGAGCGGACCGGCACCGGCTCGCCCGCCCGGTCGTCCGCCGCCGCGACCAGCGCCGGTTCGGCGGCGGGGGCGGGCCCGGCGGGGGCGGCACCGGTCACCGGCCCGTCACCCGGGGGCAGCGGCGGCTGGCCGTCCGGCGGGGTCGGATCGGCGGGTACGCGGTCGGCAGGCTGTGCGGGCTCCACCGGCCCATTCTGGCAGCCGCCCGGTGGGGCGATCCCGCCCACCATCGCCCCGCCCCGCCGCCGGACCTGGCATCGTGTGAGGATCAGCGACAAAGCTGGCAGTGGCGAGCGCAGCCCCTGCCGGTCCACCCCGCACCGTCGCGAGGAGGAAAGCCGCCATGACGAACACCAGGACGCGGGTCCCACAGGATCTCGACCGCAACCTCGCCCTCGACCTGGTCCGGGTCACCGAGGCCGCGGCGATGGCCGCCGGTCGGTGGGTCGGCCGGGGCGACAAGGAGGGCGGCGACGGGGCAGCCGTCGACGCGATGCGTAAGCTGATCAACTCGATCCAGATGCGCGGCGTCGTGGTGATCGGCGAGGGCGAGAAGGACAACGCCCCGATGCTGTTCAACGGCGAGCAGGTGGGTGACGGCACCGGCCCCGAGGTGGACGTGGCGGTGGACCCGGTCGACGGCACCACGCTGATGAGCAAGGGCATGCCCAACGCGCTCGCGGTGCTGGCCGTCTCGGAGCGGGGGGCGATGTTCGACCCGAGCGCCGTGTTCTACATGGAGAAGCTGGCCGTCGGCCCGGAGTACGCCGACGTGGTCGACATCGAGGCCGGGCCGGCGGAGAACATCCGACGGATCGCCAAGGTCAAGGGCACCGACGTCGCCGAGGTCACCGTCTGCGTGCTGGACCGTCCCCGGCACGCGGACCTGGTGGACGAGATCCGGCGGACCGGGGCGGGCATCCGGTTCATCTCCGACGGCGACATCGCCGGGTCGATCGCCGCCGCCCGGGGCGAGTCGGGCGTCGACGTGCTGATGGGCGTCGGCGGCACCCCGGAGGGGATCATCTCCGCGTGCGCGCTCAAGTGCATGGGTGGGGCGATGCAGGCCAAGCTCTGGCCGCAGGACGCACAGGAGCGGGAGAAAGCGCTCGCCGCCGGGCACGACCTGGACCGGGTGCTGGGCACCGACGACCTGGTCACCGGGGACAACTGCTTCTTCGTGGCGACCGGGGTCACCTCCGGTGACCTGCTGCGCGGGGTGCGGTACCAGGCCGGTGGGGCGTACACCCAGTCGATCGTGATGCGGTCCAAGAGCGGCACGATCCGGGTGATCGACTCGTACCACCGGTTGGAGAAGCTGGCCCTCTACTCGGCGGTGGACTTCGACGGCAGGCCCCTGGCAGAGCAGGAGTGACCGCGACCGGCACGGCGGTTCCCGCCGTCCTGCCCACCTCCCGCCGGATCGCCGGGATCGGGCTGGCGACCGCCGCCGGGGTCGGGGTGGCCGTCCAGTCCCGGATCAACGGCGAGCTGGGCGTACGCCTGGCCGACGGGATCGCCGCGGCGGTGGTCTCCTTCGGTCTCGGCCTGGTGGTGCTGCTGGTGCTGGTCCCCGCGCTGCCCGGTGGGCGACGCGGGCTGGCCGACCTGCGTGCCGCGCTGCGCTCCGGCACGTTGCGCCCCTGGCAGATGCTGGGCGGGGTGTGCGGGGCGTTCCTGGTCGCCACCCAGGGCCTCACCATCGGCGTGCTCGGCGTGGCGGTCTTCACGGTGGCGGTGGTCGCCGGGCAGTCGGCCAGCAGCCTGGCCGTGGACCGGGCGGGTATCGGGCCGGGTGGGCGTCAGCCGGTGACCGTGGCCCGGTTGGCCGGCGCGGTGCTGACCGTGCTGGCCGTCCTGCTGGCGGTCGGTGACCGGCTGGGTAACCCGGGCACCCTGGCGCTGGCTCTGCTGCCCCTGCTGGCCGGGTTGGGCCTGGCCTGGCAGCAGGCGGTCAACGGCCTGGTCCGCGCGGCCGCGGGCAGCGCGCTGACCGCCACCGGAGTCAACTTCGCCGTCGGTACGGCGGCCCTGCTGGTCGCCTTCGGCGTGGACGTGGCCATCCGGGGTGGCCCCGCCGGCCGGTTGCCGACCGAGCCGTGGCTCTATCTGGGTGGCCCGATCGGCATCGTCTTCATCGCGGTCGCGGCGGCACTCGTCCGGTTCACCGGGGTGCTGCTGCTGGGGCTCGCCACCATCGCCGGTCAGGTCGTCGGGGCCGTCGTCCTGGACGTGGTGCTCCCGACGGCGGCGTCGCACCCGGGCCCGGCCACCCTGGCGGGCGCGGCACTCACCCTGGTCGCGGTGCTGGTCGCGGCGCTCGGCCCGGTGCACCGTCGCTGACCTGCGCACCGGACCTGCCGTCGGGCGGGCCGTCGGCCGGTCGAGCGTCCGCGCGGCCCGACCGTCGGGCGGCGGTCAGTGCGCCCCGCCCGCCGGGGTGGGCGTCCGGATGGTGGCGGCGAGGATCCGGACGGTGTCGGCCAGCGCCTCGTCCAGCGGGGTCGGCGTGATGCCCAGGGTTTCGGTGGCCCGGGTCGAGTCCAGCACGAAGGGCCGGGCGAACTGGTGTGCGGTCTCCCGCAGCTCGCGGGCGAACGGGTCGTTCAGGCCACCGAGCCAGAGCAACGGGTAGGGCATCCGGACCAGCCTCGGCGCCGGGGCGCCGGCCAGTTGCGCCACCCGTCCGGCCAGCTCGCGGGCGCTGACGGCCGGGTTGCTCGGCACGTGCCAGGCCCGTCCCCAGGCCCGCTCGTCGGTGGCGGCGGCGACCAGGGTGCGCACCACGTCCCCGACGTACGTCCAGCTGTGCGGGGCGTCCCAGTTCACCGGCAGGAAGACCCGTTGCCCGGCGAGCACCTTCGGCAGCACCAACGGCAGCAGGGAGTTGCCTTCGGCACCGAGGTAGTCCGAGCCGCGCACCTCGGTGATCCGGGCCCGGCCGGCGTGGTGGGCGGCGAGCGCCTCGGTCCACATCCGGTTGCGGACCTGCCCCTTGGTGCCGGTGGCGGCGAGCGGGGTGTCCTCGGTCATCGGCGCGTCGACCGGGCCGTAGCCGTAGAGGCAGCCGACGGTGGCGAGCACCGCGCCGGTGCGCTCGGCGGTGGTGAGCAGTGCGCCGGCCAGCGGCGGCCAGTCGGTGGCCCACCGGTGGTAGGCGGGGTTGGCGCAGTTGTAGAGCGCGACCGCCCCGCCGGTGAGGGCGGTCAGCCGGTCGGTGTCGGCGGCGTCGGCGGCGATCCGCTCGATGGCCGGGTCGACGGGGCCGGTGCCCCGTCGGGTGACGAGCCGGACCTGCTCGCCCCGCTCGGCGAGGTGGCGGGCGGTGGCGGTGCCGACCGGACCGGCACCGACGATCACGTGCAGTGACATGGGAGAACCCTTCAGAGCGGGAGGCTGGATAGAGAGCAGTGCTCTCGTTGAACCGTGTTCAGCATGTCCGACCGACCGCTCCCCGTCAAGAGCAGTGCTCTCTATTTTGATTGCCGCTCTGGACCGTGGCAGAGTGGAGCCATGCCGGCTTCCTCGATCCGCGCCCGGGTCCGCGCCGAGATGATCGACGAGATCAAGGCGACCGCCCGCCGCCACCTCGCCACCGACGGTGCCGACCTCTCCCTACGGGCGGTCGCCCGGGACATGGGCATGGTCTCGTCCGCGATCTACCGCTACTTCCCCAGCCGCGACGACCTGCTCACCGCGCTGATCATCGAGGCGTACCACGCACTCGGCGAAGCAGTGGAGTCCGCCGACGCCGCCGTCGACCGGGCCGACCTGCGCGGACGCTGGCACGCCGCGTGCCGGGCCGCCCGCGCCTGGGCGCTGGCGCACCCCGCCGAGTACGCCCTGCTCTACGGCAGCCCGGTCCCCGGGTACGCCGCCCCGGTCGACACCGTGCTCCCCGCCCAGCGCCCGCCACGGACCCTGATCGGCATCCTCCGCGACGGGGTGGCCGACGGCCGGCTCGCCCCACCCGACGACGACCTGCCCGAACCGGTCCGCTCCGACCTCGCCGAGATCGCCACCGGCCTCTTCCCCGGCCTGCCCGAGGCCCTGCTGGCCCGGGGCATGGCCGGCTGGACCCAGCTCTTCGGGCTGATCAGCTTCGACCTCTTCGGCCGCCTCGGCCCGGCCCTGCCCCACCGGGACGCCTACTTCGACCACCAGACCGCCCTGATGGCCGACCTCGTCGGCCTGCCCTGACCCGGGGCGGGCGAGGGCCGACCGCCACCGCGCCGGACCGCCCGGCACCGGCCTCCCGCAGCGCACCGAACGGCGCAGGTCTCACCTGCAGACCGGCCGGCACCGGCTCGGCCCGGCCGTGGCCGCCGGGTCAGCCGGCGTCGGAGGAGTGGCCGGGGAAGAGATGCGCCGCCGGGTCGATGGCCACGGCGGCGTTGTTGACGGCGGTGGCGGCCTCACCGAAACCGGTGGCGATCAGCCGCACCTTGCCCGGGTACTCGGTGATGTCCCCGGCGGCGAAGACCCGGGGCAGGTTGGTCGCCATCGCGCTGTCCACCACGATGTGCCGCCGGTCCAGCCGCAGCCCCCACTCGGCCAGCGGCCCCAGGTCGGCGGTGAAACCGAGCGCCGCGACCACCGTGTCGACCGGCAGGGTCTCCGCCGCGCCACCCCGTACGGTGATCTCGGCGGCGGTCACCGTGTCGTCGCCGTACAGCCGGGTCACCTCGGCGTTGACGACGACCCGCACCGGCAGGGACAGCACCCGGGCCACCGTGCCGGCGTGCGCCCGGAACCGTTCCCGGCGGTGCACCAGGGTCACCGAACGGGCCAACGGTTGCAGGGTCGCCGCCCAGTCGAACGCGGAGTCACCGCCGCCCACGATCAGCACGTCCCGGTCGGCGAGCGCGGCCGGCTCCGGTACGAAGTAGACGATCCCGCCACCGAGGAAGCTGTCCGCCACCGGCAGCGGACGCGGGGTGAAGCTGCCCAACCCCCCGGTGACCACCACCGCACCGCAGCGCAGCTGCTCGCCGCCGGCCAGGCCCAGCACCGGTCGGCCGTCGAGGTGGGCGAGCTTCTCGGCCCGGGTGCCCAACAGGTATTCCGGGTGGTAGGGCGCGGCCTGAGCGACCAGGTTGGCCACCAGCTCCCGGCCCTTGACGGCGGGGAAACCGGCGACGTCGAGGATCAGTTTCTCCGGGTACATGGCGGTGATCTGCCCGCCCGGCTCGGGCAGCGCGTCGACCACCGCCACCGACAGGCCCCGGAAACCCGCGTAGTACGCGGCGAACAGCCCCGTCGGACCGGCTCCGATCACGGCGACATCGACCTCGCGCATGGGCGTACCGTCGCTTTCCGCTGGCGGGCACACACAGTTGGATCAACGCGTGCTGCTGCCGACGGTAGGCCCGCCACCCCGTCCGGGCAAGCATCTCCCGGCCGTACCGCGTGCCGGGCGGGTCGCGCCCCGCTCAGGACCTCAGCGTGGACTCGACCCGGTACTCCCCGTACGGGTCGTACGGGCGGCGACGCCGGAACAGGATCGCCGCGACCACCCCGCCGAGCAGCCCGAACAGGTGCCCCTGCCAGGAGATCCGCTCGTCGGTGGGCAGGATGCCGAGCAGCTGCCAGCCGTAGAGCAGGCCGACCAGCAGCACCACCCCGAAGTTCCACCAGCTCCGCTCGACGACGCCCCGGGTGAACAGCAGGCCCAGGTAGCCGAAGATCACCCCGCTCGCGCCGACGACCACCGAGTTGGGCGAGCCGGTGAACCAGACGCCGAGGCCGCTGACCAGGATGATGACCAGGGTGGACCAGAGGAACCGGCGGCTACCGGCGGCCAGCACGAAGGTGCCGAGCAGGATCAGCGGGATGCTGTTGCTGTAGAGGTGGTCGAAGCCGTGGTGCAGGAACGGCGAGAAGAACACCCCGTCGAGCCCCTGGATGCGCTGCGGGATGATCCCGGCGGCCACGTCGAGCCCGAAGCCGAGCCCCTGGTCGAGGGCCTCGATGAGGAAGAGGAACGGCACCACCGCGCACATGGCGACGAAGGCCCGGCCGAGCGACGCGTAGAACGCCTCGGTGCCGAACCGGTCGGGGTCGCCGCCCGTCGGGTGCAGGGTCACCCCACCATGGCTATCAGCATTCTTCGCCGACCGCCACCCGGGTCCCGCGCCACCGGGGGTACGACGACGGCGGGGCGGGTGGTCGCCCACCCGCCCCGCCGTCGTACCCGTCGATCAGTACCAGCCGGAACTCTGGCTCTTGGCCCAGGCCCCGCAGGGGCTGTCGTACCGGCCCTCGATGTAGCCGAGGCCCCACTTGATCTGGGTGACCGGATTGGTCCGCCAGTCGCTGGCGACCGAGCTCATCTTGTTGCCGGGCACGGCCTGCGGGATGCCGTACGCGCCGGACGAGGAGTTGCTGGCCTTGGGGTTCCAGCCGCTCTCCTTGTTCCAGAGCTTGTCCAGGCAGGGCATCTGGTCGATCTTGAAGCCCGCCTGGAGGAGCATCGCGCAACCGGTCTTGCGGTGCCCGCTGTAGGAACTGCACGAGGCCGGGACCGGGCCGGCGAAGGGCTTGATCTTCCCGTCCTCCGACTTGGCCTTGGCCTCGGCCTCATCACGTTCCTTCTTGCGCGACGCCGCCGCGGCCTCGGCGGCCTTGGCCCGCTGGGCGGCCTCCTTGGCCGCTGCGGCGGCCCGCTGCCGCGCCTGGTACTCGGCGGACCGCTGCTTGGCGGACTCCCGCCGGTGGTCGGCCTGCCGGTCACGCTGGTAGTCGTACTCGGCCTGGTCGACCTGGAGGCCGACCTGTGCGGTCAGGCCCTGTTGCTGGGTTTCCCGGTCTTCGCCCAGGTAGAAACCGCCGGCAACGCCCACGGAGAGCAGTGCGACAGCGGCCGTACGGGCACCGAACCGGCTCCACAGCCGACTCACGAAGTATCCCTTCGTCGGGGGCAATGGCGCGGCGCGGACCAGCCCGTGCCGGGCGTGGTCGCACCACGAGCGCCCCGACCTCAGCCGGTCGCCGCCGACGTACCGGCGGGCGGTGGCGGCTCGTCCACGGATGGGACGAACGTTCACCAATGACCCCCACCGGGACGTGGGCGCTCGTGGGACACCATCGCGCACAGTGAGGCTGATGGGAAACCCGGCGCGCGAATTGTGACCTGTGCCACAAAGTGAATGCGGACGATGGGGGGCGACCCCACCCCTCGCAGGACTCAGCCCGGGATGTCCTCCAACAGATCGGTCACCATCGCCGCGATCGGGGAACGCTCGGACCGGTTCAGCGTGACGTGCGCGAAGAGCGGATGTCCCTTCAGCGCCTCGATCACCGCCGTCACCCCGTCGTGCCGGCCCACCCGCAGGTTGTCCCGCTGGGCGACGTCGTGGGTCAGCACCACCCGCGAGCCCTGCCCGATCCGGGACAGCACGGTGAGCAGCACCCCCCGCTCCAGCGACTGCGCCTCGTCGACGATGACGAAGGCGTCGTGCAGGCTCCGGCCCCGGATGTGGGTCAGCGGGAGGACCTCCAGAATGCCCCGGGAGGTGACCTCCTCCAGCACGTTCTCGTGCACCACCGCGCCGAGGGTGTCGAAGACGGCCTGCGCCCAGGGCGACATCTTCTCCGACTCCGAGCCCGGCAGGTAGCCCAACTCCTGACCGCCGACGGCATAGAGCGGGCGGAAGACCACCACCTTCTTGTGCCGGCGGCGTTCCATCACCGCCTCCAGCCCGGCGCAGAGCGCCAACGCCGACTTGCCGGTGCCGGCCCGACCGCCCAGCGACACGATCCCGATCGACTCGTCCAGCAGCAGGTCCAGCGCGATCCGCTGCTCGGCCGACCGCCCGTGCACCCCGAACGCCTCCCGGTCGCCCCGGACCAGCCGGACCGTCTTGTCGGGCAGCACCCGACCCAGGGCCGACCCCCGGGTGGAGTGCAGCACCAGGCCGGTGTGGCAGGACAGCCCGGCGGCGGCGTCCAGGTCGAGGCAGTCCCCGGCGTAGAGCCGGCCGATCTCGTCCTCACCCAGCTCCAGCTCGGCCATCCCCGTCCAGGTCGGATCGCTGGCCTGGCCGTGCCGGTACTCGTCGGCCCGCAGGCCCACCGCGGCGGCCTTGACCCGCAACGGCATGTCCTTGCTGACCAGGGTCACCTCCCGCCCCTCGGCGGCCAGGTTCAGCGCCACCGACAGGATGCGGGCGTCGTTGGACTCGTTGCGGAAGCCCGGGGGGAGGACGCCGCCGTCCGAGTGGTTCAGCTCCACCGTGAGCGTGCCGCCGGACTCGTTGGCGGGCACCGGGCGGTCCAGCCGACCGTGCCGGACCCGCAGCTCGTCGAGCATCCGCAGGGACTGGCGGGCGAACCAACCCAGCTCCGGGTGGTGCCGCTTGCCCTCCAGCTCCGAGATCACCACGAGGGGCAGGACCACCTCGTGCTCGGCGAAGCGGTGGAAGGCCGCCGGGTCGGACAGGAGCACCGACGTGTCCAGGACGAACACCTGGCCGCTTGGTCCGGGCTCCTCGGGGCCGGGCGGAGCAGCGGCCGTCGTACGGCGGCTCCGGGTGGATCGGCGGGTCGTGGCAGTCGCGGCCGGGATCTGGTCGACACCGGCGGGCGTACGGCGAGTCGTCACAGGCCTGCTCCGACGGACGGGCATCCGCCATCCGCGTTCCGCCTCCTCCGGTGCCCGGGGACACGGGGTCGGATGCGGAACCCCGTGCGCGAGGTCGCAGATCCGGGCGGCCGGCTGACCCGGGAAAACCCCGGGTCATGCCTAGACGCTAGCGGCGTCGGGCCGCCTCGGCTAGAGGCAGACGAGGATCCGCCCCCGGTGCGGTGGCCGACGGCGGACCGGCCGGGATGCCAGCCCCCTGCGCGCATCCCGGCCGGTGGAACCGCGTCACCCGTCCGACGCGGTCGACATCGTCGACGACGCCGTGGAGGGTGACGAGCCAACTGCTGGGCCGCGTCCGCCGTGACCGACGAAGGTGGCCCCTGCGGTTCAGCCGGTCCGGCGAACCAGCGTGCCGGTCGGGTGCCGACCGGTGACCGGCCCCGGACGGGCAGCGACCGGCCCCGGCGGGGCGGCCATCGGGGCAGGACGGACGGCGACCGGGCCCGGCGGGGCGGTGAACGAGGAGCCGGCGTAGGTGGTGCCCTGGCGGACCGCCGGGGCGGACGGTCCCGCAGCCGCAGCCGTCCCAGCTGGGACGGCGAGCGCCGAGGCGAGCACCGCCTGGGCGTCACGCCGACGCCGGTTCCAGGCGCCCCGGTCCCCGTCGAAGTAGCCCTGCCGATAGCCGAAGCGGTAGCCGATCCGATAGCTCAGCTGGCCGTGCAACCGACCGGCGGCGTAACTGGTCGCACCCAGCACGAGGACGAGGAACACGGCGAGAAGCGGGCTCATCGGGCGGCTCCGGTGGGCCGCGTCGGCCGGATCACCGGTCCTCCGGCTCGGCCGGGCTCGGATCGACGACCAGCAACCGTTCCAGGTCCTCGGTGCTGACCTCCTCGACCAGCTCCACGCTGATCCGGCAGCCGTCCAGGACGACCTCGGCCATTGAGGACCGTCGGATCTCGCCCCCGGCGTCGTAGACCCGGACGCTCATCTCCGGGCAGCCCAGATGGGTCCGCCAGGCGTTCCACTCGTCCCGGTCGCCGACGCTCAGGGACAGGTAGCGGCAACCGCGGGCCAGGTAGAGCCGCCAGGGTGCGCTGAGTCCTGCGGCGACCCCCTCCGCGATCAGGCCGAACGCCTGGGCGCGGGTCGTGAGTTCGGTCACCGCGCCCCCCTGGCACCGGACGCGTGACGCATGTGAGCAGTGATCGTCTCAAGCACGTGACAAACCGTAGAATGTCCCATGAGCGTGACAGTATCAGCTTTTTGCCCGGTTCCCCCCGACCCGCAACGCAGCTATTATGCCCAGGTAAACACCCATGAAGCGAGGAATCGGCAGGCGTCGGGCCGCACGATGAGTGCGTCTCACATGCGTGACAAAGATCCGCCCCGGGCACCCCGGACGGGCGTTACGGCCGTACCGTCACGGGGTGACCGAGACCGCCCCCGCCCGGAAGATCGCATTCGCCACCTTCGTTCGCCGGGCGCTCGACGACGCCCGGGCCATGCGGGCCTGGACCGGCACCGAGGTCTCCCGCCGCACCGGCGTCTCCCGCCAGACGATCAACCGGTGGGTCCGCGGCGACTGGGCCAGCGACCCGGAGGCCGAACGGGTGGTGGCGTTCTGTGAGGGGCTCGGCCTCAACCCCGCCGCCGCCTTCACCGCCCTCGGCTGGGACCGGGCCGCCGCTCCCCGGGGTGCGGCGAACACCCCTCCGATGGACCCGGACGTCGAGGCGTTGCTGCGCCGGCTGGTCGATCCCGCCGTGTCGGACGCGGAGAAGTTCCACATCCGGGAAACCATTCGTTATCTCGCATACCGCCCTACGCTCCCCCTCGATGTCCGAAATGGAGGCGAGCAGGCCGGGTAGTTCCTCAGATGGCGAAAGAACGCCTGAGCAGACCCGACCGTTTCGCTCCGGGGCCGCAACGGGCACGCTAGCGTCCGTATCCGTACTGCTTGGGCTCGTCGTCGGCGGGGGGACGGGACAAGGCCGAACTCAGCCCTGCGGGACAGAAGGAGGGGTCTGTCCATGACCCTGAAATGGTGGGCAGTCGTGGTCGCGGCAGTCTCCCTGACCGCGTGCGTGACCGCGAACCTGGTGGTCGGCCTGGGCCCCGGCGGGCAGATTCCGCTGGTCGTCAACCTCTTCGCCCTCACCGCCGCCGGCACCGCCGTCGTCCTGGCGGTGGTCGCCGAACTGCACGACCGACTCGACGACCGGGTCAGCGCGCTCACCGACTTCATGGTGGCGCGGCTCAACGAGATCGAGGCCCGCACCGGCGACCGGAACACCGGTTTCGTCGAGGGTTACCTGCTCAACCAGGGCCGGCAGGCCACAGTGGTGCCGTTGGGACGACGCGGCCGGGGAGCCGCCGAGCGCTGAGGCGCACCACGATCAGCCCATCCCGCCGGTGTCAAGAAGCCACTCCGAAGCCACGAATCAGCCACCACCCCCGGGGTACGCTGTCGCGCGTGCCGTCGTTGAATCTGGGTAACCAGCAGCCACCGATTCCGCTGGATGCTGAGCACGCCTGGCGTACCACCGCCGAGCGGGCCGCCGACACCGTCCTCTTCTTCGACTTCGACGGCACCCTCGCGCCGGTCGACGACGATCCCACCGCGGTACGCCCCGCCCCCAAGGTGCTCGCCGCGTTGGAGGCGCTGGCCCCGGTGGTGCAGCGGGTGGCGATCGTCTCCGCCCGCCCCGTCGACTTCCTTCGCGACCACCTCGGTGGCCTCAGCGGGATCGACCTCTACGGCCTCTACGGCCTGGAGCACAGCCACTCCGGCGGCGAGACGGTCACCGAACCCGCCGCGCTGCCCTGGGTGCCCACCATGGCCGAACTGGCCGACCTGGCCCGCGCCGAACTGCCCGCCGGAGCGCTGGTGGAGTTCAAGCGGCTGAGCGTCGCGCTGCACTGGCGTACCGCCCAGCAGCTCGGCCCGACGGTCGAGCAGTGGGGCCGGGCCCAGGCCGAACGGCTCGGGCTGCGGGTGCAGGCGGGCCGGATGGTGCTGGAGCTCAAGCCCCCCGTCGACCGGGACAAGGGGCTGGTCATCGGCGAGGTGGTCCGGGACGCCGGTGGCGCCTGGTACTTCGGCGACGACGTCTCCGACATCAAGGCGTTCGCGGCACTGCGCGCCCGGTCCGCCGCCGACCCCGGTTTCCTCGGCGTCTGCGTGGCGGTGGCCAATCCGGAGACCGGCCGTGAGGTCGCCGAGGCCGCCGACCTCACCATCGACTCGCCCGCCGCGCTGGGCGACTTCCTCACCCGGGCCGTACACCACCTGACCTGACCGCAGCCGCGCGGGCGTTCTCCGGGGGTGCCATGGACGGCCCGCCCGGTCGCGTCGGTGGGTCAGGTGCCGTAGCGGCGTTGCCGGGTGCCGTAGGAGCGCAGGGCGCGGAGGAAGTCGACCCGCCGGAAGTCCGGCCAGTTCAGCTCGCAGAAGTAGAACTCCGAGTGCGCCGACTGCCAGAGCATGAAGCCCGACAGGCGCTGCTCGCCGCTGGTCCGGATGATCAGATCCGGGTCGGGCAGGCCCCGGGTGTAGAGGTGCTCCGAGATGTGGTCCACGTCCAACGAGTTGGCCAGTTCCTCGATGGTGCCGCCCTTGGCGGCGTGCTCCACCAGCAGCGAACGGACCGCGTCGGCGATCTCGCGCCGGCCGCCGTACCCGACGGCGATGTTGACCTGGGCGCCGCCGCTGCGCTCCCGGGTGCGTTCCTCGGCGGCCTTGAGCGCCTGGGCGTGCTGGGTCGGCAGCACGTCGAGCGCGCCGACCATCCGCAGCCGCCAGGGGTTGCCCTCCTCGGCCAGCTCGGTGGTCAGATCCTCGATGATCTGGAGCAGCGGGTCGAGTTCCTCCGCCGGCCTGGACAGGTTGTCGGTGGAGAGCAACCAGAGGGTGACGTGACCCACCCCGGCCGCGTCACACCAGCGCAGCAACTCCTTGATCCGCTCGGCACCCATCCGGTGCCCGTCGTTCGGATCGACGAGGCCCATCTCCCGCGCCCACCGACGATTGCCGTCGCACATCACGCCCACGTGCCGGGGCACCGGCCGACCTGCGAGCCTGGCCGTCAACCGGCGCTCGTAGACGGAGTAGATAAGGTTCCGCAGAGTCATCACCCTGCAGCGTAGCGACCCGCACCGAATATCAGTGCCTCGGTGGGCGCACTACGGGCGTGATCAAGAGAAATACGCCATCCCACCGCCTGCCGCTGACCGAAACCTCTTGATCACCCGGGCGGGCCCTCGGGGGCGGGGGTGGCGCGGTGGAGGGAATAGAGGGTGAGGGAGGCCGCCGCCAGGAGGGGGGCGCCGTCGCGGACCAGGCCGTCCAGGCCGAGGAGCCACCAGCACAGGGGGACGTTGACCGCGAGGACGCCCAGGGTGACCGTCACCAGCAGGCGGCGGGCCCAGGGTCGGCCACGCATCAGGAACGCCGTACAGAACAGCACCAGATAGCTGACCACGATGCCGCCACCGAACCAGAGCAGCACCACCGGTACGGCGGCGAGCCGGCCGTCCAGCACCGCGCCGCCGGCCACCAGGGCGGGCACCAGCATCAGCGGACTGTAGGTGAAGGCGGCCACCCGGGCGGTGAGCAGCCAACCGGTGACCTGGGGGCGTTTCGGGGCGACCTCCCGCCAGGCGATCGTCCCGTCCTCGACCACCAGGCCCCGGCGGTGGCGCACCAGATGCCCGGTGACCGCGTCGCAGCGGTAGAGCAGCACGACCACGGCGACGCAGAGCGCGGTGAGCACGGCGAAGCCGAGCAGGCCGGGCAGCGGCGGCACGCCCTGCCGGGGCACCACCAGCCGGCCGACCGCGAAGACGGTGGTCACGGCGAGGATCAGCCCGAACGGCTTCGCCCCGGCCCGTCCCCGGGTCACCTGCCCGATCAGCACCAGGAAACCCAACGAGCGCAGCATCGCCCAGCCGGTGCGTACCGCGAGGCCGAACTCCTGCTCCGGGGCGTACCACCAGTTGAGCAGCTCGACCACGACGGTGGCGGCGGCGGTCGACGCCAGCAGGACGGTCAACACCCGGACGGCGGACGGCCGCCGGACCTGCGGGGTCACGGCGGCCGTCCTCATGGTTGGTGATGTTGCCCGCAACGGGCCTCCGGCACACCTGTCACCGCTGCGCCGCGACGGAGGCTGCCCGGTGTCTGGTTACCGCGGCTGCTCCGCGTCGAGCCGGGCGCGCAGCGCGTCCAGCTCCGACCACAGGACGGCGGGCAGCTTGTCACCGAACTTCTCGAACCACTCGGTGACCAGCGGCAACTCGTTGCGCCACTCCTCGGGGTCGACCTTCAGGGCGATCCGGACGTCCTCAGGGGTCATGTCGAGCCCCTCGACGTCCAGCGCGTCGGCGGTCGGCACCATGCCGATCGGGGTCTCCACCGCGGCGGCGGTGCCCTCGAGCCGCTCGACGACCCACTTCAGCACGCGCGAGTTCTCGCCGAAGCCGGGCCAGAGGAAGTTGCCCTCGGCGTCCTTGCGGAACCAGTTCACGTAGTAGATCTTCGGCAGCTTGGCGGCGTCCCCGTCGACGCCCTTGCCCATCTCGATCCAGTGGTTGAAGTAGTCACCGGCGTGGTAGCCGATGAACGGCAGCATCGCCATCGGGTCGCGGCGCACCACGCCGACCGCGCCGGACGCGGCGGCGGTGGTCTCCGAGGAGAGCGTCGCCCCCAGGTAGACCCCGTGCACCCAGTCGCGGGCCTCGGTGACCAGCGGGATGGTGTCCCGGCGACGCCCGCCGAACAGGATCGCGTCGATCGGTACCCCGTTGGGGTCGAAGTAGTCGTCGGCCAGGATCGGGCACTGGGTGATCGGGGTGCAGAACCGGCTGTTCGCGTGGGAGGAGAGCTGCTCGCTCTCCGGCGTCCAGTCGTTGCCCTTCCAGTCGGTCAGGTGGGCCGGCGGCTCACCCATGCCCTCCCACCAGATGTCACCGTCGTCGGTGAGGGCGACGTTGGTGAACACGGAGTTGCCCCGGTCCAGCGTGCGCATGGCGTTGGCGTTGGTCTTCCAGTCGGTGCCCGGGGCGACGCCGAACAGGCCGTACTCCGGGTTGACCGCGTAGAGGCGACCGTCGGGGCCGAACCGCATCCAGGCGATGTCGTCGCCGATGGTCTCGACCTTCCAACCGGGGATGGTCGGCTCCAGCATGGCCAGGTTGGTCTTGCCGCAGGCGGACGGGAACGCGCCCGCCACGTGGTAGACCTTCCCCTCCGGGGAGGTGATCTTGAGGATCAGCATGTGCTCGGCGAGCCAGCCCTCGTCCCGCCCCATCACGCTGGCGATCCGCAGCGAGTAGCACTTCTTGCCCAGCAGCGAGTTGCCGCCGTAGCCGGAGCCGTAGGACCAGATCTCCCGGCTCTCCGGGAAGTGCGAGATGTACTTCGTCTCGTTGCACGGCCAGGCCACGTCGGACTGGCCGGGGGCGAGCGGGGCGCCGATGGAGTGCAGCGCGTGCACGAAGTCGGCGTCGTCGCCCATCGCCTCCAGCACGGCGGCACCCATCCGGGTCATGATCCGCATCGAGGCGACCACGTACGGGCTGTCGGTGATCTCGACGCCGAACATCGGGTTCTCGGCCTCGACCGGGCCCATGCAGAACGGGATGACGTACATCGTCCGGCCGCGCATCGCACCCCGGTACAACTCGGTCATCGTCCGCTTCATCTCGGCCGGCGCCATCCAGTTGTTGGTGGGGCCGGCGTCCGCTTCGTCCACCGAGCAGATGAAGGTGCGCTCCTCGACCCGGGCGACGTCCGTGGGGTCGGTGCGGGCGTAGAAGGAGTTCGGCTTCTTTTCCGGGTTGAGCCGGATCAGGGTCCCGCTGTCGACGAGTTCGTCGGTGAGACGCCGCCACTCCTCGTCGGTTCCGTCCACCCAGACCACCCGGTCCGGGGTCGTCAGTTCCGCGATCTCCCGGACCCAGGCGAGCAGCTTGGGGTGGGTCGTGGGGGCCTGATCGATCCCCCGCACAGTAGCCGGAGCAACCATGACTCATCTCCTTGTGGTCGACGCTGACCGATTTATGGGATGCACGAGTCTCGGCGGACGCGGGCCGCGTCGCCTTCGTGGAAACCTGGGATTGGCCTCAGCGTAAACCGGGCGGACCCGCGAGTCAGTGGGACTGGTTGTGAACAACTGCACAAGGTGCCGCCCGGCTGCGGTAACACGAGCTGATACCCGCTTTCACGCGCAGTTTCACGCAAATCCTCAGGCGAACTGCCGGTGACCGCGAGAACGGACGGCCGGCGACGGAGAAACCGGGCGTCCGGGCGGATCGGCGCGCGGCGCGCGACAGGTCGCCGGTGGTGCCCCGTCCGATCAGCCGGCAACCGGTACGCTCGCGAGGTGGCCGCGACGATGACCGGGGACCAACCGGGGACCCCACAGACCCGCCCGGGTCTGGTCCGTTCGCTGCTGGACCGGTTCGGTCACCTCATCCGCGAGTTGAGCAAGTTCGCCACCGTGGGCGGGGTGGCCTTCCTGGTCGACTTCGCGCTGTTCAACTTCCTCACGCTGGCCCGCGGGATGGAGCCGGTGACCGCCCGGGTCATCTCCACGGTGATCGCGGCGACTGTCGCGTTCGTCGGCAACCGGTTCTGGACCTGGCGGCACCGGGTCCGCTCCAACCCGGCCCGCGAGTACGCGCTGTTCTTCTTCTTCAACGCGGTCGGCCTGGGCATCGCGGTGGCCTGCCTGGCGGGCAGCCGCTACGGCCTGGGCAGCATCTGGCCCGACGTCTTCCGCACCCCGTTGGCCGACAACATCGCCAGCTACGTGGTCGGCACCGCGCTCGGCACGCTGTTCCGGTTCTGGTCGTACCGACGGTTCGTCTTCGTCGAAGCGGGAACTCCCCCGCTTCCGGAGGCGACCACCGACGACCCGTCGCCCGGGTCGTGAGCGGTCGCCCTCCCCGTCCAGCCGGAGCCTCCGGCATCGTCCACTGCCCTAAGGTGTTGCGCATGCGTCTTGTCCGTCTGCTGCCCGAGCGCTGGCAGAAGTTCATCCGCGAGGCGCTCAAATTCGGCATCGTCGGGGGCGTCAACACCGTCATCAATTACGCGGTGTTCAATGCCCTGGCACTCACGGTCTTTGTCGACGGTCAACTGAAGGCGACGGTCATCGCCACCATCGTGGCGACTATCACGTCGTATCTGATGAATCGTCACTGGACGTACCGGGATCGTCCCAAATCAGCACTTAAGCGCGAATACGCCCTTTTCTTTCTGTTCAACGGCGCCGGCCTGATCATCGAACTGGGCGTGCTCGCCGCCGCCAAGTACGGCCTGGGGTTCAACAGCCTGCTCGCGCTCAACGTGGCGAAGACCGGCGGCGTACTGCTCGCCACCCTGTTCCGGTTCTGGTCCTACCGGACCTTCGTCTTCCAGCCGGTCCCCCGGCACGCCGAGGAGAGCTGGCACGCCATCAAGCGGGACGAGTGGGACACCATGGCCGAACTGGACCCGGTGGCCGAACTGGCCGAATCGGTCAGCGAGCTGGAGGAGGCCCAGGCCCAGCCGGAACCACGACCCGGCCCGACCACCGGCCCCACGCTCCGACCCGCCGCCGAACCGCCGCGCACCCCCGCGCCGGCCACCGAAACGGTGTTCACACAGGCCCGGGGCGGAAGCAGCGGCGTCGGCCGGACGGCGGCCGGCGGTGACCTGAACGCGAAACTGCCCACCGAGCTGCACGCCGGCACCAACCGCGCGCCACGCGCCTGACCGACCCGGTCCCGCGATCCGACCGGTACGGCCCCGGGAACGCCCCGGGGCCGTCGCGCACCCCCGCCCGGGTCAGCCGGTGGTGTCGCGCAGCGGCTTGCCCTCCCGCATGTCGGCCAGGATGTCGCGCATCTCCCCGTCGCCAAGCGTGTGCTTGTCGTGCTGCGCCTCCACCAGCTCGTAGAGGGTGGTCTGCACCCGGTCGACCCGGGGCACGTCGACGAGCACCGACTGCCCCCGCTCGCCGGCCGACTCGATGGTGAGCGTGCCGCACCCCAGCAGCCGTTCGGTGAACCGCTGGGTCATCGAGTGGTCGTTGATCCGGGCCAGCGGCAGGTCCCGCCGGTGCCGGGAGAAGACCCCCTCCTGGAGCAGCACCCGCTCGTTGGTGAACAGGTAGTGCGTGCTGCGCCAGACCAGGAACGGCCACAACCCCAGCCAGAGCACCGCGATCAGGAACAGACCGGCGACCACGGCGAGCACCAGCGCGCCACCGTCGCCGTCGGGCAGCAGGAGCCAGCCCGCCACCACCGCCGCGACACCGATGACCAGCACCAGGACCGGCCGCAGCAGCGCCTTCCAGTGCGGGTGCAGGTGCAGGACGACGTGCTCGTCCTCGGTGAGCACGTCTTCGGGGAACGCCACGGGAACCTCCTAGCCGACAACCGGACGCGCTGACCGTAACCGGTCGACACGACCCGCCGGATCAGCCGGGCGGCCCGCCGTGCACCCCACGCACGAACCGACCGCAGACGGCCCGGTCAGCGCAGGTGCAGCACGTCCCCGGCGGCCAGCCGCCGCTGACCGGCAGCGGTGTCGACCAGCAGGTGCCCGTCGGGATCCACCCCGGTGGCGAGCCCGGTCAACGCGGAACCGTCGGGCAGCAGCACCCGCACCTGCCGGCCCACCGTGGCGCAGGAGACCAGGTACGCCTCCCGCAGGCCGCACGCGTCGGCGTCACCGCCGGCCACCCGCCACCTGTCGTACCAGTCGGCGAGGCCGCGCAGCAGGGCCCGTAGCAGCGGATCACGGTCGGTCGCGGTGGCCCCGGCCAGTTGCAGCGAGGTGGCCGGCAGGCCGGTGGGGTTCTCCGGCAGTTCGTCGGCGCGCAGCGTCACGTTCAGGCCGATGCCGAGCACGATCGCGGGTGGCTCGGCCGACCCGGCCGCCGGCACCGCCTCGGCCAGGATGCCGGCGCACTTGGCCTCGCCGACCAGCAGGTCGTTGGGCCACTTCAACCCGGCGTCCAGCTCGGCCAGCCGGGACACCGCCTCGACCAGCGCGACACCGGCGAGCAGCGGCAGCCAGCCGTACCCGGTCGGGGGCGCGGGCGGCCAGTCGCGCTCGGTGACGGCCTCTCCGGGCCGCAGCAGGACGCTGGTCGCGAGGCCCGCCCGCGGCGGTGACTGCCAGACCCGACCGCGTCGGCCCCGGCCGGCGGTCTGCCGCTCGGCGACCACGACCAGGCCCTCCGGCTCGCCGGCCCGCGCGGCGTCGGCCACGTCGGCGTTGGTCGAGCCGGTCTCCGACCGCAGGTCCAGCCGCCGCCAGGGGCCCAGCGGCGCGGTCAACGCCCGGGACAGCCGCGCCGCCGACAGCGGCGGTCGATCCAGATCGGTGTACGGCGAACCCGGCATCCCGCCAGCCTACGGGCCGGGGCCGACGCCGCCGCCCGGCCAGCCTCCGCCGGAAGCTACTGAGGCGTACTGCACAGCGGCGTCGGCCTGAACCATCGTTATATTCCCAGGGTGACTACCGAGACCGGGACCAACATCCACAGCACCGCGGGCAAGCTGGCGGACCTGGAGCGACGGGTCGACGAGGCGGTCCACGCGGGCGCGCGCGGGGTGGAGAAGCAGCACGCGCGGGGCAAGAAGACCGCCCGGGAGCGGATCGAGCTGCTGCTCGACGAGGGCTCCTTCGTCGAGCTGGACGAGTTCGCCCGGCACCGGTCCACCAATTTCGGCCTGGACCGCACCCGCCCGTACGGCGACGGGGTGGTCACCGGTTACGGCACCGTGGACGGCCGGCAGGTCTGCATCTTCGCGCAGGACTTCACCGTCTTCGGCGGCTCCCTCGGCGAGGTCTTCGGCGAAAAGATCGTCAAGGTGATGGACCTGGCCATGAAGATCGGCTGCCCGGTGGTCGGGATCAACGACTCCGGTGGCGCGCGCATCCAGGAGGGCGTCGTCTCGCTCGGCCTCTACGGCGAGATCTTCTTCCGCAACGTACGGGCCAGCGGGGTCATCCCCCAGGTTTCGCTGATCATGGGTCCGTGCGCGGGTGGCGCCGTCTACTCCCCGGCGGTCACCGACTTCACCGTGATGGTCGACCAGACCTCGCACATGTTCATCACCGGCCCGGACGTCATCAAGACGGTCACCGGCGAGGACGTGGCGATGGAGGAGCTGGGTGGCGCGCGTACCCACAACACGCGCAGCGGCAACGCGCACTACCTGGCCACCGACGAGGACGACGCGATCGACTACGTCAAGGCGCTGCTGTCCTACCTGCCGTCGAACAACCTGGACGAACCGGTGGTCCTCGACGCGCCGGCCGACCTCGACGTCACCGACGCCGACCGGGAACTGGACACCCTGGTCCCCGACTCGGCCAACCAGCCGTACGACATGCACCAGGTCGTCGAGCACGTCCTCGACGACGGCGAGTTCCTAGAGGTGCAGCCGCTCTACGCGCAGAACATCGTGGTCGGCTACGGCCGGGTGGAGGGCCGCCCGGTGGGGGTGGTCGCCAACCAGCCGATGCACTTCGCCGGCACCCTCGACATCGCCGCCTCGGAGAAGGCGGCCCGGTTCGTGCGTACCTGCGACGCGTTCAACATCCCGGTGCTGACCTTCGTGGACGTTCCCGGGTTCCTGCCCGGCACCGGCCAGGAGTGGGACGGCATCATCCGCCGGGGCGCGAAGCTGCTCTACGCGTACGCCGAGGCGACCGTGCCGAAGGTCACCGTGATCACCCGCAAGGCGTACGGCGGGGCGTACGACGTGATGGGCTCCAAGCATCTCGGGGCGGACCTGAACTTCGCCTGGCCGACGGCGCAGATCGCGGTGATGGGTGCGCAGGGCGCGGTGAACATTCTCTACCGGCAGGAGCTGGCCGCCGCCGAGGACCCCGCCGCCGTCCGGGCCGAGCGGATCGCCGAGTACGAGGACACCCTGGCCAACCCGTACGTCGCCGCCGAGCGCGGGTACGTCGACGCGGTGATCCCGCCGCACGAGACCCGGACCCAGATCGTCCGGGCGCTGCGGGTGCTGCGGACCAAGCGGGAGACGTTGCCGCCGAAGAAGCACGGCAACATCCCGCTGTAGCCGACCCGGCCCCGGACGTGCCGACGGTGGACCGGGCAGCCGCCCTGGCGCGCACCGGGCAGCAGAGCAGGACCCCCGCCGGGGGCAAGCGAGCCGGTAAGGGCCGGCAGCCCGCAGGCCAGTCAGCAGGGCCGGGGGAACCCGGGCCGGTCAGCAGGGCGAGTCGGTGGCCGGGCAGAGGCGTTTCGCGGCTCTCCCGCCCAACGCGACGAGGGCGGCCTGGGTCAGCTCCGGACCGGTGCCGTCGACCCGGTCGGCGACCGTTTCCGGGGCGGGCGCGACCACGGTCACCAGGTCACCGACCCGGACCACCAGGGTCGCCTCGACGGCTGCCGGCCGGCCGGCCGGCTCCCCGTCGGCCTGCGCCCGGGGCTGCGACGTCACGTGCCGCAGCAGCACCGACTGGTCACCGGCGAAGTCTCTCGCCGCGGGCTCCCAGCGGTGCTCCTGCCCGGTGCGGGCCGGCTGCTGATCGGCGGTCAGCAGGGACGCGCCGAGGGTCCACGTCGCGCAGGCGTCGAGCAGCCGGTAGATCTCCCCGAACAGCCACCGGCCCCGGGGTGGGTCGATCCGGTAGACGTCCTGGCTCAGCACCTGGGCGACCGGGACGTCGGTGCGGGCTCCGGGACGCAGCAGGGTCTGTGAACGGGAGGCGCGGGACACCGGCAGTTGGGCGGCGACCGCACGTTCCCGCCCGCACGATTCGAGCAGCGGGTCGACCTGGACGGTCTCGGCCAGCCCCGTCCCGCCCAGCCGGGCCCCGGTCCGCACGGGCAGGTCGGCGGGGGTCAGCAGGGCGGCGAGGGGGATCTCCGTCCGGGCCGGGTAGACGACCGGTGCGGAGTCCGAGGCCGCCACCGGGGCGGTGGGTGACGGCAGCCCGGCGGACCGCCCGGTCACCAGCGCGGCGGAGCCGGCCAGCACCACGAGCACCGTCACCGCCGACAGCCCCGCCGTCCGACGGGCCCGGCGACGGGCGCGGGCCCGGATCTCCGCCGGCTCGGGCCAGTGAACCGTACGCAGGTCCCGGTGCAGCCGGTCGACGAAGGTCGGATCCTCAGCCATCAGACCTCCTCCAGGTCAGCAACGGTGAGCAGCCCGGCGAGCGCGGCACGCCCCCGGGAGAGCCGGGCCTTGACCGTGCCCACCGGGGCTGCGGTCTGCCGGGCCACCTCGGCGACGGGCATGCCGACCAGGTAGTACAGGGCGAGCGCGATGCGCTGTTCCTCGGGCAGTTGCCGCAGGGCGGCGACCACTTCCAGGGTGTCGGTGCCGGGGCCGGGCACGCTCTCGGTCGCCCCGTGCCGCAGGTAGGCGCGGGCCCGACTGCGCAGGCTGCGCCAACGGCTGACCGCGATCCTGGAGGCCACCACCCGTACCCAGGCTTCCGGGTCGTCGTACCCGCTCACCGTCGACCAGCGTTGCCAGGCCCGCACGTACGCCTCCTGCACGGCGTCCTGCGCCTCGGCCAGGTTGCCGGTGAGCGCGCAGACGAAGCCGAGCAGCCGGTGTCGGCTGCCCCGGTAGAACTCGTCGAACCCGTCGACGTCCGGCACCCTGGTACCTCCCCGTGGCGGTCGCAGGTGACACGCGCGCCGCACACCGGTGGGTTGCGTGGTCAGCCGATCATTCTGGTCGCTGCACCAGGTCGGTCAGTTCGGCCAGCGGGAAGGTGCCGGCGGGCAGTCGTTCCCGCGCCAGCCGGCGGACCGCGATCTGCACGGCGGTGTTGGCCGGCGTGGGCACCCCGTGCCGGCGGCCGAGCTGCACGATCTCACCGTTGAGGTGGTCGGCCTCGGTGGAACCCGCCGCCCGGGTCAGGCTCTGCCAGGTCGAGCTGCCGCTGCGGGGTTGCCCGTCGACCGGCCGGGTGCCGACCCGGTCACCCCGCTCGGTCCGTTCCTCGTCCTCGCTGGAGTGCGCGATGCCGGCGGCGGCGAGCACGGCGACGCCCTCGGCCCGGACCCGGTCGAGCAGCCAGCCGGGAAGGTCGCCACCGAGCAGGGCCTGCACCCCGTTGCCGAGGTTGTTCAACAGCTTGCCGTACTTCCACCGCATCACGTCGGGCCGCACCGGGGCGACGAAGCCGGCGGCGGTCAGGTCCGCCGACACCGCCACGTCGGTCTCGTCGGCACCGGCCGGATAGCGGCCCAGGTGCAACATCCCCGGGTACGGGTGACCACTGGCGATCACCCGTCCCGGGTCGAGATGGGTCGCCGGCAACCACACGCAGACCGGGTGGACATGGGCGAACAGGCGCAGCGCGGTCGGCTCGTTCGCCACCCCGTTCTGCGCGGTGAACAGTGGCAACCGTTGCCCGGCCGTGCCACCGCCGACGACCGGGGTGTCCGCCCAGGCGTCCAGGGCGGCCCAGGTGTGCTGCGACTTGACGGTCAGTACCAGGGCGGTGTCGGCCGGCAGCGGCTCCGGGCCCGGCCCGCCGGTGGCCGGCCCACGCCAGGTCAGCGACCGGTCGGGGGTACGCAGCGTGAGCCCCCGGCGGCGGATCGCGTCCAGGTGCGCGCCCCGAGCCACCAGTGTGACGTCGCGCCCGGCCTCTCCCAGCAGTACGCCGATGGTGCCGCCGACCGCGCCCGCTCCGATGATCACGTATCGCATCGGACCGATTCTGCCCGCATCCGGCCAGGTCGGCGACCCGGCGTCGCCCGCAGGTGCGCGCACCGCACGGACGCCCGACGGCTCGACGCGGGGTGCCGCTGGAGGTGCGGTCGCGGTGGAGCGGCCCGGGTGGACGGCCTCAGAGCGGAATGCCGGCCCTGGTGAGCAGCGGCCCGGCGAGCAGGACCGCGCCGACGGCGAGGGCGAACAGGTTGACCAGCCCGAAGACGACCACCCAGAGCAACGCCGGGAAGGGCGTCAGGTGGGCCAGCTGGTCGGCGTCGGACTCGGGCATCCGGCCCCGGCTGCGCAGCCGTTGCAGCTCGAAGACCGGCCGGACGCCGCCGATCAGCAGGAACCAGACCGAGGTCCAGGCGAACACGGCCTGCACCTGCGGGGTGGCGTACCAGGAGACGACGAGCACTACCCCGCCGGTGACCAGCAGGGAGAGCATCCCGAAGACGTTGCGGACCAGCAGCAGCATGGCGAGCAGCAGTGCCACCGCGACCCAGAGCAGCAGGGTGATCCGGTTGCCACCGAGCAGCCAGGCACCACCCAGGCCGACCAGCGACGGCGCGACGTACCCGGCGAGCAGGGTGAGGATCATGCCGGGGCCGGTGGGGCGGCCGGCGCTGAGGGTGAGGCCGGAGGTGTCCGAGTGCAGCCGGATGCCGTGCAGCCGCCGCCCGGTGAGCAGCGCCGCCAGGGCGTGACCCCCCTCGTGGGCGATGGTCACCGCGTTGCGGGCGACCCGCCAGGACGACCGGACCGCGACGACCGCCAGCGCGGCCAGGGCGGTGAGCACCACCAGCAGGGGCGGCGGGTCGGGTTGGGCGCTGAACAGCCGGTCCCAGAGGTCGCCCAGCCCGTCGATCGACACCATGGCCGGGGAGCCTACCCGGCCCGGTTCATGTCGCTCGACGCTCGTCGCCTCGTATCGTGTGAGACTGACCGGGCGGCGAGCGGAACGGGAGGTGAGGGCCGGTGAGCGCGGCTCCCCTGGAACACCACGTCGGCCTCTGGACCGAGGCCGACTACCTCGCCATGGGCGACACCCCGAACCGGATCGAACTGCTCGACGGGAGCCTGATCGTGAGCCCTGCTCCGAGCAAGCGGCACCAGCGGGTGTCCCGCTTGCTGGCCAACAGCGCCGAGGCTGCGGCGGGTCGGCTGCTGGTGTTCAAGGCGGTGAACGTGCGGCTCGGGGTGGACCGGATCATCATTCCCGACGTGGTGGTCGCCGACACCGACGACGAGGGCACGGTGGTCGAGGCCGGTGAGGTCGCGCTGGTCTGCGAGATCGTCTCCCCGGGCAACGCCGCCGCCGACCGTCTGGTCAAGATGCAGCTCTACGCGCTCGCCGGCATCCCGTGGTATTTGCTGGTCGAGCAGGACGGCGACGCCCACTCGTTGCGACTCCACCGGCTCGACGGCAGGCACTACGTGGAGGACCAGGTGGCGAAGGCCGGCGAGACGCTGACCCTGGCCGAGCCGTTCCGGTGGCAGCTCGACCCGGCCGCGCTGCGCTGAGCCGGCCCGCTGCCTGATACCGCCCCTGGCCTGCCCTGACCGCTTCGGATCACCGCAGATCGACTCGACCGTTGTCGATGAAAGTTTCCTTAGGACCTCTTGCGATCAAGGGCAGGAATCTCCAAAGATTGGCGTCAATCGATTGGCGTCCCTGGAGGAATCCATGACCCGTACCAGATTGTCGTTGCGCCGGCTGTTCGCCGCCGGTCTCACCGTCGCCGCCACCGCGGCCGCGGCCCTCGTCGTCACGGCCGCACCCGCGGCCGCCGCCACCACCGCCGGCGTCGACGTCTCCCACTACCAGGGCTCCATCAACTGGAGCAGCGCCCGCAACGCCGGAATCGAGTTCGCCTTCATCAAGGCCACCGAGGGTACGAGCTACAAGGACCCGGACTTCAACACCAACTACGTCAACGCCTACAACGCCGGGGTGATCCGGGGCGCGTACCACTTCGCCCGGCCGAACATCTCCTCCGGCGCCACCCAGGCCAACTACCTCGCCAGCAACGGCGGGGCCTGGTCGGCGGACAGCCGCACCCTGCCGGCCGCGCTCGACGTCGAGGCCAACCCGTACAGCGGCGGCACCTGCTACGGGCTGTCCACCACCGGGATGCGCAACTGGATCCAGGACTTCCTCAACACCTACCGCTCCCGCACCGGCCGGTACGCGGTCATCTACACCACCACGAGCTGGTGGAACCAGTGCACCGGCAGTTGGACGGCCCCGTGGGCCAACCACCCGCTCTGGGTGGCCCGCTGGGCGAGCGCGCCCGGCACCCTGCCGGCCGGCGCCTCGGTCTGGAGCTTCTGGCAGTACACCAGCACCGGCAGCGTCTCCGGGATCAGCGGCAACGTCGACCGCAACTACTGGAACGGCACCCGGTCCCGGCTGGTCGCGCTCGCGAACAACACCTGACCGCCCCCGCAGCCGGCTCGGCGGCAGCGGGACCGGTCATCACCGTAGGGTCGATGGCTGGTCCGGCTGCCGCCGTCGCGGTTCGTGGACCCCGTCGGGTCAGGCGCTCTTCCGGCTGGTCAACGGCATGGTCACGGCATCCGTGGCGGCGGGCGTCGCGGTCCGTCGGCTCAGCCGCCAGGCGGCGACCCCGGCGGCGGCGACCGTCACGACGGCGATCGACACGACCAGCGCGGCCACGCCGGCGCTCAACAGCAGCAGGACGACATCGCCGAGGGCGACGAGCATCCACAGTGCCAGTCTCGGCCGGGCATCCCTGCGTCGGTAACTCATCTCGCTACCTCCTTCCGTCGTCCCGGGTCAGATACCCCGGATGACGGAAAGTCATGCGAAACGATTTCACCCCCGGCGGGAATCCCCCGGGTCAGTTATTCCGGTCCGGCACGAACCGGCTGGTGATCAGGGCGAAGTTGTCCAGGTTGGCGTTCCAGTCCTTCGCCGCCACCTCCCACCGGATGGCGTAGCCCCGGTTGGTGGCGGTGACGAACCCCCGGTTGCGGACGTGGATGAGGGTGTTGTCCCGGGTTTCCAACCAGTCCCAGTCGGCGCAGGTGCGGTAACCGCCGCACGCCTTGATGTCGAGATACTGGTAGTTGTTGACGATGTTCTTCCGGGCCGGTTCCTTGTTCTTCCAGTCGGCGACCGCGTCCTTGAGCGGGCTGGACGTCCACTGGATGAGCAGTTCCCGCACCCCGTTCGGCTCGGTGATGACGACCGAGTCGGAACGGACGCTGCGCCGCCAGCCCTTCGGCACCGGGACCTTGAACGTCGGCCCCTGGTACATCTCCCAACCCTCAGGCAGCGCGTTCGGGTCGGTGGAAGGGGTGGCCGACGGCGTCGGGCTGGGCGCGGCGCTGGTCGGGGGCGGAGCCGCCGGAGCCGACGTCGGGGCGGCGGAGGACGCGGCGACGCTCGTCGGGTCGGCCTGCGGGGTGCCGTCCCCCGGCTCGTCGGAGCTGGTCAGCAATGGGACGGCCAGCGCCAATCCCACCAGCAGCACCGCGACCAGCGCGCCGATCAGCAGGTTACGTCGCTTGTGGTCCGGTGGCGTCTCGTCGTACACCGGGACGGAGGCGACTCCGGCGGACCCGGCGGACGGGCTGACCGGCGTGTCCAGCACGGCGGTGGGGTTGGCCGGCGGGGCCGGGTCGAGACCGGCGCGGGCCGCCGGGGCGACCGCGCCCGACGGCCCGGCATCGGTCGGGACACCGGCCTTCCCGGTCGGCGCGGTTTCCGCAGGCGTCGACCCGGGGACCCGGGTGGTCGGTGCGGCGTCCGCGTCGCTCGACGGGACGACCCCACCGGTCGGTGCGGCATCCGCAGCCACCGACGCGGCAGCCCCACCGGTGGGCGTAGTCCCGGCCGACTCCACCATGCTGGTCGGCGCGTCGTCGACACCACCCGGTGGGGTGACCTTCGTGGTGGGCCCGGCGTCCGCACCGGCCGACATCTTCGTGGTGACGTCCGCACCCGTGGTCGACGCCCCGGTGACGACAGTCGCCTCCGCAGCGCCACCCGTAGCGGTGGCACCACCCGCCGTGGCCCGCGCGGCGGCACTGTCCGACGCCGCCTTCGCCGCCGCGGTGCCGGTGGCGGCCCCCGCCGCGGCGGCCAGGGACGACGAGGTCTTCGCGCCCCCGCCCTGCGCCGGGCGGGGTGCCGGCACCACCGGCGTACGCGGCTCACGTGGGCCGTTCGGCCCCGGCCGGCGTACCCCGTCGAGCAGTGAGATGCCCCTGGCGCGCTTGCCGGCGGCCCGGCGCAGCATGCGCTCCGCGACCTCGGCGGTGATCCGCTCGGTCGGGTCCTTGCGGAGCAGGCCGGTCAGCACCGGCTTCAACGGGCCGGCGTTCCTGGCCGGCGGCAGCGGCTCCGTGGCCAGCGCGGCCAGGGTGCCGATCGCCGACGGCCGGGCGTACGGCGACTTGCCCTCCACGGCCGCGTAGAGCGTCGCCCCCAACGACCAGAGGTCCGCCTCCGGCCCGGCGGTGCCGTCGCGGGCCCGCTCCGGCGCGATGTACGCGGGCGAGCCCAGCACCATTCCCGTCCGGGTGACGTTCGGGTCGCCGGGAATGGTGGCCAGTCCGAAATCGGTCAGCACCACCCGACCGTCGGTGCCGAGCAGCACGTTGCCCGGCTTGACGTCCCGGTGCATCACCCCGGCCTTGTGGGCGGACTTCAGCGCGCCCAGCACGCCCAGGCCGATCTCCACCGCGCGGGCCGGGGGCACCGGGCCGTCCTCGGCGAGGGTGTCCTGCAACGACCTCGACGCCACGTACTCCATGACGATCCACGGGTCACCGTCGGTACGCAGCACGTCGAAGATGCGCACCACGTTGACGTGGTTGAGCCGGGCGATCGCCCGCGCCTCACGCAGCGACCGCTCCCGCATCTCGCGCCGCTCGTCGTCGGTCAGGCTGGGCGGCGGGACCAACTCCTTGATGGCGACGTCCCGGTGCAGCACCTCGTCACGTGCCCTCCAGACCCGGCCCATGCCACCCTGACCGAGCGGCGCGAGCAGCCGGTACCGGTCAGCGACGAGTTGGGAAGGCACGTCAGACATCGGTGAGACGGTACCCGGCCGCACCAACGCGCACACCGCCGGCACGCCACTGTGCGACGTGGGTCAACTTGTCGACGCGTACCCTGGCGACATGTCTGCCGAAGAGCCGCTGTTCCGGGTAGTCCGGGGGGTTCCCACCGCCGAGGAACTGGCCGCGCTCGTGGGCGCGATCACCCTCCGTTCCCGGCCGGCCGGCACACCCAGGCCCGCCGCAGGGTCCACGTGGGCCCGTAGCGCCCGTCCGGTCGGCGTGGTCCCGGTGCCCGGTCGTGACGCCTGGCGCACCTCCGGCCTGCCCCGCTGACAGCCGACGCCACCGGGCCAGGCTTGCCGGCCGACGGCCGGCGGCCGACGGCGGCCGTCCGGGGCTGCTGACTGGCCGAGGACGGCCGGAGCCAGTGCCGGGCTGCTGACTGGCGGAGGGCGGCCGGGGCCAGTGCCGGGGCTGCCGGGATCGCCGAACAGCCACTAGCCTCACTCTGGGAGACGGTGTCGTGACGTTCGGGAGGACCAGTGATCCCTGAGGAGGGCCGCCCAGCTTCTTGGCTGGGCAACTACGGCGGCATCGAGGCCGACATCCGACAGATGCGGGAGTTCGCCGACCAACTCCAGGCCGAGGTCGAACGGAACTACACGCCACACCTGCGCTACATCGCCGACGACATGACCGCCGCCGTACCCAACCCGTGCGACGCGTTCATCGAGCTGGTGCACTTCCTCCAAGCGCACTGGGAGACCCAGCAGGCCACCTCCGACCTGGTGCACGGCCTGGCCGGCGCCACCGGCCGGCTGGCGACCGCCGCCAACCGGATCGCCACCGACTACCAGGGTGCCGACGCCTTCGCCAACGCCCGGCTGACCGACGTCGAACGCGCCCTGCACGGCGCGCAGGTCACCGCATCCACTCTCACCGGCCGTTCCTCGTGGACCGCTCCCGCGCCCAACAGCCCCGAAAATCCGGGCCCGGTGGTGCTGCCGTGATCGAACGGGGCAGCGGCCGCACCTCCGGCCTCACCGACTGGCAACTCATGGACGTGCTCAGCATGTGGGCCTGCCTCCAGGACCAGGAGACCCAGGGGCACTGGAAACACGTCGCGGGATGGCGCAAGGTCTGCGACCTCGCCCAGGCTCATCTGCGGAGACTCCAGCAGTACCGCAGCGGCCTCGCCGAGGCATGGCCACCCGCCACCAACGACGCCGCCAAGGCGTACCTCGGTGAACTGGACGAGCTGATCAGCAGGGTCCAGCACACCCACGACACCGCCGCCGCCAACCACGACGCCCTCGCCGCCGCCGCCCGCGCCATCGACAGCACCAGACCGCAACTGAAGCGGCTGCACGACGAGTACGCGACGAAGCTCCAGCAGAAGCGGGGGTACGAAGCCACACTGGCCGACCCCAAGGCGGCGATGGGCAGCCGGGTGGTGGACCCACCGGTGAGCGATGGCGACCTGGAGCGGTTGAACGTGCAGGCACGCGGGATCATGTTCGGGCTCAGTGGTGAACTCCAACAAGCCCAAGCAATGCTCCAAAAACCTCCAGTCACACGACCAAGTCCTCGGATCGAGCAACTCGGTACCGACCCCTACAGCGCCGTCAGTGCAGTTCCGATTATTCCACCAATCACACCTATACCCATAGCACATCCGCCTAGCCCGAAGAAACCAGTCCAAAAGCCGCAGTTGCCTCCGACGCTGAAGTCGCCATCGGTTGGATCAGTCATCGGAGATGGTCCAACCCTCGGAGGAATCGCATCGAATCCACCGCCACCCACTGCCACCTCACCGACAACACCTACAAACTCTCTGAACACTACGACTGCCGCCGGAACTAAAATGCCACACCTTCCGCCGCCAACACCCATAGCGCGAATATCCAATCCGCCAATTCGGCCAAACCAGGGCCAGAGCGCCGAAGCAAATATCCATCCCCCCACAAATGCAGCCCGCCCAAATTTGCCTGGTGGATTAATAGGGGGCGCGCCAGCCTATGGTGCCGGGCAACCAGGAGGGCCCCCAACTCGCAGGGTCAATCCCATCGGCGGAGTAATCGGCGGAGGATCCGCCGGCACCGCGCCAACCGGCGCCGCCGGATCTCGACCAGGCGCTGGACGAGGTTCGCAATACTCCTCCGTACACGGCCTTCCACCCATAGGCGGTGGGCCCGGACAGGGATCTTTCTCGGGTTTGAGCGGCACGCCCACACAATTCCCGAAAAGCCGATTCGATACAGAAAGCCGGCGTTGGGATCCGGACAACCCGTGGGAAACGGACCATGGAGTAGCTCCAATCGTCAACCCTCCCGACGAGGGTGGCCCCATCGACCCAGGGCCAGCAATCGGCTTTCCTCGGTGAATCGCCCATGAGAAAAGCCTTCACAATTACAATCACTTCGCTAATCTGTATCATTTCAATCCCAACTTCGACCGCCATTGCAGGAACCCCGCGCCCCGATGGATCAGAGCGCGTACGGAATGACCAGTGGCATCTAGACTACTTAAATGTGAAGGCTGCACATGCAGTTGCTCGCGGCAAGGGTGTAGTCGTAGCAGTTCCCGACACAGGGGTAGACCCCCACGTCGATTTGCGCAGAAATCTACTTCCAGGATCAGACATGATCCCCGGAGGCCGCGGGGACGGCCAAGAAGATCGCAACAGCCACGGTACGTGCATGGCGGGCCTCATCGCCGCACATGGCAGACCGAACCGGATAGGCGCCTTGGGAGTGGCACCCGAAGCTAAAATCTTACCCATTTTTGATACCCCACCAAGCGGCATGGGAAATCCAGACGACTTAGCAGCCAGCATCGATTTTGCTGCGCGAAGCGGTGCCGACATAATAAGTATATCGGCCGCCAGTTCGCCCACCAAAGAATTACAACAAGCAATATCTAGCGCACAAAATGCAGATATACTAATCGTGGCAGGCGTTGGCAATGCGCCAAGAGAAAGCCGCGCTAGCTACCCAGCTTCAACAGAAGGCGTATTGGCAGTTGGAGGAATAGATCGCAATGGAAGGCACCTCCCGGTATCAGTGACTGGACCGGAGGTAGATTTGGTTGCGCCCGCGATTGACATTTACTGCCCCAGTCTTGGTGGTCGTTACCGCAAGAGCACCGGTACGTCCGATGCGACGGCCATTGTTGCCGGGGCGGCGGCGCTGGTCCGCTCGAAGTACCCCTACCTTCCCGCCGCCGAGGTCGTACACCGGCTGACGGCCACAGCTGTCGACAAAGGTCCTCCCGGCCGGGACGACGAGTACGGCTATGGCGTCATCGACCTGGTGGCCGCGCTCACCGCCGATGTCCCACCCCTCGGCTTCGAGAGCGTCACCGCCGCTCCCCCGCAGGCAGGGACGACGAGCGCAGCCACGTCATCGTCCGGTGGGAACGACGATGGCGGTGCCGCCGCACGGGGGTGGGCGACGTTGGGGGTGATCGTGGCTGCCGGGTGCGGGTTCCTGGTGTGGCGTCGTCGCCGACGTGCCGACGACCCGCCACCACGGATCAGCCGGTAGCGTCGGCCCGTGTCCAATTCTTTGCCGCTGCGCCTCGTACTCGCCTCGCAGAGCCCCGCCCGCCGCAAGTTGCTCCAGGCCGCCGGGATCGAGCCGGACGTACTGGTGAGTGGGGTCGACGAGTCCCAGGTGGTCGCGGATCGGGCCGAGGATCTCTGCCTGGAGTTGGCCCGGCTGAAGGCGCAGGCGGTGTCCGACCGGCTGCGTACCACTGCGGACGAGCGGACTCTGGTGTTGGGGTGCGACTCGGTGCTCGCGTTCGACGGTGAGATTCTCGGCAAGCCGGCGGATGCGGCCGACGCCACCCGACGGTGGGAGCGGATGCGTGGGCGCAGCGGGGTGTTGCACACCGGGCACTGTCTGCTCGACGTGGTGCGTGAGTCCCGCGCGGAGGCGGTGGCCTCGACGGTCGTGCACTTCGCGGACGTCACCGATGCGGAGATCGCCGCGTACGTGGCCACGGGTGAACCGTTGGCGGTGGCGGGGGCGTTCACCATCGACGGGTTGGGCGGGGCGTTCCTGAACGGGATCGAGGGTGATCCGGGAACGGTGGTCGGGTTGTCGTTGCCGCTGCTCCGTGGGTTGTTGCGCGATCTGGAGCTGAGCATCACCGACCTGTGGTCGAAGGTCGCGCCGGGCGCCCAGGAGATCGAGCCGCTGGGCTAACGTCCGGTCATGACCACGAAGTCGCTGCCGCTGACGCCGAAACTGCACGCCTACCTCGTCGCCCACGGGTCTCCGCCGGACGAGATCATCCGCGATCTGGCTGAGGAGACCCGCGCGGTGCTGCCGGCGCACGCCGAGATGCAGGTGGCGCCGGAGCAGGCGGCGTTCCTCACCTTCCTGACCCGGCTGCTGGGTGCCCGGCAGGCCGTCGAGGTGGGCACGTTCACCGGGCTGTCGTCGCTGGCGATCGCCCGTGGGCTGCCCGAGGACGGCCGGCTCACCTGCTTCGACATTTCGGAGGAGTTCACCGGTATCGCCCGGTCCTACTGGCAGCGCGCCGGGGTGGCCGACCGGATCGAGTTGCGCATCGGCCCGGCTGCGGAGACGCTGCGGGAGTTGCCGCACGAGCGTTACCTGGACTTCGCCTTCATCGACGCCGACAAGACCGGCTACCCGGTGTACTGGGCGGAGTTGGTGCCGAGGATGCGGCCCGGCGCGGTCATCGCGGTCGACAACACCCTGCGCGGCGGCCGGGTGCTCGCCCCCCGTGACGCCGCCGACCGGGCGATCGCCGCTTTCAACGACGAGGTGCTCGCCGACGTACGTGTCGACGCGGTGCTGCTCCCCCTGGCCGACGGCGTCACCCTCGCCCGGGTGCACTGACCGGCCGGCCGGGGGAATGGCGAGTTCGGCTCCCCTGGGCCGATGTTGCGGTGTCCACCTCGCACCGATACCGCTCGGCGGCACACAGTCGATCACCTCCCCACGGCATCCGGCCGGGATGCCGTGGGGAGGTGGGGAGTCGTGGGGAGGTGGGGCGACGGTCTGACGCGACGAGCCCGTGACCGGGCCTCGCCGGGGTGGGGATCGTCAGCGGACGCTGCGGGCGAACTGTCGGGCCGCCCAGAAGACCCCGGCGGCGGCGAGCACCGCGATGATGCCCAGCCCCTGCCACACCTTGTCGTTGGCGAGGTCACCGGCGAACAACGCCCGGGTGCCGTCGACCGCCCAGGAGAACGGGTTCCACTCGGCGACCCCCTGGAGCCAGCCGGGGGCGAAGGTGAGCGGCAGCAGGATGCCGGAGAGCAGCAGCACCGGCTGGGCCACGGTGTTCATCAACGGGGCGAGCGCGTCCTCGCTCTTGACCTTGAGCGCGACGCCGTACGAGACGGCCGAGGTCATCAGCGCGATCAGGGCCAGCATCAGGTACGCCAGCAGCAGGTCCCCGATGAAGACCCGCAGGTCGAACAGGAGCGCCAGCAGGGTGATGATGATCGCCTGCACGATCAGCGAGACGACGTCGCGCAGGGAGCGGCCGAGCAGCAGGGCGAGCCGGCTGATCGGGGTGACCCGGGACCGCTCGATGACCCCGGCGCGCAGTTCGGCGATCAGGCCGAAGCCCTGGAACAGTCCGCCGAAGATGGCCAGCAGCACCAGCAGGCCCGGTACGAAGATCTTGTAGGCGGCGGCCTGGGTGGGCGCGTTCAGCGCCGGCTTGAGCAGCGGGGCGAAGAGCAGCAGGTACATCACCGGCTGGAAGACGCCGACGAAGACCCAGACCGGGTTGCGCAGCAGCAGTTGAAGTTGGCGTTGGAAGATCAGCCAGGTGTCGCGGGCGAATTTCATCCGTGGTCTCCGGTGTCTCAGGACTCGCGCAGCGAGCGGCCGGTCTTGGTGAGGAAGACGTCGTCGAGGCTGGGGCGGTGCAGCTCGATGGAGCTCATGACCAGCCCGGCGTGGTCGAGCCGGCGCAGGACCTGCGGGATGGCGGTGGTGCCCTCGTCGACGTAGAGGCGCAGCCCGCCCTCGTTGACGGTCTCCAGCTTGTTGAGGTATTCCTCGCTGTCGAGGAGTTCGGCGGCCTGCGGGGTGCTCGCCACGTCGAGTCCGACGAGCACGACGTCGCCGGAGATCTCCCGCTTCAGCTCGGCCGGGGTGCCCTCGGCGACCACCTCGCCGTGGTCCATGATCGCGATCCGGTCGCAGAGCGCGTCGGCCTCGTCGAGGTAGTGCGTGGTGATGAAGACGGTCATCCCCTCGGTACGCAGCCGGCGGATCTCGTCCCACATGTGCGCGCGGCTCTGCGGGTCGAGGCCGGTGGTCGGCTCGTCGAGAAAGACGATCTTCGGCTCGTGGATGATGCCGAGGGCGATCTCCACCCGTCGCCGCTGGCCGCCCGAGTAGGTCTTGCACTTGCGGTCCGCGTACTCGGTGAGCTGGAAGGCCTCCAGGGCGCGGACCGCGCGGCGGTGCGCGTCGGCCTTGCCGATGCCGTACATCCGGGCGTGCAGGACGAGTTCCTCGCGGGCGGTGCTCTCGTCCCAGGTGCTGCCGCCCTGGGCGACGTAGCCGATCCGGCGGCGTACCTCGGCCGGGTCCTTGCGCAGGTCGGCACCGGCGATGGTGGCCTCGCCGCCGTCCGGCTCGATGAGCGTGGCGAGCATCCGCAGGGTGGTGGTCTTGCCGGCGCCGTTGGGGCCGAGGAAACCGAAGATCTCTCCCGCCGGGACCTGGAGGTTCACCCCCCGGACGGCGTCGACCGTTTTCGTCTCCCGACCCTGCCGGGAGCGGAACGACTTCCGCAGCCCTCTGGTCTCGATCATCTCTGCTCCTGGTCGTCCGGGCCGGGTGGTGCCGGCCGTCGTCTGCCCCCGTGACGCCATGCGGCGCACTCCCGCAACGGGCCGGAAGCAGGCTAACGCGATATAGCTTCTATGGTCAACGTTGATTATTACTTTTCTCGACGGGCGGCGGAGCACCGTCGGTCGTGCCGGGCGGCAGAGCACCCTCGGTCGTGCCGGGCGACAGAGCACCCTCGGCCGTGCCGCGCTGCGGAGCGCCGTCGGTCCAGCCGGGCCAGACGCCCTCCCCCGTCAGCCCAGCAGGCAGGTACGACACCCCGGAGTCGATCCGCTCGGCGATCCGCCCGCACCACGCCATCTCCGCCTCGGCCCGGGCCAGCCACAGCTCGAACATCCAGGTCACGTGCACCGGCTTGCTGTCGCGCACCCAGTCGGAGTCCAACGAGGCACGCATCGACTCGACACCGGCGCGCAGCAGGTTCGCCCGGTTGCGCAGCGCCGCCGCCGCCTCCTCGCGGGGCATCGCCGGCAGGAACGAGAAGGCCGCCGCGAACGGGTCCGGCACCTCGTGCAGCTGCCACCACTGCGCCCGCAGCAACGTCTCGAACTCCTCGCCCCCCTTGGGCGTCACCTCGTAGGTGGTGCGCGCCGGACGGGCACCGACCTGCTCGGTGGCGACCGCCCGCAACAGGCCCTCCTCGGTCAGCTTGCGCAACGCGTGGTAGATCGAGCCGGGCTGCACGTTCGCCCACTTGTCGGCACCCCAGCTCAACAGCTCGCGGCGTACGTCGTAGCCGTGCACGGGCTGCATCCACCGAACCAGCCCCAGGATCATCAACCGAGTCGCAGACACCGTACAAGCGTAATAACCAAGTTTGACTAGTCGACCGCGACCACAGTGCGGCATCCCACACTGAATGATCGTTAGGGGGCCTCCGGGCTGCCGATACACTCCCGAGGCAACGACCCCGGGAGGAGCACCAAGGTGCGCAAGGTACTCATCGCCAACCGTGGAGAGATCGCCGTCCGCGTCATCCGGGCCTGCCGCGACGCGGGTCTGGGCAGCGTCGCCGTCTACGCGGACTCCGACCGGGACGCCCTGCACACCACCCTCGCCGACGAGGCGTACGCCCTCGGTGGCGACACCGCCGCCGACAGCTACCTGCGCATCGACAAGCTGATCGAGGTGGCCCGGCGGGCCGGCGCGGACGCCGTACACCCGGGTTACGGCTTCCTCTCCGAGAACGCCGACTTCGCCCAGGCCGTGCTGGACGCGGGCCTGACCTGGATCGGTCCGACCCCGCAGGCGATCCGCGACCTCGGTGACAAGGTCACCGCCCGGCACCTCGCCCAACGGGCCGGTGCACCCCTGGTCCCCGGCACCGCCGACCCGGTCGCCGACGCCGACGAGGTGACCGCCTTCGCCGTGGAGCACGGCCTGCCGGTCGCCATCAAGGCCGCCTTCGGCGGGGGCGGGCGGGGCCTCAAGGTAGCCCGCACCCTGGAGGAGATCCCCCACCTGTTCGAGTCGGCCACCCGGGAGGCAGTCGCCGCGTTCGGCCGGGGCGAGTGCTTCGTCGAGCGCTACCTCGACCAGCCCCGGCACGTCGAGGCGCAGGTGCTGGCCGACCGGCACGGCAACGTCGTCGTGGTCGGCACCCGGGACTGCTCCCTGCAACGCCGGCACCAGAAGCTGGTCGAGGAGGCCCCCGCGCCGTTCCTCACCGACGCGCAGCGCAACCAGATCCACGACAGCGCCAAGGCGATCTGCCGGGAGGCCGGCTACCACGGTGCCGGCACGGTCGAATACCTGGTCGGCGGCGACGGCACCGTCTCCTTCCTGGAGGTCAACACCCGGCTCCAGGTGGAGCACCCGGTCACCGAGGAGACCGCCGGCGTCGACCTGGTCCGCGAACAGTTCCGGATCGCCGACGGCGAGAAACTGCGGTTCACCGCGGACCCGACCCCGCGCGGGCACGCCATCGAGTTCCGGATCAACGGCGAGGACCCGGGCCGCAACTTCCTGCCCGCCCCCGGCACCATCACCGCGCTGCGGCTGCCCACCGGCCCCGGCGTCCGGGTCGACACCGGGGTCAGCGCCGGCGACGTGATCGGCGGCAACTTCGACTCGCTGCTGGCCAAGGTGATCGTCACCGGCGAGACCCGCGCCGAGGCGATCGAACGGGCCCGCCGGGTGCTCGACGAGATGGTCGTCGAGGGGATGGCCACCGCGCTGCCGTTCCACCGCCTCGTCGTCCGCGACCCGGCGTTCACCACCGAGCCGTTCACCGTGCACACCCGATGGATCGAGACCGAGTTCGACAACACCGTCCCGGCGTTCACCCCGACCGCCGGCCCCGCCGAGACGGCGGCGGCACGCGAGACCGTCGTGGTCGAGGTGGGCGGCAAGCGGCTGGAGGTCACCCTCCCCGCCGGCCTCACCGGGGGTACGACCACCGCAGCCCCCGCCGCCCGCCGGCCGGCCCGTCGCGGTGGCGGCACCGGCACGGGTACGGCGGTCAGCGGCGACGCGCTCACCTCCCCCATGCAGGGCACCATCGTCAAGATCGCCGTCGCGGACGGGGACACCGTCGCCGAGGGGGACCTGGTCGTCGTCCTGGAGGCGATGAAGATGGAGCAGCCGTTGCACGCGCACAAGGCGGGCACGGTCGCGGGGCTCGCCGCCGAGGTCGGTGCGGTGCTCACCGCCGGCGCGGCGATCTGCACCATCGCCTGACCCGCTCCACGGCCCGCCGCCTGTTCCGCCTTCCGGCCGTACCCCCGGTGGGCCGGCAGATCCCCGGCCCCCCGCCGCCGGACGGCCCCCGCAGCGGTGGGGTGGTCTGGGCCACCGACGGCGGCGGGACGGGGCGGAAGCGGGAATGATGGCGGGGTGAGGTTCCTTCATGGCGCGGTGCCCGCGCACGACCTGACCTACAACGACGTCTTCATGGCCCCGGCCCGGTCCGAGGTCGGTTCGCGGCTCGACGTCGACCTGTCCACCGGTGACGGCACCGGCACCACCATCCCGCTGGTGGTGGCGAACATGACGGCGGTGGCCGGCCGGCGGATGGCCGAGACGGTGGCCCGGCGCGGCGCGATCGCGGTCATCCCGCAGGACATCCCGATCGAGGTGGTCGCCACCGTGGTCGACTGGGTCAAGCAGCGGCACCTGGTGCACGACACCCCGATCACGCTCGGCCCGACCGACACCGTCGGCGACGCCATCCACCTGCTGCCCAAGAAGTCCCACGGCGCGGTGGTGGTGGTCGACGAGGCCGGTCGGCCGGTGGGGGTGGTCACCGAGGCGGACACCCACGAGGTGGACCGGTTCGCCCAGCTCCAACACGTGATGTCGACCGAGCTGCACACGGTGCCGGCCGACGCGGACCCGCGTACCGGATTCGAACGGCTCAACGCGGGACGGCGGCGACTGGCCCCGGTGGTCGACGACGACGGTCGCCTGGTCGGGGTGCTCACCCGGCAGGGCGCGCTGCGGGCCACCCTCTACCGGCCGGCCGTCGACGACCGGGGGCGGCTGCGCATCGCGGCGGCGGTCGGCATCAACGGTGACGTCACCGGAAAGGCCGAGGCGCTGCTCGCGGCGGGCGTCGACACCCTCGTGGTGGACACCGCGCACGGGCACCAGGAACGGATGATGTCCGCGTTGCGGGCGGTCCGCAAACTCGACCCCCCGGTCCCGGTGGCCGCCGGCAACGTGGTCACCGCCGAGGGGGTACGCGACCTGGTCGAGGCGGGCGCGGACATCATCAAGGTCGGGGTGGGGCCGGGCGCGATGTGCACCACCCGGATGATGACCGGGGTCGGCCGACCCCAGTTCTCCGCCGTGCTGGACTGCGCGGCGGCGGCCCGCGCCCTCGGCCGGCACGTCTGGGCCGACGGCGGGGTACGCCACCCCCGGGACGTGGCGCTGGCGCTGGCCGCCGGGGCGTCCAACGTGATGGTGGGCTCCTGGTTCGCCGGCACCTACGAGTCACCGGGTGACCTCTACACCGAGCCCGACGGGCGACGCTACAAGGAGAGCTTCGGGATGGCCTCGTCGCGCGCGGTCAGCGCCCGGACCGCCGAGGACAGCGCCTTCGACCGGGCCCGTAAGGCGATCTTCGAGGAGGGCATCTCCACCGCCCGGATGTACCTGGACCCGGCCCGCCCCGGTGTCGAGGACCTGATCGACGAGATCATCTCCGGGGTACGCAGCGCCTGCACCTACGCCGGCGCCCGCACCCTCGACGAGTTCCACGAACGCGCCCTGGTCGGCGTCCAGAGCCACGCCGGCTACACCGAAGGCATGCCCCTCCCCACCAGCTGGTAACCCCCCTCCCCCTCCCACTCCCCCTCCCACCCCCACCCCTCGCCCCCACCCCCCCGCCCCGCCCCGCCCCGCCCCCGGGCGAGTTGATCAAGAGGTTTGCGTCACCCACCGCCAGATTCCCGACGCAAACTTCTTGATCACCACCTCACCAACCCGCTCTGCTCGGGTGATCAAGAGGTTTACGTCACCGGCAACGGAATTCCTGACGCGAATCTCTTGATCACCGACTCAGACACTCAGACGGTGGGGTGATCAAGAGGTTTGCGTCAGCTGGGGTGGACGGGGTGACGTAAACCTCTTGATCAACTCGCCCGGGGGCGGGGGCGGGGGCGGGGGCGGGGGTGGGGGTGGGTCAGGGTGGGGGGATTAGGTGGCGGATTACGGTGCGGGCGGCGGCGCGGGGGTCGGCGTCGACGTCGGGGGGTAGCGCGCCGGAGAGCCAGAGCGTGGCGAAGCCGTGCACGATCGACCAGGCGGCCAACGCGTCCGTCCGTGACTCGCCCGGCTCGGCCCGGTGCGGTGGCAGGGCCGCCACGCCGAGGTGCAGCGCCGCACCCGCGCGCTCCCGGGCGGCCCGCACCTCGGGGGCGTCGGCCCGGTACAGGTCGGGTCGGAACATCACCTCGAAGTGCGCCCGGTGACTGACGGCGAAGTCCACGTAGGCCACCCCGACGTCGAGCAGGTCGCCACCGGCTGCGGTCAGCGCGGCGGCCAGCAGGTCGAACCCCTCGACGGCGAGGGCGGTGAGCAACCCGGCCTTGTCGCCGAAGTGGTGGGTCGGGGCGGCGTGCGAGACGCCCGCGCGGCGGGCGAGGTCGCGCAGGCTGAGCGCCGCCGGGCCGGATTCTTCGATCGCCGCCACCGCCGCTGTGAGCAGGGCGCGAGGCAGATCTCCGTGGTGGTAGGCGCGGGTGACGGTCATGACACGATCATATCTTTACGTTGACAAGAAAGCGATCGGGGTGGCTATCTTGGCAATATAAAGATTTGCGCCTCAGGAGGTTCGCATGGTTCCGTTCATCGCTCTGCTCGTCGGCACCGCCGTCGCACGCCTGGTCGGCCTGGCGGGCGTGGACGCGCTCGACGGCTGGCACCCCGCGCTCCGCGTCGGCCTGGCACTACTTTTCGTGCTGACCGGTTTCGCCCACTTCACCTCGCCCCGCCGGGAGGGTCTGATCGCCATGGTCCCGCCCCGCCTGCCCTTCCCCGGCGCCCTGGTCACCATGACCGGAGTGCTGGAGCTGGCGGGCGCGGTGGGCCTGCTGATCCCGGTCACCGCCCGCCCGGTCGCCGCCGGCCTGGCCCTGATGATGGTGGCGATGTTCCCCGCGAACGTCTCGGCGGCCCGACGCGGCCTGACCCTCGCCGGTCGACCCGTCACCCCGCTCGGTCCGCGTACGGCGCTCCAGATCCTGTACGTCGGAGCAGCCCTGGCCATTTCGTTTGGCCCCTGACGGTCTGGGGGCTAACATACTCAGCGTGCAGATGGAACCACTGGCTGCCTATCCCGACGTGCTCCGCAGCGTGCCGCTCGGGCGGCTGCTGTCGGTCGCCGGCCACCTCGTCGACCAGCACTGGGGTCGTTACCTGGCCGAACACCACGGCCTCACCCCGGCCGGGATGCGGGTGCTGTTCACCCTGACCCATCTCGACGACGCCACCCACCGGGACGTCGCCGACCGCTGCTTCGTCCGGCCCGCCACCCTCACCGGGATCGTCGACACCCTCGAACGGGACGGCTTCGTCGAGCGCCGCCGCGACGACGCCGACCGGCGGACCGTCCGACTGGCGCTGACCGACAAGGGGCGGGAACACACCCGCTCCCTGGTCGACCGGATGCGCACCGACACCCCGCTCACCTCCGTCGACGCCGACCCGGCCCGACGCGCGGTGATCCGGGATTTTCTGATCGAGGTCATCACGACCATGTCCGACGGGGAGGACAAGAGGTTGACAACACAGCACCAGGACACGACCGACGACCCGAGGCCCGGGAGCCATCCGTGCTGATCAGTCTGCTGCGCCGCTACCTGCGGCCCTACCACCGGCCGCTGGGCGCGGTGGTGCTGCTCCAGTTCGTCGGCACGATGGCCTCGCTCTACCTGCCGAGCCTCAACGCCGACATCATCGACCTGGGGGTGGCCCGGGGCGACACCGACTACATCATCCGTACCGGCGGTTGGATGCTGCTGGTCAGCCTGCTCCAGATCGCCTGCGCGGTGACGGCGGTCTACTTCGGCGCGCGTACCGCGATGGCCTTCGGCCGGGACGTCCGCGCGGCGATCTTCAGGCAGGTCAACCGGTTCTCCGCCCGCGAGGTGGCCCGCTTCGGCGCACCCTCGCTGATCACCCGCAACACCAACGACGTGCAACAGGTGCAGATGCTCGTGCTGATGAGCTGCACCATGCTGGTCGCCGCGCCGATCATGAGCGTCGGCGGGGTGGTGATGGCGCTGCGGGAGGACATCGGCCTGTCCTGGCTGATGCTGGTCAGCGTGCCGGTGCTCGCCATCGCGCTGGGCCTGGTCATCCGCCAGATGGTGCCCGGGTTCCGGCTCATGCAGACCCGCATCGACACGGTCAACCGGGTGCTCCGCGAGCAGATCACCGGCATCCGGGTGGTCCGGGCGTTCGTCCGCGAGCCGTACGAGACGCAGCGGTTCGGGGTGGCCAACGCCGACCTGACCGCCACCGCCCTGCGGGTCGGTCGGCTGATGGCGCTGATCTTCCCGGTGGTGATGCTGGTACTCAACGTCTCCAGCGTCGCCGTGCTGTGGTTCGGGGCGCAGCGGGTCGACTCCGGGCAGATCCAGATCGGCGCGCTGACCGCCTTCCTGGCGTACCTGATGCAGATCCTGATGGCCGTCATGATGGCCACTTTCATGCTGATGATGGTGCCGCGCGCGGCGGTCTGCGCCGAACGCGTCACCGAGGTGCTGGACACCGAGTCCACTGTGGTGCCACCGGCCGACCCGGTCACCCGGGTCGACGGCCACGGTGAGCTGGAGCTGCGCGGTGTGGCCTTCCAGTACCCGGGGGCCAGCGCGCCGGTGCTGCACGACATCTCGTTCCGGGCCACCCCGGGGCGGACCACCGCCGTGATCGGGTCGACCGGCGCCGGCAAGACCACCCTGCTGACCCTGATCCCCCGGCTGGTCGACCCGACCGCCGGCACGGTGCTGGTCGACGGGGTCGACGTCCGCGAACTGGCCCCCGAGGAGCTGTGGCGGCGGATCGGCCTGGTGCCGCAGAAGCCCTACCTGTTCACCGGCACGGTGGCCAGCAACCTGCGCTACGGCAACCCGGACGCCACCGACGACGAGCTGTGGACGGCGTTGGAGATCGCCCAGGCCCGGGACTTCGTGGCCCAGATGACCGGCGGGCTGGACGCCCCGATCACGCAGGGCGGCACGAACGTCTCCGGTGGGCAGCGGCAACGGCTCGCCATCGCGCGGGCGCTCGTCCGCAAGCCGGAGATCTACCTGTTCGACGACTCGTTCTCGGCGCTCGACCTGGGCACCGACGCCCGGTTGCGGGCCGCGCTGCGCCCGGTCACCGCCGACGCCGCAGTGGTGATCGTCGCCCAACGGGTCTCCACGATCATCGACGCCGACCAGATCATCGTGCTGGAGGACGGAGGCGTGGTCGGGATGGGCCGCCACGACGAACTACTCGACGACTGTCCCACGTACGCCGAGATCGTGGCGTCCCAGCAGACGACGGGGGTGCCGGCATGACCGCCGTACCCGAGCAGAAGAAGGCCCCGGAGGAGACCACGCCGAAGCGGCTGCCGGCGGCCGGCCGGCGCACCGGCGGACCGCCGTGGATGAGCGCCGGCATGCCGGCGGAGAAGTCGATGAACTTCGGGCCGTCGGCCCGCCGGCTGCTCGGCCGGCTGCGACCGCACCGGGTGACGCTGACCGGCATCATCGCCCTGGCGGTGACCAGCGTCGGGTTCAGCGTGATCGGGCCGAAGATCCTCGGCCACGCCACCGACATCATCTTCGCCGGGGTGATCGGCCGGCAGTTGCCTGCGGGCACCACCGTCGACCAGGCGGTGTCCGGGATGCGGGCCGCCGGCAACGACAACCTCGCCGACATGGTCGCCCGGATGGACGTGGTCCCCGGGGCCGGCATCGACTTCGACGCCCTCGGCCGGACGCTGCTGTTCGCCCTCGGCCTCTATGTCGCCGCCAGCCTGCTGATGTGGTGGCAGGGCTGGCTGCTCAACGGGGTGGTGCAGGCCACCGTGCTGCGGTTGCGTGCCGAGGTGGAGGAGAAACTCAACCGGCTGCCGCTGCCCTACTTCGACCGGCAGCCGCGCGGCGAGCTGCTCAGCCGGGTCACCAACGACATCGACAACATCTCGCAGACCCTGTCGCAGACGCTGAGCCAACTGCTCACCTCGCTGCTGACCGTGGTCGGCGTACTGGCGATGATGTTCTGGATCTCGCCGCTGCTGGCGCTGGTCGCGCTGGTCGCGGTGCCGCTGTCGGTGATCGTGACGCAGCAGATCGCCAAGCGGTCGCAGCAGAAGTTCATCGCCCAGTGGACCCACACCGGCGAGCTGAACGGTCAGATCGAGGAGGCGTTCACCGGCCACGAACTGGTCAAGGTCTTCGGTCGCTCCCCGGAGGTGGAGGCCACCTTCCACGCCAAGAACGAGGAGTTGTTCCGGGCCAGCTTCGGCGCCCAGTTCATCTCCGGGATCATCATGCCGGCGATGATGTTCGTCGGGAACCTCAGCTACGTGGCGATCGCCGTGGTCGGCGGGCTGCGGGTGGCCTCCGGGTCGATGAGCCTCGGTGACGTGCAGGCGTTCATCCAGTACTCGCGGCAGTTCACCCAGCCGCTCACCCAGCTCGCCTCGATGGCGAACCTGCTCCAGTCCGGGGTGGCCTCCGCCGAACGGGTGTTCGCCGTCCTCGACGCCGACGAACAGAGCCCCGACCCGGCCACGCCGGCCCGGGTCGTCGAACCGCACGGCCGGGTCGAGTTCGAGAACATCTCCTTCCGGTACGACCCGGACAAGCCGCTGATCGACGATCTGTCGCTGGTCGCCGAGCCCGGCCACACCGTCGCCATCGTCGGCCCCACCGGCGCCGGCAAGACCACACTGGTCAACCTGGTGATGCGCTTCTACGAACTGGACGCCGGGCGGATCACCCTCGACGGGGTGGACATCACCACGCTGCGCCGCGACGACCTGCGCGGCCGGATCGGCATGGTGCTCCAGGACACCTGGCTGTTCGGCGGCACCATCCGGGACAACATCGCCTACGGCCGGCCGGACGCCACCGAGGAGGAGATCCTCGCCGCCGCGCGGGCCACCTTCGTGGACCGGTTCGTCCGTAGCCTCCCCGACGGGTACGACACCGTCATCGACGAGGAGGGCAGCAACGTCAGCGCCGGGGAGAAGCAGCTCATCACCATCGCGCGGGCGTTCCTGGCGGAGCCGTCGCTGCTGATCCTGGACGAGGCGACCAGCTCGGTGGACACCCGTACCGAGGTGCTGCTGCAACGGGCGATGGCGGCGCTGCGCTCCGACCGGACCAGCTTCGTCATCGCGCACCGGCTGTCCACGATCCGCGACGCCCACCTGATCCTGATGATGGAGGACGGGCGGATCGTCGAGCAGGGCACCCACCAGCAACTGCTCGCCGCGCGGGGGGCGTACCACCGGCTCTATCAGGCGCAGTTCGCCGCGGCGGTGGTCGACGACGAGGTTGCGCCGGCAGCGGCGGCACCGGCACCGGCCCGGGGCTGAGTGACAGACCGGTGCGGGGGCCGGGGGGACGACCCTCCGGCCCCCGCACCGTCAGCCGGCGGGGAGCAGTTGCGCCGAGCGGGCCGCGACCACCGCGCCGATCAGCCGCACCGCGTCCGCCGCCGGCATCGGGTCGAGGCTGCGACCGTCGCGCAGCCGCAGGGCCACCGCGTCGTCGGCGGCCTCGCGGGCCCCGACCACCCCGACGTACGGCACCCGGCGGCGGGCCGCGTCGCGGACCCGGGCACCCAGCGAACCGCCCGCGTCCACCTCGACCCGCAGCCCGGCGTCGACCGCCCGGCGGGCCACCCGGTCCACCGCGTCGGCCTGCCCGGCGTCGACCGGCAGGAGCAGCAGCTGCACCGGGGCGTACCAGGGCGGGAAGGCGCCCTCGTGCGCCTCGATCAGGTAGGCGAACAGCCGCTCCATGCTCCCGACCAGGCTGCGGTGCACCAGCACCGGTCGTCGCCGGGCACCGGCCGCATCGGTGTACGACAGGTCGAACTTCTCCGGCTTGTCGAAGTCGATCTGCACGGTGGAGATGGTCGACTCCCGGCCGGCCGCGTCGATGATCTGGATGTCGATCTTCGGGCCGTAGAAGGCGGCCTCACCGGGGACCTCCACGTGGTCCACCCCGTCGAGGGCGGCCCGGAGCAGCTCCTCGGCGCGCGCCCAGGACGCGTCGTCCCCGACGTACTTCGCGCCCGGCCCGCGCAGCGACAACCGGAACCCGGCCGGGCGGACGCCGAGCGCCGCGTGCGCCTGGTGGATCAGCCGCAGGATCTCCCGCACCTCGTCGCCGACCTGCTCCAGGGTGCAGAAGTTGTGCGCGTCGTTGAGCGAGATCGCCCGCACCCGGGCCAGCCCGCCGAGCACCCCGGACCGTTCCGCCCGGTACATCCCGCCCAGCTCGCCGACGCGCAGCGGCAACTCCCGGTAGGAGCGGCCCCGGGCCCGGTAGACCAGTGCGTGGTGCGGGCAGAGCGCCGGCCGGAGCAGCAACTCGTCGTCACCCATCCGCATCGGTGGGAACATCTCGTCGGCGAAGTGGCCGAGGTGCCCGGACAGCGCGAACAACTCCCGCCGGCCCAGCGGTGGCGAGTAGACGTGCTGGTAGCCGGCCCGGCGTTCCAGCTCGCGGACGTACTCCTCGACGGCGTGCCGGGCCGCCGCGCCGGCCGGCAGCCAGATCGGCAGCCCGGCCCCCGCGAGCGGATCGGAGACGAACAGGTCCAGTTCGCGGCCGAGCCTACGGTGGTCGATCATGTCGCGCTCCTTGATCGGGTACGACCCGGAGGCGACCGTGCCCGCGACGCCACGAGGCCCCGGGCGGATCGCCCGGGGCCTCGTCGACGGTGAACGTCAGTGCGGCACGCCGGGATCTCCCGGCGTCGTGGTCACCACAGCACTGCGCATACCGTCACCGTACGAGCCCGGCGACGCCCGGGGCGAACGCTTTACGGCCGACCGGCCTGCGGCGCGCGGTCCCCCCGGCCCCGCGCTGTCCGGCACGGCGCGCGGCGCGGCGCGGTCCGGCGCTGCGGTCCGGCGCTGCGGTCCGGCCCTGCGATCCGCTGCGGCACGGTCAGCGCTTCTCGCAGGCGACCTTGTCCTTGTCCCGGTCCAGGTGGGTGTTCTTCGCGTAGACCGAATCCGACACGGTGAAGTTCGTGACCGGCTTGGTGCTGCCCCGGACCTTGTCCTTCGCGCCCTTCTTGCCCACCCCGTGCTTGTACTTCTTGTTCAGTTCGGTGCAGTTCTTGTACTTCGTCGCCGCCGCCTCGGCCGGGCCGGTCACGACGACGAGGGTGCTGCCGAGCGCCAGGGTCACGGCGAGCGCGCCCCGCACCAGGATGGAAACCATCTACGAGCCTCCGAAAGGAATGTCGGTTGAGCCCGGAACGCTATCCGGGCGACACCGGCGGGTGGGGCGTCGTGTCCCCGGGCCGACAGCCGGTGTGTCCGAACGATGATCACCGGTCGGCCGGTAGCGGCGCGACGCCGCTGTGACGGCCGTGAGACGTCGTACGACCCGCGCGGCCGACCGCCGGGAAGGGGGAGGGTGCCCGGCTCGACCGGGTGCGGGTGACCGGCGCAGCCGGGGCCGGGCCGGCGGCACCGGTCCGACCCGCCGGGTCGTCGCCGCGCGGCTGGGGTCAATCACCGGGTCCGGGCCGGTGACGGCGATACGGTTGGCTCAGTTGCCATCGTCAGAATCGACAGCCGTCATGATCAACGATCATCATCCGTGGCCGGCGCAGAGCGGGGGACCGGACCGGATCCGACGCTCACCGGTGTGGCGTTCCCGCTGGTCAGCACGCGGCTGTCCGGGTTCACCGGGGCGGAGATTAGGAGGGTCGCCGGCACGGGACCTGCCGGCGACCCACGGCGGCCCGCTCGTCAGGAACGGGGGACCCGACGGGTGGGGGGCCGCGTACCCAACGGTACGCCGACGACCGACGATCCGCCGACCCCCTCCGGGCGGCGAGCGGCGAACGGCGGACCGCGAGCGGCAGACGGCAGGCGGCCCTCCCCGCTGCTACCGGTGGCACACGGCGCGCAGTCGCGCGGTCTCCCCAGCAGGCACCGGTGGTGTCCGTGGTCACCACCGGCCGGTCCGGTCGCCGGTGCGGGCGAAGCCACCGGGAGGCTCGGTGCCTGGAATCGGCCCTGACCGGCGAGGTGGCAGTCGTGCCCGAGCTACTCACTGACGTCGCATCGCCCCTGCTGGCGTACCTGCTGCTGATGGGCCTGCTCGTCGCGGACGCCTTCGTGCCGGTCATCCCCACCCAGGCCGTCATGATCACCGGCGGTGCGCTCACCGTGGTGGGTGGGCTGAGCCTGCCGTTGACCATCGGCGTCGGGGCGCTCGGCGTCTTCGTCGGCGACCTCGCCTGCTACCTGCTCGGCCGCAGCGCCCCGGACCGGCGACAGGCCCGGCACGTCGCACCCGGTCGGGCCCGTCGGGTCGCCGGTCGGGTCACCCGGGGGCTGCGCCGCCCCGGACCGCTGACCATCCTGCTCTGCCGGTTCGTGCCCGGCGGCCGGATGGCGGCCTGCTTCTCCGCCGGCCGCAGCCGCTACCCCTACCGGCTGTTCCTCTGCTACGAGGCGCTGGCCGCCGTCGGCTGGGCCAGTTACGGGGCCATGGTGGGCCACCTCGGTGGCACCGCGCTCACCGGATCGGCCTGGCGGTTGGGGCTGGTCGCGGCAGCAGCGGCGGTCGGGTTCGGGGCGGCCGGCTGGACGATGACCCTGCTCAGCGCCCGCGCCGCCAGCCGGGACACCCGCACCGACCTGAGCGCGTCCACATCCCCACCGGCATAAGGTTTGCTTATATTGACGGGGTGTGGGACATCAGACTGCATCCTGAGGTGGACGATGAGCAACGGATCCGACTGGCGTGAGGTCAAAGCCAAGGCCCGCGAGCTGGACCCCTCCTGGGAGGACCCCGAGCGGATCGCCCGGCGCAGCCGGTTCCGCGAAAAGATGCTCGCCTCGGTGAGCGGCGCGCAACTGGCCGAGATCCGCCGGCAGCTCGGCATGACCCAGCAGCAACTCGCCGAAGCATCCGGCCTGTCCCAGGCCAGGATCAGCCAGATCGAGACCGGCGAACACACCAGCCTGGAGACCCTTCGCGCGTACGTCACCGGACTTGGCGGCCAGGTGGACGTGGTCGTCCGCATCGGGAACATCCAACTCAACGTGGCCTGAGATGCCACCGCCGGTCGGCTTGTCGGTCGACCGGCAACGCACGTCAGCCTCCACTGCGGCTGACGTCGCACGGTCGGGCGTCGGTCAGCTGCTCGACCGACGCCCGCCGAGGTCACCGGGTCATTCGAGTTCGTGCAGCATCAGCTGGCGGGCCGCCTCGGTGATCGAACCGGACAGGCTCGGATAGATGGTGATGGTCTGGGCCAACTCGTTGACGGTGAGGTTGTTCTCGATCGCCATCGTGATCGGCAGGATCAGCTCGCTGGCCTTGGGGGCCACCACCACCCCGCCGATCACCTGACCGGTCGACGGACGGCAGAACAGTTTGACGAAGCCGTCGGCCAGGTCGTCCATCTTCGCCCGGGCGTTGCCGGTCAGCGGCAGCATCACCTGACGGGCCAGGGTCCGGCCGGCGTCCGCCTCGTCCTGCGAGACACCCACGGTGGCCAGCTCCGGGTCGGTGAAGACGTTCGCGGCGACGGTCCGCAGCCGCAGCGGCCGGACCGCCTCGCCGAGGGCGTGCCACATCGCGATCCGGCCCTGCATGGCGGCCACGCTGGCCAGCGGCAGCACGCCGGTGCAGTCGCCGGCGGCGTAGATGCCGGGGACGTTGGTACGCGACACCCGGTCGACCGTGACGTAACCGCCCTTGGCCAGCTCGACGCCGTACTCGGCCAGGCCGAGGCCGGCGGTGTTCGGGATCGAGCCGACGGCGATCAGGGCGTGCGAACCGGTCACCACCCGCCCGTCGGAGAGGACCACCTCCACCCCGTCGTCGGTACGCCGGACCGCGTCCGCCCGGGAGTTGTTGAGGATGCTCATGCCCCGGCTGCGGAAGACCTGCTCGATGGCCATCGCCGCGTCGGCGTCCTCGTGCGGCATCACCCGGTCCCGGCTGGAGACCAACGTCACCTCGACCCCCATCGCCTGGTAGGCGCTGGCGAACTCGGCACCGGTGACGCCGGACCCCACCACGATCAGGTGGCTGGGCAACTCGGGCAGGTCGTACACCTGCCGCCAGGTGAGGATGCGCTCCCCGTCGGGCAACGCGGTGGGCAGCTGACGCGGGGTGGCGCCGGTCGCGACCAGCACGGTGGACGCGGCGATCGAGTATTCCTCGCCACCGTCGGTCGGGGTGACGACGACCCGGTGGGTGTGACCCAGGGTGTCCTCGCCGAGTCGGGCGGTGCCCGCGACGAAGGTCACCCCGGCCTTGATCAGCTTGGCGTGGATGTCGGCGGACTGGGCCAGGGCGAGCCGCTTCACCCGCTCGTGCACGGCCCGGGCGTCGACCGTGACCGCCTCCAGGCCGTCGGAGTGGATGCCGAACGCCTCGGTGTCCCGGTAGCCGGTCACCACCTCCGAGCTGGCGATGAAGGTCTTCGACGGGACACAGTCGGAGAGTACGCAGGCACCTCCGGCGCCGTCGGCCTCCACCACGGTGACGTCGGCGTCCAGCTGGGCGGCGACCAGGGCCGCCTCGTAGCCGGCCGGCCCCCCGCCGATGATCACGATGTGGCTCACAGCCCTCGCCCTCTCTCGGTGTTCACAGTGACTTTCTTCTCCCGAACCCGTGCGACACGCACCGTCGTATTCTCCCCCACCCGTCTGCCGGGCTATCGTCATCGCCGTGCGTCACTACGCGGCCTACGGCTCAAACCTGGACCCTGCCCGGATGCGTGCCTACTGTCCGCATTCGCCGATGGTGGGCGTCGGCTGGCTGGAGGGGTGGCGGCTGACCTTCGCGGGCGAGGACGTGATCGGCTGGGAGGGGTCCGTCAGCACCGTGGTCGAGTCCCCGGGCGACCGGGTCTTCGTGGCGCTCTACGACATCGACCCGTACGACGCCGCTCAGCTCGACGAGTTGGAGGGCGTCACCGCCGGCACGTACCGCAAACTCACCGTGCGGGTCTTGACGCTGGACGGTGACGTGACCGCCTGGGTGTACGTCTTCGACGGCTACGAGGGCGGCCTGCCGACCGCCTGGTACCTGTCGGAGATCGCCAACGCCGCCGAGAAGGCGGGCGCACCCGACGACTACGTCTCCGAGCTGCGGTCCCGCCCCACCGGCACCGCCTCGGCGTAACGCGTGTCGCACCCGTCCAGTGTGCTACCGGCGTCGCTGACGCCCGACGGCGACCCCGTCGGGCGTCAGCTCCGGCACACACCGGGCCGGCCGGGACAGCCGGGCACGCACCGGGGCGGCCGGCGCGTGCCGGGCCGGTCAGGTGGCGGGCACGCTCCGCTCGTACAGATCGATCCAGCGGGTCTCGCGTAGCCCCACCGCGCGGTAGAGGGTGACCGGCGTCGTGGGGTTGGCCAGGTCGAACCCCAGCCCGGCGTGACCCCGGCCCTTGGCCGCGTAGACGGCGAACGCCCGCCGCAGCAGCGCCGCCCCCACCCCGCGCCGCCGGTACGCGGGCAGCACCGACAGCGTGCGCACCCAGCCCATGTCCTGTTCCAGCGCCTGGTCGGACGAGTTGAGCGCGCCCGCCGGCTCGCCGTCGACCTCGGCGAGGAACCACTCGTCCCAGACCCGCCCGCCGTCGGTGAGCCGGTCCCGCCAGCCCTCGAAGCCGATCGGCTCGTAGTCCGGGGTGTCCCGGAACGCCGTGTCGTGGATCCGGTGGAACAGCCGTAGGTCGGCCTCGTCGTCGGGGCGCAGCGGCCGGACGGTCACCCCGGGTGGAGGTGGCGGCTCGGCGGGCAGGTCGGCCAGCGACTGGCTCATCCGCAGGTACCGTTTGGCCCGGGTGAAACCGGCGGCGGTCAGCTCACCGGCCCAGCGGGTCTCCGGCGGGCAGGCGGCGGCGCGGACGGTCAGCGCGGGCCGGCCCCGCTCGGTGGCGCGTTCGGCGATCCGGCGCAGCATCCGGTCGAGCAGCACGGCCCGCTGCTCCGTCGCGCGCTCCGGATCGACGAAGACGTCGAGGTATTCGCGGCCCACCCCGGTCGGGTTGTCGACAAGGGTCCAGCCGACCACCTGCTGATCAGGATCGGTCAGGACCCAGGAGTCGTGCTGCGGGTCGAAGAACGGCGCGGTCAGCGCGGCCCGGACGTCGTCGGCGTCGAAGTCGGGGTGGCCGATGGCGAACGTGTCGGCGGCGTGCACCACGGCGAGCAGCGCGGGCACGTCGTCCAGGGTGGGGCGGCGGGCGGTCCAGCCGGCGGGGAGCGTCACGCCGCAGATCCTGGCAGCCAGCCCGCCACCCCGCCGCTGATTTTTCGGGTCGCCGACCGGTCGCACCGAACTGCCGGTCGCACCGGGCCGGGCCGGACCGGGCTGGGACCGGCCGCACCGCACCGGGCCGGCTGGGACCGGCCGCACCGGGCCGCGCCGGGACCGGCCGCACCGGGCCGCGCCGGGACCGGCCGCACCGGGCCGCGCCGGGACCGGCCGCACCGGGCCGGCCGGGATCGGTCAGCCGTCCGCTTCGGCGCGGAGCCGGGCCCGCACGTCGGTGAGCAACTCGATCAGCTCCCGGCCCTCGGCCGGGGGGAGCGCCCGGAACCCGGCCGAGGCCAACCGGTCGGTCACCGCCTCGGCCCAGAGCCGACGCCGCACCAACGGCCCGACCGGCGGGTACGGCGGAGACCACCCGCACGCCGCCGCCCCGGCCTCCCCCTCCGGCCCGGCCAGTACGGCCTCCAGCGGTGTCATCCCGGCCGCCCGCACCGCCAGCAGGTAGGCCCCGACGAAGTGTTCCCGCAACAGCAGCAGTGCCACGGCAGCGCGGGCCCCCTCGGTGTGCTCGGGCAGCGGCATGGCCCGCCAGGCCGCGAAGAGCGGCATGCCGGTCGCGTCGGCGGCGGCCACCACCCGTTCCAGCAGGGCCGTCAGCCGGGGTGTGTCGGGCAGGTCGTCGAGGTGCTGGGCACCCCACCGGCAGCACTCGGTCAGGTTCGCGGTGGCCACCTCCAACGGTCGGACCACCCGCACGGCGGTGTCCCACCCGTCGGCGACGGCCTCCGGGGCGAGGAACCCCAGCGCCGCCGCCACCGTCTCGGCGCGGATGTCACCCAACGCGCCGGCCCGCCCGGTGACATAGAACGCCCAGCCGGGAATACCCATCGTCCTGGCCCGCCGCAGGGTCCCCGGGCAGCGGCTGAACAGCTCCCCCAGCTCCAGCACGGCGGGTTTGCTGCCGGCGGCGACCTGTTCCGGCGTCATCCCGACCGCCCGATGCACGCATTCATCGTGTTCAGTCTGCCCCCTCAGCGTCCGCCGTGGGGTCCGCCTCCTCGGCGTCCGCCGCCTCGATCACCCCCTCGACCTCCCCGGTGCGGCGGCGGGCGGCGGTGAGTGCCCGCTCAGCCGCCCGACGGGCCAGTTTGGCCCGGCTCAGCTCCTGTTCGGCGGCGGCCCGGCGGCGTTCCAGTTCGGCCAGTTCCCCCTCGATCCGGTCGAGCGCGTCGGCACCCGCCCGCTCGGCCGTCGCCGCACCGTCCAGGTCCTGCTCCGCCTGCCGCTGGGCGGCCCGCGCCGCCGCCAACTCCCGGTCCAACGCGCGGCGACGCCTGGCCCGTTCGGCCTGGGCGGCCCGCGTCGCCACCCGCTCGTCACGGGCCCGTCGCGCACCGCCCCGGTCCGCCTCCCGCGCCGGTACGCGGCCAGCCGCCGCCCCGGCACCACCGGCCGCCGTCCCACCCCCGGCCGCCCGCGCGCCACCACCAGCCGCCGCCCTGCCACCGGTCGCCTCCTCGGCGACGCCGCCGGTGACCAGCCGCAGCTGGGGGCGGGGCACCTCGCCGAACCCGGAGTGGTGCACCGCCCGCAGCAGCCGTCCGGACCGGACCTGCCCGGCCACCCCGGTGTCGGCGAGCGCGGCGTGCAGGGTGGCCTCGACCTCGGCCAGTGGTAGTCGGGTGGCCGGCGGTGCGTCGGGAATGTCGGCGACGATCCGGCGTACCTCGGTGACCAGCGCGGCGACCAGTTCCCGCCGCTGGGCGGACAACTCCCGCAGCCGGGCACCCTCGAGATCGCGTTGGGCGGTGCGCAGCGCCTCGGCCAGCGGCCCGAGGTCGGCGACCAGCTCGGGCCGGTCCAGGGCGAGCAGGTTCACCAGCCAGGCCGCCACCGTGGGCCGCTTCCATCCGGCGATCCGCCGGGCGGTGGCGACGTCCCCGACCCGGCGGGCCTCGGCGACGGCGGCGTCCCGGGCGGCCACGAACCGGTCGGGCGGGGTGCGGTAGAGCTGCCGGGCCAGCGTGGACTCGTCGTCGACGGCCACGGCTCAGGCGTCGATCCGGCTGCCCGGCTCCAGCCGCTGGTAGTCGGTGCGGGACAGCGCGGTGTACTGCCGGTCGAGCACGCCGTACCCGTTGTCGTTGAGCAGCGCGTCGTGCAGGGCGTACGCCCGGCGCGGGGCGACCGCCCGGATGAAGTCGACCACCTCGGAGAACTTCGACCAGGGTGCGTGGATCGGGGCGAAGAGCGTGTCCACCTCGACCCCCTCGGGGACGTACAGCGCGTCGCCGGGGTGGTAGACCGTGCCGTCGATCAGGTAACCGATGTTGTCCACCACCGGGATGTCGGGGTGGATCACGGCGTGCCGGCCACCGACGGCGCTCACCGGGATGCCGGCGGCGGTGAACGTGTCACCCGGGGTGACCGGGGTGAGGGCCGCCGCGGCGTCGCCGAGGACGGCACCGAGCGCCGCCGGGCCGTACACCGGGACGGGTTCCCGGTCCAGCCGGCGGGCGAGCGCCGCCGTGTCGAGGTGGTCGGGGTGTTCGTGGGTGACCAGCACCGCGTCCGCCCCGTCCAGCGCCGCCGCCTCGCTGAACACGCCCGGATCGACGACCAGCACCGCCCCGTCGCGTTCGATGCGCAGACAGGAGTGCGAGAACTTGGTGAGCCGCATCGTGACTCCTCGCTTATCGAATCGTGATGTCCTCAGCGCAGTCTGCCGGAACCGGGGCGGCCGTGCGCCGCGTCCGAGCTATCGCCCCGGAACCGGGGGACGGACGACGACGGGAGCGGGGATGACACTGGGGACAGCGGCCGGTGGGGCACGGGCCCTGGCGGCGATCGGGTTGGCGGCGCTGCTGCTGGCCGGGTGCGGGGCGGGCGACCGCGACGGCAGTTCGGCCGGTTCCGCGCCGCAGGAGAAGGCGCCGGCGCAGGGGGCACCGGGCGGCGCGGCGCCGGACCGCGATGCGGCGAACGGACAGGCCGGTACGGGCGCGGCCGACCTGCGGGTCGACCAGCGCGCGATCATCTACACCGGAACGATGCGGGTGCAGGTGGACGACGTGGAGGCTGCCGCCCGGCGGGCGGTGGACGCGGTCACCGCCACCGGCGGGTTCGTCGGCGGCGACCAGCGTCGCAGTGTCGACGCGTCCGCCCAGGCGGAGCTGCAACTGCGGGTGCCGGCGGCGAAGTTCACCGCGCTCGTCGACGAGTTGGCCACCTACGGTCGGCAGCAGCGCCGGGAGATCCGTACCCAGGACGTCACCGAGGAGACCGTCGACCTGGACGCCCGGATCGTCACCCAGCGGGCCCGGGTGGACAGCGCCCGCCGGCTGCTGGCCCGGGCCGACACGGTGGCGGAGCTGGTCTCGTTGGAGAACGAGGTGACCCGCCGGGAGGCGGACCTGGCCTCGCTGGAGGCGAAGAAGCGTCGGCTGGCCGACCTGACCGCGCTCTCCACGATCACGGTGACCTTCGTCGGCCGGGACGCCTCGACGGCCGACGACGAACCGGCGGACCGGACCGGGTTCATGGTGGGCCTGCGCGGCGGCTGGACCGTCTTCCTCGCCTCGATGGGCGTACTGCTCACCGTGCTCGGGGCGCTGCTGCCCTGGCTGCTGATCATCGGGGTGCCCGTGACGGCGCTCGTGGTGGTGCTGCGGCGGCGGGGCCGGCGGCGGCAGCCCCCGCCGCCGGCGGGGCCGGTCGGCGGGGGACGCGCACCGATGCCTGGTGGACCGGGCGGCGGGGGTCACCCGCCGGCTCCTACCGGGCCGCCGCCAGTGCCCGCAGCGCGGTCTGCACCATGACGCGCACGCCGACCGGGATGGCCCGCTCGTCGACGTCGAAGGACGCCCGGTGCAGGTCCATGGTGGGGCCCCCGGCGCGGCCCACGCCGAGCCGGGCCAGCGCACCGGGGACGTGTTCGAGATACCAGGAGAAGTCCTCGCCGCCCATGCTCTGCGGGGTCTCCGCGATCCCCTCCGGGCCGAGCGCGGCGGCGGTGGCGGCGGTGAGGATGCCGATGGCGCGGGCGTCGTTGCTGACGGGTGGCCGGCCGCGCAGGTATTCCAGGTCGACGGTGGCGCCGGTGGGCGCGAGGACGTCCCGGACGACCTGAGCGACGATCTCCGGGGCCCGTTCCCAGGTGTCGCGGTCCATCACCCGCAGGGTGCCGGCCGCGCACGCCTCGGACGGGATGACGTTGTACCGGGTGCCGGCCGAGGCGTGGCCGAACACCAGCAGCAGCCCGCTGTTGGCCGGCACCCGGCGGGTGACCAGGGCCGGGACCTCGGTGACCAGCCGGCCGAGCGCGTCGACCAGGTCGACGGTCAGGTGGGGGCGGGCGGTGTGCCCGCCCGGCCCGGTGAGCTTGACGGTGACGTTGTCGGCCGCCGCGGTGATCGGACCGACCCGCAACCCCACCCGGCCCACCGGCTGGTTGGGGTCACAGTGCAGGGCGAAGATCTGCACCACGTCGTCCAGGCCGCCGGCCTCGATGACCTCCAGGGAGCCGCAGGGCAGGATCTCCTCCGCCGGCTGGAAGATCATCCGGACCCGGCCGTCGAGCTGGCCGGCGTCGGCGAGCTGGGCCAGCAGCATGCCGACGCCGAGCAGCACGGCCGTGTGCACGTCATGGCCGCAGGCGTGGCACACCCCGTCCACCGTGGACCGGTAGGAGACGTCCTTGACGTCGGTCAGCGGCAGGGCGTCGATGTCGGCGCGGAGCGCCACGACCGGGCCGTCGGGCCGCCCGTCGATGTCGCAGATCACCCCGTTGCCCTTGGGCAGCAGTCGGGGATGCAGCCCGGCGAGGGTGAGTTCCCGGGCGATCAGCGCCGCCGTCTCGAACTCCTCACCGGAGAGTTCCGGGTGGGAGTGGAGGTGGCGGCGGGTGGCGATCAGGCCGGGTACCCGCAGCGCGAGCAGGTGATCCAGATCGTGGGGCAGGGGCTGGGACCCGGACGGCGCCTCCGCCCAGGACGACGCCAGCTGGCTGCCGTTCGGCAGCGTCAACGCACTCGTCACGTCGAATTCTCGATCACTAGAAATGGATGGATCATCGGGGAGGACAGCAGACAGCCTAGACCTCCGACGGTGACGCTGCGCAACCTCGTTACGGTAGTGATCGGAGCGCACAGCGTCACGTAAGCCCTGGTGGGAGGGGTCAAATATCTGCGGGACAGCAGGTAGATCGCGGTCGGACGCCGTCATCTGCCCCCCACCTCCTACAACGCGTAACCGATTGGGCGGTCGCGAAATCGGCGCCGATCCGGGGCCGTCGTACCCGAATTGTCGCATTGGTCGCCCCGGTCGACCGCCGGTCCGACAATTAGCCGACGCCGCCGGGTGAACAGCCGGTGCCCGACGGTGACACGGCGTCTCCGGGCCCGCGCGGACATGCTGTCCGCCCCGTCCACCCGTCCGGGTTTACCCACGAACCCCGCACCGCACGCCCCGGCCACCCGAGCCGCCCCGCCGCCTGCCGGGCCGACCTGGCACACCACCGCAGGCTGTCACCGACGGTAGCCCCGGGCGCGTCGGCCTGGCGACCCCTAGCGGCCCAGACCGGACGACGACGGCGACCCCTGCCGGCAGCGGACTGCCGGCGGAGGTCGCCGTGCGGATCAACGTGGGGCTCGGCCCACCCGCCGGGTCGCGGGCGGCACACCGGCCGGGACCGCAGCGGTCGGACCGGGGTCAGAAACGGTCGCTCGGGCGGTACGTCCCCCAGACCTGGCGCAGCAGCCCGCAGACCTCACCCACCGTGGCCCGGGCCCGCAGCGCCTCCTTCATCGGGTAGAGCACGTTCTCGTCCCCCTCGGCGGCGGCCCGCAGCTCGGCCAGCGCCCGCTCGACCGCCCCGGCGTCCCGCTCGGCCCGCAGCCGGGCCAGCCGTTCCGCCTGGGTCGCCTCGATCGTCGGGTCCACCCGCAGCGGCTCGTACGGCTCCTCGGTGTCGATCTGGAAGCGGTTCAACCCGACCACCACCCGCTCCCCCGCGTCGATCTGCTGGGCGAACCGGTAGGCCGACTGCTCGATCTCCCGCTTCTGGAACCCGGCCTCGATCGCGTCCACCGCCGAACCGTGGTCGAAGACCCGGTCCATCAGGTCGTTGACCGCCGCCTCGATCTCGGCGGTCATCGCCTCCACCACGTACGACCCGGCGAACGGGTCGACGGTGGCGGTCAGGTCCGTCTCGTACGCCAGCACCTGCTGGGTACGCAGCGCCAGCCGGGCGGCCTTCTCGGTGGGCAGCGCGATCGCCTCGTCGAAGCTGTTGGTGTGCAGCGACTGGGTGCCGCCGAGCACCGCGGCGAGCCCCTGCACCGCCACCCGGACCAGGTTCACCTCGGGCTGCTGGGCGGTCAGCTGCACCCCCGCCGTCTGGGTGTGGAACCGCAGCATCATCGACTTCGGGTCCTTCGCGCCGAAGTCGTCACGCAGCAGCCGGGCCCAGATCCGCCGGGCGGCGCGGAACTTCGCGACCTCCTCCAGCAGGGTGGTGCGGGCCACGAAGAAGAACGACAACCGGGGGGCGAAATCGTCGACCGCCAGCCCGGCGGCCAGCGCCGCCCGGACGTACTCGACCCCGTTGGCCAGGGTGAACGCGATCTCCTGCGCGGGCGTCGCCCCGGCCTCCGCCATGTGGTAGCCGGAGATGGAGATGGTGTTCCACTTCGGCACCTCCTTGCGGCAGTACGCGAAGGTGTCGGCGACCAGCCGCAGCGACGGCTTCGGCGGGAAGATGTACGTCCCCCGGGCGATGTACTCCTTGAGGATGTCGTTCTGGATGGTGCCGTTGAGCGCCGAGCCGGACAGGCCGTTCTCCTCGGCGACGAGCTGGTAGAGCAGCAGCAGCACCGAGCCGGGCGCGTTGATGGTCATCGAGGTGGAGACCTTGTCCAGCGGGATGCCGGCGAAGAGCAGCCGCATGTCCTCGATGGAGTCGATCGCCACCCCGACCTTGCCCACCTCGCCGCTCGCGATGGCGTCGTCGGAGTCGTACCCCATCTGGGTGGGCAGGTCGAAGGCGACCGACAGGCCCATCGTGCCGGCCTTCAGCAGCTGGTGGTAGCGCGCGTTGGACTCGGTGGCGGTGCCGAAGCCGGCGTACTGGCGCATCGTCCACGGCCGGGAGGTGTACATCGTCGGGTAGACCCCCCGGGCGTACGGGTACTGGCCCGGTTCGCCGAGGCGGGAGTCCAGCTCCGGGGGGAGGTCCGCAGCCGTGTAGACGCCCTTGATGGGGAACCCCGACTCGCTCGCCCGCGCTTCACTCATCCAGGGATGGTAGGACGCCCGGCGGCATCGGTGGGGTGAGGGATGGCGCACATCTCGGTTCGGCATCGGTCGACGGCAGGTGAACGGCCAGGTACACACCGTTCGGCATGGCGGTCGGTAGCGTCGGATAGGACAAAGGTCCGCCGCGTCGGGTTTCGCATCGGGCGTCGGAACCAGCAAGATAGAGACGTTGTGTCCCAGCCCCCTCGACTTTCCCGGTGGCTTTTCCTGTGACTCAGATCCCGACGTGGAGCGGCGGACCAGTGAGTCCTCCCAACGGACGCGCAGCACCCGGCACCATCATCGGCGGCCGGTACGAGTTGCGCTCCTCGGTGGGCAACGGCGGCATGGGCACGGTCTGGCGCGCGACAGACACCCTGCTGCGGCGCGACGTGGCGGTCAAGGAGGTCGTTTTGCCGCCCGGGCTGGCCCCCAGCGACCGGGACGCGATGTACGAACGCACCCTGCGCGAGGCGCGTGCCGCCGCCGCGATCCAGCACCCGGCCGTGGTCCAGGTCTACGACGTGGTCACCGAGGGTGGCCGGCCGTGGATCGTGATGGAGCTGCTGGACGCCCGCAGCCTCGCCGACATGGTGATCGAGGACGGCCCGGTGGCCGGACGCGCGGTCGCCAAGATCGGCATCGCGCTGCTCGGCGCGCTGGAGGTGGCGCACGCCAACGGGGTGCTGCACCGTGACGTCAAGCCGGCGAACGTGCTGATCTGCACCGACGGCCGCTGTGTGCTGACCGACTTCGGGGTGGCCCGGATGCCCACCGACGTCCAGCTCACCACCCCCGGGATGGTGCTCGGCTCGCCGCACTTCATCTCCCCCGAGCGCGCCATGGGGCAGGATTTCGGCCCGCCCAGCGACCTGTTCTCGCTCGGTGTGACCCTCTACACGGCGGTCGAGGGGCGGCCCCCGTTCGACAAGGGCGACCCGATCGAGACCATGCACGCGGTCGTCGAGGACCCGCCGGCCACCCCGCAGCGCAGCGGCCCGCTGACCCGGGTGCTGATGGGCCTGCTGGAGAAGGACCCGGCCCGCCGGCTCGACGTGCACACTGCGCGGGCGATGCTGCGCGAGTTGCTCGCCGGCCCGCTGACCAGCACGGCGACGGCGGTCAACTCGATCACCGACCCGTACTCGGTGGTGCCGGTGCAGCGCCCGTCGGGGCCGCCGGCCGTCACCGCGCCGCCGGCCGAGTCGAAGCCGAGCGGGCAGATCGGTGGCCGGGCGATGCTGGCCGCCGGTGAGTCGCTGACCGACCGGCTGGCGAAGCTGCGCCGGGGTGAACGCCCCGAGCCGGTGGCGACCTCGGCCGCCGCCCTCGACGACACCAGCGCCGACGCGTTCGCCGGCCCGCTGCACACCCCGACCGATGCGATGCCGGCATCGGGCGGGCCCACCGTCGACCCGCTGCCGACCCGCCCGACCGCCGGGACGTACGGCCGGCCGGAGGCCACCCAGCGGATCACCCCGAGCGCCGCCCCGGAGGCCACCCAGCGCATCGGTGGCGGCACCACCGACGCCACCCAGCGCATCGGCGGGGGCCCCGAGCCGGCCCGGGCCGGCTACGGGACGGCGGAGCCGACCCAGGCCATCTACGGCGGTGGCGGCAACTCCGAGCAGACCCAGGCGGTGTACGGCGGACAGTGGTCCATCCCCGGCACCGGCCAGTCGTGGACGTCGCCACCCGCGCCGCCGGGCGGGGCCGACGGTGGCGCGCTCGGCCGGGCGAAGGGTGCCGGCGGTCGACTCGTCGGCACGGTCAAGGGCTGGCCGCGCAAGCTCCAGCTCGCGGCGGCCGGCGGCCTGGCCGTGGTGTTGCTGATCGGAGCGGTGGCGCTGTTCAGCGGCGGCGACCCGGAGTCGACCCCACCCCCGCAGGCCGGCCCGAGCGCACCGGCTGCGGGTGGCGGCGAGCTGCCGCCGATGCAGGAGCACAGCGCCCGGGGCATCCGGGTGAACGTGCCGAAGGGCTGGCAGCGGGCGACCGGCGGGGTCTACATCGACTACGTCGACCCGCAGGACAAGGGGCGCAAGGTGCGCATCCTCACCGAGAAGTTCGGCGGCTCCTCGAGCCGCTGGGTCGAAGTGGCAGCGGACGGCCTCCGCAAGCGGACGAGTTCCTGCGCCAGGCCCTACGAGCAGCTGGCGATGGGCGAGAAGAACCTGGCCGGCAAGTCGGCCGCCGAGTTCGAGTACACCTGCGGCGACGGCGGCGACAAGCGGCACGGGGTGTGGCGTGGGGTGGTGCACGAGGGGAAGGTCTACTCGTTCTATCTCACCGCCAACGACGCCAAGTTCGCCGAGAGCAAGCCGATCTTCGACGAGATGGTCAAGTCGTTCCAGCTCACCGGCTCCAGCTGAGCCGGCTCGCGAGAGCCGACTGAGCCGGCTCGTGGGGCGGGCCGGACCGGCCCGCCCGGCAAGGTGATCCGGGTCGACCGGACGCGGTGATCCGCCGTCGTGCTATCAAGAGGCAATGGTGGCGGAAAGCACTGACCTCGACCGGATGCGCGACCAGGCTCGACGCTGGCTCGACGACGACCCCGACCCGGCCAGCCGGGACGAGCTGCGGGCCGTGCTCGACCGGCTGCCGGCCAGCGCGCCGGAGCTGGCCGACCGGTTCGCCGGCCCGCTGACCTTCGGCACGGCCGGGCTGCGCGGCCCGCTGCGCGCCGGGCCGAACGGCATGAACCTCGCGGTGGTCACCCGGGCGGCGGCCGGGCTGGTCGGCTGGCTCGCCGCCGAGGGCGGCGAGGGTCCGCTGGTGATCGGGTACGACGCCCGGCACGGTTCCCGGGAGTTCGCCGAGCGCACCGCCCAGGTCGCCACCGGCGCGGGCCGGCCGGCGCTGCTGCTGCCCCGGCCGCTGCCCACCCCCGTGCTGGCGTACGCGGTGCGCAGGCTCGGCGGGGTGGCCGGGGTGATGGTGACGGCCAGCCACAACCCGCCGCAGGACAACGGCTACAAGGTCTATCTGGGTGCCCAGCTCGGTGGGGCGCTCGGCACGGGGGCGCAGATCGTGCCGCCCGCCGACGCCGGTATCGAGGCGGCCATCCGGGCGGTCGGCTCGCTGGCGCAGGTGCCGTTGGGGCCGCCCGGCCAGGTGCTCGGCGACGACCTGGTCGCCGCGTACGTGGAACGGGCCGTCGCGGTGATCGAAGCGGGCGGACCACGTGACCTGCGGGTGGCGTACACGCCATTGCACGGGGTGGGGGCGGCGGTGCTGACCGCGACCTTCGCCCGGGCGGGTTTCCCGACCCCGGGGGTGGTGCCCGACCAGGCGGAACCGGACCCGGCCTTCCCCACCGTCAGCTTCCCCAACCCGGAGGAGCCCGGCGCGGTGGACCGGTTGGTGGCCCTCGCCGACGCCACCGACGCCGACCTGGCGATCGCCAACGACCCGGACGCCGACCGCTGCGCGGTGGTGGTCCGCGAGCCGGCCGGCACCGGGACGGGGTGGCGGATGTTGCGCGGGGACGAGGTGGGGGTGCTGCTCGCCGACCACCTGATGCGGCGCGGCGTCGACGGCCTGTACGCGACCACGATCGTGTCGTCGTCCCTGCTCCGGGCGATGTGCGCGGCCCGGGGCCGGGCGTACGACGAGACGTTGACCGGGTTCAAGTGGATCGTCCGGGCCGGGGGTGGGACGCCGCCGCTGGCGTACGGCTACGAGGAGGCCCTCGGCTACTGCGTGGCCCCCGAGCACGTACGCGACAAGGACGGCATCACCGCCGCGCTGACCGTCGCCGAGCTGGCCGCCGGGCTGAAGGCGCAGGGGCGCACCCTGACCGACCGGCTGGACGAGCTGGCTGCCGAGTTCGGCGTGCACCAGACCGACCAGTTGTCGGTCCGGGTGGACGACCTGCGGATCATCGCCGACGCGATGGCCCGGGTCCGGGCGGCCACCCCGACCACGCTGCTCGGTGCACCGGTCACCGAGGCGCAGGACCTGCTGCCCGCCGCCGACGTGGTGATCCTGCGTACCGCCGCCGCCCGGGTGGTGATCCGCCCCTCGGGCACCGAGCCGAAGCTCAAGGCGTACCTGGAGGTGGTGGAGCCGGTCGCGGACGGGGACGTGCCGGCGGCCCGCACCCGGGCGGCGGCGGCGCTCACCACGCTACGCACCGAGATCGCCACCGCCCTCGGCATCTGACCCCGCCCACCACGCGCCGCGCCGCATTCTCCGCCACGCACTGCGCTGCATTCCCGCCACGCACCACACCGCATTGCCCGCCACGCACCGCACTGCATGATCGACTCAGTTTCCTGGTTGTAGTGGCATCCGAGCGGGATGGATGCCACTACAACCAGGAAACTGCGAGGCTCCTCCGCGACCAGCGGGGTCGCGTGCGGTGGTGGCGGTCAGCTCACGGCGCGCTTGCCGAGTGCGTGGTCGACGGCCTGACCGAGGGCGGTGACGACCAGGGCCACCGAGGGGCGGACCACCGACTCCTCCAGGCTGATCGTGCCGGAGAAACCGGCCCCGCCCGCGATCTCCTCCAGCCGACGCCGGGCGTCCTGCGCCGCGCTGCCGGTCAGGCCGAGCGCCGGTTCCATCCGCAGCACCGCAACCAGCGTGGCCAGCGCCGCCGTCCGCTCGTCGGGCAACTGCTCGCCGGCCAGCGCCTCGGCCAGCCGCCGCCGGCTGTCCTGCTCCACGGACGGGTCGGTGGTCGGGTAGCGGTGCACCACGATGAAGTCCAGCTCGGTCTCCTCGACGTCACGCACCACGCCACGGTCGACCAGGTCGCCGAGGATGCGGTCGCGCAGGCCGTGCCGCAGCCGCTGCACCCAGGAGGACGGGCTGTGCGGGGTGTCGGCGGCCATCCGGCCCAGCACCCCGTCCAGGATCGGCTCGCCGACCGGCGTCGGGTCGGTCACCACCAGGTTCCCGTCGACGTACGCGATCCGGCCGGCAAGGGCCAGCTCGACCAGGACGGCGGCGGCCATCCCCAGGTCAAGACTGATCCGGGGCATGGTCGCCTTGCCGGATTCATCGTCATACGCGAGGAGCAGCAACTCCTCGGCCAGCGCAACACCAGTCATGGCCCGAGACGGTAGCGCCTGAACGCACCCCGCGCTCACCGACTCGCTCTGGGTGGGAAGGCAACCCCCGCGACCGACCCGACCACTCGCCCGCGACCTGCCGACCACCCGCCAGCTCAGCCCGGAGACACCGGAGCTGGGCGGGCCGGAAACGGAGCATGCCACCGCGAGCTGAGCGGGGCATGCCGGCCGCACGCCGGGGCGAGGCATGCCGGCCGCACGCCGGGGCGAGCCGGGAGCGGGGCATGCCGCCGCGAGATGGGCCGGTCAGAACCGGGGCATGCCGCCGAACTGGCGGTCACCGGCGTCGCCAAGGCCCGGCACGATGAACATGTTGTCGTTCAGCCCCTCGTCGATCGACGCGGTGACCAGGCGCAACGGCAGCCCCGACCGCTCCAGCCGGGCGATGCCGACCGGCGCGGCGAGCACGCAGAGCACGGTGATGTCGGTGCAGCCCCGGTCGGCGAGCAGCCGGCAGCAGTGCTCCAGCGAACCGCCGGTGGCCAGCATCGGGTCGAGCACCAGCACCGGCAGGCCGGCGAGGTCCCGGGGCAGCGACTCCATGTAGGCGCGCGGCTCGTACGTCTCCTCGTCGCGGGCCAGGCCGACGAAGCCCATCGACGACTCCGGCAGCAGCCCGAGCGCCGCGTCGGCCATCCCGAGGCCGGCCCGCAGCACCGGCACCAGCAGCGGCGGGTTCGCCAACCGGGTCCCCTCGGCACCGGTGACCGGGGTCTGCACCGGGTACTTCTCGACGGGGAAGGTGCGCGCGGCCTCGTACACCAGCATGGTGGTGAGTTCGTGCAGCGCGGCCCGGAACGACGACGAGTCGGTCCGGGCGTCCCGCATGGCGGTCAGCCGCGACTGGGCGAGCGGGTGGTCAATGACGTGTACGTCCACGATCGCTCAACCTACCGGTCCCGGCCCGCCGGCAGTACGGGTGCGCGGCGGGCGGCGACGCGGCTCACCCGTGCCCGCCGGGCCAGGCCGCCCCACCCGCAGTCAACCGTGGCACCCCGGCCCACCGAACCCTGCGGCGGTGCCCAGGCCGACGGCTGGCCCACCGATCGGGGACGCTGTGACCAGGATCACCCGACTGGCGGCTGCGTAGTATTCGGGGCATGACGGCGACAACGACGTCGGCCCGGTCGGACCTGTCCGAGCTGGGGCGATCCGAGACCGCGTTGCGGACCTTCCTGCACGGCCTGCCCGGGGTGGACCAGGTCGGCGCGGAGCAGCGGGCGGCACAGCTCGGCACCCGCTCGATCAAGACCACCGCCAAGGCGCAGGCGATCGACCTGGCCATCCGGATGGTCGACCTGACCACCCTGGAGGGGGCCGACACCCCGGGCAAGGTGCGCGCCCTGGCCGCCAAGGCGCTGCGCCCGGACCCGGCCGACCCGACCTGCCCGCACGTCGGCGCGGTCTGCGTCTACCCGGCGATGGTGCCGCACGTGGCGGAGGTGCTGCGCGGCAGCGCCGTGCACCTGGCCAGCGTGGCGACCGCGTTCCCGTCGGGGCAGGCGCCGCTGGACGTCAAGCTCGCCGACACCCGGGCGGCCGTCGCCGCCGGTGCGGACGAGATCGACATGGTGATCAACCGGGGCGCGTTCCTGGCCGGTCGTTACCAGGAGGTCTACGACGAGATCGTCGCCACCAAGGAGGCCTGCGGGGACGCCCACCTCAAGGTGATCCTGGAGACCGGCGAACTGGCCACCTACGACAACGTCCGGCGGGCCTCCTGGCTGGGGATGCTGGCCGGCGGCGACTTCATCAAGACCTCCACCGGCAAGGTCCCGGTCGCCGCGACCCTGCCGGTGACCCTGGTGATGCTGGAGGCGGTTCGCGACTTCCGGGCCGCCACCGGGCGGCAGGTAGGCGTCAAGCCGGCCGGCGGGATCAAGAACACCAAGGACGCGATCAAGTACCTGGTCATGGTCAACGAGACCGTCGGCGGCGACTGGCTGAGCCCGGACTGGTTCCGGTTCGGCGCGTCCAGCCTGCTCAACGACCTGCTCATGCAGCGCACCAAGCTGACGACCGGCATCTACTCCGGTCCCGACTACTTCACCCTGGACTGAGCATGATGTTCGAATACGCCCCTGCGCCCGAGTCGCGCGCGATCGTCGACATCAGGTCGTCCTACGGTCTGTTCATCGACGGCAGGTTCGTCGACGGCGAGAACCTCGACAAGACGGTCAACCCGGCCACCGAGGAGGTGCTCGCCGAGGTCACCTGGGCCGGCGCCCAGGACGTCGACCGCGCGGTCCGCGCCGCCCGCAAGGCGTACGACAAGGTGTGGGGTCCGATGCCCGGCCGGGACCGGGCCAAGTACCTGTACCGGATCGCCCGGCTCGTCCAGGAACGCTCCCGTGAGCTGGCGGTGCTGGAGTCGCTGGACAACGGCAAGCCGATCCGGGAGTCCCGGGACGTCGACCTGCCGCTGGTCGCCGCCCACTTCTTCTACTACGCCGGCTGGGCCGACAAGCTGCCGTACGCGGGCTTTGGCGCGGACCCGCGACCGCTCGGGGTGGCCGCGCAGGTCATCCCGTGGAACTTCCCGCTGCTCATGCTCGCCTGGAAGGTCGCCCCGGCGCTCGCCGCCGGCAACACGGTGGTGCTCAAACCCGCCGAGACCACCCCGCTGACGGCGCTGCTGTTCGCCGAGATCTGCCAGCAGGCCGACCTGCCGGCCGGCGTGGTCAACATCGTCACCGGCGCGGGCGACACCGGCCGGGCGCTGGTGGAACACCCGGGCGTGGACAAGGTCGCCTTCACCGGCTCCACCGAGGTCGGCAAGGCCATCGCCCGGTCGGTGGCCGGCACCGGCAAGAAGGTCACCCTGGAGCTGGGCGGCAAGGCCGCCAACATCGTCTACGACGACGCGCCGGTCGACCAGGCCGTCGAGGGGATCGTCAACGGCATCTTCTTCAACCAGGGCCACGTCTGCTGCGCCGGTTCCCGGCTGCTGGTCCAGGAGAACGTCGCCGAGCAGGTGCTCGACGCGCTCAAGCGGCGGATGGCGCTGCTGCGCGTCGGTGACCCGCTGGACAAGAACACCGACGTCGGGGCGATCAACTCGGCCGCCCAGCTGGCCCGCATCCGGGAACTGTCCGACGCCGGGGCGGCCGAGGGGGCGCAGCGCTGGTCGCCGCCGTGTGAGCTGCCCGAGCGGGGGTTCTGGTTCGCGCCGACGATCTTCACCGGGGTCACCCAGGCGCACCGGGTCGCCCGCGAGGAGATCTTCGGCCCGGTGCTGTCGGTGCTGACCTTCCGCACCCCGGCCGAGGCCGTGGAGAAGGCCAACAACACGCCGTACGGGCTGTCGGCCGGGATCTGGACCGACAAGGGCTCGCGCATCCTGTGGACCGCCGACCGGCTGCGCGCCGGGGTGGTCTGGGCCAACACGTTCAACAAGTTCGACCCGACCTCGCCGTTCGGCGGCTACAAGGAGTCGGGCTACGGCCGCGAGGGTGGCCGGCACGGGCTGGAGGGGTACCTCAATGTCTGAGCGGGTCGCGGTACGCAAGACGTACAAGCTCTTCATCGGCGGGAAGTTCCCGCGCAGCGAGTCGGGACGGTCGTATCTCGTGCAGGACTCGAACGTGTCACTGGCCTCCCGCAAGGACGCGCGGGACGCCGTGGTCGCCGCCCGCGCCGCCGTCAAGGGGTGGTCCGGGGCGACCGCGTACAACCGGGGTCAGATCCTCTACCGGGTGGCCGAGATGCTGGAGGGCCGCCGCGAGCAGTTCGTGGCGCTCGGCGTCCCCGGCGGCGAGGTGGACGCGGCGGTCGACCGCTGGGTCTGGTACGCCGGCTGGGCCGACAAGCTCCCCCAGGTGTACGGCGGCGCGAACCCGGTGGCCGGGCCCTACTTCAACCTGTCCGCGCCCGAGCCGACGGGGGTGGTGGCCGTGGTGGCACCCGAGTCCCCGGCGCTGCTCGGTCTGGTCGGCGTGATCGCCCCGGCCATCGTCACCGGCAACACGGTGGTGGTGGCGGCCTCCCCGTCGGCCCCGTTGGCGGCGGTGACCCTGGCCGAGGTGCTGGCCACCTCGGACCTGCCGGGTGGGGTGGTCAACCTGCTCACCGGCCGGATCACCGAGACCGCGCCGACGCTCGCCGCGCACCTGGACGTCAACGCGATCGACCTGGCCGGGGTGACCGACCGGGAGTTGGCGACCGAGCTGGAGGCCGGGGCGGCGGAGAACCTCAAGCGGGTGCTCCGGCCGGTCCCGGCCGACCACGACTGGGCGGGCGACCCGGGCCTGGGCCGGATGACCGCGCTGCTGGAGACCAAGACGGTCTGGCACCCCAAGGGGGTCTGACCGGCCGGGTCGCCGGTGGGCCGGGGCGGCATGGGCGGCCGGGGCGTCGGCCCGCCCGATGGTCCGACAGCCGGTCGTACTACCGGGGGTAGGATTGCCTGGTGACGCGGTTGGGTGATCTTGAGCGGGCGGTGATGGACGTGCTGTGGGACGTGGTCCCGGGCACGTCGGACGGGGTGACCGTGCGGGAGGTCGCCGAGGCGCTGGACGGGCGCGAGTTGGCGTACACGACGGTGATGACCGTGCTGGACCGGCTCGCCGGCAAGGGCATGGTGCAGCGGGAACGCGAGGGGCGGGCCTGGCGCTACCGGGCCGCCGCCAGCCGGGAGGCGCACATCGCCCGGCTCATGCTCGACGCCCTCGACCTCGGCGGCAGCCGGGACGCCGCGCTGGTGCGCTTCGCCCGTTCGGTGACCGGCACCGAGGCCGAGGTGCTGCGGGCGGCGCTCGGCGTGGAGGCGGGGCTGACCGGCCCCGCCCCGGCCGGACCCGACGCCGGTGCGACCGGCTCCGGACCGCCACCCCGGCCGACCAGCTCCACGACGGGTCGGCACGAGGCCGGGCTGACCGACCGGGTCGGGGACCCCCGCACCGGCCGGGCCCGGACCGCCGACGAGGCGACGGACCGGTAGGGCGGCCACCATGGCGTACGCCGTGCACTTCGCCGGGGCGATCCTGGCCTGCTGGCTGACCGCGCAGGTGTTGGCCGGCTCCACCTGGACGTGGCGGGCCCCCCGGGTCGCGATCGTCTGCTGGCAGGCGGTCGGGCTGGCCCTCGGCCTGTCCGCGATGGGCCTGCCGATGGCGCTCGGGCTGACCGCGTACGACCGGCCGACCGGCGGGGCGTTGCTGGCCCTCGCCGACGACCTGCTCCACGGCACCCTGCCGGCCGGGGTGACCGCCGTCCACCTGGGTCTGGTCGGGGTCGGCTTCGGCATCGGCGCGGTGCTGCTCGGCACCACCGTCCGTAGCGTGCACGCCGCCGTGACCGCCCAGCGTCGGCACCGGGACCTGCTCACCCTGGTCGCCCGCCGGGACCCGACGATTCCCGGCGCACTGGTCCTCGACCACCCCGGCGCCGCCGCGTACTGCCTGCCCGGGGTGCGCCCCCGGGTGGTGGTCAGCGCCGGCACGCTCAGCCTGCTGGACCGGGCCGAGCTGGCGGCGGTGCTCGCCCACGAGCGGGCGCACGCCCAGGAGCGCCACGACCTGGTGCTGTTGCCGTTCACCGCGCTGTGCCGGGCGTTGCCGTGGTTCCGGTGGGTCCGCGCCGCCCACGAGCGGGTGGCCCTGCTGGTCGAGATGCGGGCCGACGACAAGGCCCGTGAGCTGCACGCCGACGCCCCACTGGCGGGTGCGCTGCGCCGGTTCGCCGCCGCCGGGCACCGGGTCACCCCGGCCGGCGCGCTCGGCATGGGCGACCGCGACCTCGACGTCCGGATGCAGCGGCTGCTGGTCGCCGACCGGCCGCCCCGGCTGCTCGGGGCCGCCGCGCTGGCGGTGACCACCACCCTGGCCGCCCTCCCGATCTCCCTCTTCCTGAGCTGACCGCAGCCGGCCGGACCGACCGCACGCCGCCGGACCGCCGCACGCCGCCGGACCACGGCCACCCGGCTGGATCGGCTGCGCCCTGCCCCGCCGACCGCGCCCTGCCTGCCTGATCCGTCCCGTCCGCCGGAGTCGGCGGCGATGCCGCGCGGATGCATAGGTAGCGAGGCTACGTGTAGGCTTCCTACGACAAGCGGGACTACGTTTAGAGAGCGGTCATGGACACCCTGCTCCTCGCGCGCCTCCAGTTCGCCACCACCACCTCGATCCACTTCCTCTTCGTGGCGGTCACCCTCGGGCTGGTCACCCTGCTGGTCGGCATGCAGACCGCCTGGTTCGTCACCGGCAACCCGCAGTGGGAACGGCTGACCCGGTTCTGGGGCCAGCTCTACGTGATCAACTACGTGCTCGGCATCGCCAGCGGCATCCTGCTGGAGTTCCAGTTCGGGCTGAACTGGAGCGGGCTGTCGCGCTACGTCGGCAACGTCTTCGGGGCCCCGCTGGCGATCGAGACGCTCGTGGCGTTCTTCCTGGAGTCGACGTTCCTCGGCATGTGGATCTTCGGCTGGCACCGGCTGCGGCGCGGCGTACACCTGGCGCTGCTCTGGGGGGTCGCGCTCACCGCGTACGCCTCGGCCTTCTGGATCATGGTGGCGAACGCCTGGCTCCAGCACCCGGTCGGCTACCGGGTGCGTGACGGGGTCGCCCACCTGACCGACTTCGGAGCGTTGCTCACCAACCCCACCCTCGGCATGGCGCTGGGCCACGTGATCGCCGCCAGCCTGCTCACCGGCGGCATGCTGATGGCCTCGGTCAGCGCCTGGCACCTGATCCGACGGACCGCCGACTTCGCCCTGCACCGCACCTCGCTGCGGATCGGGCTGGTCACCGCCGCCCTGTCGGTCAGCCTGGTGCAGGGGTTCGGCTTCGCCCAGTTCGGCCCGGTCGGCGAGCTGCAACCCACCAAGTTCGACGCCGGCCCGACCGCCGACGCCCGGATCGCCGAGTGGACCACCCGGTTCGGCCCCGGTGACTACACCCCGCCGGTGCTGTCCAACGTCGGGCTCGGCTTCATGATCCTCATCGGGTTCACCCTGGGCTGCGTCTGGCTGCTGCTGCCGCTGCTCTGGCGGGACCTGGTGATCCGGCTGCGCTTCCCGCTCTGGCTGACCCTGTGCGCCCTGCCACTGCCCTTCGTCGCGGTCATCCTCGGCTGGCTCGCCCGGGAGGTCGGCCGGCAGCCCTGGGCCGCGTACGGGTTGCTCCCCACCGACCGGGCCGTCTCCGACGTCGACCCGGGCCTGATGCTCGCCTCGCTGATCGGTTTCAGCCTGCTGCTCGGCACCCTCGCCGTCACCAACTGGACGCTGCTCGCCCGGCACGCCGCCCGGGGCGCCACCGACCCGGCGCTCGGCCGCCCGCCCGGCGTCCTCGACGACGACGAACCCCGGCCAGCCCGCACCTTCGCCTGAGAGGACCCCGATGCCCCTCCTCTGGTACGCCCTGCTCGGTCTCCTCTTCGCCGGCTACCTCGTCCTCGCCGGCTACGACTACGGCGTCGGGCTGCTGCTCGCCCGGCGCGACACCCCGGCCGCCCACCGCGCCGGGCTCACCGCGCTCGGCCCCTTCTTCCTCGGCAACGAGGTGTGGCTGGTGGCCGCCGTCGGCATCCTCTTCGGCGTCTTCCCCACCCTGGAGGGCGAACTCCTCTCCGGCTACTACCCCGCCGTGGCCGGAGCGCTGGCCGGGGTGATCCTGGTCACGGCCGGGGTGCAGCAGCGCAGTCGGCCGACCGGGCCGGCCGCCCGCCGGCGCTGGGACCGGGTGGTCGTGGTCGGCAGCGCACTCGCCGTGTTCGGCTGGGGTGCCCTGCTCGCCGGGCTGCTCCAGGGCCTGCCGATCGACACCTACGGTCACGTCGCCGGGCAGAGCCACCTGGCCACCCCGTTCGTCGCCGCCACCGGGCTCGCCCTGCTCGTCCTCGTCGCCGCGCACGGTGCGACCTTCCTCACGCTGCGGCTGCCGACCGCCGACGCCCCGGTGACCGCCCGGCTGGCCCGCCGGCTGCTCGTCGGGTCGCTCGCCGCCGTCACCACGGCCGCCGCGCTGGGCCTGCTCTCCGACCGGGTACGCGCAGCGACCAGCCAGCCGCTTCCCGCCGTACTGCTGCTGGTGGCGCTGGTCGGGGCGCTGGTTGCGGCCCGCGCGGCGCTGCACCGGGGCCGGCCCGGGGTGGCCCTGGCCGCCACCGGCACGGCCCTGGCGCTGCCGGTGGCGCTGGTCGGGGTGGCCCGTTGGCCGGCCGTGCTGGTCTCCACGGTCGACCCGGCGGCCACCGTCGGCGTCACCGACGCGGCGGCCAGCGGGCCGACGTTGCAGCTGCTGGGCTGGCTGCTGCTGCCCCTCCTGCCGGCCCTACTAGGCTTCCAGGCAATGTGCTGGTGGGTGTTCCGGGGACGGACCGACGGCAGGGCACCGGTGTACTGGTGAACCGCCGTCCCTTCGACCCGCGTCTGCTGCGCCGGGTCCCCGCGGCCCGGCGCGACCTCGCCGTGCTCGCCGCCCTCGGCGGGCTCACCGCGCTGCTGGTCGTCGCGCAGGCCACCGCCCTGGCCACGGTGCTCGCGACCGCCATCGACGGCCGGCTGGACACCACCGCGCTGGCCGGTTTCGTCGCCGCCGTCGGCGGTCGGGCCCTGGTCACCTGGGGGCAGGGCACCGCCGCCGCACGGGCCGCCGCCACCGTGAAGGCCACCCTCCGCGCCGACCTGCTGGCCGCCGTCGGCCGGCACGGGCCCGGCTGGGTCGCCGGCCAGCGGGCCGGCCAGCTCGCCACACTCACCGGGCGCGGCCTCGACGCGCTGGACGCCTACTTCACCGGCTACCTCCCCCAGCTCGTGCTCAGCGTCACCGTGCCGGCCGCCGTGCTGGCCCGGCTGGTCTTCGCCGACTGGAGCTCGGCCCTGATCATCGTGCTCACCATCCCGCTGATCCCGGTCTTCGGCGCGCTGCTCGGCTGGCAGGCCCAGGCCGCCACCGAACGGCAGTGGCGGCGGCTGTCGATGCTCGGCGGGCACTTCCTCGACATGGTGGCCGGGCTGCCCACCCTGCGCGCGTTCGGCCGGGCCCGGACACAGACCGAGGTGGTCCGCCGGATGGCCGACGGGCACCGGATCGCCACCATGAAGACCCTGCGGATCGCCTTCCTCTCCGCGCTGGTGCTGGAACTGGTCGCCACCCTGTCGGTGGCGCTGGTCGCGGTGCCGGTCGGCATCCGGCTGCTCGACGGCGGCATCACCCTGGCCACCGCGCTGCTGGTGCTGCTGCTCACCCCGGAGGCGTACCTGCCGTTGCGGGCCGCCGGCAGCCGCTTCCACGCCAGCATGGAAGGGCTCACCGCGCTGGACGAGGCGCTGACCGTCTCCGCCGTCACCACCGGCCCGGCCGGTGCGGCGACCGAGGGCCCCGCCGCCGGCGTGCCGGCCGGCCCGGCGGGGGTCGGGGCACGCGTCGGTACGCCGTCCGGGGCGGGCGAGATCGTGTTCACCGACGTCACCGTCGCCTACGAGCGGACCACCGCGTTGCGGGACGTCACACTCACCATCCGACCGGGCGAACGGATCGCCGTCGTCGGGCCGAGCGGCGCCGGCAAGAGCACCCTGCTCGGCCTGCTGCTCGGCTTCGTCACGCCCACCGCCGGCCGGATCACCGTCGCCGGGGTCGACCTGGCCGACGTCGACCCCGACGACTGGCGTCGGCAGATCGCCTGGGTGCCGCAGCGGGCCCACCTCTTCGCCGCCACGCTTGCCGACAACATCCGGCTGGGCTCCCCCGACACCCCGGACGCCACCCTGACCCGCGCGGTCACCGACGCCGCGCTGGACGACGTGGTGACGGCCCTGCCCGACGGGCTGGGCACCCTGCTCGGCGAGCGCGGCCACGGGCTGTCCAGCGGTCAACGGCAGCGGGTCGCCCTGGCCCGCGCCTTCCTCCGGGACGCCCCGCTCGTCCTGCTCGACGAGCCGACCGCCCGGCTGGACACCGCCAGCGAGACCATCGTCCTGGCGGCCACCCGGCGGCTGGTGGCCGGTCGCACCGCCCTGCTGGTGGCGCACCGGCCGGCCCTCCTGGCGGACGCCGACCGGGTCCTGCACGTCGCCGCCGGGCGGGTGACCGAGCTGACCCCGGCCGCAGAGGCCGGCCGATGAGCGCCCGACCCGCCTCCGTCACGCCGACCCGACCCGCCCCTTCCCTGGCGCGGGAGGCCCGCCGATGAACCCCGGACCCGTCCCTGCCGCGCGGCCCGAACGGGTGGTGCTGCGGCTGGCCCGGCCGTACCTGGGCCGACTGCTCAGGGCCGGACTCCTCGCCTCGGCCACCGAACTCGCCGGACTGGCCCTGATGGCCACCGCCACCTGGCTGCTGATGAGCGCCGCCGGCCAGCCACCGCTGGACCGGCTGACGGTCGCCATCGTGGCCGTCCGGGCGCTGGCGGTCAGCCGGGGCGTGCTGCGCTACACCGAACGGCTCGCCGGACACGACGCCGTGCTCCGCCTGGTCACCGACGTCCGGGCCCGGGTCTTCGCCACCCTCGCCGCCCGGCCCACCCCGGCCGGCCAGCGCACCGGGGACGCTCTGAGCCGGCTGGTCTCCGACGTCGAGGCGGTGCAGGACCTGCTGCTCCGGGTGCTCGTGCCCGGGGCGGCAGCCGCCCTGGTCGGGGTGCTCGCCGTCGGTGGGGCCGCCCTGATCTCGCTGCCCTCGGCCGGGGTGCTCGCGGTCGGGCTGCTGGTCACCGGGGTGGCACTGCCGGTGCTGGCCACCGCGCTGACCCGTCGGGCCGCCGACGAGGTGGCACCGCTGCGCGGGGCGCTCGCCACCGACGCCGTCGACCTCACCCACGGTGCCGCCGACCTGGCCGCCTTCGGGGCCACCGGCCAGGCACTGAGGGCCGCGACCCGCCGCGCCGACCGGCTGGCCCGGCTGGAGCGCCGGCTCGCCGCGACCGGATTCGCGGTGGACGCTGCCGGGGTGCTGGTGGCCGGACTGACCGCCGCCGGGGTGGTGCTCGCCGCCCTCCGCGCCGACGTGGCCGGGGTGCTGGTGGGGGTGCTCGCCGTCGGCACCCTCGCCGCGGTGGAGATCACGTTGGCGCTGGTCGGCGCGGCCCGACAGTGGACCCAGCTCCGCGCGGGCCTGTCCCGGGTCGCCGCCCTGCTCGACGACCCCACCGGCGCGGCCGGCCCGGGGGCCGCCGCTGGCCCGGCAGTCGCCGGTGCTCCGGGGGACGGCGGTGCTCCGGGGGACGGCGGTGCTCCGGGGGACGGCGGTGCTCCGGGGGACGGCGGTGCTCCGGGGGACGGCGGTGCTCCGGGGGACGGCGGCCTGGTGGCCGCCGATGGCCCGGGGGGCGTGGGGGCGGCGGCGCGCGACGTGCGGTTCGACGGGGTCGTCGTCCGGTACCGGGAGGGGGCCGCGCCCGCCCTCGCCGGATTCGACCTCGACCTGCCCGCCGGCCGCCGGATCGCGGTCGTCGGGCCGAGCGGCGCCGGCAAGAGCACCCTGGCCGCGGTGCTGACCGGGGCGGTACGACCCGACACCGGCCGGGTCACCCTGGCCGGTCGGGACGTGTCGGCGTACCCGCCCGAGGAACTGCCCCGGGCGATCGGCGGCCTGTTCGCCGAGGCGTACGTCTTCCACGCGTCGGTGCGGGAGAACCTGCTGCTGGGCCGGCCCGACGCGGACGAGGCCGAGCTGGCCGCGGCGACCCGCGCCGCCGGCCTGCTGGACTGGGTGACGGAACAGCCCGACGGTTGGGACACCATGGTCGGCGAGGAGGGCGGTCAGCTCTCCGGCGGGCAGCGGCAGCGGCTCGCGCTGGCCCGGGCACTGCTCGCCGCGCCCGGCGTCCTGGTGCTGGACGAACCGACCGAGGGTCTCGACCCGGTCGCCGCCGACGCGGTACTCGCCGGAGTGCTGGCAGCCACCCCCGCCGGGCACTCCGTGCTGCTGATCAGCCACCGGCTCAGCGGCCTGTCCGGGATGGACGAGGTCGTGGTCCTGGACGCCGGCCGGATCGTCCAGCGGGGGCGGCACGCCGATCTGGTCACCACCGCCGGCTGGTACCGGGACCAGTGGGTGCTCCAGGAGGCCGCCGAGCGCGGATACCTGACGCTGACGCCCTGAACGAGCCGACCCCCGACCCGTGTCCCGGAGCCGCCCCACACCGGAGCCCGGGTCCGGGAATCTCCCCGACGCGCGGCCCGCCCGGTCGTGGCAGGGTGATGCCATGCGCGCCTGCGACGAGGTAGGAATCGACGAGCGGCTGCGGGATCTGGAGTCCCGACTGCACGGTCCGACGCGGCTACGGACCGAACTGATCCGCGAGGTACGGGACGCGCTGGACGACGCCGCCGAGGCGTACCGGGACGGTGGCCTGCCGGCGCGGGAGGCCGAACGGCGGGCCGTGGTCGACTTCGGCTCGCCTGCCGAACTTGCTCCGGCCTACCAGGCGGAGTTGGCCGCCGGGACGCTGCGCGGGTTGGCCCGGCGGGCGCTGGTGATCGCCGTGCTGCTGGTGGCCTGCGGTGACCTGACCTGGCAGGGGTCGAGCTGGAGCGGTGGGCCGCCCCCGCCCGCCGGCTACCAGGTGCTCGCCGGATCGATGCACGGCATCTGGCTGACCGTGGCCACGGTCGCGCTGGCCGCCCTGGTGTCCGGACGTTGGGCGGCCCGTCGCGGTCGGGCCGGCACATCCGTGAACCGGCTGCTCGGCTGGGGACTGACCGGCACCCTCACCCTCGGCGCGGTCGCCGGGGTGGCCCTCTTCGGCTGGTCGATCGCGCTGTGGGAGGCCGCCCTGACCTGGCCTCCGATGATCGTCGGCGCGGTGCTGGCCGGGGCCGCCCACTTCGCGCTCTTCCGGGCCACCCGCTTCTGGCTGGTCGCCACCCGCTGACGCTGCGGGGTCAGGCCGGCGTGGCGGGCGGGCCGGCAGGGTCGAGGAACCGGCCGACGGTGGCACTGAACTCGCGCCACCCGGCCCGTTCGCCGGCCAGCGACGCCCGACCGGAGTCGGTGAGCCGGTACGTCCGCCGCTCCCGACCGTTGACCGTGCTCCAGGAACTGGCCACGTGACCGGCCCGCTCCAACCGACGCAACGCCGGATAGATGGTGCCGGTCGGCAGATCGAGCTGGCCCGCGCTGCGGGCGCGCAGCGCCTCGATGACCGCGTAGCCGTGCAGTTCGCCCTGCTCCAGCACGGCCAGCAACAGGGCGTCGAGGTGGCCGTGCAACGCCTGAGCCTTCATACGTAGCAACGCTACTTGTCAGCCGCCCGGACCGCCAGCAGGCACGGGTTCCCGGGCCTCGCCGGGGTGCGGGGTCGGCCCACGGCCGGCCGCCCATTAGGGTATGTGCCCAGAGTCACTCGGCGACCGCATGCCGCCGAGTGGGTAACCCGACGCACACGGAGGTCAGCGTGGCCCGCCAGTCGCCCCAACGGCCCGACGCCGACGAACCCGAGCTCGGCGACACCGATGGGCCGACCGGGCCCGACGTGGAGTCCGGCCCGGCCGACCGCTCGCTCTGGGACGAGCTGAGCATCGATCCGGTCGAGATCGCCCTGCCCGCCGGCACCGGTTTCACCCTCCGGGCGTACCGGGCGGCACGCGAGCTGACCCCGACGGACGTCGCCGAGCGCGACGAGGACGACCCCTTCCTGGCCCGCCGCCAGGTCGTCGAGGCCGAGGACGACGACGAGGTGGTGATCCTCGACGAGGAGTTCGCCGCACTCTCCGCCGAGGACGAGGACGACGCGGACCGTAAGGGCGTGAGCGACGGCAAGCGCGCCGGCGGCACGGGCACCGACACCCTCGACGCCGACGCCTCGGACGCCGACGACGACACCGACGCCTCGGACGCCGACGAGGACGCGGACGACGACGACACCGACGGCGACGAGGAGGTGCCGGTCTTCCTGAGCCACAAGGGCCGGCTGCTGCTGTTCAAGACGCCCGAGTCGCTCGTCAGTTTCATCCGCTCCGGGGCACCCAACGACCTGTCTCAACTGGACGGTTGGAATGAACTGTCCGAACGGGTGGAGCCGGCCGACATCGCCCCGCGCGACGAGGACACCTACGAACTCGACCTGGTCGTGGAGAACCTGCGCGGTGGGCACGACACGTGGGACCCGACCCTGCTGATCGAGGCCGGCGAGGTCGCCCGTGACCTGTCGTACGCGCTGCGGCTACCCGCCGTGCTGGACATGCTCTCGGCCGGCTCCAGCCTGGACGATCTCGACGAGGCGCTGCGCGCTTCTGTCAACGGCGGAGTCGGTGGATTTCTCGGCCGTAGGCGGCTGAAGAAAATCGGTGCCCAGACCGCAAGCTTGGGGTGGCGCACCATTGTCGGCAAGATCTCTGCCGTCGTGGACTGGCGCGACTGACCCCGAACGGGGAGCATCAGTGGCTGGCAGAGAATAGACCTGTGTCCCGGGAGGAGGACGACGCCGTGGCGCTCGTGCGCGTGTACTGCGGTCTGGCCTCGGCAGATCCGGCCGACCGACCGGCCTCGGCCGGATCGACGCTGACGTCCGCCGTGGTCGACGACGCAGGCCGTCTGCTGCACGTCTACGAGATCAGCGACGACGCGGCGGGTTACGCCCAGCTCGTCACGCTGCTCGTGGAACGGTCGGGCGGGCCGAGCGGCGTGGCGATCGCGGCCGACAGCGACGACCACACGGTCACCTCACTGCTGAGCGCGGCGGGCCGTCCGCTGGCGATCGCCGACGACGACTCGGTCGACGACTTCGCCGAGCGGTTCGCCGACGACGACTCCTTGGAGGAGATGCAGTCCGCGCCGGCCGAGCGGCGGGCGGTGGGCCTGGCCCGCGCCCTCCAGGCCGGCGCGCTCTCCGCAGTCACCCTGCCGGCTCCCCGGGACCTGGCCGGCTTCAAGCAGGTCCTCGCCGCGCACGCCGCCCTGTCCAGCGGCCGGCACTCCGCCGCCGTGGCCCTGCGCGAGGTGCTCCGCGAGTTGTATCCGGCCGCCCTGCGGGCGTACCCGGACCCGGCTGATCCGGTGGCGTTGGCCGTCCTCGACGCGCTGCCCGAGCCGAACATGCTCACCGGCACGGCGGCCCGGGGCCGCGACATGTCGGTCGCCGCCGAGGCGGTCACCGCACACCTCACCGCCGACGGGGTGGCCGAGGCCGGGGAGATCGAGGCGGCGGTCACCGCGCTGCGGGTCGCCATCTCCGAGACCCCGCGCCGGGCCACCGTCAACCGGGCGCTCACGTCCGCCGTCGCCGAGACCGTCCGGCAGTCGGTCGCTGCGGTGCGCGCCTGTGACGCCGGCTGCGAGGCCCTGGTGGGCGCGCTCAGCACCCGGGTCAGCGCCCCGAGTCCCATGCCCGGCCGCCGGGCTGCCGCCCGCCGGGGCGAGCAGGTCGGCGAGCTGACCGGCATCAGTGGCACCGGTCCCGGCCTGCGGCCGGTCCGGACCGCAGAGCCGGCCCCGCCGGTACCGACCGGGCGGCGGAGCCGTCCCGAGCCGGTCCCCGGCGGAGCGATGCCGGTCACGCCCCGACCGCTCGGGCCGCCGCCGGTGGCCCCCGCCCCGATCGCCCCACCGCCGGTGGCCCCCCAACCGGTGACCCCGGCTGCCGCCGCCAACCTGCCGACCTCGGCACCACCCGCGCGTACGGACCAGGGCATGCCGCCGGGCCGACGTGGGGGTTCGGACGCACCGACCACCATGATTCCGCCGATCAGGCGCGGGATGGACGCCCCGGCGAACCGGCCCGTCTCGGCTCCGCCACCGCCTCCTCCGGGGATCACCCCGATCGCCCCGGCACAGCGCGGCAACGTGCCGCCCGCCGAGGCCGGTGAGCCGTTCCGGCCGACGCTGACCACCGCCGCGATCAACAACGCACGGGCCGAGCGGCAACGCACCGTGATCCCACCCCGGCCCAAGACCACCGGCGCCCTCTCGACGCCCACTGGTGGGTTCAGCGCGACGGACCTGAACGTCCCGGTGCCGATCACCCGCCCCGAGCCGGAGCCCACCGCCGCGCCGGGTTCGCGGGCGAACTGGCCCCTGGTCAACAACCCGGAGAATCCGGGCGACAGCTCGGCCAACAACCCGGTGGTGCCGGCCTATGGTGAGCGGGCCGGGCGGGCGGGCGACGCCCCCGCCGACCCGGGTGCCGGACGCCGGATCACCCCGCCCTGGCTGGCCGACGACCTGCCCCCGGAGCCGCCGATGTTGCGGCTGGTGGAGCCGCCACCGCTGGCCGACCGGGCGTTGCGGGACGGCTTGGACGCCCCCGCCGATCCGCACCTGGACACTCCCCCGCTGCGGTTGGTCGACCGGGAGGAGGCCGGCCGTCCCGGTCGGCCCAGCCGGGTTGACCGCGCCGAGCGCCTCGACCGGCCGGAGCATCTGGACCGCCCCACCCGGGTCGACCGTCCGGCACGCCTGGACCGGCCCGAGCGGGCCGAGCGCCTGGACCGGCCGGAGCGGTTGGAGCGGTCCGAGCGGCCGGAGCGTCTCGACCGGCCCGAGCGGTTGGAGCGGCCGGAGCGGTCCGAGCGGCCGGAACTTCTCGACCGGCCCGAGCGGCCGGCACGCAGCGAGCGGCCGGGCCTGGAGCGGCGACCGGAGCCGGTCGAACGCCGTCCCGCGCCGATGGAGCACCGCCCGCCACCGGTCTCCGACGAGGGCGACGGCGACCTGTTGATCTTCGCCCAGGCGAAGTCGGCGTGGTTCGTCGGGCACGGCGACGAGAGCGACCTGGAGTGGTCGTCCACCGCGGACACCGGCTGGCAGGCCGCCGAAAAGGTCGCCCAGCCGGCGGTGGGTGCGGAAACCTCGGCCGGGCTACCCAAACGGGTCCCCCAGGCCAACCTCGTTCCCGGCTCGCCGCTGCGCGAGGAGCGTCCGCTGCGGATCGTCCGGGACGCCGCGAGCCTCGCCGAGAACACCACCGGCTACTTCCGGGGTTGGCGTCGTGGGCAGGAGATCGGCGGTTTCGCCGTCGGCGGCCGGCCGGGCCGTGAGGCGGCCGGCGGCTGGGACTTCAGCCGCGACCCGACCGAGCGGGAAGACGATCGGGAGTACGAGTTCCGCTCCGCCGGATACCGGTCCTGACAGTCTGATGGTTCCACCCTGGCCCGGCCCGGTTCTTCCGGCCGGGCCAGCGTCGTCGTACCGACCGTGCGGCACCGCGTCCGCATCCCGGATGACCCCCAGGGCGTCGACGTCGCCCAGGTGGCCCCACAGCGGTCGCACGACCCGCCCGCGATGACCGCCGGGAACGCGAACGCGCCCGGTAACGGCCAGGGGCCGCCACCGGGCGCGTCGGAGTCGGTCAGGCCGGCGCGACCGCGCGCGACCGCCGCATGGTGAGGACGTACTCGACCAGCGAGATCAGCACGTGCTTGGTCGACTCCCGGTTACGGGCGTCACAGGCCACCACCGGGACGTCGGTCGAGATCGCCAACGCGTCCCGGACGTCCTGCGGGTCGTGGTACTGCATCCCGTCGAAGCAGTTGATGGCCACCAGGTACGGCAACCGCCGGTGCTCGAAGAAGTCGATCGCCGCGAAGCAGTCGGCCAACCGGCGGGTGTCGACCAGCACCACGGCACCGATGGCACCCCGGACCAGTTCGTCCCACATGAACCAGAACCGCGTCTGACCGGGCGTACCGAACAGGTACAGGATCAGATCCCGGTCGATCGAGATACGGCCGAAGTCCATCGCCACCGTGGTCGTCGTCTTGCCCGGCACCTGCCGGGTGTCGTCGACGCCCACACCGGCGGAGGTCATGATGGCCTCGGTGGTCAGCGGCGTGATCTCCGAGACCGAGCCGACCAGCGTCGTCTTGCCGACGCCGAACCCACCGGCGATAACGATCTTCGCCGACGTCACGCGCCCGTTCGGGGCAGGCGGCCGCTGCGACATGTCAGAGCCTGCGAAGTCCACTCAGCACCCTCTCCAGCAGTTCAGTGCCCACCGCGTCGTCCGAGTCGTCCAGAATGGTCGGCTCGTGGACCGCGACCAGGCCGTCCGTCGCCATGTCGGCGATGAGCACCCGGGCCACACCGAGCGGGAGTTGCATCCGCGCCGCGATCTCGGCCAGCGACTGCACACGTCCGTCACACAGCGCGGCGATGTACTGGTGCTCCCGGCCCTGACCGCCGTTGCCACCGGCAGCAGCGCGACCGCGCACCGTCGTCTCGACGAGCGCCTCCAAGGCGATGTCGAGCCGGGGACGGGTGCGACCACGGGTCACGGCGTACGGCCGGACCAACGCACCTGTCGGTTCGTCACGATCGACCATCTCGCCACTCACCTCCTTCGCCCCCGGCACCGGCTCTCGCCCGGTGGAACCCGTCGTTGTTGTCGTCGTTCCGTGCCGACCAACTGGTCAGCCCGGTCAGCCCATCATCCCGACAGCCGTACGGGCCTGCGGGGTGAGCGCGTCGCCCACCCGGTCGACCAGCAACGCCATCTCGTAACCGACCTGACCGACGTCACAGCTGCGGGCTGCCAGCACGGCGAACGACGAGCCGTCCGAGATGGACATCAGGAACAGGAAGCCGTTGTCCATCTCGACGACGGTCTGCAACACCGCGCCGCCCTCGAAGCAGCGGGCCGCCCCCTGGGTCAGGCTGACCAGGCCGGACGCGATTGCGGCCAACTGGTCGGCCCGGTCCCGGGGCAGGTCGCGCGACGAAGCGAGGAGCAGGCCGTCGGCGGATACCGCGACCGCGTGCGCGACACCCGGCACCCGGTCGGCGAAGTTGGCCAGCAGCCAACCAAGATCCTGCGTAGTTGTCATCCTTCTTGCTCCTTCTGCCCGCTCCCGCCCGCCGGGCCGAAGCCAGACGGCGAGGATTGCTGCCCGCCCGGAGTCGCGTCCGGGTTGGTGGGGTTGTCCGAGGTGGTCCGGCCGCGTTGCACACCTCGATGGTAGGCCGAGAGCAGACCCCTGACTGCCTCCGGCGTACGTCGCTGCACCGACGCGGCCGGCTTCTCGATCGCCCCTGGCACCAGCTGCGCCATCGGCGTCCGCTTCGGCAGGCCGGTCTGGGTGGTCCCGGCCACCGGTGCCTCGGTCGCGGCCACCGCCGCCCGCCAACCGTCGTCGGCGGCGGTCTGCCAGGAGTTGGGCTGAGGGGCGGGGCGGCGGGCCGGCGGGCCGTCGCCGCGACCGGCGAATCCCCCGTTCGCTGTCGACCCGTTGTCACGCGGCACGCCCCCGGCCGGCGCGGTGTCTGCCATCGGTGCGCTACCTGTCGTCCCTGGTGCGGTGTACTGGGCCGGGTGGATGGCGGTGTCGACGGCGGACTGCGAGGTCCCCGCGCCATTGGTCAACGACTGTCGGGCACCGGCTGACTCCTCCGGACCCGGCTTGCGGGTGCGGAACCAGGCCGACTCCAGCTCCCGGAAGATCGGCAGTTCCATCGTCTCGTCCGCGTACCGCTGCTGGGGGACCTGCTGCGGCGCTGACGGCCGGTTGGCTGCCGGCTGCGCGGCCCGCACCGGCGGCGGCGTCGGCTGGCGGGGGGCCGGCGTCGGCTCGGCGCGCGGCACCCGGGGCAGCTCGGTGGTCATGTCCAGGGCGGCGGAGAGCCGTTCGGGGACCGGCGGGGTGGCCGTGTCCCGGTCGGGATTGGCCACCGGCGGCCAGGCCGGCGGGGCACCGGCACCCGGGGCAGCACCGCCGGAGGTGGGCCGGGACGGCAGCGGGGCACCGGGCGAACCGGACACCGGCGCAGCCGGGCCGGGGTGACCGGCGTACGGGGACGCCGACACCGGGTAGCCGGACATCGGCTGACCGGAAACCGGGTAGCCGGAGACCGGCTGGCCCGACACGGGGTGACCCGACACGGGCTGGCCCGACACCGGGTGACCCGACACGGGCTGGGCGGAGACCGGTGCGACCGGGTACGCCGGCGGCAGCGGCGGTGCCGACACCGGCGGGACCGGCGGAGAGCTGTACGGCCGGGCCTCCGGGCTGCTCGGCAGCTGACGCGGGATGACCGGCTGCTGGGCGGTGTTGTCCGGGTCGTCGGTGCTGCGCCGTTGGGGCAGCGGATCGATCGACTGCCCGTTGGTGGGTCGCGGGGTGAACCCGTCGCTGCCGTTGATCCCGCTGGCACCGGTGAGGTCCGACCAGGCGGGCAGACCGCGCCCGCCGTTGGCCGGGGCGGCGGAGCCGTTGCGCGGAGCCGGGTCGAAGGGCCGGCCGCCGAGGGTGACCTGGTTGCCGGAATCGCCCTGTCGGGGGGCGGGCGGTTGGCCGTTGCCGAGCGCGGGCAGCGCACCGAAGGCCGGCGGGGCACCGGCACCGCCGAAGGCCGGCGACGTGCCGTTGCCGCCGAAGGCCGGCGAGGTGCCGTTGCCACCGAAGGCCGGGGTCGGGGCGGAACCACCGAAGGCCGGCGCGGCACCGCCGAACTGGGGGCCGGGGCCCGGCAGTCCTGGGGTGCCCGGGGCCCGGCCGGTGAGGGCACGCGGCACGAGCACCGAGGTGGGCAGGACGACCTCGGCCACGGTGCCCCGGTCGGTGCCGGGCCGCAGCTCGACCTTGACGCCGTGCCGGGAGGCCAACCGGGCCACCACGACCAGGCCCATCATCCGGGAGACGGCCACGTCCACCTGGGGTGGGGTGGCAAGCCGCTCGTTGAGATCGGACAACTGCTCGGCGCTGATGCCGATGCCCCGGTCCTCGACGTAGAGCGACGCGCGGTCACCGACCCGGCGGGCCTCGACCATCACCTGGGAGTCCGGCGGGGAGAACGCCGTAGCGTTGTCGAACAACTCGGCGACCAGGTGGACCAGGTCGTTGACCGCGTGTGCGGAGACCTCGATGTCGCGGTCGATGACCCCGAACTCGATCCGGGTGTAGTGCTCGACCTCGGACTGGGCGGCACGCAGCACGTCGATGAGGGCGGCCGGCTCGCGCTGCACCCGGGTGGAGTCGGCACCGGCGAGGACCAGCAGGTTCTCGTCGTTACGGCGCATCCGGGTGGCCAGGTGGTCGAGCTGGAACAACTCGGCCAGGCGGTCCGGGTCCTCCTCGCCGCGCTCCAGCCGGTCCAGGTGGCCGATCAGCCGGTCGACCAGGATCTGCGAGCGGCGGGCGAGGTTGACGAACATCGTCGCGACCGAGGAGCGGAGTGCGGCCTGCTCGGCGGCGGTCCGGACGGCCTCCAGGTGGACGGCGTTGAACGCCTCGGTCACCTGGCCGAACTCGTCGCGGCTGCGCACCGGCAGCGGCTCGGCGATCTGGTTGGCCAACTGGGCCGGGGACTGTTGCCCGGTGAACTGCGGGTCCCGCAGCCGGGCCACCGCCTGCGGCAGCCCGAACTGGGCGATCGACAGGGCACCCTGACGCAGCTCGCGCAGGGAGCGGGCCATCGAGCGGGCGACCAGGTAGGCGAACAGGATCGCCAGCAGCAGCATGCTGAGCAGCAGGCCGGTCTCCAGGAAGACCTGACGCTGGACGTCGGAGCGCAACTCGTCGGCCTTGGCGACGACGTCGCTGTCGAGGCGTACCTCCACGGACCGGTTGAGCTGGGCGTACGCGACCATGGCCGCGTCCCACTGGTCGGTGCTGAAGGTGAGGCCGTCGAGCTTGTCGCTGTTGAGCGCGCTGACCTGGCCGGCGTAGATGTCCGCCTGACGCCGGTCGGAGCCGGAGATGGTCTGGTCCTGGAACTCGCGCTCGGCGCGACTGGCCACCGCCTGGAAGCTCTGCAGGGCCTGCTGCTCACCGGTGTTGCTGGAGATGTACAGCTCCCGCAGGGCGGGCGTGTACGCCTTCTGGAGCAGCACCTGGTGCACCGCGATCCGGCGGACGGAGGCGTACTCCTTGGCGCGGGCCATCGCGGCGGCGGCGCGCATCTGGTCGCTCAGGTCGTTGTCACCGGCGAGCTGGGTGGCCGAGTCACGGATGGTGATCAGATTGTTGATCAGGCCGGTGTACCGGCTGACCGCCTCACTGAGCCGGAGCTTGCCGTTGTAGACCTGGCTGCGGATGCCGGGCATCTCCGTCAGGTCGCTGTCGATCCGGTCGAGCTGCGCCTCCAGGGTCGCCGGCAGGCCCTCGATCTCGGCGCGCTGTTGCGAGTAGGGCGACTTCGACTGGTCGACCCGTTGGTTGACCCGGTTGTACGCCTCCTGGTATTGCGCGCGAGCCTGCCCCTTCGGCGACCCGAGCAGGAGGACGGCGTTGGTGCGCTCGTCCTGGAGGGTGTTGACGAGGTCACCGGAGTAACCCACCAGGTTGGCCAGGTCGCCGGCCCGGTTGGCGTTGTTGAGCGTCTGCAGGTGGTCCACCAGCCCGCTGGTGCCCACGACGACCGTGGCGATGGTCGGCACGATCATGATCAGCCCGAGCTTGGACCAGATCGGCATGTCGCGGAGCCGGCCGGCCGGCCGACGCAGACGCGACAGGAAGGAGTTCGCCGTCGTTGGCCGTTTGCTCACGTCACCGCCCTCGCGATTACAGCGTCTCCGCGTTGCCACGGGCAACGCCCAGCAGCCGACCCGGCGGGTCGGACCTCCGAGATTCCATCACGCCTCCCCTGAAAGAGAAAGCCCAGGTTGTCGGTCGCCGGAGGTGTGATGAGATGTTGATGCAATTTGATCGCAATCCGTCTTTCCGGAGTTACCCAAAGTAATGGAATATCGCCACCGTGTCGTGCTCCTCGCCGGCCCCTCCGGGTCCGGAAAGTCGTATATAGCGCAACGAACCGGCCTTCCCGTGCTCTGCCTGGACGACTTCTACAAGAACGGTGATGACCCTACGTTGCCGCGACGAAACGGACTGGTCGACTGGGACGCGCCCGAGTCGTGGGACGCGGGAACGGCCGTGGAGACAATTGACCGACTGGCCCAGCAGGGCCGGGCCGAAGTGCCCGTCTATGCGATCGGTGCGGATCGCCGGGTGGCCACCCGGCCATTTGACGTGACCGGATCGCCACTTTTCATCGCCGAAGGGATTTTCGCCGCCGACATCGTCGAGGAGTGCCGCCGACGAGGGCTGCTCGCCGGGGCGTACGCGCTGCGTCGACCGCGCGGGGCGACCTTCGTCCGCCGGCTGGCCCGGGACCTGTCCGAGCAGCGCAAGGCGCCGAAGGTGCTGATCCGGCGCGGGGTGGCGCTGCTGCGCGCCGAACCGGCGGTGCTGCGCCGGCAGACCGGCCTCGGCGCCGAGGCGGCCCACGCGCGGGAGATCCTGCGCCGGGTGGCCGACCTGGTCGCCGGCCACCCGCACCGCTGAGTCAGCCGATCAGCTTCGCGTACGCCGGCTTGATCACCTCGTCGATGATCGCCAACCGCTCGTCGAACGGGATGAAGGCGCTCTTCATCGCGTTGACCGTGAACCACTGGAGTTCCTTCCAGCCGTAGCCGAAGTTCTCCACCAGCAGCGCCATCTCCCGCGACATCGACGTGCCGCTCATCAGCCGGTTGTCGGTGTTCACCGTCACCCGGAACCGCAGCTCGCGCAGCAGCCCGATCGGGTGTTCGGCGATCGACGCCACCGCGCCGGTCTGCACGTTCGACGACGGGCACAGCTCCAGCGGGATCCGCTTGTCCCGCACGTACGCGGCCAGCCGGCCGAGCGTCGGCACCGGACCCGGGGTGATGTCGTCGACGATCCGCACCCCGTGGCCGAGCCGGTCCGCCCCGCACCACTGGATCGCCTGCCAGATCGACGGCAGGCCGAACGCCTCACCGGCGTGGATGGTGAAGTGGAAGTTCTCCCGCTGGAGATACTCGAAGGCGTCCAGGTGGCGGGTGGGCGGGAAACCGGCCTCGGCACCCGCGATGTCGAAGCCCACCACCCCGGCGTCGCGGTGCCGGACGGCCAGCTCGGCGATCTCCTGCGACCTGGCGGCGTGCCGCATCGCGGTGAGCAGGGTGCCGACCCGGATCGGGGTGCCCGCCGCAGCGGCCTCCGCGCTGCCCTCCACGAACCCGGCGACGACCGCCTCGACCACCTCGTCCAGGGTGAGGTTCTGCTCCAGGTGCTGCTCGGGGGCGAACCGGACCTCGGCGTACACCACACCGTCGGCGGCCAGGTCGAGCGCGCACTCACGGGCCACCCGGCGCAGCGCCGCAGCGGTCTGCATGACCGCGACGGTGTGCGCGAACGTCTCCAGGTAGCGCTCCAGCGAACCGGAGTGCGCCGCCTCCGCGAACCACCGGCCGAGCGCCTCCGGATCGGTGCTCGGCAGCTCGTGCCCCACCTCGGCGGCCAGCTCGACGACCGTCGCCGGCCGCAGGCCGCCGTCGAGATGATCGTGCAGCAGCGCCTTCGGGACCTTGACGATGTCCTCGTATCGGATTGCGACCATCCCCCGACCCTAGTCACGCCCCCCAACGGACCGCGATCAGGCTCACGCCGACCCGCCGACCCGCCGACCCGCCGACCCGCTGACCCGCCGACCCGCCGACCCGGGCGCGGGACCCGCGCATCGGGCAGACATGCCGGCGGCCCGGCCGGCCGTGCGCCGTAGGCTGCTGCGGGTGACCGCGCCGCACCCGTTCGAGCAGCCCGTCGACGCGACGCACCCACAGATCGTCGCCCGGCTGCGCTGCCCGGTCTGCACCCAGCCGCTGGCCGCCGCCACCGACACCCGCGCGTTGCGCTGCCCCCGCCGGCACAGCTTCGACCTGGCCCGCCAGGGGTACGTCACCCTGCTCGCCGGCCGGGCCCCGCACGTCGGGGACACCGCCGAGATGGTCGCCGCCCGCGCCGACTTCCTGGCCGCCGGGCACTACGACATGATCTCGTCCACCCTGGCCGAGGTGGCGGCATCCGCCCTGTCAACGCCCACCGACCCCGCCGAAGCGGCCGAACCGGCCGAAGCGAGCGAACCGGCCGACCCGACCGGACCGGCAGCCGCGAACAGGCTGCCAGCATCGACCCCGGCAACGGGAAATGGGCCGGCCCAGGTCAGCGGACCGGCAGCCCAGGTCGGGCCGGCAGCCGCGAGCGGACCGGCCGAGGCGAGCGGGGAGGTGGACCGGGCGGCAGGCGGGTCGGAGCGGGTGGGCTTCGGGGCGTACCCGCTGGTGGTGGAGGCCGGGGCGGGCACCGGGCGGCACCTCGCGGCGGTGCTGGCGGCGCTGCCCGACGCCGTGGGTCTGGCCCTGGACGTCGCCAAGCCGGCGCTGCGCCGCGCCGCCCGCGCCCACCCCCGGGCCGCCGCCGCGCTCGCCGACACCTGGCAGCGGTTACCGCTGGCCGACCGGTCGGTGGCCGTGCTGCTCGACGTCTTCGCCCCGCGCAACGGCGACGAGTTCCACCGGGTGCTGCACCCCGCCGGGGTGCTGCTGGTGGTCACCCCCACCGACGCCCACCTCGCCGAGCTGGTCGACGTGCTCGGGCTGCTGCGGGTCGACCCGGCCAAGGCCGACCGGGTCGCCGACAGCCTCGCCGGGCGGTTCACCCCGGAGCACACCGCCGTGCACACCGCCCGGCTCACCCTCGACCGGGCCGAGGTGGCCACCCTGGTCGGGATGGGGCCGAGCGCCTGGCACACCGACCCGGCGCGGCTCGCCGCCGCGATCGACGCGCTGCCCACCCCGGTCACGGTGACCGCGTCGGTACGCCTGACCACCTGGCGTCCCCGCTGACCACGGCGTCACCAGAGGGACCGCCCCCGTCGACCACGACGTGCCCGGGGACCCGCCGGCCCACTGGCCCACGAGGGGCCTGGCGGGCCACCGGCTCAGGTGGACAGGTCGACCTCTTCCCAGCCCGGCGGCTCGTCGTGGTACGGGCCGCGCAGCATCACCGCCCACTCCAACGCCCACCGGCGCTGGCCGATCGCGTTCGCGTCCACCAGGCCGGGCAGCCGGTGCCCCGACTTCTCCACCTCCAGGTACGCCCAGTCCAGGCAGTAGTGCAGGTCGAGCAGGGCGGCGGCGTCCGCCGGGTGCTGCGGGGCGGCCAGGATGCGGGCCCGCCACTGGCCGAAGGTCTCCCCCCCGGCCAGGTACGGCATCCGCTCCACCAGCCGTTCGTCCACCGGGATGGTCGGGTCGAGCTGCTTGCTCAGGCCCAGCACCCAGGACAGCGAGAAGAGCGCGTCGTGGTGCAGGACGAACGAGCGGTGGTCGCCCTTGCCGCCCACCACGAACTGCCACTCGGGCGGGGTGACCATGTCGACCAGGTGGGAGTCGAGCAACCAGCTCATCGCCGTCTGCGCCGGCATCCCGAAGCAGCGGGCCAGGATCAGGTGCAGCACCGCGATGCGGGCCTCGATCTCCACGGTGGGACGCAGTTCGATCTCGTCGCCCGGCTCCCAGACCAGGGGAAACTGGGTCGGTGGCAGGGGCAGGCGCAGCCGGGACAACTCGTCGAGGCTCGCCTCGCGGACCTCGCGGGGATCGGGCGCGGCTACCAGCACGATCGGATTCCCTGTCTGCTCACGCGGCGTCACCGCCGTTCGGTCCCCCTGACCAGGGAGGATAGCGTTCCGTTGCGACCGGCACCATGCCGGCCGACCCCTGTCGGTCGACCGGCCGCCAGGGGTGACGACCTGTCAGCCGATCCGCTCGATGACCAGCGGCGACGTCGTCGGCGCGACGGTCGACACCCGCACCGCGCGGGCGGCCTCCGCAGCCGCCGCCGGCAGTCGGGTCGCATCGTCGGCGCGCAGCTCGTACAGCGGTTCGCCGACCCGCACCGGGTCGCCGGGCCGCTTGTGCAGCACCACCCCGGCGGCGGCACTGACCGGGTCCTCCTTGCGGGCCCGGCCGGCGCCGAGCCGCCACGCGGCCACCCCGATGGCGTACGCGTCGACCGACTCGACGTAGCCGTCGGTGTCGGCCCGGACCACCTCGGTCTCGTGGGCCGTCGGCAGCGGGGCGTCGGGGTCCCCACCCTGGGCGCGGATCATCGCCCGCCAGGCGTCCATCGCCCGCCCGTCGCGCAGCGCGGCGGCCGGGTCGGCGTCGGGCAGACCGGCCGCGTCGAGCATCTCCCGGGCCAACGCCAGGGTCAGCTCCACCACGTCGGCCGGGCCACCACCGGCGAGCACCTGCACCGACTCGGTCACCTCGATCGCGTTGCCGACGGTCAGACCGAGCGGGGTGGACATGTCGGTGAGCAGGGCGACCGTGCGCACCCCGTGGGCGTCCCCGAGCGCCACCATGGTCCGGGCCAGCTCGCGGGCGTCGGCCACGTTCTTCATGAACGCGCCGGAGCCGACCTTGACGTCGAGGACCAGCGCCCCGGTGCCCTCGGCGATCTTCTTGCTCATGATCGAGCTGGCGATCAGCGGGATCGCCTCCACGGTGCCGGTGACGTCGCGCAACGCGTACAGCTTGCGGTCGGCCGGGGCGAGTGCGGCGCCGGCCGCGCAGATCACCGCGCCGACGTCGCGGAGCTGGGCGATGAACTCGTCGTTGCTCAGCGCCGCCCGCCAGCCGGGGATCGACTCCAGCTTGTCCAGCGTGCCGCCGGTGTGCCCGAGCCCCCGGCCGGAGAGCTGCGGCACCGCACCGCCGCAGGCCGCGACGAGTGGGGTGAGCGGCAGGGTGATCTTGTCGCCGACGCCGCCGGTGGAGTGCTTGTCGACGGTCGGCCGGGCCACCGCCGACAGGTCCAGCCGCTCCCCGCTGGCGATCATCGCGGCGGTCCACCTGGCGATCTCCGCCGCCGTCATGCCGCGCAGCAGGATCGCCATGGCCAGCGCCGACATCTGCTCGTCGGCCACCAGCCCCCGGGTGTACGCGTCGACCACCCAGTCGATCTGACCGTCGCTGAGCACACCCCCGTCCCGTTTGGCCCGGATGACGTCGACCGCGGTAAAAGCACTCACCGTTGAGTTCCTTCTGAAGTCGTTGCAGTAACCGGCGTGAGGGCCGGACGGGTCAGGAGGCGGCCCAACGGGCCGGGATCTCCAGCGGCGGCTCACCCTCGCCGGCCCAGAAGATGGTGCCCTCCGCGTCCACCACCACGACCCTCGGCGTCCGGGCCAGTCCCCAGGTGATCGCCTCCGCCGGGTCGCCCCAGCTCGGCGCCTCCTCCAGCACCCCGGGCCCCGCCTCGTCGGTGTCCCCCGCCGACCGCTCCCAGTACGCCGTCCAGATCTGCTGCCCGGCGGAGAGGTCCGGGTGCACGAAGACGGTGCCCCGGCCCCGCCAGGCGGCCAACCGGTCCGGCACCACCGGCACCGGGGTCCCGCCGACGACCGCCTCGATGTCGGCCACGTCGAAGGCGTGCGGCAGCAGCTCCGCCATCCGCAGCGGGCCCGTCCTCGACTCGACCAGGCACTCCGGGCCGCCGTTCTCCCAGAGCAGTTGCCGGCACCGGCCGCACGGCATCAGCGGCTCACCGTTCGCATCGACGCAGGACATCGCGACCAGCCGCCCGCCGCCGGTCGCGTGCAGCGCCGACACCACCCCGCACTCGGCGCAGAGGGTCACCCCGTAGCCGGCGTTCTCCACGTTGCAGCCGACCACCACCCGGCCGTCGTCGACCAGGGCCGCCGCGCCGACCGGGAACTTCGAGTACGGCACGTAGGCGTGCCGCATCACCTCGGTGGCGGCGGCCCGCAGACGCTCCCAGTCGATCTCGCTCATCCCCTCATTCTGCCCAGGTCACCCCGCCCGGGTGCGGGAAGGGTGCCGGTCAGCCGCCCGTCGTCCACCGCCGCCCGGCGGGCCGTACCCGGACGGCGTCGTCGGGAACGGTGCGGGCCCGGCAGGGAGGTCCCCGCCGGGCCCGCACCGGGCCGGTCTCTCAGCCCTTGACGTACGGCTTGCCGTCGGCGGCGGGCGCCCGGACCCGACCGACCAGCCCGGCCACCGCCAGGATGGTCGCCAGGTAGGGCAGCATGGCCAGGAACTGGCTGGGGATGCTGCTGCCGATCGCGCCGAGGTAGGTGGCGAGCTGGTCGGCGAAGCCGAAGAACAGCGCGGCGAGCAGCGCCCCCGTCGGGCTCCACCGGCCGAAGATCAACGCGGCCAGGGCGATGAAGCCCTTACCGCCGATCATGTTCTTGGTGAAGCTGTAGAGCGCCAGGGTGTACGACGCGCCACCGATGCCGGCGACCACCCCGGCCAGCAGCACGTTGCGGTAGCGCAGGCCCAGCACCTTGACCCCGAGGGTGTCGGCGGCGGTCGGGTGCTCGCCCACCGACCTGGTCCGCAGACCCCACCGGGTCCGGAACAGCGCGAGGTGGATGACGAGCACCAGCAGCAGGCCGAGATAGAGGAAGATGTTGCCCCGGAACAGCGCCGGGCCGAGCAGCGGGATGTCCTTCAGCAGCGGGATCTCCCAGTTGCCGAAGCGCGGCGCACTGTTGTACTTGTCGGCGTTGGTCTGCATCAGCCGCTCGTAGAGGAAGCCGGTGACGCCGACCGCCAGCAGGTTGAGCACCACCCCCATGACGACCTGGTCGACCAGGTAGCGGATGGCGAAGACGGCCAGCAGCAGCGAGATGAACGCACCGCCGATCGCCGCCGCCACCAGACCCACCCAGACGCTGCCGCTGAGGCTGCCGAACAGCGCGCCGCTGAACGCGCCCATCAGCAACTGCCCCTCGATGGCGACGTTGACCACGCCCGACCGCTCGCAGAGCACCCCGGCGAGCGCACCGAAGACCAGCGGCAGGGCCAGGACGAAGGTGCCCCGCACGATGTTGACCATCGGCATGAAGTTGCGGCCCTCGGGGGCGGCGGAGACCTGCCAGCACAGGAAGCTCAGCACGAAGCCGACCAGCCCCACCCCGAGGACCACTGTGAACCAGCGCTTCGGGACCCCGGCCAGCAGCGCGCCGCCGGCTGCGGCGGCGACGACCCCGAACAGGATCGCGCCGAGGGTGCCCTGGATCTCCAGCGCCGCGCCGCCCTCGGTCTCGCTGAGGGTGAACCGGGCCTGCTGGCCGGTGGCTAGCGCCCCGAACAGCACGGCGGCGAGCACGCCCAACGCCAGCAGGACCAGGCCGACCTTACGGGGGCGGGTCCAGAAACCCTCGTCGACCGCGGCCACGGCGACGTCGGGAACAGCGGTGGTGGACATGCCTCACCAGCCCTTCGCGAGGCTCGTCTGCAACCGGGCGGCACGGGCGGCCCGGAGCTGGAAGATCGCCTTCACCAGGGCCGGCGCGGCGATGAAGATGACGATCAGCGCCTGGAGCACGGTGACCAGCTCCAGCGAGATCCCGGAGTACGACTGCATCCGGTTGCCACCGGCCTGGAGCGCGCCGAACAGCAGCGCCGCCAGCAGCACCCCCCACGGCTTCACCCGGCCGAGCAGCGCCACCAGGATGCCGTCGAAGCCGATCTGCGCGATCACCAGCGGGGTGAGCGCGTTCGCGGTGGAGCCCAGCACCATCTGGCTGCCGCCGAGGCCGGCGAGCATCCCGGCGATCACCATCACCAGCACGTACGTCTTGGTGACGCTGATGCCGGCGGTCCGCGCCGCATCCGGGTTGGCCCCGACGGCCCGCAGCTCGAAGCCGAGCGTCGACCGGTTGAGCAGCCAGGCGATGGCCCAGGTGGCCAGCACCGCGAGCAGGATCCCGGCGTGCACCCGCAGGTTGTCGCCGAGCAGCCGGGGCAGCGCGGCGGAGGAGTCGACCGGGCGGCTGATCGCGTCCGCCCGGTCCGGGTTCTGCACACCGTTCTGCACGATGATCCAGGACAGGAAGTAGACCGCGACGTAGTTGAGCATGATCGTGTTGATCACCTCGTGCGCACCGGTCCGGGCCTTGAGGATGCCGGGGACGAAACCCCAGACCGCGCCGCCGACCGCACCGGCGATCAACGCGACGACCAGGTGCACCACCGGCGGCAGCGGCAACGCGAAGCCGGCCACGGCGGCCAGGATCACGCCCATCGTCGCCTGGCCCTGCGCGCCGATGTTGAACAGCCCGCCCCGGAAGGCGAGCGCGACCGACAGGCCGGTGAACACCAGTGGCGCGGTGTAGGTGAGGGTCTCCGAGATCGGGCTCATCGCGGCGGTGAAGCCGGACGCCTCCGGGTCGAAGACCGCCCCCTTGAACAGGTTGGCGTACGCCTCGCTGACCACCGTCCAGCTGGCGTCGAGCGCGTCGGCCGGGCGGGCCGTGATGTAGCCGTAGGTGGCCAGCACCTCCGGGTCCGACACGATGATCAGGACCGCGCCGACCAGCATCGCCAGCACCAGGGCGAGGACGGTGACGGTCACCGTGTTGGCGGCCCAGAGGTTGTCCAGGAAGAGCCGGCCCAGCGTGGGCCGGGGCCCCGGCGCGGGCTGCTTCGGTGCGGTCATCGTGGCGCCCCGGTCGGCCTTGCCGGTCGCGGTCAGCTCCGCCTCGGTCGCCGGTTCCTTGTCCGGGGAGCCGGACACCGGGTTGGGGTCGCTCATGCCGTCACCTCGCTGCACGCGGTGCCGGCGGGAGGCACCGGGGCGCGGTGTCGATGATTCACTCGCTGCCGCTCGCTCATGCCTCGTCCTCGTTGCCAGGGCTCTCGGGGGTCGGTGCCGCGTCGCCGGTCGTACCGTCGGCCACCCCGGTCGGGTCGCCCGCCGGGGCCGACCCGGCGGCGTCGGGGGTGATGCCGGCCATCAGCAGGCCGATCTCCTCGCGCGGGGTGTCCGGGCCGACGATGCCGATGATCCGGCCCCGGTACATCACCGCGATCCGGTCGGCGAGGCCGATCACCTCGTCCAACTCGCTGGAGACGACCATGACGGCGGTGCCGACGTCGCGCTCGCGGATGACCCGGCTGTGGATGAACTCGATCGAGCCGACGTCCACGCCCCGGGTGGGCTGGGCGGCGATGAAGAGCTTCAGCGGCCGGGACAGCTCCCGGGCCACGATCACCTTCTGCTGGTTGCCGCCGGAGAGGGTGCCCACCGCCGCGTCCGCCGACGGGGTACGCACGTCGAACTGTTCGATCCGCTCCCGCGCCGACGAGGCGATCGCGTCCGGCCGCAGCGCCAGCCCCTTGCCGAACGGCGGCCGGTCGTAGATGTCGAGGACCAGGTTCTCCGCGACGCTGAACTCCTTGACCAGGCCGTCGACACTGCGGTCCTCGGGGACGTAGCCGACCCCGGCGCGGAGCACCTTCTTGGTGGACCAGCCGTGGATCGGCTCGCCGTCGAGGGTCACCGTGCCGGCGAGCGTCGGGCGCAGCCCCATGATCGCCTCGATCAGCTCGGTCTGCCCGTTGCCCTGCACGCCGGCCACGCCGAGCACCTCACCGGCGCGTACGGTCAGGTCGATGCCGTCCACCGCGCGGATCTGCCGGTCGTCGTCGACGACCAGGCCGGCGACCTCCAGGATCGGCCGGCCCGGGGTGGCGGGCTGCTTGTCGACGGTGAGCCGGACGTTGCGGCCGACCATCAGCGCGGCCAACTCGTCCCGGCTCGCCTCGGGGGAGGCGGTGCCGACGGTCCGGCCCCGCCGGATCACGGTGATCCGGTCGGCGATGGCCTTGACCTCGCCGAGCTTGTGGGTGATGAAGACGATCGACTTGCCGGCCGCCTTGAGCGACCGCATGACCGTGAGCAGCTCCTCGGTCTCCTGCGGGGTGAGCACGGCGGTCGGCTCGTCCAGGATCAGCAGGTCGACGTCGCGGGTGAGCGCCTTGACGATCTCGACCCGCTGCTGGATGCCGACCGGCAGGTCCTCGATCACCGCGTCCGGGTCGACCCGCAGGTTGTACCGGGCGGAGACCTCCGCCACCTCGCGGCGGGCCCGCCGCCGGTCGAGGAAGCCGACGACGCCGCCCCGGACCTGCTCCGCGCCGAGCATGATGTTCTCGGTCACGGTGAAGACCGGCACCAGCATGAAGTGCTGGTGCACCATGCCGATCCCGGCCCGGATCGCGTCCGAGGGGCCCTTGAGCCGCAGCGGCTGGCCGTCGACCAGGATCTCGCCCTCGTCGGGCTGGTAGAGCCCGTAGAGCACGTTCATCAGGGTCGACTTGCCGGCGCCGTTCTCGCCGAGCAGGGCGTGGATCTCTCCAGGCTCCACCGTCAGGTCGATGTGATCGTTGGCGACCAGATCACCGAACCGCTTGGTGATGCCGCGCAGTTCGAGTCTCAGCGCAACCTCCTGGAGTGCGAGCGATGGTGCAGCCTAGCTGCCGGTCGACCGGCCACCGGGGTGCCGGCCGGCCGGTGCGCGGACCGGCCGCCCCGACGCCCGTGGATTCCCCACGTACGCCGGGACGGCCGGTCGTCATGCCTGGTGCCCGCCGGCCGCCGCTGCCGATGATCCCATCGCGGCGGCCGACGCGGCGGTCACTTGGTCGGCTGGGCCTTCGAGGTGACCGTGATGGTGCCGGCGGCGATGTCCGCCTTCAGCTTCTCGACCTCGGCCTTGAGGTCCGCCGGGACCTTGCTGTCGAAGTCGTGGTACGGGGCGATCGAGACACCGTTGTTGGCGAGGTTGCCGACGAAGCCCGGGGTGGCGGCGAGCTTCTCGCCACCGGCGGCCTTGAGCACGGCGTCCTTGACGGCGTCCGGGATGTTCTTGACCACGGTGGTCAGCAGCGCCGCGCAGTCGGGGGTGCTCTCGCAGCCGTCGACGTCGACCCAGACGACCGAGTACTTGCCACCCGAGGCCTTCGCCGCGGAGGTGGTGCCGAGACCCGCGCCGCCGGCGACCGGCATGACGATGTCCGCGCCCTGGGCGACCAGCGCGTCGGAGACCTTCTTGCCCTCGTCCTGCTTGGCGAAGTCGTTGGTGAAGGAACCCTTCTGGGTCGCCTTGTCCCAGCCGAGCACCTGGACGTTCTTGCTCTTGGTCTTGTTGTAGTGCGCCACGCCGTCGGCGAAACCGTCCATGAAGATGGTCACCGGCGGGATCGGCAGGCCACCGTAGGTGCCGACCTTGCCGCTCTTGGTCATCCCGGCGGCCAGGTAACCGGCCTGGAAGGCGGCCTGGGCGGTGTCGAACTGCATCGGGTAGACGTTGGCCGTGGCCGGGTTCGCGTCCACGATGCCGAACTGCTGGTTCGGGTTCGCGGCGGCGATCTTCTTGGTGGCGTCCTGCATCAGGCCACCGACGGCCAGGATGAAGTCGCACTTCTGGTTGACGTACCCGGTCAGGTTGACCTCGTAGTCCGCCTCGGCCTTGGACGCGACGTACTTGATGTCGATCTTGTCGTTGGCCTTCTTGGCCTCCTCCAGGCCCTTCCAGGCGGAGGTGTTGAACGACTTGTCGTCGATGCCGCCGACGTCGGTCACCATGCAGGCGCTGTACTTCTTGTCGCCGCTGCCACCGGCGTTGTTGTCGTCGTCCGGCGCCTCACCACACGCGGCGGCACCCAGCACGAGCCCACCCGCCGCGATGGCAGAGGCGATCCGCATCCCACGCACAGAGCGCAAGACGTCTCCTTCCATTGCTCACCGCCTCGTGCGGTGGCAGCCCTTGAACCGGCGAGCGTTGTGCCGCCGGCATCCCACGTTACGGACGGGAGCGTAGCCCGCCGTCCACCCACCGGCCGCCAATCGTGCACGACTGTTGAACGCTCGTTATCCCGGCGTAACCCGGGCGTGGGGCACATCACTCAGCGTGCCAGTGCCGACCGGCCCGGTGTCGCGAACGCCCGTTTCCCGGCGGCCCCGCCGACCGTCGCCGGCTACCGCCAGAACACCGCCACGGCGGCCGTGACCAGGGTCAACCCGACGATCGCCAGGAAGTGACCACGGGCCACCTGCTCCCGCTTCCGGGAGAAGAAGACCATGACGAAGATGAGCAGGGCCAGCACCAACTTGGTAACAAGCTTCGCGGGGGCCGGCTCGTCGCCGTCACGTAGCGGCGCGGACAGGCCCACGCCGGTCAGCAACTGGATCACCGAGCCCCAGAGCATGGCCGCGTTGATCCGCAGCCGGCCGCTGACGTACTGGGCGACCGCACCGCCGAGGAGCAGCGCGAAGCCGATCAGATGGACGTAGAGAAGGATCAGTCGGAGAGCTTCCACGCGAGCCATCCTCCCCCATCAACGACACTTTGTAGTAGGTGCCCCGCCGGCTGAGCTCAATCCGTGATCTCCCCCGGCCACGGCAGGCCGCCCGCCCACGCTCCGCAGCTCAAGATCGTGCTCGAACCATGGTGTAGTGGCCTGCTCGCACGGAAGCCACTACAACCAGGTTCGAGCACGATCTTCCAGGAGACCCCCACGGAAAGGGCAAGACGGGCGCGGGTGGGGCGGGAGCGGGGGTGGGCGGGGGTGGGCGGGGTGGTGTGGAGGTGCGGGGCGCGGGGTGGTGCGGGGGCGTGGGCGGTGCGGGGGTGAGGGTGCGGGGTGGGGTGCGGGGTGGGGTGGGGGTGCGGGGCGCGGGGGCGGGTGGGGTGGGGGTCAGAGGTGCCAGAGTTGGAAGGTGGGGCCGTCGCCGGGAAGGGTGGTGCTGCCGTCGGCGGACGGGTGCAGGGCCGGGGCGCCCCCGTAGACGTTCTCACCGGCCGGACGGGATGCGGCGCTGCCCCCGTACGGCAGGCCGGTCAGCCGCACCGGTGGGCCGGCGGCCCGGCGGGCCAGTACCAGCACCGTGCCGGCCGTCGCCTCGCGTAGGAAGACCAGTGTGTCGGCGTCCGCATGCACCCAGCGCAGTCCGCCGTGCCGCAGCGCCGGGGTGTCCCGCCGCAACGCCAGCAACGCCCGGTACGCGGCGAACGTCCCGGCGTCCCAGCTCTGCGGCCGGTGCCACGGCATCGGGGTACGCGAGCCCTCGCCGTTGCCGCCGGTCAGGCCCAGCTCGTCACCGGCGAAGACCACCGGGGTACCGGGCATGGTGGCGAGCAGCCCGGCGGCCACCTCCTGCCGGGCCGCGTCGCCAACCACCGTGCGGATCCGGGCCGAGTCGTGCGAGCCGAGCAACTGCCACGAATGGGTGTACGACCGCCAGGAGATCAGCGACCGGAAGCTGTCCATGGTGGCGAGCACGGCACGGGCGTCCCGCCGCCGCACCCCGCCCGGCGTCCCGAGGAAGTTCGGCACCGGCTCACCGCCCTGCCCCGACAAGCCCCCCGGCCCCGGCCCCCGCCCGCCCGCAGAACCCGCAGGACCCGGTGCGCCGGCCGGCCGGTGGGCAGGGCCCTCGCGGCGCAGCCAGGACCAGACCGGGTCGGTGAAGCCGACGTAGTTCATCGTGCCGTGCCAGCCGTCGCGGTCCAGGTCACCGGTGTGGTCGTGACCGTGCTCGGCGAGCAGCAGCCCGTCGGGGCGGGTCTGCACGACCACCTCCCGCAGCAACCGCGCCACCTCGTGGGTGTACGCGTCCGCGCCCCGCCGCCCGGTCATGTTGGCCACGTCGACCCGCCACCCGTCCAGCCCGTACGGCGGACGCAGCCAGCGGCGTAGCGGCGAGTCCGGATCGGTGGCGAAGCGGCGGCGCAGTTCGGCGCTGCCCCAGTTGAGCTTGGGCAGCGATCGCACCCCGTTCCACGACTCGTAGCCGGTGGCCGGGTCGAAGTAGTACAGCTCCCGTTCGGGGGCGTCGGCGTCGGCCAGGGCGCGGGTGAACCACTCGTGCGCGTCGCCGGTGTGGTTGCTGGTGATGTCGCCGAGCAGCCGCCAGCCCCGGGCCCGGACGGCGTCGGCCAGCCGGACCAGCGCCGCCTCCCCGCCGAGCAGTGGATCGACGGTGTCGAAGCCGGCGGCGTCGTAGCGGTGGTTGGAGCGGGCCGGGAAGACCGGCGTCAGGTAGACGGTGTTGACGCCGAGCCGGTCCAGGTGGTCGAGCCGTTCGGTGATGCCGTCGAGGTCGCCGCCGTAGAACTGGCGTGGGGTATGCGGGCCGTACCCGATGACCGGGGTGTCCCAGTCGCAGGGGATCGCCCAGTCCGGCGGGGTGCGGTCGGCGGCGGCGGCGGAGCGGGCGAACCGGTCGGGGAAGATCTGGTAGATCACCGCGTCCCGGGCCCAGGCCGGCGGCGGGGCGTGGCTGACCAGCTTGAAGTCGCCGTGGTCGGGCACGTCGTGGTCGACCTGACCGGCGGCGTTGAGCCAGCGGTAGCCGGTCGTTCCGGTCAGCATGAACCGGTAGTTGCTGACCGGGTTGCGGACCTCGACGTCGGCCCGCCACCACACGTCGTGGCCGTCGTGGCGGTCGACGGCGGCCTCGACGAAACGCGGTTCACCGTCGGCGGTGGTGCGGACGTGCACCTGCCGGACGTCGGTGCCGTCGGGTACCCGAACGAAGACCGGCACGGTCTGCCCGAGGGCGGGTTCCTGCTCGGGCACGTACAGCGCCGAGCCGTCGTGGTGCGGCGACAGGGACATGGCGTGGCCTTTCGGTTCAGCCCTTGACGGCCCCGGCGGTGAGGCCGGAGACGATGTAGCGCTGGAGGAGCTGGAAGACCAGCACGGTAGGGATCGCGGTGAGCAGGGTGCCCGCCGCGAAGATCCCGAAGTTGTTGTTCCGCTCCCCCGCCACCAGGCCGAACATGCCGACCGCGAGGGTCTTGGAGCCGGTGTCGGTGAGGAAAACGTTGGCGATCATGAATTCGTTGATCGTGCCGATGAACGACAGCAGCGCGGTCACCGCCAGGATCGGCGCCACCAGCGGCAGCATGATCCGGAAGAAGACCTGCGCGTGGCTGGCGCCGTCCATCGTGGCCGACTCGTCCAGCTCGCGGGGCAGGGTGTCGAAGAACCCCTTCATCAGCCAGGTGTTCATGCCCAGCGCGCCGCCCATGTAGAGCAGGAACAGTCCCCACGGGGTGTTGAAGCCGATCGACGGCCACAGGTCCGTGACCCGGGTGAAGATCAGGAAGATCGCCACGATCGCCAGGAACTGCGGGAACATCTGGATCAGCAGCAGGGTCAGCAGCCCGACCCGCCGCCCGGCGAAGCGCATCCGGGAGAACGCGTACGCCGCCAGCGCGGACAGGAAGATCGACGCGAAGCTCGCCCCGCCCGCGATGAGCAGCGAGTTGAGGAACCAGCGGCCGAACTCCGTCCGCTCGAACAGGTCGCCGAAGTTCGACAGCGACGCCCCGGTGGGCAGCAGCTCGGTCGACGAGAGGGTGCCGAGCGGGTTGAGTGCGGCGGAGAGCACGAACAGGATCGGGAAGAGGCTGAACGCCACCGCCAGCACGCCGACCACGTGCCGCCAGCCGACCTGGGTGAACCACCGGCCCGGACGTCGGCCACCGCGTACCGCGGCAGCCGGCCGACCGGCACGCGGGCCGGCGGCATCCGACCGGACGACGGGTGCGGCGGGGGCCGCCGGCCCGGCGGCGTGGGGACGGGTCGTCACGAGTAGACCTCCTCCTGCTGGCGGGTGCGCCGGAAGCTGACCGCCGAGACCGTGGCCACGATCGCGAAGATGAAGATCGACACCGCGGCGGCCAGGCCGAACTCGGCGCCCTGCGCGCCGAAGGCCAGCCGGTAGGTGTACGTGATCAGCAGGTCGGTGGCCCCGTTGGTCGGGTTGTCCGGCGCGAACGGGCCGCCCTCGGTGGTCAACCAGATCGCGTTGATGTTGTTGAAGTTGTAGGCGAACGACGCGATCAGCAGCGGCGAGAGCGCGACCAGCAGCAGCGGCAGGGTGACCGCCCGGAACGACTGCCAGGGCGACGCGCCGTCGACCGAGGTGGCCTCGGTCAGCTCCTTGGGGATCGCCTGGAGCGCGCCCGTGGTCACCAGGAACATGTACGGGTACCCGAGCCAGAGCTGCACCAGCAACACCGCCAGCCGGGCCGACCAGGCCTCGCCGAACCAGTCGACACCGAGCCCGAACAGGTTGTTGACCAGGCCGAAGTCGGTGTTGAACATGTCCCGCCAGACCAGCAGCATCGCGAACGACGGCATCGCGTACGGCAGGATCAGGAACACCCGGTAAAGGTTGGTGCCCCGCATCCGGGGCGAGTGCAGGGCCAGGGCGATCGCCATGCCGAGTCCGAAGGTGAACCCGGTGGAGCCGACCGCGAAGGCGAAGTTCCACAGCAGGGTGCCGAAGAACGGGCCGGAGATGTCCGGGTCGGTGAGCACCCGGGCGAAGTTCTTGAACCCCACCCCGACCTGCCAGCCCTGGGCGAGCCGCTCGCCGTCGGCGGCGACGAAGGCACCGGTGTCCGGGTCGGCCGTCCAGGTCCTGCCGGTCTCGCCGTCGGTGACGCAGTCGCAGCCCCGGTCGTACGCCCGGACGGCCTTGCCCTCGTAGGCGCGGGACAGGCCGTTGGAGCGCACCGCGCCCCCGGAGGTCGGCACCACCAGGGCGGTGATCTCCTCGCTGCGTACGCTGGCCTGGCCGACGTTGAGCACGGTGTAGCCCTTGGCGGCGGTGACCCTGCCGCTGCCGGCGACGGTCACGTCGGCGGCGTCGAGTGGGCGCAGCCCGGCGGCGTCCCCGGCGGAGACCCGGCCGGTCCCCGGGTCGGTGAGCAGGAAGACCAGCGGGCCGGTGGTCGGATCGCCGGTGGTGGCGATGGCGAGGGCGTACTCGGCGGAGCCGGGGACCTGCTTGACCGAGGAGGTCTCGATGGCGACGATCGCGTCGTCCTTGGAGCCCCGGTGGCCGTCGCCGAAGTTCGTGAACGCGGTGCTCGCGGTGTAGAGCACCGGGAAGACCTGGAAGGCGATCAGGAAGATCGTTCCTGGCACCAGGTACTTGGCCGGGATGTGCCGGCGGGTCAGGTAGAGGTAGCCCAGGCCGACGGTGGTGACCGCCAGGACGGCGAGACCGACCCAGAGCCGGGCGGCGACGAGCGGGAAGGCCGCCCAGATCGCGATCCCGGCCACCAGGCCGAGCAGGACCACCTTGACGGCGAGGCCGGTCGCGGTGATCGGCGCGTGCTGGCGCGCGGTACGGGAGGTTTCCGGGGGCCCGGAACGCGCAGGCCCCCGGCCCGGGGCCTGCGGGGCAGGTCCCGGACCGGACAGCGTGCTCATTACTTGATCTGACCCGAGATCGTCTTGCCGGCGGCGGTGACGGTCTTCGCCGGGTCGGCACCGCCGATGACTGCCGCTTCGGCCTTGCCGAACGGGTCCCAGATCGCGGCCATGGCCGGGATCGCCGGCAGCACCTGGCCGCCCTTGCCCGCCTCGGAGAACTTGGCCAGGTCCGGGTCGGCACCCTTGACCTGGTCGAACGCGGCGGTCAACGCCGGCGGGCGCGGCTCGGCCTGGTAGAGCGCCACGGCCAACTCGGGCGTGGTCACGTAGTTGGTGACGAACTCCTGGGCCAGCGCCTTGTTCTTGCCCTTGGCGGCGACGTAGAACGCCTGGACGCCGACGAACGGCTGGGCCTGCTTGCCACCGGCGAAGCCGGGGACCGGGGAGATGTCGTAGGAGATGCCTGCCTTCTTGGCGTCGGCGATCGCCCACGGGCCGGAGACCAGGAAGGCGCACTTCTTACCGGTGAAGGTGGCGATCGAGTTCTCGCCGGTGATGGAGCGCTTGAGCGCGCCGTCGCCCTTCTCACCGAGCTTCGCGATCTTCTGGAAGGCCGCGATCGACTCCGGCTTGCCCACGCCGAGGTCCTTGGGGTCGTAGTCGCCGTTGGCGGCGGTGCCGAAGAGGTACCCGCCGGCCGAGGTGTACAGCGGGTAGATGTGGTAGGCGTCGCCGTTCTGTCCGGACTGGAGGCAGAGGATCTCGCTGGCCTTCTTGTCGGCCTTGAGCTTCTTGCCGGTGGCGACGAGGTCCTCGATCGTCTTGGGCGCCTCGGGGGCCAGCGCGGTGTTGCGGATCAGCGCGACGTTCTCGGTGGCGTAGGGGACGCCGTAGAGCTGACCGTTGAACGTCACCGCCTTGATCGCGGTCTCGTTGAAGCCGGACTTCTGCTCGGCGGCGAGCTGCACCGGGTCGATGGCCCCGTTCTGCACCAGGTTGCCGATCCAGTCGTGCGCGCCGACCACCACGTCCGGGCCGCTGCCCTGCTGGGAGGCGGTGACGAAGTTGGTCTGGAGGTCCTTGGAGACGGCCTGCACCTCGACGGTGACGCCGTTGTCCTGGCCGAACTTCTCGGCGAACGGCTTGAGGGCCGCGGTGCGCTTGTCGTCCGCCCAGATGACGAGCTTGCCGCCCGCCGCCTGGGAGGTGGCCTTGGTGGCCGGTTCGTCGTTGCTGTTGTCGCCGCCGCAGCCCGACGCGGCGAGCGCCAGGCCGAGAACGGTGACCACACCCGCGGTACGGATGCGCATCGGTACTCCTGTCGTCATGGCGAAGCCGACCACCGGGGGGAAGGGCGGCCTCGTCGTGGGAACACTGAAAGTTCTTGCTGACCGGCGCCGGGCAGGCCGCGCCGCTGCTGTCGCGTGTTGCCGGGACGTTAGCAAGAGGTTGCATATTATGGAAGGGCTTGCAGAGACGTACGCAAGAACTTGCCCTTGGGTTAAAGTTCCGCCATGCGCGCTCGACTGTCCGACATCGCCCAACAGGCCGAAGTCAGCGAGGCCACGGTGTCGCGGGTGCTCAACGACCGCCCCGGCGTGGCCCCCGAGACCCGGCAGGCCGTCCTGACCGCCCTCGACGTGCTCGGCTACGAGCGCCCGGCCCGGCTGCGCAAGCGCAGCGCCGGGCTGGTCGGGCTGGTGGTGCCGGAGCTGGAGAATCCGATCTTCCCGGCGTTCGCCCAGGTAATCGAGTCGACGCTGGCGCAGAGCGGGTTCACCCCGGTGCTGTGCACCCAGACCCCGGGCGGGGTCACCGAGGACGAGTACGTGGAGATGCTGCTCGACCGGCAGGTCTCCGGCATCGTCTTCGTCTCCGGCCTGCACGCCGACACGGCCGCCAACCACGACCGGTACCGCGCGCTGATCGCCCGGCCGCTGCCGGTCGTCATGATCAACGGGTACGCCCCCGGCATCGCCGCACCCTTCGTCTCCTGCGACGACCGGGAGGCCACCGAGCTGGCCGTGGCGCACCTGGTCGCGCTCGGGCACCGGCGGATCGGCCTGATCACCGGGCCGGACCGGTTCGTGCCGGTGCAGCGCCGGGTGGCCGGCTTCCGGGCCGCGATGACCCGGCTCGGCTCCACCGGCAGCGAGCTGGACGCGCTCGCCGAGCTGTCGCTGTTCGGCGTCGAGGGCGGCGAGGCCGCCGCCGGGCGACTGATCGAACGCGGGGTCACCGGGATCGTCTGCGGCTCCGACCTGATGGCGTTGGGTGCGGTCCGGGCCGGCCGGCAGCGCGGCCTGTCCGTCCCCGGCGAGCTGTCGGTGGTCGGCTACGACGACTCACCGCTGATGGCCTTCACCGACCCGCCGCTGACCACCATGCGGCAGCCGGTGGCCGCGATGGCGGTGGCGGCGGTCCGGGCCCTGGTCGACGAGATCAACGGGCACGCCGCCCCGCACTCGGAATACCTGTTCCGCCCGGAGCTGGTGGTACGCGGATCGACCGCGGTGGCCGGCCAGGCCGGCCCGGGCCGGCCCCACCCGGCACCCACCGCCCTCGCCGTCCCCGCCTGAGCCACGCCCCAGTTCCACTGCCGCCCCGCCTCCGCCTGAGCTGCGGAGCCCGCATCTGCGCCCAGGCCGCGAGCCACCCGACCTGCCAGCCTGCCCGGCCCACCTGATCCGCCGGCCCACCTGATCCGCCATTCCACCTGATCCGCCAGCCCGCCCGGTCCGGCGGCGAACCGACGCCGGACCGGGCGGATGCGGCGCTCCGTCGCCGGTCCCACCTCCCGGCTGCTGGGACGGGGGCGGGCCGACCCCACCCTGGCCGCGGGTGACGGGCGTCATTTCTTGCGCAAGCCCTGCTTGACTCTTGCAGCATTCGGCCGGCATTCTCTCCACACCCGCGTCCGTCACCCACCACCGCGCGGGTGCCGCCGTCCCGCCACAGAACGGGGAGCTCCGCCGATGACCGCCGCCACCGACCCCACGCCGCAGACCTCCGACGACTGGTGGCGTGCCGCGGTCGTCTACCAGGTGTACGTCCGCAGCTTCGCCGACTCCGACGGCGACGGCGTCGGCGACCTCGGTGGCATCCGGCAACGGCTGCCCTACCTGCGTGACCTCGGCGTGGACGCGCTCTGGCTCACCCCGTTCTACACCTCGCCGCAGATCGACGCCGGCTACGACGTGGCCGACTACCGCGACGTCGACCCGCTCTTCGGCAGTCTCGCCGACTTCGACGCCATGATCGCCGACGCGCACGCGCTGGGCCTGCGGATCATCGTGGACCTGGTGCCCAACCACACCTCCAGCGCGCACCCGTGGTTCACCGCCGCCCTCGCCGCCGGCCCCGGCTCCCCGGAGCGGGAGCGTTATCTGTTCGCCGACGGTCAGGGCGCGCACGGTGAGCTGCCGCCGAACGACTGGGAGAGCATCTTCGGCGGCCCCGCCTGGACCCGGCTGCCCGACGGCCAGTGGTACCTGCACCTGTTCGACCCCGCCCAGCCCGACCTGAACTGGCGGCACCCGCAGGTGCGCGCCGAGTTCGAGGACGTGTTGCGGTTCTGGCTCGACCGGGGCGTCGACGGGTTCCGCATCGACGTCGCCCACGGGATGATCAAGTCGGAGGGGCTGCCGGACGTCGGCTTCAACTCGATGACCACCGGCCGGCGTCAGTCGGAACTGCTCGGCAAGGGCCGGCTGCCCTACTTCGACCAGGACGAGGTGCACGACATCTACCGGGCCTGGCGGCCGATCCTGGACAGCTACCCCGGTGGCCGGATGGCGGTGGCCGAGGCGTGGGCGGAGACCCCGCAGCGACTGGCCCGCTACATCGGCCCGGACGAGCTGCACCAGGCGTTCAGCTTCGACTTCCTCGACGCCACCTGGTCGGCGGACTCGTTCCGCAAGGTGATCGACACCGCGCTGGCCGAGTCGACGATCGTCGGTGCGCCGACCACCTGGGTACTGTCCAACCACGACCGGCAGCGGCACGTCACCCGGTACGGCGACGGCGAGATCGGCCTGCGCCGGGCCCGCGCCGCCGCCCTGCTGATGCTGGCCCTGCCCGGCTCCACCTACCTCTACCAGGGTGAGGAACTCGGCCTTCCCGAGGTGCTGGACCTGCCCGACGCGCTCCGCCAGGACCCGGCGTTCCTGCGTACCGGGGAGAGCCGCGACGGCTGCCGGGTGCCCATCCCGTGGAGTGGCGAGCTGGCCCCGTACGGCTTCGGTCCGCAGGGCAGCGCGCTGAGCTGGCTGCCGGCCCCGGCGACCTGGCGGGCCCTCTCGGTGGCCGCCCAGACCGGGACGCCCGGCTCGACGCTGGAGCTGTACCGGGCGGCGCTGCGGGTGCGGCACGAGCACCCGGCGTTGGCCGCCACCGCCGGCCCGGTGGTCTGGTTGGAGACCGGGCCCGGCGTGCTGGCGTTCCACCGGGCCGCCGACGACGCCCGGCTGACCTGCGTGGTCAACCTCAGCGGCGCCCCGGTCCGGATCGACGGGTACGGCCACCCCCTGGTGGCCAGCGCCGACCTCACCGAGCAGGACACCGGACACGTCCTGCCGGTGGACGCCGCCGCGTGGTTCGAACGGCGCTGAGCCGGGTAACCCGCCTTTGACCTGGTCGTCCGTTGTGCCCCGCGCCGACGGGCGACTGGGCTGCCGACCCCTTGTGGTGGGGGGTGAAGGTGGCACCGGCGTCCCGGGAGGTCCGCTTCCCGGGGTGCCGGTGCACCACCGCGCACCGGCGTCGCCCGACCCGTCAGCGCCCGCGCAGCAGCCCCGCGATCCGCCCGAAGCCCGCCCGCACCTGCGCCTCGGTCGGTACGGGCGGCGGCTGCGGCCGGTCGGGCCCGGCGACCGCCTCGTCCTCCTGCTCGTCGAGGATGTCCTGCTCGTCGAGGACGTCGTCGAAGTCCCCGTAGAGGTCGGCCGCCTCGATCCGGGCCTCCTCGTCGGCGGCGGCGAGTTGCGACGCGGCGATCTCCTGACGGATCTCCCCGGGCGACAGCGCGGGCACCAGCGGTTCGACCACCGCCATGAACCGTTCGTCGGCCACCACCGCCTCGGCCAGGGCCAGCGCGTGCGGTCGCTCGTACGGCCCGCAGACCACGGGTTCCCACTCGGCCGGATCGGCGAGCGGGCCGAACGTGACGATCCAGGGCAGGGTGAGCAGCGGCGAGTCGTCCGGCAGGTCCAGCGTCACGAGTGCGCCCACCGGCTCATCATGTCGGCTCGGCCTCGAACGTGGGCAGTATTCGCCTCAACCCACGGTGACCCGACTCAGCAGCGGCGGAGGCGACCGGCCGGTCCTGACGTCGTGCCGCCTCGGATCAGCGCGCGTTCAGGCTGAGCATGAGATTCTCGTCGGCATTGTGGATCGCGAGCAGTTCGAACCGGGTGGACTGCCGAATATGATCACTCGGAGCGGAGAAATCCGCCTTCAGTAGCCAGTCGAGCGTCGCCGTGCGCTCCTTGGCAGTGAGGACCGGACCGAGGCAACCCTCGACCAGGTTCTTCAACAGAAGCCGCTGCACGGAACCACGGAGCTTCACCCTGCAGAAGATGTGCGCCACTTCGTTCCGGCGGTACTTGTCCGGCTGACCGACCGCAGCCGCCAGCTCGTCCCGCGTGCCCGGCAAGGTCACATTGACGATGCGCAGCGCACCGTCGACCGTGACCGGGCCGGACCAACGCTCGACCCAGGCGTCCGTGACCTTGGCCGGGGTGATGCCGGCGAACGCCGGAACGGGTCCGGTGCGGGTGGCGGTGGGGGTCGGTGGCGGCAGGGGTTCGCCTCTGTCTCCCTGCGTGCCGGGGGGCCGCTGGGGGGCCGCGCTCCTGTCGCGCCACACCACGGCGGTCAGGAGTAGGGCCAACACCACGACAGGCACCGTCAGCAGGAGCCACCTTCTTGACGTCTTCGACGTCGTCCCGCCATCCGCCGGCACCGATCCGGCTTCCCGTTCGAACTCGTTCACTATTGTGCCCCCCGTGTCACATTTAATCGGCAATGGTGCCACCACACATTGCCAGCCATCATGGAGAATGGCCGCGCAATGAACATTTGTCAATATTGCGCATTCAGATCAACCTCTGCAACTATCAAACTCGCGGCAATCGCCGCGGAAATCCACGGGGAGGATTACTTGACAAAGCTGCGAACAGCGACGCTGGCCGCACTGACCTGCGCGAGCCTTGTCGCAACCCTGCCACCGACAGCACCTGCGGCAGCCGCGAGCTGCAGCCGGACCGGTTGCAATGGCAAGATGGCGTCCGCCAATGGATGCATCACCGGCGCCTATGCCATCTCCAGCTTCAGTCGCGTGGACGGAAATGATCCGGACGGCACCGTGGCACACGGCGACCTCTACTATTCACCAGCCTGCGGCGCAATGTGGGGCGACTACACTGCCACCTATTTTGCCGACGGTTCCACCGTTCGCCTGGACTGGCAGCCCACGTACGGCGGACTGACGCAGACAGCGGCCTCACTGAGCGTGAACGGTAGCGGCAACTACGTCACCACGATGTTCAGCTGGGAGTACTCGCTGCAACTGTGCGCGTCGTCGCCATCGGGCAACCCGGAAGGCAATGAAACCTGCACCGCATGGCGATGACCACTTATCCGGCATGGCAACACCCTGCCACTGACAGACGCTTTTTTGAAACGGGGGGAAGTTGAAAAGAACCAGTAGGAAAACATGTGCGGCCATAGCCGTACTGGTCGCCCTCGCCGGCACCGCGAATGCGGTGCCAGCTGCGGCGCAGGGGCGGCCGGCCGGAGCCTCCACCACAGATCCGTCAGCGGTCCACGACCCCGACACAGCACTCGGGAAGAACTGGCCCGCCTCCTCTGACGTCCTGGTCACCGGGGTGGGCGACAGTAACGGCTTCCACCTCTATATCGCCCGGGAACGCAACGCCTTCGCCTGGTCCACGTTGGCCACCCTGTCGGCCTCGTCGCTGGACATGGGTCCGTGGATGGGTGAGACCTGCGTGACCGGCTCCGGCCGTTACGCGGTAGCGGTGTTCGCGCCGAAGATGGCCGCCAACAAGCCCAATCTGGTGCGGGCCGGAGGGATCGCCGCAGTAGTCGACATCGCCAGCGGCAAGTCGACCACCGTGGCGACAGGGTTGCAGCTGGCCTACTTCAACCCCGCTTGCGGACCGGACGACCGGGTACTGCTCACCCGTGCGGTCGGGGAGGACATGCAACTGACCGATCTGCTCACCGTGGATGCGGCCGCTCACCGGGTCACCCGTACCCGGCGGATCGCGGCCCAGCTCACCACACCGGCGCCGTCGGCCGACGGCGACTACGGCATCGCCCGGGGACATCTGGTGAAGGTCGACCCGACCGGGGCACTCACCGAGGTGGCCCGCCCGGCCGGTCCGGTCTCTACTCTTCGCGGCACCGCGCGCAGCGGCGTCGATCTGGTCGCCATCTCGGGCGAGCAGGCCGTGGCCCAGCGGTACCAGGCAGACCGGCTCCGGACCGTCGTCGTCGGCGGCAAGGGTCACCTGCAGCTGATGGGCCAGGCAGGCGGACGGAACGTGCTCGTCGGCACCGCACCCGCCCCCGACCGCAGTTGGCCGGATCTGACGGTGATCAGATCGGACCGTCAAGTCCGAGCCGTCTCCGCACGGGGTCACCTGCTGGCCGAGGACGTCGCCACCGCACAGGGCCAGCAGGCGGTACGCGCACCTTTGTCGCCCGCAGACCGGGCCGACGCCGGCCGGGTACAGGTGGCAGTCCAGGCGACCGCCAGCGGCCGCCGCTCCACCGTCACCTTCGACACCTCCCGGACAGCGCCTCGGCTCGATGCGATACCGACCCGCGCGGCGGCCGCGCCGACCGCGAGCGCACCGGCCGTCGACCCGACGATCTCGAGCCCGAAGTGCGCCGTCCGGCGCAACGACCCGAAGGTTCAGGCGCAGCAGGCAAGCGCCGGCATGGTCGAATGGGCGGTGGACCGGGCGGTACACGGCACCCTCACCACCTCCCGTCCGGCCAACTACCTGAAGTCAGGGCTGCCCTCCTACAGCCCGCAAGGGCTGTTCCCGAAGCGTGCGGTGGCCGGCGGCGGTGAAGTGCCGGCACAGCTCATGCTGGGCATCCTGGCCCAGGAGACGAACCTCTCCCAGGCCTCCTGGCACGCCGTCCCCGGCGACCTGGGCAACCCGCTGATCGCCGACTACTACGGCAACGCCGGAGCCAGTATCGACGTCATCAACTACCCGAAGGCCGACTGCGGGTACGGCATCGGCCAGGTGACCACGGGAATGAGCGTCGGCGACACGGTCTACAGCCGCAACCAGCAGATCGCGATCTCAGTCGACTACGCGGCGAACATCGCCGCCGGGCTCAACATCCTGATCGACAAGTGGAACCAGATCTACAACGAACCGCTCGGTCGGAGCACCCTCAACAACAACGATCCCACCTGGATCGAGAACTGGTTCCTCGCCGTCTGGGCCTACAACAGCGGCTATCACCCGAGTAGCGAGGCCAGCAACAACAACGGCCGATGGGGCATCGGTTGGCTGAACAACCCGGCCAATCCGACCTACGACCCGGCCCGGGCGGGATTCCTGCGGAACTCGTACGCCGATGCGGAGACGCCGGGCCACTGGTCGTACCCGGAACGCATCATGGGCTGGGTGGAAACCCCGCAGCTGAAGGGCTACCCGATCGCCACGGAGGCGTACGCCCAGCCGACATACGGTGCCAAATCTCCGACCTACCCGAGCCGCTTCACCAAGGTGCTGTCGCTGCCGGGCATCTACACGTTCTGCTCGCCGACCATCAACAGTTGCACCCCGAACACCGCGAGTCCGTGCCCGGCCGACAGTGAGGCCTGCTGGTGGCACGGCAGTGCCAGCTTCGCCAACTGCATCGCCGCGGCATGTGCGAAGGAAAAGCTGACCTACGGCTCGACGTCCGCAGAGCCGGGGGTACAGCGGGTCTACGACCGGGACTGCTCGGTCTTCACCGGCAACTCCGATCCGGACAAGGACGCCACCCGTAAGAGCAGCATCGTGTACACCACGATCGACTCGTCACAGTACGCGCTGGGCTGCACCAGCGACCCGAACGACGGCAAGTTCACCCTCCGTGCCGGTTCGCCGACGGGCAGCACGAACGCCCTCTACGCGGACATCGACCTGCATCAACTGGGCGCCGGCTACCAGGGGCACATGTGGTTCAGTCACGTCTATCCGACGGTCAACGGAAGCGCCAACCCCAAGCACAACCTGGTCGGCGCTTGGACACCTAACCTGGACCTGCAACCGGGAGAACGGATGCGGTTCGACATCGTCGCGCACCTGCCCAGCCACGGGGGCGAGTACGAGAACGCAGAATACGTCATCCGCGGCGGCAACGACGGCAGCGAGTACACCTGCGAACTGGATCAGGGCACCGGGCTGCCCGGGATCAACGGTCACGACAAGTGGGTTTACCTGGGTGCCTACAATCTGGGTCGTGGATCGTATGTGCTGCTGAACAATTCAGGGCCCGGCAGCAACGTCGACATCGCCTGGGACGCCATGGCGTTCGTCCCTATCGCCAACCGCACCGGCCACGACTGCAAGGATCCCTACTAGCAGCGCCGACATCGGACCGACCAGCCGATGCGCAATGTCAGCAAACGCCCCCGGTGACGAGTACCGCGTCACCGGGGGCGTTTGCCCTGTCCTCGGCTCGGTTCTGTCAGGGTGTGTCCAGGGCGGCGCGGACCAGAGCCAACGCGCGGTCTGGCGGCACGCCCAGCCGGGTCGCCTCCTCGGCGTAGCGGGCCGCCGCCCGCTGCAACCGGTCCGCCGCGTCGTCCCGCCCCGGGGCGACGAAGCTGCCGTGCCGGCCCCGGGTCTCCAACAGCCCGGCCGACTCCAGCTCCCGGTAGGCGCGGGCCACCGTGTTCACCGCCAGCCCCAGCTCGGCCGCGAACTGCCGCACCGGGGCCAGGCGGGTGCCCACCGCCAACCGGCCGTCGCCGATCATCGCGGCGAGCTGCGCCCGCACCTGCTCGTACGGGGGCACCGCCGAGCCCGGGTCGATCTCGATCAGCATCAGCCCGCTCCTCCCGGCGTACCCGGATCGGTCTCGGTCTCGACGTCGGCCTCGACGTTGACCTGCCGCATCACCGCACCCTCGGAGAGGTCGACGACCCGGCCGTGCCGGCTGGTGGCGGCGAGCGCGGCACCGAAGAGCACCAGCTGGTTGAGCAGGTAGAGGTAGAGCAGCACGGCCACCGCACCGGCCACCACCGCGTACGCCGGGTTCCGCTCGGTCCGCACGATGTAGAACCGGCCGACCGTGTTGAGCAGGGTGATCCCGACCGCCACCAGCAGCACCACCGGCCGCAGCCGTCGCCGGCTCATCCGCAGCCGGGGCACCACCACCAGCAGCGCCGTCGCCAGCACCGCGTTGACCAGCACGCTGAGCACCGCGCTGATGGTGGTCAGCCCCACCGAGCCGGTGGCCCGCAGCAGGAACCGCAGCACCGACTCCAACGCGTCCACCGCCGCCACCGAGACGCCGAGCATGACGAAGACCAGCAGCAGCACGCCCAGGTCCACCAGCGGACGGACCAACAGGTTGCCCGGTTGCTGGTTGAAGCCGTACATCAGCCGCTGCGACGACCGGATCGCCTCCACCCAGCCGATCCCGGTGAAGACCAGGATGACCAGGCCCACCACCCCGACCGCGTTGCTACTCTCGGCGATCTGCTGCGGGTCGAGGAAGGGCAGGTTGTCCCGCAGGAACGCCGCCACCGCGTCGGAGACCTCGTCGTTGTCCTCCAGGATCGCCCCGAAGACCGAGTACGCCACCAGGGCGAGGGCGAAGACCGCGAAGAAGCCGTAGTAGGCGATGGCGGCGGCCAACCGTCCGCCCAGCACCTCGCCGTAGAGGTCCACCGCCCGCCAGACATGGTCGAGCCGCGGCCACCGGTGCCGGGCCACGGCGAACCGGCGGTCCATGCCGGCCGTCCACCGGCCCCACGCATCCACCACGTCATCCTCGCCGATCTGTCGTCACCGGGCCCGCCAACCGGCCGCCGGCGGAAGGGGTGCCGGCCACCGGCGGACGGGGGTGCCGCCCGTGCTGGCGCTGCGACCGGACACCGGCGGGCGGGTCAGCCGCCGAGCCGGAAGTCCCGGCGCGGCTGCCACCGGGTCTGACCGCTGTGCGAGAACAGGGTGAACGCCTCCACCTCGAACATCGCCGAGAAGTCCGCCAGGTCCTCGTACGCCCGGTCCAGCGCCTCGGGGGCGACGTCCTGCGCCACGGTGACGTGCGGGTGGTACGGGAAGCGCAGCTCCCGGTGCAGCTGGGGCGCGGCGTTGATGGCGGCGGCGAGCAACTCGCACTCGCTGATCCCGGCCGCCACCGCGACGAAGACCACCTGGGTCACTGGCCGGAACGTGCCGGTGCCCCGCAGATGCAGGGTGAACGGCAGGTGGGTGGCGGCCACCTCGGCCAGATGCGCCTCAACCGCCCCCAACGCGGCCACCGGGATCTCGGTCGGACCGAGCAGTGTCACGTGCGCCGGGACGACCTGCGGGTCACCCGTCTGCACCCGCCGTCGGGTGAGCAGCTCACCCCACGGCTCCGGGATGTCCACCGCGATCCCGATCTGGATGGTGTCGCCGGCCACCGGAACCTCGTCCCTGCGATCCACGCTCCGCGCCACCCCTCCGGCCATCGTCTCGACCCGTACCGCCGCCCCGCCCACGACTACTCGAAGCGGACCGGCGCCAGGAACCCGACCCGCTCGTACGCTGTGCGCAGCGTCGGCACGGTGACCTCGCGGGCCTTCTCCGCACCGGCGGCGAGCAGCTTGTCGAGCTGGGCGGGATCGTCGAGGTACCCCCGGGTGCGTTCCTGGATCGGGGTGACGAACTCGCGGACCACCTCGCCCAGCTCCTTCTTGAGATCGCCGTACCCCCGGCCCGCGTACGCGGCCACCAGGTCGTCGATGCTCCGGCCGGACAGCGCGGAGTGGATGGTGAGCAGGTTGGACACCCCGGGCTTGGTCTCGGTGTCGAAGACGATCTCCCGGCCGGTGTCGGTCACCGCCGAGCGGATCTTCTTGGCCGAGCGGGCCGGATCCTCCAACAGGTCGATGATGCCGGTCGGTGAGGACGACGACTTCGACATCTTCGCCGTCGGCTCCTGAAGATCCGTGATCTTGGCAGTGTCCTTGACGATGTGCGGGGCGGGCACCGTGAAGGTCGGCCCGAACAGCGAGTTGAACCGCTGGGCCAGATCCCGGGACAGCTCCAGGTGCTGCCGCTGGTCCTCGCCGACCGGCACCGCGTCGGCCTGGTAGAGCAGGATGTCGGCGGCCTGGAGGATCGGGTACGTGAACAGGCCGACGCTGGACCGGTCGCTGCCCTGCTTCTGCGACTTGTCCTTGAACTGGGTCATCCGGCTCGCCTCACCGAAACCGGTGATGCAGCCCAGCACCCAGGCCAACTGCGCGTGCTCGGGCACCTGCGACTGGACGAACAGGGCGCTGCGCTCCGGATCGATACCGACCGCGAAGAGCTGCGCGGCGGCCACCCGGGTGCGCTGCCGCAGCACCGCCGGATCGTGCCCGGCGGTGATCGCGTGCAGGTCGACCACGCAGTAGAACGCCTCGTGGGTGTCCTGCAACGCCACCCAGTGCCGCACCGCGCCCAGGTAGTTGCCGAGGTGGAACGAGTCGGCCGTCGGCTGGATGCCGGAGAAGACGCGGGGGCGGGCGGGAACGTCGGACATGCCGGCAATTCTGTCAGCAACCTCCGGCGTACGTCATGACGGGCCGGCGGGTCGACTCGCCGCCGGTTCCGCCGCGGCGGTGACCTCCCGTACCGACGCCCGCGCGACGTCGGCCGGTGCCGCGGCAGCGGCGGCCTCCCGGCGCGGCTCGGGCAGGCGGGCGGCGGAGACCGCGACCCGGGACACCCGACGCCCGTCGAGGGTGAGCACCCGCAGCAGCCAGCCGTCGGCCGGGTCCGTCGCCGACGGATCGTCCGACGCGGTGACCGGGACCTCGTCCCCGGCCACCGGGAGCCGGCCGAGCGCCGCCATCACGTACCCGCCGACCGTCTCGTAGGGGCCGGTGGGCAGCGGCACCCCGGTCCGTTCGGCGAAGTCGGCCAGGTTGAGCCGGCCGTCCACCACGGCCGGCAGACCGGCCGACACCGGTTCGGGTGGACCGGCGTGCTCGTCGTGGATCTCCCCGACCAACTCCTCGATCAGGTCCTCGCAGGTGACGATGCCGGCGGTGCCGCCGTACTCGTCGACCACCACGGCGAGGTGGTGGCCCTCCCGGCGCATCTCGGTCAGCGCGGCGAGCACCCGCTTACTGCCGGGCAACCGCTTCACCTCCCGGCTCACCCGGCCCACCGTGGTCGCCCGGTCCAGGTCGGGGCGCAGCAGCACGTCGCGCAGGTGGACGAAGCCGACCACGTCGTCGTGGGTGCCGTCGACCACCGGGTAGCGGGTGTGCGGCTCGGCCCGGACCAGCCGTTCGGCCTCGGCGAGGGTCAGTCCGGCGGAGAGGAAGACCACCTCGGTGCGGGGCATCATCACCTCGCGGACCAGACTGGCCCCGGCGACCAGCACCTCGTCGATGATCCGCCGTTCGTCGGGGTCGAGCACGGTGTTCGCGGCGACCAGGTCACGCAGTTCGTGCTCGCTGATCCGTTCCCGACCGGCGGCGGGGCTGGCGCCGAGCAGGTCGGTGACGAGCCGGGTGGCGCCGTCGGCGGCCCGGACGACCAGCCGGGCGACACCGCGGGCCACCGGCCCGGGTACGCGTCTGGTCCGCCCCGGCGCGCGTCTGCGGGGCCCGGGACCGCCCGCTTCCCGCATGGAAGTGATGGTAGGGCCGCCAACCACGAACGGTGGACGATGTGCGGATCTGTTCAACTATGAAGGTTCGTGATGGAATAGTGCCGACCCCGCGACGCACAGCGCGACGACAGCACCCGCCCGTAGGGTGATCACGAACGGCCGCAGCGGGCGCGGCCAGGCAGGAGGACCGACGTGAAACTGCTCGTCACCGGCGGCGCCGGGTTCATCGGCAGCGTGGTGACCCGGATGCTGCTCGACGCCGGCCACCAGGTGACGGTCCTGGACGACCTGCGCACCGGCCACCGGGCCGCACTGGCCCCCGACGCCACCCACGTCGACCTGCCCGTGCACGAGGCCGCCCGGGTCCTCACCCCCGACGCCGGCTACGACGGGGTGCTGCACTTCGCCGCGCTGATCGCCGCCGGCGAGTCGATGGTCCACCCCGAGCGGTACTGGCACGCCAACACGGTCAGCTCCATCGCGTTGGTCGACGCCGTCCGGGCCGCCCGGGTGCCGCGCCTGGTCTTCTCCTCCACCGCCGCCGTCTACGGCAACCCGGTCGAACTGCCCATCCCGGAGACCGCCGTCAAGGCCCCGACCAACACGTACGGCGCCACCAAGCTCGCCGTCGACCTGGTGCTCACCTCCGAGGCGACCGCACACGACCTCGCCGCCGTGTCGCTGCGCTACTTCAACGTCGCCGGCGCCTACCTGCGCGACGGCCTCGCCATCGGCGAACGGCACGACCCGGAGACCCACCTCATCCCCATCGCCCTCGACGTCGCCGCCGGCCGCCGGGAGAAACTCCAACTCTTCGGCGACGACTACCCCACCGTCGACGGCACCTGCGTGCGCGACTACATCCACGTCGAGGACCTGGCCCGCGCCCACCTGTTGGCGCTCACCGCCGCCGTGCCCGGCCGGCACCGCATCTACAACCTCGGCAACGGCAACGGCTTCACCAACCGGCAGGTAGTCGACGTGGTCCGTGAGATCACCGGCCACCCGGTGCCCGTCGAGACCGCTCCCCGCCGCGAGGGCGACCCGGCCGAACTCGTCGCCTCCTCGACACTGGCCCGCCAGGAGTTGGGCTGGGTGCCCGAGAAACCGACCCTGACCGACATGGTGGGCGACGCCTGGGCGTTCTACCGCTCGCACGTGCTGGAGCAGTCGTGACGGGCCGGCCCGACGTCGCCGACCGCGCCACCGCCGGCTTCTCCTCCGGGTACGACGCGACGCCCGCCGGACGCTGGGCGGCACCCGGACGGGTCAACCTGATCGGCGAGCACACCGACTACAACGACGGATTCGTGCTGCCCTTCGCCCTTCCGCTGCGTACCGTGGTCGCCGCCGGCCCGCAGCCCGGCGAACGCTGGACGGTCCGGTCGGAGATCGCCGACCGGCCGGTCGACTTCGGCGCCACCGAGGCCGACACCCCGGGACGGGTCACCGGCTGGGGTGGGTACGTCGCCGGCGTGGTCTGGGCCCTGCGCGAAGCCGGGTACGCCGTCCCCGGCGCCCGGCTGGCCATCGCCTCGGACGTGCCGCTCGGCTCCGGGCTCTCCTCCTCGGCGGCCCTGGAAGCGGCGGTACTCACCGCCCTGGTCGACCTGGGCGGGTTGGACCTGCCCGACGAGCACCGCCCCCGGCTGGCCCAGCGCGCCGAGAACGGCTACGTCGGTGCGCCGACCGGCATCATGGACCAGTCGGCGGTGCTCCGCTGCCGCGCCGGCCACGCCCTCTTCCTCGACTGCCGGGACGAGACAGTCGAACACATCCCGTTCGACCTGGACGCCGCCGACCTGGCCATCCTGGTGATAGACAGCCGCGCCCCGCACCGGCACGCCGACGGCGAGTACGCCTCCCGCCGCGCCGCCTGCGAACGGGCCGCCGCCCTGCTCGGGGTGCCGGCGCTACGCGACGTGCCGGCCGCCGGCCTCGACGACGCCCTGGCCCGGCTGCCCGACGACGAGACCCGACGCCGGGTCCGGCACGTGGTCACCGAGAACCAGCGGGTGCTCGACACCGTCGCACTGCTGCGCGCCGGCCGGGTGCCCGAGATCGGGCCGCTGCTGACCGCCTCGCACGCCTCCATGCGGGACGACTTCGAGATCACCGTCCCCGAGGTCGACACCGCCGTCGAGGCGGCGCTCGCGGCCGGCGCCCTCGGTGCCCGGATGACCGGCGGCGGCTTCGGCGGCTGCGTCCTCGCCCTGGTCGAAGCGGCGGCTGCGGAACCGGTGGCGGCGGCCGTCCGTACCGCCTACGCCGAACGCGGCTTCTCCACCCCCACCACCCTCACCGCCCACCCCTCCCCCGGCACCACCCCCCTCCCCTAACCCCACCCCACCCTCGCTCCCACCCCACCCTCGCCCCCACCCCGCCCTCGCCCCGTTGATCAAGAGGTTTACGTCAACCCACCAGCAAAATCTGACCAAAAGCTCTTGATCACCGGGGCGAGACGGGCAGCCGGACATGAGGCGCGGCAGGGCCGGTGGGGCGGGGAAAGGCGCGGTGGGGCTCGGTGATCAAGAGCTTTGCGTCGTCTGCCGGGCGGAAACTGACGCAAAGCTCTTGATCACCGAGAGCCGATGAGGTGGGACGGACGGGACGAGGTGGGACGGGACGGGACGAGGCGGGATTGGGCGGGGCGCTGGGGGGTGGGTCAGGCGGTGTCGACGATCATGCCGGAGGCTACGGTGCGGTTGGTGGCCTCGTCGATGATGATGAAGCCGCCGGTGGTGCGGTTGCGGCGGTACTCGTCGGCCAGCAGCGGGACGGTGGTGCGCAACCGGACCCGGCCGATCTCGTTGAGTCGCAGCTCACTGGCGGTCTCGTCGCGATGCAGGGTGTTCACGTCGAGGCGGTAGTACAGGCCACGCACGATCGTCCGCGCCGTCCGGGTGGTGTGCTTGATCGTGTACTTGCCGCCGACCTGGAGCGGGCGGGTCTCGTCCATCCAGCAGACCATCGCCTCGATGTCCTGCGAGACGGTCGGGGCGTTGTTCGGCCGGCAGATCATGTCCCCGCGCGAGATGTCGATCTCGTCGTCGAGGCGGACGGTGACCGACATCGGGGGGAACGCCTCGTCGACGGGGCCGTCGGCGGTGTCGATGGCGGCGATCCGGCTGGTGAAGCCGGACGGCAGGACCATCACCTCGTCGCCGGGCTTGAGGACGCCGGAGGCGACCTGCCCGGCGTAGCCCCGGTAGTCGGTGACCGTGGTCGACTGGGGGCGGATCACGTACTGCACCGGGAACCGGACGTCGACCAGGTTGCGGTCCGAGGCGATGTGCACGTGCTCCAGGTGGTGCAGCAGCGACGGGCCCTCGTACCACGGCATGTGCTCCGAGCGGGTGACGATGTTGTCGCCGCGCAGCGCGGAGATCGGCACCACGGTCAGGTCCGGCGCGTCGAGTTTCGCCGCGAAGGCGGTGAACTCGTCGGCGATCTGCTCGAAGACCTCCTGGGAGTAGTCGACCAGGTCCATCTTGTTGACGCACAACACCAGGTGCGGCACCCGCAGCAGCGAACACAGGAACGCGTGCCGCCGCGACTGCTCCACCAGGCCCTTACGGGCGTCCACCAGGATCAACGCCAGATCGGCCGTGGACGCGCCCGTCACCATGTTGCGGGTGTACTGGGTGTGCCCCGGGGTGTCGGCGATGATGAACTTGCGCCTGGGCGTGGCGAAGTAGCGGTACGCCACGTCGATGGTGATGCCCTGCTCCCGTTCGGCCCGCAGGCCGTCGGTGAGCAACGCCAGGTTGGTGTACTCGTCACCCCGGGCCGCGCTGACCGCCTCCACCGCCGCCAACTGGTCGGTGAACAACGACTTCGTGTCATACAGCAACCGACCGATCAGGGTCGACTTGCCGTCGTCCACACTGCCCGCGGTCGCGAACCGCAGCAGATCCATCGGCCGGGCCTCGACCTCGGGTGACACCGTCTCGGCGCTCATCAGAAGTAGCCCTCCCGCTTGCGGTCCTCCATGGCGGCCTCGCTGACCCGGTCGTCGCCCCGGGTCGCGCCCCGCTCGGTGATCCGCGTCGCGGCCACCTCGTCGATCACCTTCTCCACCGTGTCGGCATCCGAGCGGACGGCCGCCGTGCAGGAGGCGTCGCCGACCGTGCGGTACCGCACCCGGGCCTTGAACCGCTGCTCGCCGGCCCGGGGCTGGAAGAACTCGTTGACGGCGTAGAACATGCCGTCGCGTTCGATCACCTCACGGTCGTGCGCGTAGTAGATCGACGGCAACGGCACCCGCTCCCGCGCGATGTAGTGCCAGATGTCCAACTCGGTCCAGTTCGACAACGGGAACACCCGGATCGACTCACCCGGATGATGCCGACCGTTGTACAACGACCACAACTCCGGCCGCTGATTCTTCGGATCCCACTGCCCGAACTCGTCCCGGAACGAGAACACCCGCTCCTTCGCCCGCGCCTTCTCCTCGTCCCGCCGCGCCCCACCGAACAACGCGTCGAACCGGTGCTTCTCCACCGCGTCCAACAACACCGGCGTCTGGATCCGGTTCCGCATCCCGTCACCGGACTCGCGGACCGTCCCGGCGGCCAGGGCGTCGGGCACGCTGGCCACGATCAGGTGCAGGCCCAGCTCGGCGACCCGCTCGTCGCGGTAGTCGAGCACCTCGGGGAAGTTGTGCCCGGTGTCGACGTGCATCACCGGGAACGGGATGTTGGCTGGCGCGAACGCCTTCTGCGCCAGGCGCAGCATCACGATCGAGTCCTTGCCACCGGAGAAGAGCAGCACCGGCCGCTCCATCTCGGCGACCACCTCACGCATCACGAAGATGCTCTCCGCCTCGAGCGCGTCGAGGTGGGAGACCTGGTAGAAGCGGCCGGGGGCGGTCATGCCACAGGCTCGATCGGCGCGGATCCGTTCATGGATTCCAGACCTTTCCGGTCGGACAAATCAAAAACAGCGCTCAGGCTACCCGGAATGCCTCTGCAGCGCTGCAAGCAACCGGCTGGCGAGATCCTTGCGGCAGACCAGCAGGTCCGGCAGGCGCGGATCCGCCTCGTTGTATCTCAGCGCAGAACCGTCGATTCGGGAAGCGTGCAGACCGGTGGCCGTCGCCACAGCGATCGGGGCCGCCGAATCCCACTCGTACTGGCCGCCCGCGTGGATGTAGGCGTCCACGTCACCGGTCACCACCGCCGCGATCTTCGCCCCCGCCGAACCCATCGGCACCAGTTGGGCGCCCACATCCTCGGCCAGGTCGGTGAGGAAGGCCGGCGGTCGGCTCCGACTCGCCGCCAACCGCAGCGTACGGTCGCCCGAGGTCGCCGCCTCCACCGTCATCGGCGGGTACGCCGGCGGATAGTCCGTGCCCAGCACCCGGTGCTGCGCCGGCAGACCCACCGCGCCCGCCACCAGCCCGTGCGGCGTCGGCGCGTTGCGCGCCCAGAGCGCCACGTGCACCGCCCAGTCGGCACGCCCCTGCTCGGAGAACTCCCGGGTGCCGTCCAACGGGTCGATGATCCACACCCGGTCGGCGGTCAGCCGGGAGACGCCGTCCGTGGAGTCCACCAGCCGGGACCCCTCGTCCTCCTCGGAGAGGACGGCGTCACCGGGCCGCCACTTCGCCAACTCGCTGCGGATCAGATCGTGGGAGACCTTGTCCCCGGCCGACTTCAACGCCGCCGCGTCCGCGAACCCCATCTCGTCGCGCAGCGCCAGCAGGGCCTGCCCGGCCCGGTCCGCCAGCCAGCGGGCGAACGCGCCGTCGATCATCGGAGGACTGCCCACGAACTCGCTCCCGTCCCAACCACGGCCCGTTGGGGGCACGCCACGTCAGAACGCGCAGACTACCGCCATCCCCGCCGCGCCACGAGTACGCCCCCGCGAAATCAGGCCCCGTGGTAGGCGTTCTGGGTCGGCTCCACACCCTTGCTGACCACCGACTCCACCATGTCAGCAGCCCGATCCACCAGAAACTCCAACTCCTTGCGCTCCGCAGTGCCGAAATCCGACAGCACGAAATCCGCCGGGTCCTGCCGTCCCGGCGGCCGGCCGATGCCGAACCGCACCCGCACGTAGTCCTTCGTCCCGAGCGACTTCGACATCGAGCGCAGACCGTTGTGCCCGCCCTCGCCACCGCCCTGCTTCACCCGCAGCTGCCCGTACGGGATGTCCAACTCGTCGTGCACGGCGATCACCCGGTCGACCGGGATCTTGTGGAACTGCGCCAGCGCGGCCACCGGCCCACCGGAGAGGTTCATGTACGTCTGCGGCTTGAGCAGCACCAGCTTCGGCCCACCGAAACCGAGCCGCCCCTCGGCGACGTCCGCCACCACCCGCTTGTACCGCCCGAACCGCCCACCCAGCCGTACGGCGAGCAACTCGGCGACCATGAAGCCGACGTTGTGCCGGTTGCCGGCGTACTCCCGACCCGGATTGCCCAGGCCGACCACCAGCCACGGCCCCGTCTCGTCCGTCACGTCCCGTACCTCCCGCTCGCCGTCTGCCCGCCGCCGGTGCCCCGATACGCCGGCAGGCGCCCCCGCGACGGGAGCGCCTGCCGTGAACGATGCGACCGGTCAGGCCTCGGTCTTCGCCTCGGTGCTCTCCGCGCCCTCGGCGGCCGGAGTCTCGCCGGCCTCGGCGGTCTCCGCACCCTCGGCGGCCTCTTCGGCCTCCGTCGCCGGGGTCTCGATCTCGGGCAGGGTCGCCTCGAGCTGCTCGGCGGTCGGGGCGGCGGTCACCGAGGCGACCGTCTGGTCCGCGTCGGCGGCCAGCTCGACACCCGAGGGCAGCTCGACGTCGGCGGCGGTGACCTGGCTGCCGGCCTCCAGGCCCTCGATCGAGGCCTCCAGGTGGTCCGGCACCTTGGTGGCGTCGGCGGTCACCGAGAGGGTGTCGTGGTCGTGCACGATCAGGGTGTCCCGCGCGGCCTCACCGGTCAGCTGGACCGGGACGTCGACGGTGACCTTCTCGCCCCGACGGACCAGCAGCAGGTCCACGTGCTCGAAGCTGTCCCGGATCGGGTCACGCTGGATCGCCTTCGGCAGGGCCAGCACCTGGGTGCCGTCGCTGACCTCGATCGCGAAGAGCTGGTTGGCACCGCCCTTACGGATCGCGGCGGCGAACTCCCGCGCCGGAAGCGCGATGTGCTTGGGCTTCTCGCCGTGGCCGTACAGCACGGCGGGCACCTTGCCGGCCCGGCGGGTACGACGGGCACCACCCTTGCCGAACTCCGTACGGGGCTCGGCGCTGATCTTTACCTCGGACACGGGAAAACTCCTGATGCTCAACGCTACGGCGGCTTGTCGTCTGGCGGTGCTGGGGCGAGGGGCTCGCTTGGGGCTCATGCGTCATGAACGACTGCCCGGAGCACCGCGTCGATGACGGTGCCTCCGTGCGGCGCTCGATCAGCGACCCGCCGGGCACCCTCGCCGTGGCAACCGCACCAGTCTACCCGAGGTCTTTCCGCGCTCTCCGGCAGTCCCCGTCTCCGGGCGCGGCCCCGCCCCACCGGGCCGGACCGCACCGTCGGCCGCGCCACCCGACGTGCCCCGACCGGGCGGGCCCACCGGGTCCGGACCGCATTGCCGGACGCGGCCCCGACCACACCGGCCCACCGGCCCGGGACGCCGTCGTACGCCGTCCCGGCCGGCGGTCAGCCGCCGCTGCTGACCAGGTGCCCCGTCAGCTCAGGCCACCGAAGAGGGTGGTCACCGACCCGTCGTCGAAGACCTCCCGGATCGCCCGGGCCAGCAGCGGCGCGATCGACAGCACGGTGAGCTTGTCCAGTTGCTTGTCCGCCGGCAACGGCAGGGTGTTGGTCACCACCACCTCGGTGATCGGGCTGTTCTTCAACCGCTCGGTCGCCGGGTCGGACAACAGGGCGTGGGTGGAGGCCACCACGATCTCCGCCGCACCGGACTCCTTGAGGATCTCGGCCGCCTTGGCGATCGTCCCCCCGGTGTCGATCATGTCGTCGACGATCAGGCAGACCCGGCCCTCCACCTCGCCGACCACCCGGTTCGCCACCACCTGGTTGGGCTTCAACGGGTCCCGGGTCTTGTGGATGAACGCCAGCGGGCAGCCGCCCAGCCGGTCCGTCCACCGCTCCGCCACCCGTACCCGACCCGAGTCCGGGGCCACGACCGTCATCGGCCGGCCGGCGAACTTGTGCTCCACGTACTCGGCGAGGATGTCCATCGCGAAGAGGTGGTCCACCGGGCCGTCGAAGAAGCCCTGGATCTGCGCGGTGTGCAGGTCGACGGTGAGGATCCGGTTCGCCCCGGCCGTCTTGAGCAGGTCGGCCACCAGCCGCGCCGAGATCGGCTCGCGACCGCGGTGCTTCTTGTCCTGCCGGGAGTACGGGTAGAACGGCAGGACCACGGTGATCCGCTTCGCCGACCCCCGCTTCAACGCGTCGACCATGATCAGGGTCTCCATGACCCAGGTGTTGACCCCGTGCGTGACGGACTGCACCACGAAGGCGTCCGAACCACGTACCGAGTCGCGGAACCGTACGAAGATCTCACCGTTGGCGAACTCGTACGCGTCGGAAGGGGTCGGCGCCACGCCGAGCACCTCACCGATCTCCTTGGCCAACTCCGGAAAGCCACGTCCGGAAAAGAGCATCAGGCTCTTACGGTTTTCGGCGACGATGCTGCCCATGGGCCCGTCTGCTCCCGTTGGTCGGTGGTGCCCGGCGGTGGTGGGCCGGGGTATTCGGTTGCAGTATGCCCCGGCCCCGCCGACCCTCACACCGTCTCGGCACCCCCGTGGATTGCCTCACCTTCACTTGCCGACGGCGACCCGCCCGACGCATCCTCACCAGCCGCGCGGGCCTGCTCCGCCGCGCGAGCGGAGACCGTGCCCGGCCGGTTGCGCAGCACCCAACCCTCGATGTTGCGCTGCGGTGCCCGGGTCACCCCCAACGCCCCCGGCGGCACGTCCTGGCTGAGCGCACTGCCCGCCGCCACGTACGCCCCCGCACCCACCTCGACCGGTGCGATCAGGTTGGTGTCGCAGCCGACGAACGCGCCGTCACCGACCACCGTGCGGTGCTTGTTCACCCCGTCGTAGTTCACGAAGATCGTCGCCGCGCCGATGTTCGCCCTCGCCCCGATCGTCGCGTCCCCCACGTACGACAGGTGCGGCACCTTCGCGCCCGGCCCGACGTCGGAGTTCTTCACCTCGACGAAGGTGCCCACCTTCGCCTTCTCGGCCAGCCGCGCCGCCGGCCGCAGGTAGGCGTACGGGCCGACGCTCGCCCCCGGGCCCACCTCGGCGCCGGTGGCGTGGCTGCGCAGCACGGTCGCCGCCGGGCCCACCACCGTGTCGATCAGCGTCACGTCCGGCCCGACCACCGCCTCGGCCCCCACCACCGTCGCGCCACGCAACTGGGTGTTCTGGTCGAGCACCGCGTCCCGCTCGACGGTGACGGTCACGTCGATCCAGGTCGTCGCCGGGTCGAGGATCGTCACCCCGGTCCGCATCCACGCCTCGTTGACCCGGTCCCGCAGCAGCCGGCGCAACCCGGCCAGCTCCACCCGGTCGTTGCAGCCCAGGGTCTCGACGTGGTCGGCGGCCACGTGCACGCCCACCGGCTCACCGGCCGAGACGAGCAGCCCGAAGACGTCGGTGAGGTACTCCTCGCCCTGGTCGTTGTCGGTGGAGAGCTTGCCCAGCGCGGCCCGCAGCCGGGCCAGGTCGAAGGCGTAGATGCCGGCGTTGATCTCCCGCAGCGCGCGTTGGGCGGGGGTCGCGTCGCGTTCCTCGACGATCTGTTCCAGCCGGCCGGCGGCGTCCCGGACGATGCGCCCCAGGCCGGTCGGGTCGGACACCTCCGCGGCGAGCACGGTGGCCGCCGCGCCCTCACCCTCGTGCGCCGTGACCAGTGCGTCCACCGTCCCGGTCCGCAGCAGCGGCACGTCCCCGTTGATCACCACGACGGTGCCGGTGGACTCCGGCACCGCGTCCAACGCGATCCGCACGGCGTGCCCGGTGCCGAGTTGCTCGGCCTGGAGGACCCCGGTGGCGTCCGGGGCGATCTCGGCCAGGTGGGCGCGTACCTGCTCGGCGCCGTGCCCGACCACCACCACGGTGCGGTCCGCGCCCAGCGGGCCGGCGGCGGCCAGCACGTGACCGAGCAGCGTCCGGCCGAGCAGTGGATGCAACACCTTGGGCAGCGCCGACTTCATCCGCTTGCCCTCCCCGGCGGCGAGCACGACGACGGTACGGCGGTGGGGCTGGGACACGGGTGGGCTCCCGTCGGGGAAGGCGACAGTCTCGACGCCATGCTAACCAGACGACGGGGGCGGATCAGCAGAAGCTCCCGGGAGAGGACTCGAACCCCTACAATCAGGACCAAAACCTGACGTCCTGCCATTAGACGACCCGGGACGGTCTATAACGGACAAACCGAGTAGCTCGGTCGACCTCCTACACCTTACCGCCCCTCACCGTCGCCGCCATCGCCCATTCCCTTCATGATCCCCTCTATCCGCCAGTACATCTGCCGCGACCTGGGCACGTCGACGATCAGACAACCTCGATAGTCCTCACCGGTGTTGTGCCGCACCGTGGTCGGGCGATGACGCTTGAGCGACGTGGGGCGGAACGTCTCGGCCGGGACACCCACCCGCTCAGCCCACCAACGGACAGCCGCCTCGGAGTCAGCGGTTTCGTGGATGCTCACCCGGAAGCGCAGGGTCGCCCGCGGTGCGCCCATCGCCTCGACGAAACGGACGAAGATGTCGACCAGCCCTGGATCGCTGTTGATGAACCTGACCCGACACTCGTGGGGCCGCCAGGGCTTGGCCTTCTCCCCCTCCGCCCAGTAGAGCGCAGCGCCCACCATGATCAGCTCACGGTGCCGCATCGACCCGACCCAGGTCGCGGCGTCCGCCACGGTCGCCGCCCGGGCGGTGTCCCGTGCCTGCCGGTGGGCCGACCACCGGGCATCCGTCATCACCTTGGAGTGCGCCCGTCGACGCTCGGCGGCGACCTCCTCGTCCGGGTCGAGGGGCAGGTGCCTGACCCAGAGGTAGGCGGTCGACTTCGCCACCCCCAGCCGGACCGCGATGTCGTTGACCGAACAGCCCTCGCCGCGCAGTGCCACCGCCGCCGCGCGCAGCCCGTCCCTGGCCGTCGGCCGTCGGGTCCACGCCGGTGCCGCAACGCCGCGCAGCAGCGCGTACACCCGGTTGCGGCCCAGACCGGTGCGGGCCTGGATCTGCCGGACGGAGAGCCCCTCCTCGACGCGCAGCCGGCGCACCTCGGCGGCCGTGGGATCGGTCATGACCGGCAGATTAGAACAGGCGTACGACACCAGGCCCGGTCGCCATGCCACCGGGCCCCCGGCGGCGGCCCGCGGGTCCGTCGGCAGCCGTGCCCGCCCGCCTGGGTCCACGCCGGGTCGTGGCCGGGCGGGTGCGGGAGCCGATCCGGCGCTGAACCCGGCGGTGCCGGGGTGGATCACCTGGCAGGATGGCCGGGTGACCGAGACAGGCGGGCACGACCGGAGCATTCCACGACAGGGCGTCACCGAGCGCCGACGAGGTGACGACATGGCGCAGGCCCCGGACGGGGAGAACACCGGTGCCCGACGGGCGCTGTCGGCGGCGGACGCGAAACCGGCGTCCCGGGTACGGATGTCGGCCGCGCGGCGGCGCGAGCAGCTGATCGCGATCGGTCGGCAGGTCTTCGCCGAGAAGGGCTTCGACGCGACCTCGATCGAGGAGGTGGCGGCGCGGGCGCAGGTCTCCAAGCCGGTGATCTACGAGCACTTCGGCGGCAAGGAGGGCCTGTACGCGGTGGTCGTCGACCGGGAGGTGCGGGCCCTGCTGGACCGGCTCAGCACGGCGCTGACCGCCGGTCATCCCCGGGAGCTGCTGGAGCAGGCGGCGCTGGCCCTGCTGGGCTACATCGAGGAGGAGACCAGCGGGTTCCGGGTGCTGGTGCGGGAGTCGCCGTTGATGTCGGCGACCGGCAACTTCAGCAGTGTGATGAACGACGTGGGACACCAGGTGGAGCACATCCTGGCGGCCGAGTTCTCCAGCCGGGGCTACGACCCGAAGCTGGCCGAGCTGTATTCGCAGGCCCTGGTGGGGATGGTGGCGTTGACCGGCCGCTGGTGGTTGGAGGTCCGCAGGCCGCGTAAGGAGACGGTGGCGGCGCACCTGGTGAACCTGGCCTGGAACGGGCTGTCCCACCTGGAGGCGAACCCGGGCCTGATCACCACCCGCCAGCCCGGCTGAGCGACGACTCAGCGGGCTGGGTGGAGCCGGTCGGCCCGTTCCTGTTCGGCGTGCTCGTCGGTGCCGATCTTGTCGTACAGGCCGGTGGCGAGGAGCAGCAGCCCGAACAGCAACGAGACGATCACCGTCGACATGGAGAAGTTGAGGACGTTGGCCCGGGTCTGGAGCACGCTCATCATCGCGATGCCGGTGACCATGAAGACCACCCCGGCGGTGAGGTTCATGACGTGCCCGAGGTTGCCGCGCCGGGACGCCCCGATGATCAGCACGAGCCCGAAGAGCACCGAGACCAGCGAGAACGCCAGGTTGGTACGCAGGCCCAGCACCCAGTGACCACCCCGGGCGAAGAGCGGCTCACCCCAGGACTGCACGACGCCCCACACCCCGAAGACCAGGATGTAGACGCCGACGAGCCCGGCGAAGACCCGGTACAGCGGGCGGGCCGGGTGGTTGACCGGAAAGTGCGCCATGACCCCTCCTGCACGCGGACGCGATATCAGGAGAATTGTCCCCCGTCCCGCCGTCCGGCGTGGGCGAAACGCCAGGCACCCGGCCCACCCCGCGAGCCGGGTCAGAGCACCAGGCGGGCCTTCTGCCAGGCTTCCTGCTCGTCGTCGGTGCCGACCTTGCCGTACATGCCGACCATCAGCAGGACGAGGCTGAGCGTCATCAGCACGATCACCGTCAGGATGCTGAAGTTGACCACGTTGGCGTCGGTCTGGAGGAAGGCCAGGCCGGCGAGGCTGATCACCATCAGGGTGTAGGACAACCACTGGTTGATCGCCACGTCGAGGTTGCGGCCGATCACCGTGCCGACCAGGATGACCACCCCGAACAGCACGGACAGCAGCGAGAACCCGAGGTTGGTTCCCTGACCGAGGACCTTGGTGTCGTCCTGGGCGAAGATGTCGTTGCCGGCGCTGGCGATGACGCCGAGCGCGCCGAAGACCACGAGGTAGAGACCGATGAGCCCGCCGATCGCCCGGTAGACCGGCCGCGCGGGGTGGTTGACGGGGGTGTGGGCCATGACTGTGTCTCCAACGCCGTTCGAGGTGAGGGTCGCCGACGATTGTCCCGTACGCCGGAGTGTGACGCCGCACACGGGGTCGTCCCCGGTCTACAGGGGCGGGATCTCCTCGGCCAGGGTCAGCCAGGTCTCCTCGGTCCGCTCCCGTTCGGCGCGTACCTCCTTGAGCTGCGCGTCGAGGTCGGCGACCCGGGCGTAGTCGGTGGCGTGCGTGGCGAGCTGGTCGAGGAGGGCGGCCTCCTTCTGGTCGAGCTTGCCGATCTGCCGTTCCAGCCGGGTCAGCTCCTTGCGGCCCTGCCGGGCGTCGGCGGCGGACATGCCGCCCCCGGCCGGGGCGTCGGGCGTGCCGGTGGGGGCGGTCGCCGTCCGGGCCGGGCCGGGTCCGGCGGCGCGGGCCAGGTACTCGTCGACGCCGCCCGGCAGGTGCACCAGCCGCCCGTCGCCGAACATCCCGTACGCGGCGTCGGTGACCCGTTCGATCAGGTAGCGGTCGTGGCTGGCCACGATGATCGTGCCGGGCCAGGAGTCGAGCAGGTCCTCCAGCGCGGCGAGGGTGTCGGTGTCCAGGTCGTTGGTGGGCTCGTCGAACAGCAGCACGTTGGGCTCCCCGGCGAGCAGCCGGAGCATCTGCAACCGGCGGCGCTCCCCACCGGAGAGGTCGCTCACCGGGGTCCAGAGCCGCCGGTCGTCGAAGCCGAACACCTCGGCGAGCTGGGCGGCGGAGATCTCCCGGTCACCGAGCTGCACCCGGCGGGCGACCTCCTCGACGGCCTCCAGGACGCGCAGGTGGCCGGGGAGTTCGGCGAGCTCCTGGGAGAGGAACGCCGGCTTGACGGTGGACCCGGTGTGGAACCGGCCGCCGTCGGCGCGGGTGATGCCGGCCAGCAGCCGCAGCAGGGTGGTCTTGCCGGCCCCGTTGCGCCCGAGGATGGCGATCCGGTCGCCGGGGCCGACCTGCCAGGTGGTGTCGTGCAGGATCTCCTTGGGGCCGGCGTGCAACCGGACGTGCTCCAGGTCGTACACCTGCTTGCCGAGCCGGGCGGTCGCCATCCGCTGCAACGACATGGTGTCGCGCGGCGGCGGCACGTCGTCGATGAGCGCGTTGGCGGCGTCGATGCGGAACTTCGGCTTGGAGGTACGGGCGGGCGGGCCGCGCCGCAGCCAGGCGATCTCCTTGCGGAGCAGGTTCTGCCGGCGGGCCTCGGTGGCGGCGGCGACCCGTTCCCGCTCGACCCGGGCCAGCGTCCAGGCGGCGAAGCCGCCCTCGTAGGCCCGGACGGTCTGGTCGGCGACCTCCCAGGTGGTGGTGCAGACCGCGTCGAGGAACCACCGGTCGTGGGTGACCACGACGAGCGCGCCCCGGCGGCCGACCAGGTGTTTCGCCAGCCAGTCGACGCCGCCGACGTCGAGGTGGTTGGTGGGCTCGTCGAGGATGAGCAGGTCGGATTCGCGGACCAGCAGCGCGGCCAGGGCCACCCGACGGCGTTCACCGCCGGACATCGGGCCGACCGGCTGGTCGAGGCCGAGGTGGGGCATCCCGAGGCCGTCGAGGATGGCCCGGACCCCGGCGTCGCCGGCCCACTCGTGTTCGGCGCCCATGCCCTCGGCGAGCCAGGCGGTGCCGAGCACCACGTCCCGGACGGTGGCTTCGGGGGCGAGGGTGAGGGCCTGCGGCAGCCAGAGCACCCGCAGGTCGCGGCGGTGGGTGACCCGGCCGTCGTCGGGGCCCTCCTGCTTGGTGAGCATCCGCAGCAGGGTGGACTTGCCGGCCCCGTTGAGACCGACCACACCGATCCGGTCGGCGTCGTCGAGGCCGAGCGAGACGTCGGTGAGCAGCGGCCCGGCGGCGCCGTACCCCTTGGACACCCGGTCCAGGTTGACGATGTTGGCCACGGTCCCACCTCTCATGATCAAGGCGTCCCGGTGCCGGCGGGCACCTCGGGACGCCTGGGGCAAGGGTACGCGGGCACCCGCGCCGCCCCACCCGCCCGTGCCGGAACCGGGGTCGGACCGCCCCGGACAGCAGGTCGAGGCACGTTGATCAACTCATCGGGGCCGATGTTGCGGGTTCCCGGTCGCCGGATACCGCGCCCCCGGCCCACGGGAGTCGATCCCGACCCTGGGTAAGGCTCAGCCGACGCGGGCACCGGGCACGGGGCCGTGGGCCACCCGGGTCTCCCGGCACACCCCGGCGGATTCCACCTCGGCGGCGATCCGCTGCGCGTCGGCGGCGTCCCGGGCCAGGAAGACGCAGGTCGGACCGGAGCCCGAGACGATCCCGGCGAGCGCCCCGGCGGCCTCCCCGGCCTTCAACGTGTCGGCCAGGGCCGGGCGCATCGACAGGGCGGCGTCCTGCAGGTCGTTGCCGAGGCAGCCGGCCAGCACCCGGGGGTCACGTTGGCGCAGCGCACCGAGCAGTCCGTCGGTGCTGCCCAACGGGGTGCCGGCGGTGCCGGCGTCGCGCAGCCGGTCCAACTCCCGGTAGGCGGCGGGGGTGGACAGGCCACCGTCGGCGACGGCCACCACCCAGTGCCAGGAGGTGGGGCGGGCCAGCACCGGGCTGACCGCCTCGCCCCGGCCGGTGCCCAACGCGGTGCCGCCGTGAATCAGGAACGGCACGTCCGAGCCGAGGTCGGCGGCGATCCCGGCCAGTTCGTCGCGGGACAGCCCGGTGCCCCACAGGGCGTCGCAGGCGACCAGCGCGGCGGCGGCGTCGGCGCTGCCCCCGGCCAGCCCACCGGCGAGCGGGATCTGCTTGCGCAGGTGCAGCCGGGCGTGCGGCAGCACCCCGGCGTACCCGGCGAGGGCGTGGGCGGCGCGGATGGCCAGGTTGGAGTCGTCCAGGGCCAGCTCGCCGGTGCCCTCACCCTCCATGGTCAGGGTGAGCGTGTCGCCCCGTCGGGCGGTCAGCTCGTCGTAGATCGAGATCGCGTGGTAGACGGTGTTCAGCTCGTGGTAGCCGTCCCGGCGCAGCGGGCCCACCCCGAGGTGCAGGTTGACCTTCGCGGGGACCCGGACCCGGACCGGTCCGCTGCTGCCGCGCCGATGCTGGTCGTCGTCGTCCGGTCGCCAGGCCTCGGTCACCGGGTGACGTCCCACCGGCACGGGCGGATGTCGAACGGCATCTCCACGATCAGCTCCTCGGCGGAGTCGGCGGCCGGCGGCGAACCGGCCGGCAACCAGGTCGTACGCGCAGGCGCGGCGTGTCCCTCGGCGGGCACGGCGTCAGCCTACTGTGCGACCGGCGCGGCGGTCGGAGCCGACGCGGCGATCGCCGCGAACTGCTCCACGGTGAGTGACTCCCCGCGTGCGCCGGGGTCCACCCCGGCGGCGGTGAGCGCCGCAGCGGCCCGGTCGGGGCCGCCCGCCCAACCCGCCAGCGCGGCCCGCAGCGTCTTCCTCCGCTGGGCGAACGCGGCGTCGACCACGGCGAAGACCGCCTGCCGGGGCACGTCGTCGCGGGGCGGTTCGCGGCGGGTGAAGGCGACCAGGCCGGAGTCGACGTTCGGCACCGGCCAGAACACGTTCGGTGGCACCCGGCCGGCGGCACGGGAGCGGGCGTACCAGGCGAGCTTGACCGACGGGATGCCGTACACCTTGGAGCCGGGGCCGGCGACCAGTCGGTCGGCGACCTCCTTCTGCACCATCACCAGCCCGTGCCGCAGGGTGGGCAGCCCGGCGAGCAGGTGCAGCACCACCGGCACGGCGACGTTGTAGGGCAGGTTCGCCACCAGCGCGGTCGGCGGCGGGTCGGCCAGTTCGGCGGCGGTGATCCGCAGCGCGTCGGCCCGGTGCACGGTGAGCCGGGCGGCGTCCGGGCCGGCGTGGGCGGCGGCGGTCTGCGGCAACGCGCCGGCCAGCACCGGGTCGATCTCCACCGCGTGTACGTGGGCGGCGACCGGCAGCAGGGCCAGGGTGAGCGAGCCGAGCCCGGGGCCGACCTCCAGCGCCACGTCGTCTCCGGTGAGCCCGGCGGTGGTGACGATCCGACGGACGGTGTTCGGGTCGTGCACGAAGTTCTGGCCGAGCTTCTTGGTCGGGTTGACGCCGAGGCGCGCGGCGAGTTCCCGGATCTCCGCCGGGCCGAGCAGGCCGGTCACGCCCCGAAGCGTAGTCGTGGGTTCCGGGGCGTTCACCACGGGCCGAAGACCCGGTCCCCGGTGGCGGAGATGGCCGCGCACAGCTCGTCGAGGTCGGCCCCGGTGGTCTCGGCCAGCGACCGCACCGTCAGCGGGATCAGGTACGACGCGTTGGGCCGGCCCCGGTGCGGCATCGGCGTCAGGTACGGCGCGTCGGTCTCCACCAGCAACTGGTCGATCGGGGTGAGCGCGGCGGCCTCGCGTAGCGCGGCGGCGCTGCCGAAGGTGACCGTGCCGGCGAAGCTGAGCAGGTGGCCCCGGCGGACGCACTCGCGGGCGAAGTCGGCGTCGCCGGAGAAGCAGTGCAGCACCACCGTGTCCGGGGCGCCCTCGTCGTCGAGGATGCGCAGCACGTCGGCGTGGGCCTCCCGGTCGTGGATGACCAGGGCCTTGCCGTACCGCTTGGCGATGGCGATGTGCGCCCGGAAGCTCTCCTCCTGGGCGGCCCGGCCGTCGTCGCCGGTGCGGAAGAAGTCCATCCCGGTCTCGCCGACGCCCCGGACCCGGTCCCGGGCGGCCAGCGTCTCGATCTCGCGCAGCGCGGCGTCCAGGTCGGCCAGCCGGGGTGCCTCGTTGGGGTGCAGCGCCACGGTGGCGAGCACCGCCGGGTACCGGTCGGCGACGTCGGCGCCCCAGCGCGACGAGTCGACGTCCACCCCGACCTGCACGAGGCGGTCCACGCCGACGGTGGCGGCCACCCCGATCGCGGCGGCCACCGGGTCGGTGGTGTCGCCGCCGGGCGCCCCGGCCTCGGCGACGGTGATGTCGAGGTGGGTGTGGCTGTCCAGCACGGGACGGGGCAGCGGCGGCGGGGCGGGCGGGAACTCACCGGCCCGGCGGGCGGCGCGCTGCTTGCGGGATTCGGTCGGTCCGGTCATCGCGGTCAGCATCACACACCCGGCGTCCCGGTCGGCACCGACCCGGACCGGGGCCGTGCCGCCGACGGCGTCGGCGGATCGAGGGGTGGCGGCGGGACGGCCAGGGCCGGCGCGGTGGGGTCCCGGGTCGGGAGCGTTCCCGGTACGCCACCGGATGTTCACCGGGCCGGCATCTGACCGGCTTAGCCTCGCCGGGATGAGCGTCACCGACCGGGCCAGCGGCGCCGCCTCCGAGCGGACCGGGTTACGCGTCACCTACGGCGGGGTGGTCCACCCGGCGGAGGAGCTGGCCCGGGGCGCGGCCTACGAGCTGTTCAGCGCCGAGGCGGCACCCGGCTTCGAGTGGGCGCCCCGCCCGGGTTCGACCTGGCCGTGGCGGCGGTTCGTGCACGTCACCGAGGTGACCGAGGTGACCGGCGGCGGGACGCCGGCCGAGGAGCCGGAGGCGGCGCTGCTGATGCCGGTGCACCGGGACCGGGGCTGGTCGTACGTGCACCAGCTCAGTCAGCAGCCGACGGCGGCCGGCGACCCGACGGTGGTTGCGGTGCGCGGGTCGGCGGTGCTGCGCCGGGGCACCCGGATGGTCAAGGTGCTCTCGGCCCGGCAGCTCGCCGGGTACGTACGGGGTTGGTTGCCGCACGGTTTCTGCTACCGCGAGCACGACGTGGCGCACCTGCGCACGCCGGCCGCGCTGGCGGTGCTGCGCGGTGACGGCACCAGTGGCGACGGCACCGACATCGGGTACGCGCTGCGCTGGCGGGCCGCCGACCCGGGCGACTACGACGTGCCGGTCGGCGAGGCGCACCGGGGCCTGCTGGGGTTGGCGCCCCGGGAGCGGCTCGGCCCGCCGGTGCTGGGCACCGGGTTCGTGCCGAGCTCGGCGCAGTTGATCCCCGAGTTCGTCACCCGGGACTTCGCCGACCTGCCGATGCCGGCCAACGCCACCCTGCTGGCGTACACCGCAGAGGGGGCCGAGGTGGTGCTCTACAGCTACCAGGCGGAGCAGCGGGGCTGGTTGCGGATGGTGGGGCCGCAGTGGCGGCACCTGCTGGCCGCGGTGCCGGGCCTGTCGCCCGACCAGGAGTACGTGCCGACCGGCGAGGTGCCCCGCTCCACCCAGCTCGTCGGCGGGTACGCGGGTGGCGAGTACGAGGCGGTGGCGGACCTGCCGGGCGGGTTCCGGGTGTTGGCGATGACCCGCGCGGCCCGCTACCCGGTGGACCAGGTGGCCCGCCGGCTGCGGTACGTCCGGTGGCGGGGGGTGCCGTGCCTGGTGCTCCGGGAGGAGGCGGGCTGGCTGCGGCTGCGGCTGCGCCGCCCCGATCCGGACGCGGTGCGCGACACCGGGGCGCAGTGCCACGAACGGGGCGTGTACGAGACGTGGGCGCCGACCGCCGAGGTGACCGACGACCAGGTGGTGGACCTGCCGTACGCGCTGTGAGGGCATACCGGGGGTCGGTCGGGGAATGCGCGGGGGGTCCGACACCGACGGATCAGGAGAAGCGCATGCCCTTCATCACCGTGGGTACGGAGAACTCCGCCCCCATCGACCTGTACTACGAGGACCACGGCCAGGGTCAGCCGATCGTGCTGATCCACGGCTTCCCGTTCAACGGGGCGACCTGGGAGAAGATGTCGGGTCCGCTGCTCGCGGCCGGGTACCGGGTGATCACCTACGACCGGCGCGGGTTCGGCAGCTCGGCCCAGCCGGCGACGGGCTACGACTACGACACGTTCGCCGCCGACCTCGACGTGCTGATGACCGAGTTGGACCTGCGCGACACGATCCTGGTGGGTCACTCGATGGGCACCGGCGAGGTGACCCGCTACCTCGGCACGTACGGGGCGGACCGGGTGGACCGGGCGGTGCTGATGGCGCCGTTGGCGCCGTACCTGTTGCAGACGGAGGACAACCCGGAGGGCGTCGAGAAGAGCCTCTTCGACGGGTTCCAGCAGGCGATCGTCGCGGACCGGTTCGCCTACCTGACGCAGTTCTGCGACGCGTTCTTCAACTACAGCGAGAACAAGGGCAGGTGGGTCAGCGAGGAGGCGTACCGGGCGCACTGGCAGATCGGTGCGCAGGCGTCGGCCAAGGGCACCCACGACTCGGTGGACGCCTGGCAGACCGACTTCCGGGGCGACGTGCCCAACATCGACGTCCCGGTGCTGATCATCCAGGGCGACAAGGACAACGTGCTGCCGTACCCGAAGACGGGTCAGCGGTTGGCGCCGATGCTGCCCAACGGCAAGCTGGTCACCCTGAAGGGTGCGCCGCACGGCATTCCGTGGACGCATCCGACCGAGGTGTACCGGGCGCTCATGGAGTTCGTCGGTGCGCCGTCGATGGCCCACGCCTGACGTTGTGCCGGCGCGGCCCCGGGGGGTTCCCCCGGGGCCGTTGCCCGTCCGTGGCGGCCGGTCAGCTCTCCAGCCGGGCCAGTTCCTCGTCGACGATCGACGGGTCGAGCTTGCGGAAGACCGGCTTGGGCGCGGTGAGCGGCCGGCCGGCGGGTAGCGGCACGGACTCCCAGCGCGCGCCGACGGTGTAGTCCCCGGTGAGCACCGGGTAGCCGGGGCCGCCGTCGAGGTCGTCGACCTCTTCGAGGACCGGCATCGGGGCGTGCACGCCGGTGCCGCCGAGCAGCTCGTGGATCTGCTGCGCGGAGTGCGGCAGGAACGGGGTGAGCAGGGTGTTGGCGTCGCTGATCACCTGGAGGGCGACGTGCAGGATGGTGCCCATCCGGGGCTTGTCGGCGTCGGCCTTGAGCTTCCAGGGGGCCTGTTCGGACAGGTAGCGGTTGGCCTCGGCGACGACCTTCATGGCCTCGCCGATGGCCTGCTTCTGCCGGTGCCGGGCGATCAGGTCGCCGACCGTGGCGAAGCCGGCGCGGGCCACCGCGAGCAGCGCCTCGTCGGCCTCGGTGAGCCCGGCCGGGTCGACCGGCGGGACCGCGCCGAAGTTCTTGGCCGCCATGGAGACCGACCGGTTGACCAGGTTGCCCCAGCCGGCGACGAGTTCGTCGTTGTTGCGGCGGAGGAACTCGGCCCAGGTGAAGTCGGTGTCGTTGCTCTCCGGGCCGGCGACGGCGATGAAGTAGCGCAGCGCGTCGGCGTCGTAGCGTTCCAGGAAGTCCCGGACGTAGATGACGACCTTGCGGGACGAGGAGAACTTGCGCCCCTCCATGGTCAGGTATTCGCTGGAGACGACCTCGGTGGGGAGGTTGAGCCGGCCCAGCTCGCCGGGCTGGCCGTCGTGCGCCCCGGCCCCGGAGTAGCCGCCGAGCAGGGCCGGCCAGATCACCGAGTGGAAGACGATGTTGTCCTTGCCCATGAAGTAGTAGCCCGGGGAGTCCTTGCCTTCCCCGTCGGCCGACCACCACCTGCGCCACGCGTCCGGGTCGCCGGTGCGTCGGGCCCACTCGATGGACGCGGACAGGTAGCCGATCACCGCGTCGAACCAGACGTAGATCCGTTTGTCGCCGCGGTCCTGCCAGCCTTCGAGGGGGATCGGCACGCCCCATTCGAGGTCCCGGGTGATGGCCCGGGGCTGGAGGTCGTCGAGCAGGTTGCGGGAGAAGCGCAGCACGTTGGGCCGCCAGCCCTCGCGGGTGTCGAGCCACTGGCGCAGCGCGTCGGCGAGGGCGGGGAGGTCGAGGAAGAAGTGTTCGGTCTCCACGAACTCCGGCGTCTCGCCGTTGATCTTGGATTTGGGGTCGATCAGGTCGATCGGGTCGAGCTGGTTGCCGCAGTTGTCGCACTGGTCGCCGCGGGCGCTGTCGTAGCCGCAGATCGGGCAGGTGCCCTCGATGTAGCGGTCGGGCAGGGTCCGCCCGGTGGACGGGGAGATCGCCCCGGTGGTGACCTTGGGGACGATGTAGCCGTTGCGGTGCAGCCCGGCGAACAGCTCCTGCACCACCGCGTAGTGGTTGCGGGTGGTCGTCCGGGTGAACAGGTCGTACGACAGGCCCAGCGCCAGCAGGTCCTCGGCGATCACCCGGTTGTACCGGTCGGCCAGTTCGCGCGGGGTGACCCCCTCGGCGTCGGCCTGCACCTGGATCGGGGTGCCGTGCTCGTCGGTGCCGGAGACCATGAGCACGTCGTGACCGGCCATCCGCATGTACCGGGCGAAGACGTCGGAGGGTACGCCGAAGCCGGACACGTGGCCGATGTGGCGCGGACCGTTGGCGTAGGGCCAGGCGACCGCGGCGAGAACGTGACTCATGACCAGCAAGCCTAGTGACCCGGGTCGGGGGGCGGCGAACCAATAGGGTCACCCGCGCCGCAGCGGCGGGAATTGCCGTCCACCGGAATTGCCCACCGACACGCGGAGTCAGCTCACGGACACCGAGCGCCACGCGGTGTCCAATGGCTGACGTGACGGGCAGACGATCGGGGCACGACGAATCGACGGCGGGCACCCGACGACCACCGCGTCCGGGCCCCGGGGACGGCCCGCCGCCGCGCGGGTCGGCCGTCGCCCCGCAGCCCCGACCCGTCCCCGGCCCGGACGACGCGACCGTCGAGGTCGAGCCGACCACCGGAGCGCCGGTCGACGCGGTGCCCCGGCGGGTCCCGGTCCGTCAACCGCGCAAGCACCGCCCCGGCCGCTCCCCCGACGGCGGTACGGACGACGACTCCTTCTTCTGGGCCCCGATCGAACAGGTGCACTGGGACGGCACCCCGCTGCGCAAGGAGCCGAAGCAGCGGCTGCGGTCCCCGCGCCGACCCCGGCCCACCCGGCTCACCCATCCGCCGGACCCGGTGCGGGGGCTCGCCGTACTGCTGGCGTTGAGCCTGGTGGCGGCGTTCTTCGCCTGGGTGAGCGCCGGTCCGCTCTGGCTGGCCGTCGGGCACTCCACGAGGGGGACGGTGATGATCACCCACTGTTCGGGCGGTGGGCTCACCCAACGCTGCCGGGGCATCTTCGCCGCCGGCGACGACCGGTTCCTGGCCCACGGGATACGGGTCAGCGGGGTCCCCGCCGATCACACCGACACCGGCACCACGCTGCCGGCGCGGGTGACCGGGCCGGGCGCGGACACCGCGTACGTGGACACCGGGGCGGGTGCGCACCTGCGCTGGCTGCTCGGCCTGCTGGCGGTGGCCGGCTGTTCGGCGGGGATCGTCCGGTGGACCGGGGCGAGCCTGCTGGCCGACCCCCGGCAGCGCCGCTGGGCGACCGGCGGCGGGTACGCCGGGCCCGTGCTGATCACCCTCGGCTTCCTCGTCGCCGCCTGGTGAGGCGGGCGGGCCGACGCGCGTCGCGGTCCAGCGGATCGGCCCGCGCGGATCGGCCCGTACCACGGCTCAGCGGTGCACGACGGTGTACACGTCCCGGCGGCGCAGCCCGTACCCGGTGGCCACGTCGCTGATCGCGTCCCGCCGGGACATGCCGGCGGCCTCCCGGTCGGCCACCCGGGCCCGCAGCGTGTCGTCGTCGGGGCGCTCGGCGGGGGTTTCCGGGGCCCCCGCGACGACCAGGGTGATCTCGCCGCGCGGTTCACCCTGGGCCGCCCAGTCGGCCAGTTCGCCGAGCGGCCGGCGGACGACCTCCTCGTAGGTCTTGGTCAACTCCCGGCAGAGCGCGGCGGGCCGGTCGACGCCGAACGCGGCGGCGAGGTCGGTCAGGGCGGCGGCGATCCGGTGCGGGGCCTCGAAGAGGACCAGGGTGCGCGGTTCGGCGGCGAGCGCCTTGAGCCGGGCCCGCCGGCCGCCGGGCGAGCGGGGCAGGAAGCCCTCGAAGCAGAACCGGTCGCTGGGCAGCCCGGACAGGGCCAGGGCGGTGGTGACGGCGCTCGGGCCGGGCGCGGCGGTGACCGGCACCCCGGCGTCGAGTGCGGCGGTGACCAGCCGGTAGCCGGGGTCGGAGACGCTGGGCATGCCGCCGTCGGTGACCAGCGCGACCAGGTAGCCCTCCCGGAGCACGTCGACCAGTTCCGGGGTACGGCGTTCCTCGTTGCCCTCGAAGTAGGAGACGATCCGGCCGCCGACGGTGACGCCGAGATCGCGGGCGAGCCGGGTCAGCCGGCGGGTGTCCTCGGCGGCGACCACGTCGGCGGTGGCGAGGACATCGCGGAGCCGAGTGGACGCGTCGGCCGGGTTGCCCAGTGGCGCACCGAGCAGAACCAGCCGTCCAATCTCGGACATTTCACCCACGAGACGTGCTCCTTCATCGATAGTCGTACCAATCTCGGGGACGATGGGCGCCACCGGGCACCTTCGCAGCCTACGATCGCCGGGTGACGAGTGCGTCGACAGCACAGAGTGCGAGCGCGGACCGGACCGACCCGGAGGCCCCGCCTCCCGAGGGCGGAGGAGGCGGCGTGCCGGCGATCATCCGCCGCAGGCTGGCCACCGTCGAGACCCGGCTGGACGTGAACTCGTGGATCGCCACCGCCGTGGTGGTGACGATCGCCGCCGTCCTGCGCCTGCTCGGGCTGAGCAGCCCCAAGGGCAAGATCTTCGACGAGATCTACTACGCCCGGGACGGCTACGGCCTGATCGACAAGGGCGTCGAGTGGAACTACAAGGACAACGGTCCCTCCTACGTGGTGCACCCGCCGCTGGGCAAGTGGCTGATCGGGCTCGGTGAGTGGGCCTTCGGCTACCAGGACGCGGAGACCAACATCTCCGTACCGGGCCACCTGATGACCACCGCCCCGGAGTTCGGCTGGCGCATCGGCGCCGCGCTCGCCGGCATCGTCTCGGTGCTGCTGCTGACCCGCATCGCCCGCCGACTGTTCCGCTCCACCACCCTCGGTTGCGCCGCCGGTCTGCTGCTCGCCCTGGACGGCTTCCACCTGGTGCTCTCCCGCACCGCGCTGCTCGACATCTTCCTGCTGCTGTTCGTACTCGCCGCCTTCGGCGCGCTGGTGCTCGACCGGGACGCCCGGCGACGGCGCTGGGCCCGCGCCCTCGACGAGGGTCTCGACCCGACCCTCCCCGGTCGGGCCGGCCGACCCGCCGGTGGCTGGCGGAACTGGCCCTGGTGGCGGCTGCTCGCCGGGGTGCTGCTCGGCTGCGCGTGTGCGGTGAAGTGGAGCGGGATCTACTTCGTGCCGGTCTTCGGGCTGCTGGTGCTGCTCTGGGAGGTCGGCGTCCGCCGGTCGGCCGGGGCCCGCCGACCGTGGCGCGACGCGCTCCTGGACGAGTTGCCCTGGCTGGTGCTCGCCGGGCTGCTGGTGGTCGGGACGTACGTGCTGAGCTGGTCGGGGTGGCTGCTCTCCGACGAGGGCTACTACCGGTCCGCGGCCAAGTACCCGAACCTTCCGGGCCTGAACGACACCCCGATCATCGGCGCGCTCAACAACCTCTTCCACTACCACAAGGCGGCGTTCGAGTTCCATACCGGCCTGGAGACCGCCCACAAGTACCAGTCGTGGCCGTGGCAGTGGTTGCTGCTGGGCCGGCCGGTGGCGTTCCACTGGTCCGGCGACGGTGCCTGCGGTGCGCCGACCTGCGCCTCGGAGATCCTGCTCCTGGGCACCCCGCTGCTCTGGTGGTCGTTCCTGCCGGCCCTGGCCGCCACGCTCTGGCTCGGCGTGGCCCGTCGGGACTGGCGGGCCGGGGCGATCCTGGCGGCCGTCGCCGCCGGCCTGCTGCCCTGGTTCTGGTACGCCCTCGACGGCCGGACGATGTTCTCCTTCTACGCCGCCCCGGCGCTGCCCTTCCTGGTGCTGGCGGTGGTCTACGTGCTCGGTGCGATCGCCACCCCCACCACCCCGGACCCCGCCACCCCGACCGGCCGCGCCCAGCCCGGGACCGCCCCCGACCGCACACCACCCGACGGCACCGCCCAGCCCGGCACCACACCCGACGGCACCGCCCGGGACGACACACCACCGGCGGGCACCGCCCCGGACGTCACGCCACCGGACGGCACCGCACCCGACGACACGGGGTCGGACGTCGGCCGGCCGGTCGGCCCGAAGGCCACGGTCATGGTCGCGCAGGCCGATGCCGCCACGGCCGAGCAGCTCGCCGACCGGCGACTGATCGGCGGGGTCATCGTCGGCGCGTACGTGCTGCTGGTGGCGCTCTGTTTCGCCTACTTCTATCCCATCTTCGTCGGCAACCTCCTGCCGTACGACGACTGGTCCGCCCGGATGTGGTTGGACGGCCGCTGGATCTGACCCACCCCGTCCACCGCTGCGCGTCTGCCCCGGACCCGCCCGACCCCACCGGTCGAGGCGGGTCCGGCGCGTTCCGGGACGGTCGTCACCCGGCACCACAGTGGACGAGGGCAGACGGGAGGGCGCCGGCCGACACCGCAGGCACCACGGGTCGGGATCAGACACCTGGCGGGCCGGGGAGACGACGGGCCGGCAGCGGGGCGGAAGACCGGGGGCGGATCGCATCGGCCGGGATCTCCGGCGGGAACCGTCGGCGGCACCGGGAGCGGTGGCGGTGGCGCGGGAGGGGGTGTCCCACGAGTGTGCCGCAACGAAAGGACGCGCCCCGATCGCCTGCCACGGGGGAAGCGGGCGATTGGGGCGCGCATGGAGAGCTTAACCACGTTATGCCACCGGCACAACGGGTCGACTTGGGTCAGATTTCCGACCGATGCGTCGCGCGGCAAATGCTTTACATCTAGCATCTAACGGACGGTCGACGGTCATCGATCTCACACCGGTCCGCCGACGCACCGCGCCGGGCCGACGATCCCGTGGTCGAGACTCGCCCGGGTGCACCCCGACGAATCTCCATAGTGGATCTCACTACACTTCGCCCGGTGATCAACACGAGACGACGATCAACGACCGTCCTGATCGGAGTGTTGGCGGCGACCGCGCTGACCGGCCCCGTGCCGGCCCTCGCCGACAACGAGGAGCCCGCCGAGCCACCCAAGGTCGAGCTGGTCCTCGACGTCAGCGGCTCGATGCGGGCCAACGACATCGACGGACGCAGCCGGATCTCGGTCGCCCAGCAGGCGTTCAACGAGGTGGTCGACGCGCTGCCCGAGGAGACCCAGCTCGGCATCCGGGTGCTCGGCGCGACCTACCGGGGCAAGGACAAGAAGCAGGGCTGCCTGGACACCCAGCAGATCGTGCCGGTCGGCCCGGTGGACCGGACCGCCGCCAAGGCCGCGGTGGCGACGCTGCGCCCGACCGGCTTCACCCCGGTCGGGCTGGCCCTGCGCTCCGCCGCCCGGGACCTCGGCACCGGCACGACCGCCCGCCGGATCGTGCTGATCACCGACGGCGAGGACACCTGCGCCCCGCCCGACCCGTGCGAGGTGGCCCGGGAGTTGGCCGCCCAGGGCACCAAACTGGTGGTCGACACGCTCGGCCTCGCCCCGGACGAGAAGGTCCGCAAGCAGCTGCTCTGCATCGCCACCGCGACCGGCGGCACCTACACGGCGGCCCAGAGCGCCGACGAGCTGACCGGTCGGATCAAGCAGCTCGTCGAGCGCGCGAAGGACACCTACACCGCCGCACCGACGGTGGTCACCGGCCGGGCCGGGTGCGCCGACGCCCCGTTGCTCGCCCCCGGCGTCTACGCCGACCGGGAGGCGTTCTCCGAGCACCGCTGGTACCGGGTGCCCGTCCGACCGGGGCAGGAGCTGCGCGCCTCGGTCAGCGTGGCACTGGACCGGCCGGTGAACCCCGACCACGCGGTGCTGCTGCGGGCGACCGCCGCCGACGGCCGGGAACTGGTCCGGGGCGTCGACGCGGGCAGCGGTCGTACCGACGTGGTGTCGGCGGGATTGCGCTGGTCGGGGGCGGAGGACGAGGTGTCGCCGAGCCCGTCGGCCAGCGACGCGCCGGTCCCGGCCACCACGGTCTGCCTGGTGGTCAGCAACGCGTTCGCACCCCGACCGGGCACCCGGGCCGAGCCGGGCATGCCGGTCGAGCTGACCATCGACGTGGTCGCCTCGTCACCCGCCCCGACCGCGCCGGACCTGGGGCGCGGCTGGGTGCTGCTGCTCCTGCTCACCCTGGCCGGCCTACTCACCGGCCTGGTCGTCGGGCTGCTCACCCGCTGGTGGGTGGCGACGTGGAGGACGAACTGACGATGCGTACCCCGATCATGCGGACCGGCGCGGCACTGGCCGCCGCCGGACTCACCCTGCTCGTCGCCCCGACGCCGGCCCCGGCCGCGCCCACCCCCTCCCCCGGCGCCACCCCGGTCACCCGGGCCGGCACGTCCTTCCTGACCGCCACCGGCATCGCGGCCGGCCAACCGGTCCGGGTGGACGCCTCCACCGGCGATTTCCTGTACTGGTCGTTCCCGGCCTCGGCGGGACAGCGGCACCACATCACCGCCACGGTGTCCCTGCCCAAGGCCCGCACCGGCGCGTCCACCTGGACGGTGGAGGTGTTCGACGGGCTGCGCCGCCGGCAGGCGTGCACGGCCGGGGCGCAGACCCCGACGGTGGCCGCCTCCGCCGGCAGCGTGGCGCTCGGCTGCACGTTGCGTCAGGTGCGCTCCTGGGCGGAGCCGTGGTCGGCCGACCCGCTGCCCGGCACCTACTACGTCCGGCTGTCGGTCACCGACCTGCCCGAACCCGACCTGGGGCTCCCCGTCGACGTGGAGCTGCTGGTCTCCGCCGAGGGCGAGGGCTCGCGCGACGACGGCGAGTTGAAGGCGCCGCTGGTGCCGAACACCAAGGCCGGCGCGGTGCTGACCGGTGAGCCGGCGGCCGCACCCGCCGACGCCGACGACGACTGGTTCGACGGCGACTGGCTGCCCGCGCTCGGCTCCCGCTGGGCGTGGAGCGCGGTCGGCGGCGTGCTCGCCGCCGTGGCCGGGGTGTTCGGCTTCGCGCTGACCCGCCGCCCCCGCCGCCGCTGACCCGTCGTGGTGGCCGACCCCGGGTACCGGGCCGGCCACCACGACGGGACCCTCCGGTGTCGCCCGGTTGCGGTACGTTCACCAACCATGGCCGATGGTCCGCACACCGGGCGGACCCGGCGGTGGTCGTACCGGAGAGGGGTGGGTTATGCGTGACCTGCTGCCGGCGGCGGTCTCGGTGGCGGTGGCCGAGGGCGCCGACTGGGTCGGTGAGCTGCTCCCGGAGGAGCGGGCCGGGCTGGGCGAACGGGCCGTGGAGAGCCGGCGACGGGACTTCACCGCCGGTCGGGTCTGCGCCCGACGCGCGATGACCGCCCTCGGCCTACCGGCCACGCCGGTCCCCGCCGCACCGAACCGCGCACCGGTCTGGCCGACCGGGCTGATCGGCACCATCACCCACACCCGGGGCTACTGCGCCGCCGCGGTCGCCCGCCGCGCCGACCTGCGTGCGGTCGGCATGGACGCCGAGCGGCACCGGGAACTCGACCCGGGGGTACGCCGGATGATCCTGCGCCCCGAGGAGGCCGACCGGCTGGCCCGGTTGCCGGCCGGGGTGAGCTGGCCGGTGGTGGTGTTCAGCGCCAAGGAGACCGTCTACAAGGTCTGGCACCCGGTGGTGGGCTCCTGGTTGGACTTCCTGGACGCCACCGTCGACCTGGACCCGGACACCGGCGTCTTCACCGCCCGGATCGACCCGGCGCGGGTGTCGGCGGCCACCGTGGCGGATCCGCCCTCGGTGGTCACCGGCCGGTTCGTGATCGAGGGCGATCTGGTCCGCACGGCGGCGGTGCTGCCACTACGCTGACCCCTTCGTCAGCACCACCAGCTTTCCCGAGTGACGACCGTGTGCGAGGAGTACGGTGAGCCAGCCCCAACCCCCTTCCGGGCCGCAGGACCCCAACCAGCCGCCCCCGGTCGATCCGACCGCCCCGCCGCCCCCGGTCCCCGAACCGCCGCAACCGACCTACTCCACCGACCCGTACGCGCCGCCGTCGCCGTACGCGCCGCAGCCGCCGGTCTCTGCAGCACCGCAGCCGACGTACCCGCCGCCGCCGACGTCGGGACAGCCGTTCCCGTCGTACGAGCCGGGGACGACACCGCCGGTGTCCGGCGCGGGCTACCCGCCGGTGTCGGGTGCGGGTTACCCGCCTCACGGTGGGGGCTATCCGCCGCCCGGTGGGGGCTATCCGCCGCCCGGTGGGGGTTACCCGCCGCCCGGTGGGGGTTACCCGCCGCCGCCCGGTGCTCCGGCTCCGCCCGGCTATCCGTTGGGTCCGCCGCCGGGCGGCTCCTCGGGCAAGAAGGTCTGGATCGTCATCGGCATCGTGGTCGCCGTGCTGGTGCTGCTCTGCTGCGGTGGCATCGTGGTCGCCGCGGTCGTCGGGGGCAACCGGGCCAACGAGGCGGCCGATGACTGGGAACGCTCGTTGCCCACCCCCGGTGCCACCGCTGTGCCGACGCTGCCGGGCGGGAGGCCGTCGGCGGCACCGTCGTCCACCGACGACGAGACGTTCAACCTGAAGGCCGGCGAGACGCTGGTGATCAGCGACGACGACGGCACCATCGAGATCACCGTCCGCAGCTTCAGCACCTCGACCAAGGGGTGCCGCTCGTTCGCCCCGCCGCCGGACAAGGGCATGTACCTGATCGCCGACGTCACCGCCACGGTGACCAAGGGCACCGCGTCGATCAACCCGTTCTACTTCCAGTGGGTGGCCGACAACGGCACCACGGTCAACGGGCTGGCCGGCGCGCTCTCCGGCTGCGGTGGCGACATGCTCGACTCGGGCAGCAACATCCGGGCCGGCAGCAAGCGCTCCGGTGCGGTGGTGTTCGACGTCGCCGACAAGAAGGGCGTGGTCGAATACCAGCACCGGTTCGAGGCGGCGGGTTCCTGGAAGCCCTGATCTCCCGGGTCCCGTGCCGGGCCGGCTCCCTCGACGGGGGCCGGCCCGTTGCGTTGTCGGGCCCCGGCAGCACCGCGGGCGGGCCGGAATCGCTGCCGTCGCTTGAATCGGCCCCGGCATCGGCGGATGCTTAACGAATCGAACTCTACCGATCCAGAGGGAGGTGGGAGATGCGTCGTCTCTCGCTCGTCGCCCTGGCCCTGACCGTCGTCGTGCTGCCGGCGACCCCGGCCAGCGCGTACGCAGGCGGCACCGACCCGGCCGCCGTGCACCCCGGTGCCGCCGGACCGGCCGCCGCATCTCCCGGGGCCGTCGGGCCGACCGTGCAGGACGTGCGGACCGTCGGCACCGCCTGGGGACCCGACCCGGTCACCGGTCGCCTGACGCTCACCGTCGACGACACCGTCGCACCCGAGCAGGTACGCGCGCTGCGCGCCACCGCCGCGCGGGCCGGCGCGGACCTGCGCCGGGAGCCCGGCCGGCTGCGCCTGCTCATCGCCGGGGGGCAGGCCGTCTACGGCGGGGGCACCCGCTGCTCGCTCGGCGCGAACGTGCACAGCGGCAGCACCTACTACTTCCTCACCGCCGGGCACTGCACCGCCGCCGCGACGACCTGGTACGCCGACAGCGGCGGGACGACCGTGCTGGGCAGCCGGGCCGGCAGCAGCTTCCCCGGCAACGACTTCGGTCTGGTGCGCTACACCGGGAGGGTCAGCCACCCGAGCGCCGTCTACACCCATCCCGGCCTGCTCACCATCAACGGCGTCGGCACCCCGTACGTGGGTCAGGCGGTCTGCCGCAGCGGCACCACCACCGGCGTCCGGTGCGGCACGGTGACCGGCCTCAACCAGACGGTCAACTATGCCGAGGGCAGCGTGACCGGGCTGATCCGCACCAACATCTGCGCGGAGCCCGGCGACAGTGGCGGGCCGCTCTACGTCGCCGGGACCGGGCTGATCCTCGGCATCCTCTCCGGCGGCAGCGGCAACTGCACCAGCGGCGGCACCACCTTCTACCAGCCGATCGCCGAGGCGCTCGCCGTCTACGGCGTGGCCATCCCCTGAGCGCCCCGGTCGGCGTCGCCCGGTCCCGGCCCACGACGATCAAGGGCGGGCCCCGAGTGGGGCCCGCCCTTGATCGAATGTTGCTGGTGGAGCTGTGGGGATTCGAACCCCAGACCCCCTCGATGCGAACGAGGTGCGCTACCAGACTGCGCCACAGCCCCTCCGCCGGATGGAACCGGCTTCGGTCCCACCCGGCTTTCACCGGGCGGGCCGGCAGCAAGACTAACAGCCCACCCGCCCCCCGGGCGAATCACCCCTCCCGCCGCGCGAACCGGCTGGTCCGCCGCACCGGTGAGCCGACGTTGGGGTATCCGAGCGCCCGGGTAGCGCCACTTCGGCCCACGTGAGTCGATCAGGAGAACCGACCAGCCCGAGCAGGGCGAGCACGTAGGGCGGGCGGGGCGGCAGGCCGGACCCGGGTTCAGCGGGGGTCGCGGCCGGACTGGTAGGGGCGGCCACGCAGGCCGCCGGAGCGGCGGTAGGACACCGAACCACCCCCGCTGGCCGCCGCCGGCAGGTCGGTCGGCCGGTCCAGGCCCATCGCCGTGCGGCGTACCGCCTCGCGTTGGGCGGCCAGGCGGCGCTGCGCCTCCCGGCGGGCCGCCGCCCGACGGGCCTGTTCGCGGCGCACCTCGGCCTGCCGGGCGGCGAGCCACGCCGCCTCCCGGGCCCGTAGCCGCCGCCGACGGCGTTCGGCCAGCGCCCGCCGCCGCAGGTGTACGACGTACACGACGAGCAGGGCGGCGGTGACCGAGAAACTGATCCAGAAGCCGGGGCTGACCACGATCACGCCGACCAGCTCGACGAGGTTGAGCAGCAGCAGCGCGGCGAGCACCCGACGCCGCCGGTACACGGCCGGGGTGTGCGGCCGGGGTGGACGCCGACGGGCCTGCCGGGGGGCGGGCGGCACCGCGCGCAGCCGGCCGGAGCGGCGGGCGGACGCCGACAGGGCGGCACGACGGCCGGGGGCCGGGGGCGCGGAGACCGGGGCGGCAAGGTTCCCGGTGGTGGCGTCCTCGGCGAGGGTGACGACGAGCGCCCGGGGCTGGTTGACCGGTCGCCGACCGGGGACGGTACGACGCCGCCGGCGGCGCTGGAGCACCCGCGCCGTCGACTGCGCCCGCTCCGCCACCAGCCGCTCGGTGGCGTCGTACCGACGGACCAGCGCCGGCGCGAGGGCGAGCAGGCCGGCGGCGGCGAGGACGGCGAGGAGCACCGAGGTCGGCACCCTCACCCCTCCCGTCACCGAATTTCGGGGCAACCACCGAACATCAGCAAGATCTTCCCCGAAAGATCACTCTCGACGCAGATCCTGCGGTCGGGCGGTGCTTGCCGCAGCTTGCAGTTACTTGAGGTTACGGGCCGCCGACCGGGATGCCGACGCGCCGCGCCGGATCCCATCCGTGGGACGACTCACCCGGCCTCGTGACGCATCCGGTGCCAGCGGGCCAGCAGACCACCCTCGGCGGCCACCTCCTCGCTGGTCAGCGCGTATCCGATGTGGTCCCGCCAGACCCCGTCGATGTGCATGTAGCGCACGTGGTACGCCTCCTCGCGGAAGCCCAGCTTCTCCACCACCCGCCGGGACGGCTTGTTCTCCGGCCGGATGTTCACCTCGACCCGGTGCAGTCCACCCGGGCCGAACGCGTGGTCGACGGCGAGCGCCATCGCGGTGGGGATCACCCCACGCCCGGCCACCCGGGAGTCCACCCAGTAGCCGACGTAGCCGGAGCAGAACGCCCGCCGGACGATGTTGCCCACGTTCAGGTGCCCGACCAGCCGTTCCTGCCCGTCCTCGCGCAGGCAGACCGCGAACGGCATCCCCTCACCGCTACGCGCCGAACGCCGCTGGTCGGCGTGCACGTAACGGAACGCAGCCGGCGAGTTCGTCTCGTCCCAACTGCCTGGCAGGTGCGACTCCCAGGGCGCCAACCAGGCCCGGTTCGCCCGACGAACCGCCGACCAGGCGGTGGCGTCGGACCGCCGGTACGGTCGCAGCACCACCGGACCGTCCATCAGCATCACCGGCCACCCCGGCACCCGCCCGAACCAGCTCACCGCGCCGACCTCCCGTCCACGCCCGGGGCGGCGGCCGACCCGCGCCGGCTCACCGCCGTCGGTCCAGCAACAACACGTCCACCGTGGAGCCGGCCGCCGCAGTGGTCACCCGCTCACCGAGCACCATCAGGCCGTTCGCCTCGGCCAACCCGGAGAGGGTGTACGGCCCACCGCTGAGCGGCTGCACGGTGTAGCCCCCGCCGCGCCGCTCGGCCACGTGCGCCGGCCGGAACTCGCGCAGCCCACCGGGCGACGAGATGGTCTCCAACAGATGCGCCCGTACGCTCGGCCGGAACACCGGCTCCGCACCGGCCAGCAGCTGGATCGCCGGCCGGGCCAGCACCTCGAAGCCGATCAACGCCGCACCGGGCTCACCGGGAAGACAGACCACCGGCACCTCCTCGGCCCCGACGGTACCGAACCCGAGGGCCGTGCCGGGGTACAGCGCCACATCGGTGAACGTCACCGGCCCGGCCCGGCCGCCCTCCCGGCGGGACAGGATCCGCCGGACCATGTCACCGGGGCCGGTGCCGGTGCCGCCGGTGGTGATGATCAGATCGGCCCGCAGGGTCTGGTCCTCCAGGAGGCCACGCAGCCCCTCCGGGTCGTCGTCGCAGATCCCCACCCGGTACGCCAACGCGCCCACCTCGGCGGCGGCGGCGGTCAACGCGTGCGAGTTGGCGTCCACCACCTGACCGGGCTGGCTGCCCCGGCCCACGTCGACGAGTTCGTCGCCGGTGGCCACGATCACCACCCGGGGGCTGGGCCGGACCACCACGTGTCCGATGCCGGTGGCGGCGAACACGGCCACCAACGCCGGGGCGACGTACGTGCCGGCGCGGGCGAGGACGGTACCGGCGGGCAACTCCTCACCGGCACGACGGACACCGTACCCCCGCTTGGGGGTACGGAAGATCTCCACCGCCGCCATGCCCTGGTCGGTCCACTCCACCGGCACCACCACGTCGGCGGCGATCGGCATCGGCGCACCGGCCGCCACCGAGAAACACGAGCCGGGGGTCAGCCGGACCGGCCGCCAACTCGCCGCGCCCAGGTCGCCGACCACGTTGAGCCGCACCGCCCGGCCCGGTCCCTGCGTGGGGATCGGGCCGTACCCGACGAGGTCCTCCCAGCGCGCGGCGTACCCGTCCACCGCCGCCTGGTCGAAGGCGGGGAACGAGTGCGGGGCGACGACGTCCGAGGCGAGGACGTTGCCGTACGCCTGGGTGAGGTCGAGGTCGAGCGGGGGCAGCGCGCGCAACCTGCGCAGCACGCTGCCCAGGTAGTCGGCGAGCGGCGTCAACTCGTTCGCGGCCGCCTCGGCGTCGGCCGTCGAGGTCATGTACCGGAGCCGCCCGCCGTGTCGCGTACCCCGTTGATGATCGCCGCGGTGACCGTCTCGTCGCCGTTGTTGACGAACTCGGTCAGCCAGGCGCGGAACTCGGCGCCGAGGTCCTCCCGCTCGACGGCGATCTGCACGACTGTCTGGAGGTAGCCCAGCGGCATGCCGGTGTCGTAGCGGGTGCCCCGGTAGACGATCGCGTGCACCGGCACCCCCTCGCTGCGCAGCAGTTCCATCGCGTCGGTCAGCTGGATCTCCCCGCCGCTGCCCGGTTCGGTACGCCGGATCGCGTCGAAGATCCGCCCCGGCAGGACGTACCGGCCGAGGACGGCGAGGTTGCTCGGGGCGTCCTCCGGCTGGGGCTTCTCCACCATGCCGGTGACCCGGACGACCTCTCCGATGTCGGTCAGCTCCGCTTCGGCCGGTTCGACCGAGGCGATGCCGTACCGCTTGGTCTCGGCCGGGTCGACCTCGAAGAACGCCAGCACCACCCCGCCGGTACGGGCCTGGAGCTCCAACATGGCCGGCAGCAGCGGCTCCGACGGCTTGACGAACTCGTCACCGAGGAGCACCGCGAAGGGCTGGTCGCCGACGTGCGACTCGGCGTACCCGACGGCGTGGCCGAGGCCGAGCTGCTCCGGCTGCCGGCAGGTGTAGATCTCGGCCAGCTCGCTGGGGCGCTTGACCGCGGCGAGCCGCTCGGCGTCGCCCTTGGCCTCCAGCCGGGCCTCCAGGTCGGGGCGACGGTCGAAGTGGTCCACCATCGACGTCTTGCCGCGACCGGTGATCAGCAGCACGTCACCGATGCCGGCCTGGGCGGCTTCCTCGACGATGTACTGGAGCACCGGTCGGTCGATCACCGGTAGCAGCTCCTTGGGCACCGCCTTCGTGGCCGGCAGGAACCGGGTGGCCAGGCCGGCGGCCGGGATCACGGCCTTGACCGCGCGGGCGCGACCGGTCGCGGCGGTCGTTGAGGGGTTCGCTGAGTGCTCCGACATGCCGCGAGACTATCGGCCACGGCTCTGCCGCGGCGGGTGAGGACCGGAAGACGCGCCGCCCGGCTGCGTCACACCGGGAGCACCGACGGCGTGCCGACCGGCCGGCCCACCGGTCGACCCGTCGGCAGGTAGGTCGATCGACCCGTCGGTCGGCAGGTCGTCGCCGGCTACCCGGTCGGTGGGCGGCCGGTGGGCGGGTGGCCGGGTGGCGCTGGTCGGCCCGACGGGCGGACCGGCCCGGGGCAGGCCGTCGTCCGGGCTGGTCGCCCCCGCCGGTACGGCGATCTCCTCGACCGCACCGTCGGCTGCCGGCGTCGGTCGGGGCCGCGCCGTCGCCACCCGGTAGCCGTCACGGCCGGCGCCCTTGGCCGCGTACAACGCCTCGTCGGCGGCGTCCAGCACCTCCGCGCCGGTGCAGGCGTGGTCGGGATAGACGGCGATGCCGATCGAGACCGACACCGCGATCGTGGTCGGGACACCCGCGTGGCCGGCGACCACGACCGGGGCCTCCCGCACCGCCGCGCCCAACCGCTCGGCGACGGTCGCCGCGCCCCGGGCGTCGGTCTCCGGCAGCAGCACCACGAACTCCTCACCGCCCTGCCGGAAGGCCAGGTCCACCTCGCGGATCTCGCCCCGGACCCGGCGGGCGAACTCGGCGAGCACGGCGTCCCCGGCGGCGTGCCCGTAACTGTCGTTGACGATCTTGAACCGGTCCAGGTCGAGGACGAGGATGCTGAGCATCCGGCCGAACCGGCTGGCCCGCTCCACCTCCCGGCGCAGCGACTCACGCAGGTACCGGTAGTTCCACAGCCCGGTCAGCGGGTCGGTCAACGACAACCGCTGCGCCTCCTCGTGCACCCGGACGTTCTCCACCGCCACCGCCGCGTGCCCGGCGAAGGTCCGCAGGGTCGCCAGGTCGTCGTCGTCGAACTCGCCGACGCCCAACCGGTCGTAGAGGACCAGCACCCCGACCGCCGGGTCCCGGCCGGCGGCGTCCCCACCGGGTGCGGTGAACGGCACCGCCACGTACGTCTCGCACCACGGTTCGCCGGTCGGCGTCGGGCCCGACGGGACCCGGCCCCGCTGCGGTTCACCCGTGGCGGCGACCGCACCGACCACCCCCGTGCCCACCGGCACCCGCAACTCCTCCGGCTCGGTGCCCGGTGGGCAACGCCCGGCCAGCCCTTCCGCGCACTGCCCGACGAGCACCCCGGCGTCGTCGACCAGCAGCACCGCCCCGGCCCGCGCCCCGGTCGCCGCGATCGCGCTGTGCAGGATCACCCGCAGGATGCGTTGCAGGTCGTGGGTGCTGGCCAGGGTGTCCCCGAGCACCCTCAGGTGCCCCCGCAACTGGTCCCGGCTGCTGGTCAGCGCAGCCACGTACCCGGCGGTCTCCCGGATCATCCGGTTGAACGCGGCGGCGAGCCCGCCGATCTCGTCCCGGCTGCGCACCGGCACCCGGGCGGTCAGGTCACCCCGGGCGACCCGGTCCACCGCACCGGCCAACTCCACCAACGGCCGGGTGGTGACCCGGGCCAGCCGCCACGCCGTCAGCACCGCCACCACCACGGCGAGCAGCACCGCCCCGACCAGTGCCGCCGGCAGGCCCGACGGTCGCTCCCCGGCCACGGAAAGGACCAGGGGCAACGGCTGCCCCGGGGCCGGCCCGAGCCGCCGCACGTACCGGCCGTCCCGGGTCGCGGTGACCCGGTCACCATCGAGGGTGCCGGCCGCGGCGAGCACCGCGTCGCGTACCCGACGGGTCTCGGTGGTGTGGGTGATCCGGTCGGGGGCGGCGGTGTCGTCGAGGAGGGTGACCGCGACGCCGGTCGCGGCGGCCAGCCGGGCCACGAACGCCGGGTCGACCACCTCGGCGGCGGCCACCGCGCCGAGCGGCGTGCCCGCCGGGTCACGCAGGTCCACCCGGGCGCTCAGCGCCCGGACCGGTCCACCGGTGCGGACGCCCGCGCAGTCCTGCCACGGAGTCGCCGGCCCACCCGGGGTGGCGTACGTGGTGCCACCGGTCACGTCGGTGACCAGCACGGCGGTGGCCAACCCCCGGCTGACCACCTGACCGGCCGCGCCCGCCCGGGTCGCCGGGTCGGGGCGCAGGGCCACCGCGTCGGCGGCGGCCCGCAACTGCTGGCACAACGCGTCGATCGAGGTACGCACGGCGGACGCGGCCAGGCCGAGCCGTTCGGTGGACCGGGTGCGGTCCACCGTCGACAGGGTGGTGCCGACGAAGACCGCGCCGAGCAGCACGGGACCGAGCACCACCGTGAGGAAGGCCGCCGTCAACCGCCCGCGTAGCGTCAACGCTGTCCCCCCGGAAGTTCCAGGCCCGTTCCTGCGATGCTGACACAGAGCGACCACATTGACAGCGTTGCGTCAGGAGTGTTGCGTGCCCGATTTTTCTGATGAAGCGGAAGCCCTCCACGCGGCCAAACGCGAGACACGCGCCGTGCTGCTCGCCCACCGCCGGGCGCTCACCGCAGCCCACCGCTCCGCCGCCGCGACGCGCGTCCAAGCCGAACTGACCGCGCTGGTACGCCGCCTGCGGCCGGCCACGATGACCGGGTACGTGCCGGTCGGCTCCGAGCCGGGCGGCCCCGACCTGCCCGAGGTGCTCCGGGCCGCGCTGCCGGCCGGGGCGGAGCTGCTGCTGCCCGTGCTCCGCGACGACCTCGACCTGGACTGGGCCCCATACGCCGGACCGGGCACCCTGGTCGCCGCCGGCCGGGGGATGCGCGAGCCGCACGGACCCCGGCGGGGCCGGACGGCGATCGTCGGAGCATCCCTGGTGGTGGTGCCCGCCCTGGCGGTGGACCGGCACGGCCTACGGCTGGGCCGGGGCGGCGGCTCCTACGACCGGGCGCTGGCCCGGGTACCGGCGGCCACCATGACCGTGGCGCTGCTGCACGACGGTGAACTGCTCCCGGCGCTGCCCGCCCAGCCGCACGACCGGCCGGTGCGGGCGGCTCTCACCCCGTCGGAAGGTCTGCGCCTGCTCACCCGGGACGGGATTGCGCTGACGGCGTCGGGCTCCGCTGATGCTGCGGTCGGCTGACGGCGTCGGGCCCCGCTTCGACTGACGGCGTCGGGCTCCGTGGTGGCACGGTGCACTGACGACGTCGGACTCCGCTGATTCTGCGGTCCGGTGACGGCGTCGGGCTCTGCGGCGGCGCGGTGCAGTGACGACGTCGGACTTCGCTGGTGGCGCCCTGCCGACGGCGGGCGGTGCGCCGACGGCGTCGAACTTCGCCGGTGGTGGGGTGCGGACCCGGCTCGCCGAGGTCCGGTTCGCGCCTGCTCCCCCGCTGGTCCGGACCTCCCGGCGGGTGGGTGACGATCACGTCCGCTGGACGAACCCGGGTCCGATGACGCACCATTGGCACTCGAATACGTCGAGTGCCAATCGGCTGAACCAGATCCGGAGGAGAACGTGCCCACGTACCAGTACGCCTGCACCGCGTGCGGCCACCAGCTCGAGGCGGTGCAGTCGTTCTCCGACGAGCCGCTGACCGAGTGCCCCGCGTGCGAGGGGCGGCTGCGCAAGGTCTTCAACTCGGTCGGGGTCGTGTTCAAGGGCTCCGGCTTCTACCGCACCGACTCCCGGGCGGCGGGCACCGAGGGCAAGGGCGGCACGACGAAGCCGGCGAAGTCGGAGGGCACCTCTTCCGGTGGCGACTCCTCGGGCTCCGGCTCGTCGTCGACCTCGGGCGGTTCCTCGACCCCCAACTCGTCCTCCTCGTCCACCACCTCCGGCCCGTCGGGCTCGACCAGTTCCACCAAGCCCGCCCCCACCACCACGACCTCCTGACCCCCTCCCCCACCGCCCCACCCCGCCCCCGCGATCAAGAGCTTTGCGTCACGTTGACGCAGTGATCAAGAGATTTGCGTCAAGTTGATCGCGGTATTTGACGCAAACCTCTTGATCACGCCACTTGTGGGTGGGTGGGTGGACGGGCGGGGGTGGGGGGACGGGGGTGGGGGGACGGGTGGGGGTGGGGTTTTCCACAGGCGGGGTGTTGTCCACAGGGCGTGGGTGAGGGGGCGTGGGGTTTGGGTGGGTGCGACATAGCCTGCTGGGCCGGGGGGTGCCGCCAGGGCATCCGGTGAGCGGCAGAGGGTGTTGCATGGTGACCGGTGCGGTCGATGGAGAAGGCTCGCTGCGAGCATTCCGCTGGCCGCGTCGCCCCGGTGGGGGGACCATGTTGCGGGCGGCCTTGGTGGCGGTCCTGCTGGGGCTGGCGGTGATCGTCATGGACACCCCGGCTGGCTGTTCCACCGGTGCCCCACCACCTGCCGTCGCCCTCGGCCCGGCGGGACCTCCCATGGGGAGGCCCCATGCCACAGATCCCGCCACCGGCAGGCCCAGCGCGGCCGGACCTCCCGCCGGCACATTCAACGCGGCGGGATGTCCGGACCCACCGACCGTGGCCGGGCCCGCCGTCGGCGGCCAGTCCGGCCAGCCGCACCATCGGACGGTACGACCGGGCGTCAGCGGGGCCGGCGTCCCCGACGGGGTGGGCGACCCCCGGTCCGGTACGCAGGAGACCGGAAGGCCCGCCGAGGAAGGCACCCCGACTGCCGTACCGCTGCCGAGCGGCTTCGTGGGAGTGCCCGTCCGCCTGGCCGAACCGGCCGCCCTCGCGGTCCTGCGCCCCGGTGCACGGGTCGACCTGCTCGTGCTGCCGGCCGGGCGCAGCGCTGGAGCACCTGTTCTGCTGGCGGCCGACGCCCTGGTCCTCGACGTGGTGGGCGCCGGGGCCGGGGACGGCTCGTCTGCGCTCTACCTGGCCGTACGCCCCGATCAGGCGCAACGGTCCGTCGGTCAGCCGGAAGGGAGCCGCTTCAGCGTCGTCATCCGAGGATGATCCACTCCTGCGGCGAGGTCTTCGGCAAGGTCGTCGTCGACCACACCGCCTGACCGCCAGACTGCGGGCCGAGACAGCGATATCGCGCCCATCCGGAACCGCATTGTCGCCACCCTGGAGTGGATGTTGCGGCCCACCGGCGGCCGACGATGGTCAACTCCAGTGTGGGGGGCGCTCGGCGAGCAACCAGTCGTCGTTGCCGTCCCGGCGCTCACCCCACCCGAAGTCGGTGTCGTCGGCGGTCTGCTCAGGCAGCACCACGAAGTCGTCGCTGAGGTCGACCGCGCGGTCGTCATCGCCGGGCACACCGCCGCCGGCCAGATCCTCGGTGCTCACGAGCGGCAAGGTTACTCCTCAGACCGCCCACTTCCCGCACACCACCGCGGCGGCCAACTGCCGGGTCTCCCCGGCAAGGGTCCGCCGCGTCTGGCCCTCACGTTGGTAGCGTCGGATGGCGTGACGACCCCCAGCGGTGCCAGCCCCGACGACGAATACTGGCGACGCCCACCCGCACAGCCGCCCACCCCCGCACCCGCCGGGCCGACACCCCCGACCCGCCAGCCTCACCCGAGCACCATCCCCGGCGGAACGGGTGCCCCGCACCACCTTGACGGATCTCCCACCACCGGGGTTGACGCGGCCCCTGAGGCCGGGGCCGAAACCAGGGCCGAGACCAGAACCAGTGCCGGAACCGAACAAAGGGCCGGAACCGAACACGGGGCCGGAACCGAACACGGGGCCGGAACCGAACACGGGGCCGGGAGCGAACAAAGGGGCGCGACCGAACAAGAGGCCCGGACGGGAGGAGGTGCCGGGACCGGAACTCGTGCCGCAGAGGAGGCCGGGGCAGAGAGCGGGGTCGCGACCGGCGCGGGTGCCGGGGGTGCCGGGGAAGCGGAAGGTGGGGCGACGCACCAGCCCTCGCCCTGGGCCAGCCCGGTCGACGCGCCGGCACCCGGCCTGCCGTCCGGTCGACCCGCCAGCCCACCGGCCGGCCCGCCGTCCGGTGAGCCGGCCGCGCCGCCGAGGGTGGGTACGTCGATCCCGGGAACGGTCCCGACCACTCCCTGGACGGGCAGTACCGCACCGGGGACGAGTTCGGCCTGGTCGGGGCGGGGTGGTTACCACGGGCCGCCGCCCACCACGCCACCGCCGCCGGGCTGGCGTCCCCCGGTGCACCTGGAAGCGACTCCCGCCCGCACCCTGCCGGCGCAGGACATGGAGGCGATGGACGCGGCAGAGCAACGGGCGCAGCGGGTCACCTGGAGCGTCGGCGCGGTCATCGGCACCGTGTTGCTACTGCTGCTCTGTCTGCTCTGCTCCCGGGCACTGTTCTGAACACCCGCCGAACACGCCCGAACGCCATCCGGCGCACACGCCGAAGGCGCTGCCCGGCCCACGCGCCGACCGACCAGGCCGACCAGGCCGACCGGTCAGCACGAACAAGACCGCTCAGCACCCGGACAACCGGTCAGCAGGCGGACAACCGACCGGGCCCGACCGGGCCGCCAGGCCGACCGGGCCGCCATGCTGCCGGGCAGCCAGGCCGACCGGTCAGCACGCAGGCGACTGGTCAGAACGTGTTGCTCCACACCGAGGCGGCACCGCTGTCCCCGGTGAGATAGACGTAGACGAGCGCGAACACCGACAGCACCACGACGATCGCGGTGAGGACCCAGGGTGCCCAGCCGGGCAGGTTCGGGGTACGCACCCGACTGCTGGTCACCGCCAGCAGCAGCAGCGCCGCCACGGCCAGCCCGATGGTGAACCACTGCAGCGTCTCGCCGTACTCGGAATGTTCGTGGATCTTGGCGAGTAGCTCGGGCGAGTAGCCCTTCGCCCGCAGCGCCTCCTCGAACGCCTCCCCCGATTCGGTCGCCACCCAGGCGAGGACCGGGGTGATCACGGCCAGGATGGCCACCGCCCAGTCGAGGCGGGGCCGCCAGCGCGGCATCAGCCCGTAGGCGCTGGCCAGCAGCGCGAGTAGTGGGACGAAGACGACCACGGCATGGACCACCAGGACGTGACCTGGCAGACCGTTGATCTCCTTGAACACCGACACCTCCGAGCGTGGAATGCGGGTTGCGGCAGACAGCGTACGTCGAGCCTGGTGTCGCAGCGTCTCGCCGTACGCGTACACGCGGTGGCGGAGGTTCCGGTTCACCGCGTCCCGGCCCGTCCCGCACCCGCTGGTTCCGGGCGAGGGTCACGACGACGGACGGCGGTACCTCGTCGAGCGTGGCACTGTTGACGGGTGGACACCGACGATCTCGGCCTCTTCGGTCCCGGTTCGGTCACCTGGAAGGTGCACGACGAACCGATCCTGATCGTCGCCGGCCTGCGCTCCCTCTATCTTCAGACCCTGCACCCCCGGGCGATGGCCGGGGTGGCCCAGAACAGCAACTACCGGTCGGACGCCTGGGGGCGGCTGGTCCGCACCGGCACGTACATCGACACGGTGAACTACGGCACCACCGCCGAGGCCGAGGCGGCCGGCCGGCGGTTGCGGGCCCTGCATGCCCGGCTGCGCGCCACCGACCCGTTCACCGGCGAGCGGTTCCGGATCGACGAGCCGGATCTGCTGCGCTGGGTGCACGTCACCGGGGCCGAGTCGTTCGTCGGCACCGCCCGCCGGGCCGGTCTGTCGCTGACCGATGCCGAGGTGGACGGATATTACGCCGAGCAGCGGCGGGCCGCCGCACTTGTCGGGCTCGACCCGGCCGGGGTGCCCGGCAGCGCCGCCGAGGTGGCCGACTACTACCGGGCGGTCCGGCCCGAGCTACGGATGACCAGGGAGGCGGCGGAGACCGCGCTGTTCCTGACCGCCCCGCCGATCCCGTGGAAGCTGAGCCGGCCGGCCCGCCTCGGGTTGAGCCTGGGGCCGCCACGCTGGGCGTACTTCGGGGTGGCCGGCACGGCGCTCGGGCTGCTGCCACCGTGGGCGCTGCGACTCTACGGCGGGCTGGGACTGCCCACCACCGCGCTGTCGGCCGACCTGAGCGTCCGGACGCTGCGACTGGCCCTGGCGGCGTTGCCCCGCAACTGGCGGGAGAGCCCGATCCAGCAGGCGGCGAAGGACCGTGCCGCCCGTCTCACCGCCGCCGCCTGACCATCCGGGACGGGTAGACCCGACGCGGGAGGTCGGTCAGTCGGCCTGCGGAGCGGTGGGGCGGTCGATCGCCGACCACGGCTCGCGGCCGGGGGTCTGCGCGCCGACCGGGCAGGTACGCCGGTAGTCGCACCAGCCGCAGCGGGGCCCGGCGACGGCAGGGAACGCCTCGTCCGGGTCGGTTCCGTCGGCCACCGACCGCTCGGCGGCCATGATGTCCCGGGCGGTGTCCTCGGCGCGGCTGAGCTGCCGGGTCAGCGACTCGACGGTGTGGTCGTGCCCGGCGACGGTGCCGGTCGGCAGATGGTGCAGCTCCACCCGGCGGCAGGGTCGGCGGAACGTCCGCTCGGCGGCGTACGCGTAGAGGGCCAGTGCCTGCGAGCCGCGCGCGTCGTCGGCGTCCAGCCCGGTGCGGCCGGTCTTGTAGTCGACGATGACCAGTTCGGGGCCGTCCGGGCCGGGGCGGGAGTCGATCCGGTCGGCCCGCCCGTTGAAGGCCAGCACGGCGGTCTTGACGGCGACCACGCGTTCCACGCCCAGCGGGTCGTCGCCGGGGTCGAGGGTGGCGACGTACCCCTCCAGCCAGCCCAGCGCCCGCTGGTAGGCCGCCCGCTCCTGCTCGTCGTCGCGGTAGCCCTCGCGGACCCAGGTGCCCTTGAGCAGGGCGGGCAGCGCCTCGGGGCGCCGCCGGTCGACGGGCAGCGCATACCAGTTCTTCAGGGCGGTGTGCACGCTCGCGCCGAGCGAGTTGTGCGCCCACGGCGGCCCCTTGGGCGGGGCGGGCCGGTCCAGGTAGGTGTAGCGGTAGCGGCGGGGGCAGTCGGCGTACGCGCCGAGTTTGCTGGGTGTGCAGGTGAAGAGCCGTTCGGGCATGCCGGCGAAGCCGAGTTGCTCGGGTTGGCCGGAGCGGGGCCGGGGAGTACCGGCGGAGGAGGCTCGTCGCACCCCGGTGATCCTGCCAGCCCGGTGCGACAGCCCGGCGGCGGCACGACGGGCGACTCAGCTCATGTTCACGTACTGCGTGACGAAGGCGGCCACCGCGTCGGCGATGAGCTGCACCGCGATGGCGGCCAGCAGCAGGCCGGCGATCCGGGTCAGCACCTCGATGCCACCCGGCCGGAGGATCTTGACGATGCCGCCGGAGAACCGCAGCACGATCCAGACCGCCAGCATCACCGCGACGATCGCGGCGGCGATCGCCGAGACCTGTCCCACCCCGTCGGCCTGCTGCACGAACAGCATGGTCGCCACGATCGCGCCGGGGCCGGCCAGCAGCGGGGTGCCCAACGGCACCAGGGCGATGTTGGAGGTGGCCTGCTGGCTGGGGTCGTCGGCCTTGCCGGTGAGCAGTTCCAGCGCGACCAGGATCAGCAGCAGGCCACCGGCCGCCTGCAACGCCGGCAGGTCGACGTGCAGGTAGGCGAGGAGGGTCTGGCCGGCGACGGCGAAGACCACGATGACGCCGAGCGCCAACGCGACCGCCTGCCAGGCGGCCCGGTTACGGTCACGGGCCGGCAGCGGGCCGGTCAGGGCGAGGAAGATCGGCATCATGCCCGGCGGGTCGACGATGACCAGCAGGGTCACGAAGACCTCACCGAAGAGCTTGAGATCCACCGGACGAGGGTAGCGGTGCCGCTGGCAGGCGGAACGCGGATCAGCCGGAAGCGACGCCGGTCACTCCGGAGGACGCCGCGACGATCCGCTCGTACGCCTCCAGCGCGGTGGTGTGCGCGCCCAGCCGGACGGTCTTGTGGCTGCCGTGGAAGTCCGACGAGCCGGTGACCAGCAGGCCCAGGTCGGTGGCGAGCCGCCGGACGTGCGCCGCCTCGGCGGGGGTGTGGTCCTCGTGGTCGGCCTCCAGGCCGGCGAGCCCCGCGTCGGCCAGCTCGGCGATCAGCGTGTCCGGGACGATCCGCCCCCGCCGGCTGGCCCGGGGATGGGCGAACACCGGCACGCCGCCGGCCGCCCGGACCAGGGCCACGGCCCGGAACACGTCGATGTCGTCCTTGGGTAGCCGGTACCGCTGCCCCAGCCACTGCGGGCCGAACGCCTCGGTGGTGGTGGTGACCAGGCCGGACCGGATCAGCGCGGCGGCGATGTGCGGGCGACCCACCGTGCCTCCGTCGGCGGCGGCCAGGATCTCCGGCCAGCTCACGTCGATCCCGTCGGCGCGCAGCAGCTCGACGATCCGTTCCCCGCGTACCTCCCGGGCCTGCCGGACCCGGGCCAGCTCGGCGACCAGCTCCGGGTGCTCCGGATCGAACAGGTACGCCAGCAGGTGCAGCGGCAGCGCCGGTTCGGCACCGTGCCAGCGGCAGGACAGCTCCGCCCCCCGCACGAGGCTGAGCCCGGCCGGTAACGCGTCGACCGCCGCCGCCCAACCGGCGGTGGTGTCGTGGTCGGTGATCGCCACGACGTCCAACCCGGCGTCGGCGGCGGCCCGGACCAGCTCGGCCGGGCCGAGCGTGCCGTCGCTGGCGGTGGAGTGGGCGTGCAGGTCGATCAGCGGGCGGGCGGGCATGGTCCCGACGCTACCGGCGGGCGGGTCGGGGCAGGTCACCCGGTGCCGGCCACCACCACCGGTCGGGCGTCGGCCCCGGCCCCGGCCACCGGGGTCGGGGTGGCCGGCCTGTCCGCCAGCACCTCGTCGGGGCGCACCCGGGCGAGGTCGCCGTCCCCGTCGACGTACGCCGCATCGTGGTCGTCGGTCCAGACCACCGCACCGCCGATCGCCGGGCCGGCGCCGCGTGGGGCTGGGACGGTGCCGGCCAGGTCGACCAGGATGGCGTCGTCCGATCCGGCGAGTCGGCCGTTGACCAGCAACCAACGTCCGTCGGGAGAGACCGCGCCCCGGCCGTCGGCGGTCGGGGTCACGTCGCACCGGGTGCTCGCCGGGGCCAGGTCGGGGTCGAGCAGGGCCAGGCAGCTCCCGCTGCCGACCCGCACCCGGGCGACCAGCCGGCCGTCCGGCCGGGTCCCGTAGACCTCCTGGACGTCCGGCGCGACGATGCCGGGCGGCCCCGCCGGGCTCCACCGCCACCACAGGTGACCACCCTCGGGGGCGGCCCGCAGCAGGACCCGGTCGCCGACCACCCGGACCGGGACCGCGTCGACGGAAGGCCCGGCGACGGAGGCGATGAGCTGCCCGGCCACGATCCCGGCGGCGAAGAGTCGGCCGTCGTCGCGCCAGGCCACCTGCCGGCTGTCGGGTGACAGCACGATCTCGTCGGCACCGGCGAGCAACGCCTGCGGTTTCCCGCCCGAGGGCACCACCCAGAGGGTACGGCCGGCAGCGGTGACCGCCCCGGTCAGCAGCCAGCCGCCGCGGTCGGGCAGGCGTTGCGCGCGTTCGACCGGCCCGATCCCCAGCTCGTACCGCTGCCCGGCGGCGGTGACCAGCGCACCGGCCACGATCAGGTCGACCTCGCCGTCGGTCGGCCGGTCCGCCGGGTGGGGAGCGACCGGGTCGGGGGACAGGGTGGCCACCCCCTGCGGGTCGCCGAGCACGACGGTCGGGGCGGTGGGCTGGTCCGCCTGCCCACCGAGCTGGGTCATGCCGCCGGCCGCCAGGGCGGTCACGATGCTGGCCAGGGTGAGCCCGGCGACCGTGCGCCGCCGCCTGACCCGCCGGGCCCGGCCGAGCGCCAACCCGGCCGGGTCGACGGGGAGCCGGTGCGGCACCGCGACCCGCTGGGACAACGTCTCCCGCAGCGCCCGCTCCAGCTCGTCGTCGTGCGTCACGAGGAGTTGACGCCCCGACCCGTCGGTCTGGTTGCCGGGCCGCGACGGTGCGGGCTTCATCGGGTCTCCGTGGCGAGCGGCGCGGTCGGGATCGGCAGGACGCCCGCGCCCACCGGCCGGGGCGACGCCGGGCCGGTACCCGCCCGCTCCCCGGGTACGACGCGCGCCGCGCCGGACCGCCCCGTCCCCGTCCGGGCCGGTGCGCCGGGGCGGGCCGGCATCACCCCGGTGTGGCCCGGCACAGGCTCGCCCGGGGTGCCCGGTGCGGATGTCCGGGTCTGCCCGGTGGTGCGCCCGGGTGACGGCGGCCGGGAGGCCTGAACTGCCCCGGTGGACGTGGTCCGGGTGGTCGTGGCTGTGGTCGGACGGGTGACCGGTTCGGGGGTCAGGTCGTGCAACGCCTCCGCCCCGAGCCGGCGGCGCAGGGTGGCCAGGGCCCGGGACGTCTGACTCTTCACCGTGCCGGGGGAGATCTCCAGCAGGGCCGCCGTCTGGGCCTCCGACAGGTCCTCGTAGTAGCGCAACACCAGCACGGCACGTTGCCGGGCGGGTAACGCCCGCAGGTGCCGCCAGAGGACGTCGCGGTCGAGCTGCTGCTCGATCTCGTCCACTCCGGCCCGCTCGGGCAGCACCTCGGTGGGCCGCTCACCGTGCCACCGCCGCCGCCACCAACTGGTGGACGTGTTGACCAGCACCCGCCGGGCGTACGGTTCGACCGCCTCGATCCCACCCAGGCGCCGCCAGGCCAGGTACGTCTTGGTCAACGCGGTCTGGAGGAGGTCCTCGGCGGTGGCCCAGTCCCCGGCGAGCAGGTAGGCGGTCCGCAGCAGGGCACTGGAGCGCGCCGCGACGAAGTCACGGAACTCGTCCTCCAGCGGATCCCGGTCGGCCACCGCTCACCTCCGCACGCCGTCCCGCCTGGCAGACTGCCATGCCGGGCATCACCCGGTCGACGGCGGAAGGTGTGCAGTTCGTCCGACGGACGGACGACACGTGTCAGGCGCCGTCGTCGGCCTTGGCCTCGTCGGCCTCCTTGCCCAACCGGGCCTCGACCGCCTGCGGCTCGTACATCTCCTCGACCACCCGCAGGTAGAGTTCGTTCGGGTTGGGCAGGTTCTTGATCTCCCGTAGCGCCTGCTCCTGGCCGGCGGACTCCAGCACGAAGGTGCCGTAGTTGAGTGCCCGGCCGGTCGGGGTCTGCTCGTATTTCATGTCGGTGACCCGGGCCAGCGGCATCATGGCGACCTTGCGCGTGACGATGCCGTTGACCACCATGACCCGCTTGTTGGTCAGGATGAACCGGTCGTACCACCAGTCGGCGACCTTCCAGGCGACCCAGCCCATCACCCCGAACCAGAGCAGCACGGCGATGGTGGTGAGGGCGCCGACGTCCTGCCCGGCGAGGAAGCCGGAGAGGTAGCCGAGGATGAAGGTGGCCGCCACGCCGACGACGATCGGGGTGGCGAGGTGGATCCAGTGCCGCTTCCACTCGCCCCGGTAGCGCTCGGTCGGGAAGAGGTAGCGGGCGACGAGGGAGCTGGGCTCGTCCTCCAGGGGGAGCACCCGGCGGGGGGCCATGCCCTGGGAGTCGGACCGCAGACCGGACAGCTCCTCTTCGGAGATGACCGGCGGTTGGTAGCCCGCCTCCGGATCACGGACCCAGGTCCGCCCCTGACCCCCGAATCCCGGGACGTCGCCGTAGCCGGCGTCGTCCGAGAAGGACGGTCCACTGGCGGGTCCCGCCCCGGACCCGTAGGCCGGCCCGTCGTCGGGTCGGTACCTCGGGATGGGTTCGGTGTCCCGCTCCCGGCGGTCCCGGCCGGGATCGTCCGGGTCGAACGGGGGTCCGGAGGGGCTGCCCATCGGCGGCTAGGCGACGAGGCTCGTGAAGAAGTCGCCGAAGCCCTGGGCGATGTCCACGATGCCACCGCCGAGCGACTTGAAGACGTCCGCTGCCGAGTTTGGCCGGTAGGCAACGAAGAAGATCAAGAATGCGATACCGGCCCAGGTGAGGACCTTCTTGACCATAGCGGGCCATCCTCTCGCGCGGCGCCGGGTCCGTTTACCGCAGCGGCACCCAGAGTATCAGCATGATGTCGTAGCGTGAATATCTGCGTCCCATCTCCGACTCACCCGGAGGGCCGTCAAGCCCCTCCGTGCAGGTACGGGGACGGTGCGCCGAACACGAGCTCGGGCGGAGTCCACTCGGTGAGGTCGTGCAGGACGACATCTTCCGCGAGGAGGTGACCCGCGCTCGCCGGCCAGGCTATCGCATGAAGCCACATTCCCCGAGCCTCACCGGCGTACGCGCTTCGATCCGTGGCGGAATTGACCAACCACAGTGGAGTCGGATGACCGCCCGCCCGGATCCGCGCCGGCTCGACGTGCTCGGGATGACCAGGGCCGGGACCCGGCCCGGCCAGCACCTCCGTCAACTCTGGACCGGGGTCCGGACCGGCCAGCCCGGCGAATCGGGTGCCCAGTCCGACCCCGGGCTCCTCCGCCACCAGGACCAGTTCGGCCGGACCGCCACCGAGGGGCGCCGGACCGGCGCACGCGACGGCGGTGGCCCGGACACCACCGGCCTCGTCCCCGGCCCAGGCCACCCCGGTGACCGTCCAGCCGGCCGGCAGCGGCCACGGGCACCACAGCGGCAGCGCGGGCCGCTCTGGGCCACCCTCGGCAGCCACCCGCTCCACCACGCTCGCCACGATCTCGGCGTCGATGTGCTCGGGCACGTGCAGCGGGGCGACCGGCCCACAACGGACGCAGCGCGACTCACCGTGCATCAGGTCCGGTGGGCGCACCTGCCCCGCACACCTCGGACAACTCACCATGACACTCACATCCCCACCGTGGCCCGACGATGCGGGTCCGTCAAGCCGACCCCGCCGACCCGCCGCCACCTTTCCCACTACGGTGTCCCGCCCAGCCGGCGAGGATCGGGGGCAGCCGCCCGGGGCCGGGCCGGCCACGGTCCGACCAGCGGCGTGCCGGTCAGGACGGCGGGGCGGCGGCGTGGGCGCGGATCCAGGCGTGCATGGCGATGCCGCTGGCCACCCCGGCGTTGATCGACCGGGTCGAGCCGTACTGGGCGATCGAGAAGAGCTGGCCGCAGGCGGCCCGCGCGGCGTCGGACAGGCCGGGGCCCTCCTGGCCGAAGAGCAGCACGCAGCGCCGGGGCAGGGTGGTGGTCTCCAGCGGCCGGGAACCGGGCAGGTTGTCGATGCCGACCACCGGCAGGTCGTGCCCGCCGGCCCAGCCGACGAACTCCTCGATCGTCGGGTGGTGCCGGACGTGCTGGTAGCGGTCGGTCACCATCGCGCCCCGACGGTTCCACCGCCGCAGCCCGACGATGTGCACCTCGGCGGCGAGGAACGCGTTGGCGTTCCGGACCACCGTGCCGATGTTGAAGTCGTGCTGCCAGTTCTCGATGGCCACGTGGAAGTCGTGTCGCCGCTCGTCCAGGTCGGCCACGACGGCCTCCCGCCGCCAGTAGCGGTAGCGGTCCACCACGTTGCGCCGGTCGCCCGCCGCGAGCAGCTCCGGGTCGTAGCGTGGGTCGTCCGGCAGGTCGCCGACCCACGGTCCGACACCCACGTCGAGCTGGTCCTCGGTCACGATTGCCAGAGGGTACGGCCCGCCGCCGCCACCGCCGCACGCCACCCCGGCCGACACCACGACGGGTCGGCGGCACCACCGGTCGACGGTGCACCTGTCAGCGCAGGTCCAGGGCGTCGCCGAGGCGGTCCAGGAAGCGCCGGTGGCTCGGTTGCGGGGTGCCGGTCCGGCAGACCCGCACCGCCACCGACTCCACCCACTGCCGGTACGCGGCGGAGTCGGCCGGGTCGGCCCGGCGGCGCAGCACCCGCACGGCGGCCCGGCACACCTGTGGCAGCTCCGCCGGATCGGCGAGCCCGCCGGCCAGGGCAGCAGCACTGTCGGTCGGGGCGGTCGCGCTGCCGGTCGGGGCGGTCGCGCTGCCGGTCGGGGCGGTCGCGCTGCCGGTCGGGGCGGTCGCACCGTCGTGCCGGGCGTAGATCGCGGCGGCCACGGCGCGTACCAGGTCACTGTCGGAGGCCCGACCGGCGGCGACGGCGTCCAGTCCGACGAGACCGGCGGCGACGTCCCGGGCCGGACGACCGGGACCGGGCGACGCGGCGGCCACCAGCACCCGGCCGGGCAGGGTGGTGAGCAGGTCCCACTCGACGGCGGAGTAGGCGGCGGTGGTCAGCGGTGCGGCACGCCGTCCGGCAGAGGGCGGCTCTCCGGCGAGGGAGTGGCTCATCAGGACCTCCGCCGTCAGCATATGCCCACCGCGACGGGCGACGGGCCGGTCCTGCCTCGATCCGCCCCACAGCCGGCCTCGAACCGCCCGGGGCGGGCCTCGAGACACCCGGCGCCGTGGCGGCCGGACCGGAAGACGCCCGACTGGCCCTCGTCGTGGTTGTTGCGGATCTGCGTCCTGCCCGTCGACGGGTGACGACGCCCTGCCGGGCCCTGGCCGACGAGCCGACGGAGTCCGACCCGGCGTGTCTTACCGCCGGTTCCCGCCTTAGCGGTGGTTAAGGAGATGCGGGGGGCGTGGGGGCCGGGGAAATGTCACACCAGGGCCAACCCGGGGGGAGACGCAATGAGCGGCGGGGCCCTCCCCGGCACCCGCCGCCCACGCTCTGATGTCGAAGATTCTGCCCCACCGAAGCGATGAACGGACAGAGACGGAGGTCACATTTATCTTTTCGTAACAATACGGAGAGTCATTATTGATCAACGAGAGAGCGATCTCCGCAGGTGAAGTAGCACCTTGTCAGGCCACAAATCGATGCGTGTTCGCTGGTCCGGGGGGCGATCTCCCTGGAAACGCTCCCATCACGGGCGGTCACGCAAATGCGTCATGCAAGTGCAGTCCGCATGCGCACATCGACCGACGCGGTTCGATGAGCATGATCAGGCCGTCCCGAGCGTGCCGGTTTCGGCGTCCCCCACCCGGGAATTTGCCGGGGTACCACCTGGTTCTACCGGACGGAAAACGCAATCTGCGCTGATCGGAGAGTCCAATGGCAACCGTTGAGCTGACCACGGCCAACTTCGACGAGGTGACCGAGAGCAGCGGCATCGTGCTGGTCGACTTCTGGGCCGAGTGGTGTGGCCCGTGCAAGCGGTTCGCCCCGGTCTATGAGCGTTCGTCGGAAAAGCACCCCGACATCACCTTCGGCAAGGTCGACACCGAGGCGCAGCAGGATCTGGGGGCCAAGTTCGACATCCGCTCCATCCCGACGATCATGGCGATCCGGGACGGCGTGATCGTCTTCGCCCAGCCGGGCGCGCTGCCCGAGTCGGCCCTGGAGAACCTGATCGAGCAGGTCCAGGCCCTCGACATGGACGACGTGCGTAAGCAGCTGGCCAACCACCAGCACTGAGCACCGCACCCGCGGCCGGGCCACGTCAGGTCACTTGCGTTCCGGTCGCACACATGTTCGAATAATCGGCATGCGCTGGGATCACCTCTCCGCTCCCCCGGACGAGGAGCATCCCGACCGGGCAGTGCCAGCGACGCCACCCCTGCCGCTGGCGCTGCCCGGAGCGATCGTCCGCACCTTCGACACCCCTGACTTCGCCGGGATGACCTTCTACGAGGTGCAGGCAAAGTCGATCATCAATCGGGTGCCGGGCGAGTCACGGGTGCCGTTCAGCTGGACGATCAACCCCTACCGGGGCTGCACCCATGCCTGTGTCTACTGCTTCGCGCGCAGCTCCCACACCTATCTCGATCTCGACGCCGGGGCGGACTTCGACCGCAAGGTGATCGTCAAGGTCAACGCCGGGGAGCTGGTCCGCCGCGAGCTGGCCGCCCCGCGCTGGCGTGGCGCGGCGATCGCGATGGGCACCAACGTCGACTGCTACCAGCGGGCCGAGGGCCGTTACCGGCTGCTGCCGCCGATCATCGAGGCGCTGCGCGACTTCGCCAACCCGTTCTCGATCCTCACCAAGGGCACCCTGATCCTGCGCGATCTGCCGCTGCTGCGGCAGGCCGCCGAGGTCACCCGGGTCAGCCTGTCGTTCTCGGTCGGCTTCGTCGACGAGGCGCTGTGGCGGGCGGTGGAGCCCGGCACCCCGAGCCCGGCCCGCCGGCTCGACGCGGTGCGCCGGCTCACCGACGCCGGTTTCGAGGTGGGGGTGCTGATGGCGCCGATCCTGCCCGGCCTCAGCGACGACGACGAGTCGATCGACGCCACCGTCGCGGCGATCGCCGCCGCAGGCGCCACCGGCGTCACCCCGCTGACCCTGCACCTGCGTCCCGGTGCCCGCCAGTGGTATGCGTACTGGCTCGGTCGGGAGTTCCCCCACCTGGTCCCCCGCTATCGCGAGCTGTACCGGTCCGGGGCCTACCCGCCGCAGGCGTACCAGCGGGAGGTGACCGCCCGGGTGCGGATCGCGGCTCGCCGGCACGGCCTGCACCAGGGCGGACCCGGCGACACGCGCCGGCCCCCGGACCCGTCGCCCACGCCCACCGGCGAACAGCTCGCCCTGCTCTGACTGTGAGGCTGGCCTGGTCCGTCCGCGACGGTGGCCGCGCCGCCGTGCCCCCACCCGGCGCTGCGCTGCGCGCAGGATGGTTCTGACCCTCGGAGCTAGGCTCGGCGGATGCGGACCGCCCAGCAGCTCCTCGCCGACTCAGCCGTGATCGCCGTCGTGGGTGCGTCCCGCGACCCGGGCAAGGCCGCACACCGGGTGCCGGCGCAGATGCAGCGGTACGGCTGGCGGATCATCCCGGTCAACCCGACGGTGGACGAGTTGTTCGGTGAGCGGGCGTACGCCTCGCTGGCCGACATCCCGCACCCGGTGGACCTGGTGAACGTCTTCCGACCGGCCCGGGACGCGGTGGAGGTGGTCCGTCAGGCGGTCGCGATCGGTGCTCCGGCGGTCTGGCTCCAGCTCGGCATCGTCTCGGCCGAGGCGCGGCGGATCTCCGAGGAGGCCGGCATCGACTACGTCGAGGACCGTTGTCTGATCGTCGAACGGGCCGCCGCCGGTCTCAGCCGACTCGGCTGAGACCGACGCCGATCCGGAGCCGGACCCGCCGGCGACCCGTCCCGCCTACCGCCGGGCGACCCCGTCCCGCCAACCCCCGGGAAAAGGTGCACCGCTACCGGTAGCGTCCGCAGGAGAAAGGACCACTGACCTGCGGCGGAAGGCGGACACCGTGAGTACGCCACCGGGGGGACCGGAGCAGCCACCATCGCCGTACGAACCGCCCCGGCCCGACCCGTCGCCCTGGGCGCAGCCCACCGGACCGTCCCCGTCGGGCCACCCGGCCGAACCACCGCCGACCGGTGAGCCGGCCGAACCGCCGCAGTCCGCTCCGCCGACCCCACCGTCCTGGGGACAGCCATCGCCGGACGAGCCACCGCCGTGGGGGCAGCCACCGCAGGACGGGTCGCCGGACCGGACACCGCCGGCTCCCGCTGAACCACCCTGGGGGCAGCCGACGCCGGGCGAACAGCCCTGGGGACAGCAACAGTGGGGGCGACAGCCGTGGGAGCAGCCGGCGTACCCGCCGTCCGGGCAGTACGGGCGGCCCGGCGGTGAAACCAACGTGCTGGCGATCCTGTCCCTGGTCCTCGCCTTCGTCTTCGCCCCGGCCGGCATCGTCCTCGGCCACCTGGCCAAGCGGCAGATCCGCCGCACCGGCGAGGCTGGCGACCAGCTCGCCACCTGGGGGCTGGTCCTGGGCTACGCGTTCACCGTGATCGGGGTGCTCGTCTGCTGCGGCTGGCTGGCCCTCGTCGTGTGGGCCGGCGCCAGCGGCAGCAGCGACACCGGGTACTGATCAGCGGAACTGCGCCTCCCGGACGCTGTTGCCGCCGTCGACCACCAACATCTGCCCGGTGATGTACGACGCCGCCGGCGAGCAGAGGAAACTGATCGCGGCGGCCACCTCGTCGGGGGTGCCGGGGCGGCCGACCGGGGTGCCCAACCCCTGCTTGATCTCCGCGATCGTGGACGCCGCCGTGTAGATCGTCCCCGGGGCCACCGCGTTCACCGTCACCCCGTCGGCGATCATCTCCATCGCCAGCGCCCGGGTCAGCCCGACCACCCCCGCCTTGGCCGCCGCGTACGCCGCCTCGGTGGGCAGCGCCTTGACCGGCCCGGCGGTCGCCGAGAGGTTGACGATCCGCCCCCAGCCCCGTTCGGCCATCCCGCCGATGAAGGCCCGGCTGCACAGGAACGCGGTGGTCAGGTTCCGGTCGATCTCGCCGCGCCACTCGTCATAGCTGAGCTGGGCCACCGGACGCAGCACCTCGGGGCTGGCCCGGCTGGCCAGGCCGGCGTTGTTGACCAGCACCTCGACGTCACCGAGCTGCTCGGCGACCGCGTCGGCCAGTGCACCGACCTCGGACTCGTCGGTCAGGTCGGCGACGAAGCCGGTCACGCCCAGTTCCCCGGCCCGGTCGTGGATGCGCCGGGTGGTGGAGACGATCGCCACCCGGGCACCCAGGTCGGCCAGTCGGCGGGCGGTCGCGTACCCGATGCCGTCCGCGCTGCCCGCGCCGGTGACCAGCGCGACCCGGCCGTCCAGCCGCATGGTCACCGGGTCGGCCACCGGCACCGGCTCGTCCTGGCCGGCGTCGCTGCCGCCGCCGACGGCGCGGGTGCGCCGGGCCAGGCCGGGACGGCTCACGTCCCGCCTCGGTCGGCTGCCGGATCGGTCGGCCCCACGTGCGTCGATAGCCATGCCGCGATCCTGCCCGCTCGGTGCGACGTGGGCAACGAGCCACCACGGGCGGACCCCACCGCTGTTGCACCCTGGCTACCCTGACGGCGCACCTACATGCGACGGAGAAGATCAGATGACCTACCCCCCGCCCTCGGACGGCTGGCAGGACCCGGCATGGTCGGGCCACCAGCCCGATCCGACACTGCCGGCCAGCGGCCCACCGGTTTCCGCCCAACCGATCGGCAAGGACCCGTACGCCCCGGCTGACCCGTACGCGGGTGCGCCGCTCATCCCCGGCCAGGCCGGCCCGGTCGACCCGTACGCTGCCGCAGCCGCCTACCCGCAACCGTCCGGTTACCCGCAGCCGGCCGGGTTCCCCGGCTACGGCGGCTACCAGCCCCCGCCCCCGCAGAGCGGCCTCGCCATCGCCTCGATGATCGTCTCGATCATCGGCGCGATCGGCCTGTGCGGTTACGGGCTCGGCGGCTACATCGGCATCATCGGCGCGATCCTCGGCCACGTGGCCCGCAAGCAGATCAGGGAGCGGGGCGAGGGCGGCGCCGGCTTCGCCACCGCCGGCATCGTCGTCGGCTGGATCTCCACCGTCATCGCGGTGCTGGCCACCATCGCCCTGGTGGTCTTCTTCGTCTGGCTGGCCAACCAGGAGTCGACGACCGGCTACGGCACCAGCTACTGAGCAGCGGGGCCGCCCCGGGACCCGGGGCGGCCCACCGGGTCGCTGCCCCGATGGGGTGACGTGCGGGTGCGGGTCGACCCGGCCGGGACCGCCAGGGCGCGTCGGTGTTGGCGGACCCGCAGGAGCGGCGGCGTCGATGGCCCGCACGGCGCTGGACATGACAGGGACCCGACGGTCCCCGGGGCTTGGTGACCTCGCGGTAACCTCGTGCCGTGACCGGGGTGAACGGACCTGTGGAAGATCTCGCCGGGCGGCGGACCGTGGTGGTGACCGGGGCCAGCTCCGGCATCGGCCTGGCCGCCTCCGTGGCGCTGGCCCGGCGGGGCGACCGGGTGGTGCTGGTCGGCCGGGACCCGGCCCGCCTCCAGGCCGCCGGTGACCGGGTACGCGAGGCGTCCGGCGAGCGCCCCGAGCTCTTCCGCGCCGACTTCGCCGTGCTGGACGACGTACGCGGGCTCGCCGAGCGGCTGCGGGCGGCGTACGACCGGATCGACGTGCTGGCCAACAACGCCGGGGCGATCGTGTTGGAGCCGCTCACCACGGTCGACGGGTTCGAGCTGTCGATCCAGGCCAACCACCTGGCCCCGTTCCTGTTGAGCAACCTGCTGATCGACCGGGTCGGCCGGCTGGTGGTGACCGCCTCCGGTGCGCACCGCAGCGGGACCCTCGACCCCGACGACCTCAACGCCGCGCTGCGCCGTTACCGGCCGATGCGCGCGTACGGCACCAGCAAGCAGGCCAACATCCTGTTCGCCGCCGAGGCGGCCCGACGCTGGCCCGACGTGCCGGCGTACTCGTTCCACCCTGGGGTGGTGCGGACCCGGTTCGGCGCGGACAGCAGGCTGGTCGCCCTCGGCATGCGGGTGATGCCGTTCCGCAGCCCCGAGAAGGGCGCAGAGACCCTGCTCTGGCTCGCCAACCAGCCCGCGTCCCGGCTGGTCGACGGGGGCTACTACGCCGACCGGCGGCTGCGCCGCCCCTGGCCGAGAGCGGCCGACCCGGCCCTGGCCGCCCGCCTCTGGACCGCCAGCGCCACCGCCGTCGGCCTCACCGCCTGACGGGGCCCCACACCAACTGCTGCGCCCCCGGGACCGACGTGGCCGTCCCGAGATGCTCGGGGCACCCCTGCGCCGGCACCGGTCGAGTCACCGGGTCAGGCCGACGATGGCGGCCAGCCGGGTCACGCCGGCCGCCGCCGGGCCGCTGCGGGCGATCTCGGCGATCACGGTACGGGCGTACGGCCGGTAACGGACCTCGGCAGGGGCGGTGATGTCAGCATCAAGGAGGGTATATCCGGCGGCAGCGAGGTTGCCGGCCTGAAGGTAGGCGCGGGCGGCATCGATGAGGTGGGCAGCCCGGTGCTCAGCCGGCAGCTGAGGCCAGTCGGCACGACGGATGGCCCGCTCGTGCAGATGGATCGATTCCTCTGGGTCGCCGAGGGTGCTGGCGGCGAGGGAAAACGCCAGCAACACGGCGGTGGGGCCGAAGCAGGCGTGCTGCGGATCATCGTCGGCCAGCCGGTGGTCGGCCAGGTCGGCGGCATGTTCGAGCAGGTCCTCAGCGTTGCGGCGATCGCCGCTTCCGGCAGCGGCGAGACCCGCCTGCACCAGCAGCATTCCGCGTACCGCGTCGTCTGTGGTGGTGTCCGCCGCCGCGACACAGGCGGTGAGGGCCAGCCGGTCACGGCCGAGGGCGCGCAGTGCCTGGGCCACCGCGATGGTGGCGCTTCCGCTACGGGTGGGGTCCGCTTCTGCGGCATTGACCGCGCGGTCGGCGGCGAGCCAGGCGAGATCGGCTTCACCGAGCTTGACCAGCACCGATGCGGTGATCCGATATGCCGGCACCAGCAGCGCGAGGGCGCCGTGGACGGCGTCGAGCAGGGCGGGCAGGGATCGCAGTAGTTGTGCGTAGTGGGCATGCTGGTAGGTCAACCAGGCGTGCGCCAGGTGCCGTTCCACCTGGTCACCCGGGACAGCCCGGGGCCGTGGACGGTGGTAGCGGGCCAGCGCGGCACGGACCGCGTCAATACCGTCCAGGCCGATCGCCGAGGACGGTGAGGGCTGGCGGGGGCCCAGCAGGATCGCCGGGTCGAGGTGGAGCACCTCGGCGATCTCCTGGATCACCGAGTATCGGTCCAGCGCACGGACGCCGCGTTCGACCTTGTCCACCCAACTCTTCGACTTGCCGAGCCGGTCGGCGAACACCTGCTGGGTCATCCGGCGGCGTACCCGCCAGCGGGCCACCTGCCGCCCGATCGGCAACTCGGCGCGGTCCCGCTGCCCCGGGCAGGTCATCTGTCCTGCTCCGTGGACCGGCGGAGAGCCTCCGTGGACTCGCCGCAGCGCGGGCACCAGCGGGACTTGACCCGGAACGCGAGCAGCCCGGCAAGGAAGCCCGGAACGAGTCCCCCGAGCACCATCGACACCACTGCGGGAGCCGCAGTCTCTCTCACCCTGACCTCCTCGGAAGACATGCAAGTGGCCTGAGTCAGCTCGGCCGGTGGGTTGATCGGGTCCGGTGCCTGCTGCAATCCGGCCCGAGGGGACAACTGAGCAGGCACCGGACGTGTGTCCTTCCTGGTGCGACCCGAGGATGAACACGACGGCAGCTTAATCAACTATGTCTACCTGGTCTAGCTTGCTCGACATAGTTGATGCAGCTTTCTGAAAGTGATCTACTCGGGGTGCGACCCGAGGAGTACAGATGCCCGCCAAGTACGAGCGGGTGGCCGAGGCCATCCGCGAGCAGATCCGGACCGGCCAACTCGCCGTGGGGGACAAACTTCCGTCCACCGCCGAACTGAAGGCCGAATACGACGTGTCCTACGGATCGATCCGTGGAGCAATGCTGGTCCTCAAGACCGAGGGCCTGGTCGAGGGGCGCCAGGGCGAAGGCGTCTACGTGAAGGCGGTGCCGGCAGACTGATCCCATCCGTCGAAACGAGCAGGCCCTGCGAGACACCCTGTTCTGTGGAGATCTCCTGCTGCTGGAGCGACAACAGATCTCCACGATCCTGATGTTCTCCTTGGCCCCGGCGACGCGTTGCTCGACGGTCCGCCGGGGCCCTGTTCGCGGCGTGCTCGGCAGGTGCCGGCGGTCGCTACAGTCGGGTCATGGCGCGTCACGTGCGGGTTGCGTATCCAGTGGCACTGCTGATCCTGGTCGTCGTCGGATTGATCGCGGATCTGCCGGTCTGGCAGGCGGCGCTCGTGGGGGCGGTCGCGATGACGCCGATCCTCCTGGTCGACCTCATCCTGACTCGCCCCAGCAGGAGCGCATGATCGGGCGTGGGCAGTAGGCGAGGACGCCGCCACCCGGCCGGCCAACGGTGGCGTGGGCGACCGCCCCGCGCCGCCGGGGTGGTCCTCACTCGACGACGTGGACCGGGACGGTGGTGACCACCACGCCGGGCAGCGCCCGCAGGGCCCGGCGCAGCCGTTGACCGGTGCGGTTGTGCAGCAGGCGGTGCCACGGCCGGCGCAGCAGCACCTCCGGCACCACCACGGTCAGCACCAGCTCCGGCGCGGCGACGTGCAACGCCGCCAGGTAGTGCGCCAACGGCCCGACCACCGCCCGGTAGGGCGAGACGATCGTCTCCAGCCGCACGTGGTCCCCCCAGGCCCGCCACTGCTCCCGGAACCGGTCCGCCTCGGCGTCCTCCGGAGCGAGGTGCACCGCCAGCGTCGGTCGGCCCAGCGACACCGCGTACGCCAGGGCACGCATCGAGGCCCGGTTGAGGCGTACCACCGGGACCACCACCAGGTGCCGCAGCTCCTGCGGCAGCTCCTCGCCCTCGACGGACCTGCCCGCCGGAGGCCGGGGCGGCCCGACCCCGTGCCCCGTCCCGGAGGGCGGCGGGCCCCCTCCCGCCACCGGCTGCGGCCCCGCCCCAGGCTCCGCAGCTGCCGGCGGGGCTCGCAGGGCCAGGGCGGTGTGCAGGTCGCGGTAGTGCCGGTGGATCCGGCGGAAGAGCAGCACCAGCAGCGGTACGGCGACGACCACCACCCAGGCGCCCTCGGTGAACTTCGCCACCGCCGCGGTCAGCAGCACCAGGCCGGACAGGACCGCGCCCACCCCGTTGACCAGCGCCCGACGCCGCCAGCCGGCGTCCCGGTGCCGCCGCCAGTGCACCACCATGCCGCTCTGCGACAGGGTGAAGGCGAGGAACACCCCCACCGCGTACAGCGGGATCAGTTTCTCGGTGTGCCCGCCGAACGCGACGAACACCACGATCGCCGTCCCGGACAACGCCACCAGGCCGTTGCCGAACGCCAGCCGGTCGCCCAGGTGCAGGAAGCGGCGCGGCGCGTGACCGGCGCGGGCCATGAAGAACAGCAGCCGGGGAAAGTCGTTGAACGCGGTGTTCGCCGCCAGCAGCAGGATCAGCGCGGTGGTCGCCTGGACGACGGCGTACCAGGGGCCGGTCGGGAAGGTGACCCGGGCGAGCTGGGACAGCAGCGTCTCACCGGGGCGGGGCACCAGACCGGCCAGGTGGATCAGCAGGGTCAGCCCGGCGAAGAGGACCACCAGCATCGCCACCATCCAGCCCAGCGTGGTCCGCGCGTTGCGCCACTCCGTCGGGCGGAACGCCGGGACCGCGTTGGAGACCGCCTCGATGCCGGTCATCGACACCGCCCCGGAGGCGAACGCCCGCAGCACCAGCAGCAGGCCCAGACCCTCTGCCGCCGGCACGACCGGCGGGGCCACCGGTGTGAACCCCCGGCCGGCCGCCCGCAGGTAGCCGACCACCAGCAACCCCAGCACGGCGACCACGAAGGCGTACGTGGGCAGGACGAAGATGTTGCCGGCGGTGCGTACCCCGCGCAGGTTGCCGGCGAGCAGCAGCAGGATCACCAGCACCCCGAGCGGCACGGTGAACGGCGTCAGCCCCGGCAGCGCCGAGGTGACCGCGTGCAGGCCGGCGGCGATCGACACCGACACGGTCAGCACGTAGTCCAGCATCAGCCCGGCGGCGGCGGTCAACCCCGCCCCGACCCCCAGGTTGTCCCCCGCCACCAGGTACGACCCGGCCCCGTGCGGGTACGCCGGGATGGTCTGCCGGTAGGAGATCCCGACGGCCACCATCAACAGCACCAGCCCGGCCGACAGGGGCAGCGCCAGGCCCAGCGCCCCGCTGCCGGCCAGCACCAGCACGGTCAGCAGCGCCTCCGGCCCGTACGCCACCGAGCTGAGCAGGTCGGAGGAGAGCACCGGCAGGGCCACCAGTTTGCGCATCCGCTCGTGCAGCACGGCAGCGCTGGCCAACGGTGGGCCGAGCACCACCCGCCGGACCCGGCCCAGCCGTCGGCCGAGGTGGGAGTCGGGGCGGTTCGCCGGTTCGGCGGCGATCAACCCGTCCCGCCCGCCCCGGCCACCCGGCTCCGGCTCGAACAGCGCGATCGGGGCCAGTCGGCTGAACCGGCCCGGGGCGGGCCGGTTCCGGTAGCGGTCCAGCGTCGGGTCGACCGGCAGGGCGGGCCGGCTCCCGGTCCGCCAGTGCGCGCCGACCCGGCGCAGGGTGTCCACCTCGGCGGGGTCGAGCGGCGGGAACTCGGCCGACGGGGTGACCACGGTGCCGCTGCGGTCGTCGTCCACGTTGCGCCCCGACATCGCCCCACCTCCCCCCGCACTCTCACGCGTGCCGGGGTCCCCTGCCCGTGGTTTGGGCGGAATCGCTCAGGAGGGCGGGGCGGCGTCGGCGGGGACCGCCGGCGGGGCGGGGCGACGGCCGGCGCGGGCCCCGCCGAGCACCACCACGGCCACCCCGGCGAGCAGCAGCGCCAACCCGGGCAGGGCGAACGGGCGCGGCAGCTGCCCCAGCCAGGCCCAGGCGATCAGTGCCGCACCGGGCGCCTCCAGCAGGATCAACACGCTGATCGTGGTCGCCGACACCCGGCGCAGCGCGTGGTTGAACATCGAGTGGCCGAGCAGTTGGGCCCCCACCACCAGCCCGGCGATCGCCAGCCAGGTGCTGGTGCCGTAGCCGTGCAGCCGTACCCCGCCGGCCAGGCAGACGACCAGCAGGATCACCGCGCACACCCCGTAGCAGATGGTGGTGTAGGTGGCGGTGCTGATGGTGGCGCGGGCCCGTTCGCCGAAGGCGGTGTAGACGGCGGCGAACATCCCGCCGACCACCGCGAGCAGGTCACCGGCGAAGGCCCGGCCGGAGACGCCGACGTCCGCGCCGGTCGCCAGCACCGCGCCGGTCACCGCCAGCCCGATACCGACCCAGACGGCGTACGGCAGCCGCCGACCCTGCCAGCGGGCGATCAGCCCCTGCCAGACCGGCTGGGTGGCGCCCAGGGCGGTGGCCGCCGCGACCGAGGTGAGCTGGGCGCTCGGCATCCAGGTGGCGAAGTGCGCGGCCAACGCCACCCCGGACAGCACGCAGTACCAGCCCTCCCGACGGCCCGCCCCCACGGTCAGGGTGCGCAGCTCGGCCCGCCGGCGGACCAGTGTGAACGGGACGAGCACGGCGGCCGAGAGCAGGTTCCGCCACGCTGCGACGGCCAGCGCGGGAGCCGCCGCGAAGGCGATCAGCGGGGCCGACGACGAGACCGAGGCGACGGCGATCGCGAGCACACCGACGGTCAGCGGATCGACAGGTGGGCGCGGGTGCGGGGCAGCGGAGGACACGGTGCGTCATCCTCACACGGGCGGCGTCGCGGGTGTGGACGCCGGGCGGTGGGTCAGCGGCGGCGGACCCGGTGCAGGCGGAACGGCTTGCGGGTGGCCCGGACCACGGCCGCGCCGCGCGGCTCGGCGGCGAGGGAGGCGTCCGGCAGGGCCGGCCCGGCGTCCGGCGGGCCGTCCGGGGCGAGGCGGGTCAGCGCGCAGCCGTCGGCCGCCCAGCGGGCCACCAGGTCGGCGGTCGGGCCGGAGGCGTTCAGCCGCTTCGCCGCCACCAGCGGTGCCGACGTCTCCCACTCCGGGGTGCCCGGGGCCAGCCGGGTCACCCGGGCCGGCCAGGTCACGATGCGTCCGCCGTGGTCACCGCGCAGGGTCACCCGGGCGGCGTCGGCGTCGGCCAGGCCCGGCGCGGTCTGCTCCCCCGGCCCGCTGACCACGAACAACGCCCCCTCCAGGGGTACGCACCACAGTGCGGTCGCCGGCCCGTCCGCGACGCCCACCCATGCCACCGCGGCCTTCTTCATCGCCTCGTCGACCAGTGGCGTCGACCGGGAGGCAGCCACCTCGTCCGTCACATCCGCATCCTCTCGCAGCTCCCACCCGACCGCGGTCAGCCCACGAACGGTGGGACGACGATCTCACCCCGGGCCACCGGCATCACCTGGCCGGCCACGGTCGTCCCGACCGCCATCCCGCCCTCGGCGGTCACCGTGCACGTCAACGCGGACGGGCGGCCGATCTCCGCGCCCTGCCGGACGGCGTAACCGCTGCGCCCCTCCCCGGGGAGCAGACCGCTGGCGACCAGCCACACCCCCAACCCCAGGGCGGCCGAGCCGGTGGCCGGGTCCTCCGGGATGCCGAGGCCGGGCACGAAGACCCGGGCGTGTGCGGTTTGCGTGTCGGCGTCCCAGGAGAAGACGCTGACGTGTTCGACTCCGTACCGCTGGGCCGCCGCCGCGTTGACCCGGGCGCGGGCCACCGCGTCCGGACGCACCGGGAGGTAGGGGAACTCCAGCCCGCAGCCGGCCACCCGGGGGGCCGGGCCGGTGTGGTCGTCGGCGGTGAGCCCGGCCATCTCCAGCAGCGGCTCGGGATCGAGTTCCGGTCCGAGGGTGGGGGTGCCGCCGGTCAGGGTGGCTCCCGTCGCGGTCACCTCGAGGGGGAGCACCCCGGCGTGGCACTCCTGACTGACCGACCCGACCCCGAACAGCCCCCGGCGACCGGCGGTGACCGCCGCGCCCACGCTGGGGTGCCCGGCGAACGGCAGCTCCTCGGTCGGGGTGAAGATCCGGGCCCGGTAGGTGGCGCCCACCTGGGTCGGCGGCAGCACGAACACCGTCTCCGACAGGTTGAACTCCATCGCCAGCGCCTGCATCTGCTCGGTGGCCAGCGCTTCGGCGCCGAACACCACGGCCAGGGGGTTGCCGGCGAACGGGCGGTCGGTGAAGACGTCCACGATCTCGTAGGCCAGGGTCGACATGGTGATAAACACTAGGCGCTTAGGCTGGTGGCCGTGAGTACGCCGAACCGGGTCTACATCGCTCGACTCGCCGGAGTCGCCGTCTTCGACCCGAACGGCGACCAGGTGGGGCGGGTTCGCGACGCGGTCGCCCGGATCCGGCCGACCCAGCGCCCGCCCGAGGTGGTGGGGCTGGTGGCCGAGATGCCGATGCGCCGCCGGATCTTCCTGTCCATCAACCGGATCACCTCCATCGACCCCGACGCGGTCGTCCTCGGCAGCGGCACCCTCAACCTGCGCCGCTTCTCCAAACGCCCCAACGAGCTGCTCGTCCTCCAGGAGCTGCTGGACCGGCGGGTGCAGCTCGACCCGGGCGGCCAGCCCGGCGCGGTGGTGGACGTGGCGATGGAGCGCAGCCGGGGCGGCGAATGGGCGCTGTCCCGGGTCGCCGTCCGCGAGCAGACCAGCCGGTTGACCCGCCGTGGCCACCTGCACCAGGTCGACTGGGACCGGGTACGCGGGCTGAGCGGCATCGCCGACAACCGGGGCACCGCCAACCTGCTGGCGGTGCTGGAGGACATGCGCCCCGCCGACCTGGCCAACGCGCTCCAGGACCTGCCCGACGCCCGGCGCAACGAGGTCGCGGCGGCCCTCGACGACGAACGCCTCGCCGACGTGCTCGGCGAGCTGCCCGAACGCGACCAGGTGGAGATCCTCGCCGCACTGGATCGGGAGCGGGCCGCCGACGTGCTGGAGGAGATGGACCCGGACGACGCCGCCGACCTGCTCAACGAGCTGCCCCCGCCCGAACAGGACGTGCTGCTCGACCTGATGGAACCGGACGAGGCCGACCCGGTCCGCCAACTGCTCAAGTACACCTCCGGTACGGCGGGCAGCGTGATGACCTCGGAGCCGGTGATCCTGCCGCCGGACGCCACGGTCGCCGAGGCACTGGCCCGGATCAGGGAGGAGCAGCTCTCCCCGGCGATCGCCGCGCAGGTCTTCGTGACCCGCGCCCCGATGACCACCCCGACGGGCCGTTACCTGGGCATCGTGCACTTCCAGCGGTTGCTGCGCGAACCCCCGGCCGACCTGCTCGGCGGGATCGTGATCAACGACATCGACCCGCTGCGCCCGACCACCCCGTTGCCGGAGATAACCCGCCGGATGGCCACCTACGACCTGGTGGCGATGCCCGTGGTCGACCGGAACAACCGGCTGGTCGGCGCGGTCACCGTCGACGACGTGCTGGACCACTCGCTGCCCCGGGACTGGCGGGACCGGGACGCCGTGACCACCCCGTCCGACGACGACGACGCAGGGTCCTCCGCCGCGGTGGCCGGGCCGACGGGCGGTGGCACCGATGGCTGACCAACGACGGGCCGAACGGCTGGACCAGCCGCGCGAGCCCCGGGGCGTCCAGCTGCCCCGGTTCGACCCGGAGGCGTTCGGGCGCTGGTCGGAGGGGATCGCCCGGGGGATGGGTACGGCGAACTTCATCGTCTACATGACGGTGGTGATCGCCCTGTGGTTCGGCTGGAACACCCTGGCCCCGGCGGACCTGCGCTTCGACCCGTACACCTTCACGTTCCTGACCCTGGTGTTGTCGTTGCAGGCGTCCTACGCGGCCCCGTTGATCCTGCTCGCGCAGAACCGGCAGACGGACCGGGACCGGGTGGCGCTGGAGGAGGACCGCCGCCGGGCGACCATGCAGAAGGCGGACACCGAGTACCTGGCCCGGGAGGTCGCCGCGCTGCGGATCGCCCTGGGCGAGGTGGCCACCCGGGATTTCCTCCGTTCCGAGCTGGTCCGGTTGGCCGAGGAGCTGGACGCGGCGGCGCAGCGCCGGCAGAAGCGGGAGTTGCGGCAGCTGGACCGGCCTACCGCACGCCCCGGAGGTGGTGAGGGACGATCCGGGGGTGAGGGACGCTCCGGGGGTGGTGAGCCGCCGCTCGACGAGCCCCGGGACGATCTCGACGGCGACTACGTGCGCGACGGCCACCGCCCGGAGAGCTGAGCCCGCGACGCCGGACCGGCACGGGTGGGCTGGCGGCGGCCCGACCGGGGGTCGACCCCGCGTCGGTGACCCGCTTGTCGCGGGCCGGAGCGCCAGCGGGCCCCGTACCTGATCGTCCAGGTTTGTCCGTGGAGCGGGGCGGGCCGGACCGACCGATCGATTCGCTCACACCCGGCCCCGCTGCCGGCGGTCGTCCCGCCCGGCCGACGTAGCATTGCCCGCATGTCAGCTCCCGTCAGCACCCTCTCCGACGCGATCCAGGCCGCGCTGGCCACCGTCAACGACCCGGAGATCCGCCGGCCCATCACCGACCTCGGCATGGTCCGCTCCGCCGAGATCGGCGAGGACGGCGTGGTCCGGGTCGGGCTGCTGCTCACCGTGGCCGGCTGTCCGCTGAAGGACAAGCTGCGCGGGGACATCACCGCCGCCGTCGGCGCGGTGCCCGGGGTGACCGGCGTCGAGATCGACTTCGGGGTGATGAGCCCGGAGCAGCGGCAGGAGTTGCAGGGCAAGCTGCGCGGCGGCAGCACCGACGAGGCGGTGATCCCGTTCGCCCAGCCCGGCTCCCGCACCCGGGTCTACGCGGTGGCCAGCGGCAAGGGCGGCGTGGGCAAGTCCAGCGTCACGGTCAACCTGGCCGCCGCGCTGGCCGCCCGGGGCCTGTCCGTCGGTGTGGTCGACGCCGACATCTACGGCCACTCGGTGCCCCGGATGCTCGGCGCGGACGGCAAGCCCACCCGGGTGGAAGACATGATCATGCCGCCGCAGGCGAACGGCGTGAAGGTCATCTCGATCGGCATGTTCACCCCGGGCAACGCGGCCGTGGTATGGCGCGGCCCGATGCTGCACCGGGCGTTGCAGCAGTTCCTCGGTGACGTCTACTGGGGTGAGCTGGACGTCCTGCTGCTCGACCTGCCCCCGGGCACCGGCGACATCGCCATCTCGGTCGCCCAGCTGCTGCCGAACGCCGAGATCCTGGTGGTGACCACCCCGCAGGCCGCAGCCGCCGAGGTCGCCGAGCGGGCCGGCGCGATCTCCCTGCAGACCCACCAGCGGATCGTCGGTGTCATCGAGAACATGTCCTGGCTGGAGCTGCCGGACGGTTCCCGGATGGAGGTCTTCGGCGCCGGTGGCGGCCAGGAGGTGGCCGAGTCGCTGACCCGGACGATCGGCGCGCAGGTGCCGCTGCTGGGGCAGATCCCGATGGACACCCGGGTCCGTGAGGGCGGCGACGCCGGCATCCCGATCGTGCTGTCCGCACCGGACGCGCCCGCCGCGAAGGCGCTGCGCCAGGTCGCCGACCGGCTGGCGGTACGTCGCGAGTCGCTGCTCGGCAAGCCGCTGGGTCTCACCCCCGCCGGCCGCTGACCACACCCGCCCCGGCGGGCAGGGGTGGTCCACTCATGTGAGCCGATGTTGCGGTGTCCCCGGCCGGGGACACCGCAACCGGCCCAGCACCGAGTGGATCAGAACGTCAGGTGGCGTCGTCGTAGCTGGGGCGGGGGGCCGGCGCGGGAGCAGGAACGGCGGCGGTGCTCGTCGCGGTGCTCCGCCGGACGGCGGCGCGCGGGTCGACCCGGTCGGCGATGTCCTTGAGTTCCTCGTGCACCCCGGTGACATCCGCCCGCAGATTGTCGTAGACACCCTGGAGGGGCTTGCGGATCGCCTGCTCGTCCTCCTCGCTGAGGAGGTGCTTGCGGATGAACGCCTTCGGGTGCAGATCCTCCAGCTGGATGTCGGTGCCCAGCTCACGGCTCAGGTCACCGGTCGCGTTGCGGGCCATGTTGCGCAGGTTGCGCACCATCCGCAGGCCGTCGCTGATGACGTTGGGCAACCGGTCCCCGAAGATCAGCAACGCCAGGAGCAGCAGTACGCCGATCTCCCACCAGTTCAGGTTGTCGAGCACCGCGGGGCCTCCTCGTCGCGTCGTACCAAGACTACGCACGTCAGGCCCCGCTTCGGGAGGGGGTGACCGGCCCTCACTTGGCATCCGCGGCAAGCGTCACCGAGGCGTTCTGCCGGGTCGAACCACGCCGGTACTCCACCGTCACCACCGACCCCGGGGCGAACTTGCGGACCAGGGCGATCAGGTCGGTCGGCTCGTTCATCGGCCGCCCGTTGAGCCGCAGGACGACATCGCCCGTCTGCAGGCCCGCCGCCGCCGCCGGGCCGGCCGGTTCCACGGCCGCCAGGCGCACGCCGGTGCCGGCCCGGGTGGCGGTCCCGGTGCCGGCGACCTGGGCCCCGATCACGGTACGCCGGGCCTTGCCGGTGCCGATGATGTCCTGGGTGATCCGCTTCGCCTGGTTGATCGGGATGGCGAAGGCGAGCCCGATGTTCCCCGCCTCCTGCCCCTCCGCGACCAGCGACCTGATCGTCGAGTTCACCCCGATCACCCGGCCGGCCGAGTCGACCAGCGGGCCACCCGAGTTGCCGTGGTTGACGGCCGCGTCGGTCTGGATCGCGGCGTAGTAGCGGACCGGCCCGCCGGGCTCCCCCGCCTGCATGGTGCGGTCCAGGGCGCTGATGATGCCGGCGGTCACCGTGTTCGCCAGCGACAGGGGCGAGCCGATGGCCAGCACCGGGTCCCCCACCGCGAGCGACTCGGAGTCACCGAACTCGATCGGCCGCAGGCCCTTGCGGTTCACCTTGATCACCGCGATGTCCGACTCCGGGTCCTGACCCACCACCGTCGCCGGGGAGCTGCTGCCGTCGTTGAAGGTCACCGACGCCCGGCCGGTGCCGTCGGCGACCACGTGGTCGTTGGTGACCACGTAACCGTCGGCGCTGACGATGAACCCGGACCCCTCGCTGGTGCCGCCCAGGCTGGCCACCCGGATGGTCACCACGCTGGGCAGGACCCGACCGGCGACCCCGGCCAGCGAGTCCGGGCGACGCTGGGCCAGAGCCGGACCCTCGCCCGGAGCCCCCAGGGTGACCCCACCGCCGACCCCGCCGCGCACCGCGAAGGCATAACCGAGGGCACCGCCCAGGGTGCCGGCGAGCAACGCGACGATCAACGGGACGATCAGCAGTTGGCGCAGCTTCGGCCGGCCCGGCGCATCCGGGTCGGTGACCGGTTCCGGGGCCGCCCCGGGGGCCGGCACGCTCGGCAGCACGACCGCCGACGGGGCGTACGGGTCCCGCCACGGGTCGGCGAGCGCGTCGGACCACCACGGCGACGCCGACCCGCCGTGGCCGCCGGACGACGGCGGACCGCCGTACGGCGTCGTCGGGCCCGTCTGCGGCGGACCGGGGGGCGGCCCCGCCGACCCCGGAGTCCCGCCGGGCGCTCGCCAGTCCCAGCCGTCGGTCACGTCGGTGCCTCCCAGTCCGTCCCCCGGTGCCCCGGGCCACGACCGGGGGTGGCGGTCACGGCGCAGGGGGCACCGCATCCAGGATTGCACGGATGCGCCGGACGCAGTCAGCTGTTGCCCGGCCGCGACCGCCCGCCGCCGGCCTTCCCCCGGGCCGCCACTGGCCTTCCCCGGGCCGCCGCCGACCTTCCCCGGGGTAGCCACTGACCTTCCGGCACCCAGCACGGGCAAGCCGGCGGCCACGGGCAACTCCCGCCCCGGGCGGAGCCGTCCACGGCGGCTTCCGCCCCGCCGGAACCGCCAGGGGTGGACTCGCGGCTGCGCGGAAAGTACCTCGCCTCTAGGCTCATACCGCCCACCCGCCCCTCGCACCATCGCCACCGCCCGGAGGTGTCCCATCGCCACGGTCGCCAGTTCCGGCAGCCCGACGGCGCAGTCGTTGCAGTTCGCCGAGTCGTACGTCGGCGAGGACATCGTGCTGGCCACCGCCCGTAGCCTCGCCCGGGAGGTCGGCCTCGACGCGGTCACCCCCGGGGCCGGGGCGGCACTGCGCCTGCTCGCCGCCGCCGGCAACGCCCGCGCGGTGGTGGAGATCGGCACCGGCACCGGGGTCAGCGGGGTGTGGCTGCTGCGCGGGATGCGCGCCGACGGGGTGCTCACCACCATCGACGTCGAGATCGAGCACCAGCGGATCGCCCGGCGGATCCTCGTCGAGGCGGGTTTCCCGTCCGGCCGCACCCGGATCATCACCGGGCGGGCGTTGGACGTGCTGCCCCGGCTCGCCGACGGCGCGTACGACCTGGTCTTCGTGGACGGTGAGGCGACCGGCTCCGCCGCGTACGTCGACGCCGCCCTGCGGCTGCTGCGCCCCGGTGGGGTGCTCGCCCTCAACGGCGGCTTCGCCAGCGGCCGGATCGGCGACCCGGCCGCCCGGGACGCCGAGACGGTGACCATGCGGGAGACGGTCAAGGCGATCCGGGAGGCCGAGCAGTGGATCCCGGCCCTGCTCCCGGTCGGCCACGGCCTGCTGGCCGCGGTCAAGTGCTGACCGGCGACCGGGCGCCGACCGGCGACCGGGCGCCGACCGCGTCGGGACGCGGGGCGGGCACCCGGCCCGGCGGCCGCTCAGTCCAGCGTCGCCAGCCAGCGCAGCAGGCCCCGGACACCCCAGCCGGTCGCGCCCCGGGTCAGCTCCGCGTCGTCGCCGTCGGCCCAGGACGGCGCGGACATGTCGACGTGTAGCCAACGGTCCCGCAGTTCACCGGTGAACTCGCGCAGGTAGAGCGCGGCCATCACCGAGCCGGCACCCCGGTCCGGGGAGCTGTGCCGGTCGGCCAGGTCACTGCCCAGGTGTTCGAGGTAGTCGGCGGGCAGCGGCATCCGCCAGGCCGCCTCACCGGCGTCGGCCACGGCGGCCAGCACGGCGGCGGCCAGCTCGTCGTTTTCGCTGTAGAGCGCGCCGGTCCGCTTGCCCAACGCCACCGCGTTGGCCCCGGTCAGGGTGGCCAGGTCGATCAGCAGGTCGGGGCGGAGTTCCCGGGCCGCGTAGCCGAGCGCGTCGGCGAGCACCAGCCGGCCCTCCGCGTCGGAGTTGGTGCTCTCGCTGGTCGTGCCGTCGTAGTGCCGGATGATGTCGCCGGGGCGGAACGCGGCCCCGCTGACCATGTTCTCGGCCAACGGGGTCAGGGCGGTGACCCGCACGGGCAGCCGCAGCGCCGCCGCGCCGAGGGTGGCCGCGACGACCGCCGCCGCACCGGCCATGTCCTTGCGCATCAGCTTCATCGCCGGCACCGGCTTGATCGAGATGCCGCCGGTGTCGAAGGTGATCCCCTTGCCGACCAGCACGACATGCAGCCGGGCGTCGGCCGGCCGCCAGTCCAGCTCGACCAGGCGGGGGCCGCTGGCCGAGCCGGCACCGACGGCGACGATGCCGCCGAAGCCCTCGTCCGCCAGCTCCTGCGGCCCGCGTACCCGCAGGTGCAGGTCGGGTTGGTCGGCGGCGGCGTCGGCCACCTGGGCGGCGAACCACTCCGGGTTCTTCACCGCGGAGGGGGTGTTGGTGAGATCCCGGGCGAGCCGGGTCATCGCGGCGGTGGTCCGGGCCGTCTCGACCGCCCCGGTGTACGCGTCCGGCGCGGCGGTCAGCAGGGTCACCCCGGCCAGTGCGGGCGTCGGCCCCGCCTCGGTCAGCCGGAACCGGTACGAGGCGAGCAGCAGCCCTTCGACGAGGGCCCGGACCACCCCGGCCGGCACGTCGACAGGCAGCGCCAACGTGACATGTGTCTCATCTACGGCGGCCCGGGCCAGGGCGGCGCCCGCCGTCCGCCAGGCCCGTTCCCCGCCGTCACCCACGCCGAGCAGCAGCAGCCGGACCGGGGTACGGCCGGGACGCAGCTGGGTCAGTGTCTCGCCGGCCCGGCCGGTCAACCGGGTCACCGGCAGCAGTGCCTCCGCCTCGCCCCGCACCTCGTCGGCGGGTGGTGGTGCGGTGGCGACCAGCGACGGCGCGGCGTCGTCCGGTGCGGTGGCGGCGCGGACGGGCAGGACGAGGACGTCCGGCCCGTCGGTGGTGACGGCGAGACTGATGGCGAGCACGCTGGACCGTACCTCCGGGAAAATTCGTGGTGCGGGACCTCGACGACCCGCGTGGGACAGACGAAGTCCCTGAGTCACCGGCAGTGCCGGTGACTCAGGGACCAGGACCTTCCGCGCGGCACCGCACGGAGTGTCGGCCGATCAGCCGGCAGCCGCCTTCAGCGCGTCACCGAGCGCGTTGGCCTCGTCGGGAGTCATCTCGACGACGAGCCGGCCACCGCCCTCCAGCGGGACCCGCATGACGATGCCCCGACCCTCCTTGGTGACTTCCAGCGGACCGTCGCCCGTCCGCGGCTTCATCGCCGCCATGTTGTCTCCCCTCAGACCTGAACATCAGGGTCGGTGTACTGCCCCACAGCCACTTCGTGCTGACCACCCGCAAGGTACGCGGGGGCGTCGACCACGATTTTCCCTGATGAACACCGCCGGACCCAAACCGGAGCGGCATTGATGTAACAGCACCTAGCTTATCTTGAGAAGGCCTGTCACAATGTGCGGTCATGCAGGCACGGTCGGCACTCTTCGACCTCTACGGCGACCATCTCCGCACGAGAGGTGGGCGCGCACCGGTCGCCGCCCTGGTGAAGTTGCTGGCCCCGCTCGGCGTCGCTCCCCCGGCCGTGCGGACCGCCGTGTCCCGGATGGTCCGCCAGGGCTGGCTGGAGCCCCTGCGGCTCGCCTCCGGCCCGGGTTACTCGATCACACCGAAGGCGGTCCGTCGGCTCGACGAGGCCGCCGCCCGAATCTACCGGACCGGCCGGATCACCTGGGACGGGCGGTTCGACCTGCTCGTCCTGGCGACCCCGACCGCCCGCCGGGACCGGCAGCGGCTCGCCGCCAACCTCAGCTTCCTCGGCTACGGCACCCTCGACGAGCACACCTGGGTGGCGACCCGGGCCAGCGAGGACGTCGACGTGCTGCTGGAGGAGGCCGGGGTGCGCTACGAGCGGTTCACCGCCGCCCACGCCGCCGGCACCCCCGGCGCGATGGGAGTGGTCCGCCGAGCCTGGGACCTCCGCGAGATCGGGCACGCCTACGAACGGTTCGTCGCCGAACAGCGCGCCCAACTGGCCGGGGTGACCGTGCGCAGCGGCGACGAGGAGGCGTACGCGGCCCGGTTCCGGCTGGTGCACGCGTGGCGTACCTTCCTGTTCCAGGACCCTCAACTCCCTCCGGCACTGCTCCCCGAACGCTGGCCCGGCACCGCCGCCGCCAGCTTCTTCGACCGGCACGCCGCCCGGCTCCGGCCGGCCGCCGACCGGTACGTCGAGCAGTGCCTCGACGCCGGCAACCGGGTCCCCCGACAGAAGGGCCGTTAGAGACGTGACCGAGCCGCTGCTCGTCGACCGCACCGATGGCGTGGTCACCCTGACCATGAACCGCCCCACCGCGATGAACGCGCTCGACGTGGCGCTCAAGGAGGCCCTGCGGGACGCCCTGGCCGCGTTGGAGACCGACCGGTCCTGCCGGGCCGTGGTGCTGGCCGGGGCGGGCGGTTCGTTCAGCGCCGGGCAGGACCTGCGCGAGCACGTCCAGGTCCTGGAGTCGCCGGGCCGCGACCCGCTGGACACCGTCCGGGCGCACTACAACCCGATCGCCGCCCGGCTGGCCAACCTGCCCAAACCGGTGGTCGCCGCGGTCCGGGGCATGGCCGCCGGGGCGGGCGCCTCGCTGGCGTTCCTGGCCGACTTCCGCATCGGCGGGCCGAAGACGAAGTTCCTGATGGCGTTCGCCGGGGTGGGCCTCGCCGCCGACACCGGGGCGTCCTGGACGCTGCCCCGGCTGGTCGGCCACGCCAAGGCCGTCGAGCTGCTGATGCTCGCCGAGCCGGTGGACGCCGCCGAGGCGACCCGGCTGGGTCTGCTCACCCGGCTGGTCGACGACGACGAGCAGGTGCTGCCCACCGCACACGAGCTGGCCGCCCGGCTCGCCGCCGGCCCGACCGTCGCGTACGGGGCGATCAAGCGGCAGCTGTCCATCGCCGACGCCGGCACCCTCGCCGACGCCCTCTCCGCCGAGGCGCAGGCCCAGTCGATCTGCGGGGCCACCGCCGACCACCGGGCCGCCACCACCGCCTTCGTCAACAAGCAGAAGCCCGTCTTCCAGGGCAACTGAGCGTCGGACCGGCACGGTGTCCCGGGCCGGGTGGACCGACCCGGGACACCGTGCCGGCCACGCCGTGGCGGTGACGCGGATCCCGGACGACATCCGGTCGGCCGTCATCGGGCCACGTAACCGCCGTCGATGGGGACGGTGTGGCCGGTGATCCAGGTGGCGTCGTCGGAGCAGAGGAAGAGCACCACACCGGCCACGTCGTCCGGGGTGGGAATGCCCGGCTTCGGGTTGAACGACTCCATCCGGGCCCGCATCTGCGCCGGGTCGGGGGCGCTGTCGATGAAGTGCTGCACCAGCGGGGTCATCACCACCGTGGGAGCGACCGCGTTGACCCGGATGTTGCGGGCCGCGTACTCCACCGCCGCCGACCGGGTCAGCCCCACGATGCCGGCCTTGGTGAAGGTGTACGGGGAGATGTTCTCCTGCGCCGCCAGGCCGGTCGTGGACGAGGTGTTGACGATCGCACCCCCACCACCCCGCAGCATCGCCTCGATGCCGTACTTGAGCACGTGGAACACGCCGTCACCGTTGATCCGCCGGACCTTCTGCCAGTTGTCCACGTCCATCTCGTGCAGGGGCTGCTGCCGGCCGTCGATGCCGGCGTTGTTGAAGATGACGTCGAGCCGGCCGTAACGCCGCACCGTGTCGGCGATGCCCTGTTCCACCGCGTCGGCGTCACCGGTGTCGACGGTCACCGCGAGCGCGTCGGGCAGCTCGGCGGCCACCCGCTGGGCACCCTCGGCGTTGATGTCGGCGATCACCAGCCGGGCCCCCTCGGCGGCGAACCGACGGGCGGTGGCCTCCCCGAGCCCCGAGGCACCACCGGTGACGAACGCGACCTTGTCCTGGAACCGCATCGGCTCTCCCTCACCCCGCCGACCGGCTGCCGGCACCCGAGCGCCCATACCCGGTCGGCGGGTGGCTAGTCGTCCTCCTCCGGGTCCTGGTTGGCCTCGACGCCCAGCACGAACGCCTGCATGGCCAACTCGTCGCCGCTGGGCGAGACGAACGCGGGCAGCTCCGCCGGACCCAACTCCCGCACGTACGACCAGAAGAGCCGGACCGCCTCGGCCGGCGACTCGGCCTCGATCGGCAGGTCGAGGCTGACCAGCCAGGTCCGGCGGGGCGGCGGCGGGCCGAGCCGGTCGGCCAGCTCACGGTAGGTGCCCGGGGCGAGCGGGGTGACCGGCCCGGCGACGCTCACCTGCCCGGTCGGCACCGGCGCGTCGAACGACCGCCGGGTGTAGGTCACCAGCAGCGTCTCCCCGTCGAGGCGGGCCACCCGGCCCAGCGCCACCAGCCGGGACGGCTCGTCGGCCAGCACCGCCACCGGGTCGCCGGGGCGGGGGGCGGGCACACCGGGCGGGACGGTCAGCTCCAGGGTGTCATGGTGGACGAGGCGTTCGGCGTCGTACCGCCCGGCCGGGAGCAGCACCGCCCAGGCGTCGCCGCCCGGCCCGCCGTCGACGTCGGTCGGGCCGGTGCTGCGATGGTCGGTCACGGTCATGGAGCCATCCCATCACGGGAGGAGACGGTGCCGGCGTGGCAGCCCGCGAGATGGTCGTCGACCATGCCGGTGGCCTGCATCAGCGCGTACGCCGTGGTGGGGCCGACGAAGCGGAAGCCCCGCTTCTTGAGCGCCTTGGCCAGCGCGACGGACTCCGGGGTGGTCGCCGGCACCTCGGCGAACGACCCGGGCCGGGTCGGCCGGGGTGCCGGCGCATGGGACCAGAGCAGCGCGGAGAGCCCCTCGGGCAGGGCCAGTGCGGCGCGGGCGTTGACGATCGCCGATTCGATCTTGGCACGGTTGCGGACGATGCCCGCGTCGGCGAGCAGCCGGGTCACGTCCGCGTCGCCGAAGGTGGCGACCCGCTCGATCCGGAAGTCGGCGAAGGCGAGCCGGAACGCGGGGCGTTTGCGCAGGATCGTCAGCCAGGACAGCCCGGACTGGAACGCCTCCAGGGTGAGTCGCTCGTAGAGGGCGTCGTCGCCCCGCACCGGCCGACCCCACTCGGTGTCGTGGTAGAACGCGTAGTCCGGGGTGCTCGCCCCCCAGGCGCAGCGGGGCAGGCCGTCGGGGCCGGTCACCAGGTCAGTCACCCGTCACACGCTAGGCCAGGGGCCTGACACCCGGCATCGGGGCCGGGTGACGCGACCCGGCCGGCCGCGCTGCGGGGCGTCAGGGCGTGGGCGGGCGGGGCAGGCGGCCGGCCTCGACCAGGCGGGCGAAACGCTTCAGCGCCAGCGTCAGGCTGGCCTTGGAACCGGGCCAGAGCAACGGCCAGGCGACCCGCCCGGCCGACCCGCCGGGCAGGTGGAACCACTCGTGCCAGACCACCTGCGTACGGTCGTCGGCCAGCGGGGTGCACCGCAGCACGCCGGGGCCACGCAGCAGCCTGCCGCAGTGCACCACACCCACCTCGTACGGGGCGTCGACCCGGACCACCCGCATCTCGTCGCGTAGCACGGCCGGGCCGAGCGCGGTGACCGCCTCGACGAGGCTGCCCTCCCCGCCGTCGCCCTCGACCACCCGCACCCGGGTCAACGGGATCCAGTCGGACTGCCCCTCCCAGTCGGTCAGCGCGGCGAAGACCCGCGCGGCGGGAGCGTTGACGATCACCGTGGCGGTGAACTCGCCCGCGCCGGGCTGGGCGGCCTCGTCGGCCACCCCACCACCGGCCGGGCCGGGTCCGGTCACACCGGCTCCGACCGGACCACCGCACCGCCGGGGCGGTCCGCGGCGGCACCCTCGGCCCGGTCGGTCCCGGGCTTGTCGGTATCGGGCTTGTCGGTCCCGGGCTGGTCGCTGTCGGTGCGGTCATCCGCATGGTCGGTGTCGGTGCGGTCGCCGGTCGCCCCGGCCCCGGAGGTCGTCGGCGCGGGGACCGGGTCCGCAGGCCCGACCTCGACGGTCGGGCCGTCCTCCGGGCCGGGTGCCTCGGCGGCGGGCGTCGCCGGGGGGCCGTCGGGCGGGGTGCCCACGGCCTCCTCCCGGGTACGGCGCAGCACGTCGGCGTCGTCGGTACGGCCCTCCCGCAGCGCGGTGATCTCGGCCTCCAACACCCCGATCAGCTCGGTCTTGTAACCGATGTCGTAGCCGGCCCGGCGCATCGCCTGGTCGACCTGGTCCATCCGGTAGCCGCGCAGGGCGGTGTCGAAGCGCAGCGCGCCGACGTCCGACTCCCGCAGGGGCCGGCCGCCGGGCAGCGGGACGGCTCTGCCGTCGGGTTCGGCGGGGGCGAGCCCGTCCCGACCCGAGATCAGCACCGTCACGCCGAACACGACCGCCGCCACGGTCAACGCGACGACCAGAATGAGCAGAGTCTGACCCATGAGGAGATCGTGGCACGGCGACACCCTCCGGAGCGACCCCAACCACCATCATCGTCACCGATCTTCTGGCGCTACCCGGCCCGCAGCGGTGCGGGTAGCGGGTGCCGAACCGGCCCGAGGGCGGGGGCGGGCGACCGGCTAGCGTCGGCATCGGCCGGGTCGTCCGGCCGGTGACCTGCGGGAGGCTGAATTGTCCGGGGCGCTGCGGCTCGGGGGGCGGACCTTCGCCCCGGGTGAGCCGGTGGTGATGGCGATCGTCAATCGAACGCCGGATTCCTTCTTCGACCGGGGTGCCACCTTCGCGCAGGACAGCGCCCTGCGCGCGGTGCAGCGGGCGGTCACCGAGGGCGCGGAGATCATCGACATCGGCGGGGTGAAGGCCGGGCCGGGCGACGAGGTCGACGTGGCCGAGGAGATCCGCCGGACGGTCGACACCATCGCCGCCGTGCGGGCCGCGTTCCCCGAGGTGGTCATCTCGATCGACACCTGGCGGGCCGAGGTGGCGGTCGAGGCGGTGGCGGCCGGCGCGGACCTGCTCAACGACACCTGGTCCGGGGCCGATCCGGCGCTCGCCCGGGTGGCCGCCGAGACCGGTGTCGGCCTGGTCTGCTCGCACGCCGGCGGGTTGGCCCCGCGGACCCGGCCGCACCGGGCCGCCTTCACCGACGTGGTCGCCGACGTGGTCACGACGGTGACCGGGCTCGCCGAACGCGCGGTGTCCCTGGGGGTACGCCCCGACGGCATCCTGATCGACCCGGCGCACGACTTCGGCAAGAACACCAGGCACTCGTTGGAGATCACCCGGCGGTTGGGCGAGCTGTCCGACACCGGCTGGCCGCTGCTGGTGGCGTTGTCGAACAAGGACTTCATCGGCGAGACCCTCGACCTGCCGGTGGCGCAACGGTTGGAGGGCACCCTGGCGGCGACGGCGGTGTCGGCCTGGCTCGGCGCCCGGGTGTTCCGCGCCCATCAGGTGCTGCCCACCCGGCGGGTGCTCGACATGGTGGCCTCGATCCGGGGCGACCGGCCGCCCGCCGTCACCCGCCGTGGCCTGGCCTGAGCGCCCGCGACGTCGCCGTGGTCGGGCCGTGGTCGGGCCGTGGTCGGGCCGTGGTCGGGCCGCCGCCCCGCCCCTGCTGACTCCCGCCCCCGCTGACCCCCGCCTCCGCCGGCCGGGCGGCGGGGGCGGTCAGGTCCAGTGCAGGATGCGCTTGCGCCAGGCGTAGAGGATGCCGAGCGCCACCACGGCGACGAAGACACCCATCTCGGCGACCGTCACCGCACCGAAGCCGGGCCGGTCGAAGACCATCGCCCAGGGGAAGAGGAAGACCGCCTCCACGGCGAAGAGCACGTAAAGGTACGCGTACACGTAGTAGCGGATCTGCATCTGCGCCCAGTCGCCACCGACCGGGTCGAGGCCGCACTCGTAGCCGGCCCGCTTACCGGCCGGGTCGGCCGGGCGGGCGGGACGTAACACCCGGTTGGCGGAGAACGCCGTAACGAAGAAGAGGACGGCAGCGAGCAGCAGCAGCCCGAGCGTCGCGTACGAGCCCAGGTAACCGGTCACGGTGGCTGAGCCTACCGGGCGTCGGGCCGGCCGGGACGACGCGAGCGGCTCCGGGACCCGTCACCGATTATTTTCCGCCGGTACTAGTGCCCCGCCGCAACTGTTACCGAATAATGAACTCTCACCCAGGGTCACGGAGGTCAGATTGTCCCGCGTGGACGCGCGTACCGTTCGGCGGTCCCTCGCCCGGCGTACCCCCGCTCTGGTCGGAGCGGTGTTGGCGGCGGGGCTGGCGGTCGCCCTCGGGGTGACACCGGGCCTGGCGGCGACCCCCACCGTGACGCGGGTGGCCGTCGACCCGACCGACGACTGGCTCCCCGGCGGTGACCCGACGGACGACCCGACGCCCCCGGTCGAGCCGTCGGCGACCGGACCGACCACGACCAGCGCGCCGCCGACGCTGCCGCCGGGCCCGACTCCGACCGGCGCACCCGAGCCGACCGGCACGACGTCGGCGCCGGTGCCGACGGCCGCCGGCACGCCGAGCACCACTCCCACCCCGAGGCCGCCGCTGCCCACCCGGTCCGCGCGACCCTCCGGGCCGAACCCCGCCCAGCCGGGTGGCGGTCGGGTCGGGGTCCAGGTCACCACCGGGGACATCACCCTCGACGACCGGTACTGGAGTGCCCGGAGCACGGTCGCCACCCTGCAGGTGACGGTCACCAACACCGGCGTCGTGCCGGAACGGCTGCGGCTGGCCTACACGCTGCCGGCCGGGCTCACCGACGCCGGGACGCCGGGTTGCGCGGCGGCCGGTGACGGCGGCTGGCAGTGCGGCGAGTGGACCACCGCGCCCGGCGACCGGTTCAGCAGCCTGATCCAGGTCCGGGTCAGCGGCACCGCCTGGCGGCAGATGCCCCTCAGCGGCACGGTACGGGTCACCGCGACCGGGCCGGACGCCGGTGACACCACGCAGGACCACGAGGGCTTCGCGGTCCTCTTCCCACCCGGCCCGCCGGTGCCCGGGATACTGCTGGACGCCGAGGAGGTGGTCTTCGACATCGGCGGCGGCCCCACCGCGCTGGCGGCCCACCTGGGCAACACCGGCAGGGTGGACGCCGCCGGACGGGTCGACGTGCTGTTGCCGGCCGGGGTCAGCGTGCTGAGCCCGCCGGCCGGCTGTGCGTCGATGTCGCCGACGCGGACCCGCTGCGACCTGGACGTCGTGCCGGCGGGGCAGACCCGGACGCTCCGGTTCACGGTCGCCGCCACCCCGGACGCCCAGCGCGACGCCCCCCTGGCCGGGGCGGTGATCGGCTGGCTGGACCCGGAGCAGGGACCGACCCGGCAGGTCCAGATGAGCTTCCGGATCACCGCCGCCGCCGCGCTGGCCACCTCCCCGGTGGGTGCTCCCGCGCCGACCGGTTCGCAGGGGTTGATCGCGGCGCAGGGCGGGTCGGTGGACGTCAGCGCGATGTCCTCCGCCCAGCGGACCGCGCTCGGGCTGATCGTGGCCTCCGTCCTGCTGGTGGCGCTGGCGCTCGGGCTGGCCACCGGCTCGCTACGACGGTGGACGGCCGGGCGGGCGACGGAGCCGTCGGCGACGGAGCGCTCCGGCTGACCGGCGGGGCGCCACGAGTGGGGCGGTGATCTCAATTACGGCGGCCATCGCAAATCACCGCATAGTCTCCCAGATGTCCTCGACCAGTTTCCCAGGTGTCGGACCTCCACCAAGGAGACCCTAAGCCCGGGACGTAGGCTCGGAGCGAGAGACGACAGCGGGCCGGGGCCCGCCCACGGGCGGACCGCGCAGCGGCGCATCAGGGAGGTCGCGTGGCCGGGCAAGGCGGGGTCACCATCATGTGCAGCCGCGCGCGCGGCGGGGCCGAGCGAAGCGAGGTGCAGGCGTGACCAAGCAGATCCGTCAGTTGGACCGGGTGGTGATCCGGTTTGCGGGTGACTCGGGTGATGGGATGCAGTTGACGGGGGACAGGTTCACCTCGGAG